>JBGFRS010000028.1:0-85000 GCA_041694995.1 Pseudomonadota bacterium | reverse complement strand
GGGTCGCAGCCTCACGGCTTCCGATCTTCTCGCGGCCGCGAACACGCTCGGCTTCGGACCGGCCGATGGCCTGCGCATCGGCGGCGACAGCCAATTCCGCGTCTTCAACGAGAACGTGACGGAGGTCGAAAAGCTGCGCCCGCAAGGCGCACGCGGGCAACCCTCCGTCGCCGACGAGACGACGCACATCGTCCAGCGCGGCGAAACGCTCGCGACGATTCTCGTCAGCCACGGCGCGACCTTGCAGGAGAGCCGCGCCATCATCGAAGCGTTGCAGCGTCGCTTGCGCTCGGGCGATCTGCGCGAGGGCCATCGCCTGCGCATCGTCACCGTTCCCGCCGACAACGATCCGACGCGGCGCATGATCGCGCGCGTCGCCGTGCTGATGGAGCGCAACGTGCTCGCGACCGCGGTTCTGACCGATCTCGGACAATATGCGGCGATCGACATGTCGCTCGACACGCTCGACGAACCCTTGACCGCGCAAGCGGAAGAGGAAGAAGAGGCGCCGAGGGAGGAGATCGCCGGCGCGACGCCGACGCTCTATGTTTCGATCTACGAGACGGCGCTGCGCAACAGCGTGCCGCGTCAGCTCGTCGACGAACTCATCAAGATCTACTCCTTCGACGTCGATTTCCAGCGACGCGTTCGCCCCGGCGACTCCTTCGAAGTGTTCTACGCGGCCGAGGAAGAGACCGGCGGCAATCCCGGGCGCGAGGACATCCTCTATGCCTCGCTGACCATCGGCGGTGAGACGCGCCGCTACTTCCGCTTCAAGACCGACGACGACAATCTCATCGACTTCTTCGACGAGCGCGGCCGCTCCGCGAAGAAGTTCCTGATGCGCACCCCGATCAATGGCGGCAACTTCCGTTCAGGCTTCGGCATGCGCCGGCATCCGCTGCTCGGCTACGTGCGCATGCACACGGGTGTCGACTGGTCGGCGCCGGTCGGCACGCCGATCATGGCCGCCGGCGCCGGCACCGTGGTCAAGGCCGAATGGACCTCCGGCTATGGCCGCCGCGTCGAGGTGCAGCACGCGAACGGCTACATGACCACCTACTCGCACCTCTCGGCCTTCAGCCGCGGCATCGCCCGCGGCACGCGCGTGGCGCAAGGCCAGGTGATCGGCTTCCTCGGGTCATCCGGCCTCTCGACCGGCCCGCACCTGCACTACGAAGTGCTCGTGAACGGCTCTTTCGTCGACCCGATGCGCATCCGCGTGCCGCGCGGCCGCACGCTCGACGGACGCATGCTCGCCGAATTCGAGCGCGAACGCTTCCGTATCGAACAGATGATGCGCCGCGCCGACCCCGCGCGTCTGGCGCGGGCGGGCAGTTAGTCACATCCCTCAACCGCCGCTCACCGCCGTCAACACATAGACGTCGGCGCCCGGCCGCAGCGGCGTGTCGAGGGTTGCGCGCTTGCCATCGACGAACACGTTCATGTGGCGCCGGATGGCCGGCGTCGAATCGCAGATGCAATCGCGCATGCCCGGCCAGCGCTCGTCGAGCGCATCGATCATCTCGGCGACGCTCGCGACCGGCAGGGACACCACCCGATCCGCCGTTGGAAAGTGGATCGTCAGCAAGGTTCCCAAGCGAACCAGAACCCGCGCCGCAACCTCGCTCACCGCCGCTCCTCATCGAGGACCAGCGTTTCGACGGAAGAGATCGACGGCAGGTGCTGGGCGATACAGGTCCAGGTTTCGCCTTCGTCCGCGCTCGCATAGAGAGAACCCGAGTTCGTGCCGAAATAGACCCCCGCCGGATCGAGCGTGTCGGTCGCGAGCGCGCGACGCAGCACGCCGAAATAGGCGTGGCGCTGTGGCAAACCCTCGCGATGATCCGTCCACGTCGCGCCGGCATCACGCGTGCGCCAGACAGCGGCGCGCGCATCCGGCATGAAGCGGCCGGCGATGTCGCCATTGAGCGGCGTGAGATAGAGCGTGTCGGGGTCGCGCGGATGCGTCGCCGCCGGAAAGCCGAAGCTCGACGGCAAGCCCTTCTCGATGCTGGTCCAGTGCAACCCGCCGTCGTCGCTGCGATACATGCCGCAATGATTTTGCTGGTAGAGCCGGTTCGGCATGCCGGGCGCCATCGCGAGCGCATGCACGCACTGCCCGTATTCGGGATAGCGCTGGTCGTCGGGCAGGAAGTCCGCGCGCGTGCCACGATTGCGCGGCGTCCATGTCGCGCCGCCATCGGCGGTGTGGAAGACGCCGGCCGTCGAGATACCAATCCAAATCTGCTGTGGGTCAGCTGGATGCGGAATAAGAGCATGCAGGATCAATCCACCTGCGCCGGGCTGCCAGTCCGGGCGCGACGGATGCTCGCGCAAGCCTGCGACATGCGACCACGTGATCCCACCATCCTCGCTGCGGAACAAGCCCGCCGGTTCGACGCCCGCGAAGACCGAACCGTTGCGAGCGGCGAGCGACCACACGGCCTTGATCGGTGTTTCTCCCGCCGCGTAAGCGAGGCCCTGGCTCGATCGCGTCCAGTTCCGCCCGAGATCATCCGAACGCCACACGGCCGGCCCGAACCATTCATTGCCGCCCGCCGCGTAGATGACACCATCCGCGTCGCCGATAACGTGGTGCATCGGCCATGTCTCGCAGAAGGGTCCGCGCAAGCTCCACGATCTGCGCGCCGCGTCGCTTTCGACGATGAACGCCCCCTTCTTCGTGCCGAGAAGAAGAACGACGCTCTGTGTCACGACCGCAACCCGTTGGCTGATGGCTCACCATCAAGCCTAGCACGGTCGTGCTGCACGAGAAGTCTCGTCACGGTATGGCTGCGCACGCCAGGCGCCCCTGGTTTTATTCCGGGCCGCACACCTTTGGAGAGTGTCCCGCCCAAAATCGGCGATTTTGATCCGGCTCAATGTTTGTCCTGCTGTGCCGTTCTTCAACCTCGTTGCGGTTGGTACTCGCCGCAGCATCCGAACTGATCCGCCGCCGTCCAGTTCCGTTCGCCCTGCTCCCGAGGACCAACGCCATGTTTCCAGATCTTCTGACAACCCGCCGCTTCACCGGGCTGTTCTGGTGCCAGTTCTTCTCGGCGCTCAACGACAACTTCGTCAAGAACGCGCTCATCATCCTGATCCTGTTCAAGATCGGAGAGGCAGACGGCGCACCGCTGGTGGCGCTGGCGACCGCTGTATTGGTGGCGCCGTTCTTTTTCCTGTCGGGATTGGGAGGGGAATGGGGGGACAAGCACGACAAGGCCGAAATGGCAGAGTGGTTGAAGAGGTTTGAAATCCTGGCGGCGCTGGTGGCGGCGGTGGGGTTCTGGCTCAACTCGGTGCCCGTGCTGTTCGTGGCGCTGGCAGGTTTTGGCATCGTTGCGGCGCTGTTCGGGCCGATCAAGTACGGCATCCTGCCCAATCTGCTCGACAGGAAGGAGATCTCGGCCGGCAACGCGCTCGTGGAAAGCGCGACGTTCGCGGCCATTCTGCTCGGCACCATCGCAGGCGGACTGATGGTGCACCCCGAGGAAACCACCTGGGAGCTTCCGGCCCTGACGATCGTGATAGCGGTTCTGTGCTGGGGCGCCGCCCGCCTCATTCCGAAGACGGGCGCCGCGGCGCCCGACCTTCCGGTGTCCAAGAACCCGCTGACCTCGACCTTCGCGCTCATCGACGGCCTGCGCAGTGACCGTCGGCTGTGGGCGGGCGGCCTTATCACCAGCTGGTTCTGGCTCGTTGGCGCGGCCGCGCTGTCGCTGGTGCCCGTGATGTTGAAGGAAGAGCTCAACGGCACGCAGGGCGTCATCACACTCGGCCTTCTCATCTTCACCGTCGGCATCGCCACCGGCTCGTTGCTCGCCGCCAAGGCCAGCGCGATGCGCCCGAACCTGGCGCTTGTGCCCATCGGCGCCGTGCTGATGGCGCTTTCCTGCTTCGATATCTCCTGGACGGCCTCCGGCCTTGTCCGGTCCGAGCATCCGATCGAACCCGGGGCGTTCCTTTCGAGCTACCACGGCCTCCGGCTGACGCTCGGCTTCTTCCTTCTGTCGCTCGCCGGCGGGCTCTTCTTCGTGCCGTCGTTCGCGGCCGTACAGCTCTGGGCGCAGGATGACCGCAAGGCGCGCGTGGTCGCCGCATGCAACGTCCTGTCGGCCGTGTTCATCGTCGGAGGGAGCCTCGTGCTCGCCGCGATGAAAGGGGCCGGCTGGGGAACGTCGAGCCTCTTTCTCATGCTTGGCGCCGCCAATCTCATCGCGCTCGGACTGGTGCTGAGAGCATGGGGGGAGCACGGCCTCAAGGATTTGGCGATGTTCCTGTTCAAAACGTTCCTGCGCCTGGAAGTGAAGGGGCACGAGAACCTGCCGCCCGCCGGCAAGCGCGCCATCATCGCTCCGAACCACGTCAGCTTCCTCGACGCGCCGCTGATACACGCGATCATGCCGGATTTCGCCTTCTACGCGATCGACAGGGGAATCGCACGACGCTGGTGGGTCAAACCCTTTCTGAAATTCGCGAAGGTTCATCCGATCGACTCGACGAGGCCGCTCAGCACGCGGCATCTCATCAACGACGTGAAAGCCGGCAACACGCTGGTGATCTTTCCGGAAGGCCGGCTGACCACCACCGGCGGGCTGATGAAAGTCTACGACGGCACTGCGATGATCGCGGACAAGGCTGACGCCATCGTCGTGCCGGTCCGCATCGACGGTCCGGAGCGGTCGTATTTCGGCCACCTCAGTCGCTATCAGACGCGAAAGTCGCTGTTCCCCAAGACCACGGTGACGATCCTGCCGCCGGTGAGGCTGCCGTTCGACGAAACCTTGCGCGGCAGGGCCCGGCGCCAGGCTGCGAGCGCGGCCCTGCAGGACATCATGGTCAATGCAGCCGTTCTGACGGCGAACCTGGACCAGACGCTGTTCTCGGCGCTCATCGAAGCAAGGCGCACGCGGGACACGGGCCGTCCGGTCATCGAGGACTCGCTCGGCACGAAGCTCTCCTACAGAAAACTGATCCTCGGCGCGCAGGTGCTTGGCCGCAAGCTCGCCCCCTTCGCGCCGGAAGGCGCCAGCGTTGGCGTGCTGCTGCCGAACTCGGCGGGCGTCGCGGTGACGTTCTTTGCACTGCAGACGATCGGCCGGGTTGCGGCCATGCTGAACTTCTCGGGCGGCGCGCAGAACATGATCTACGCTTGCCAGGCGGCGAAGGTTGAGGTGGTGCTGACCTCGCACGCGTTCGTCGAGAAGGCGAAGCTCGGCGAGGCGGTGGAAAAACTGTCGGCGATCGTAAAGATCGTCTACCTGGAAGACATCAGGGCGACGATCGGGTTTGCCGACAAGATCGCGGGCCTCTGGCAGGGCTCTAAGGCGCAGTCGCAGCGCAGGCCCGACGATCCCGCGGCGATCCTGTTCACCTCCGGCACGGAGGGCACGCCCAAGGGCGTCGTTCTCAGCCACAAGAATCTTCTGGCGAACGCCTTCCAGTGCCTGCATCGCATCGCGGTGGACAGCCAGAACAAGGTGTTCAACGTGATGCCCGTATTCCACTCGTTCGGACTGACGGGCGGCCTCGTGATGCCGCTGATCGGGGGCGCATCGGTCTATCTCTACCCCTCGCCGCTGCACTATCGGCTCGTGCCTGAGCTGGTCTATTGGAGCAATTCTACGATTCTGTTCGGCACGGACACGTTTCTTACCGGGTATGCGCGCTCGGCGCATCCTTATGACTTCCATTCCCTCCGGCTGGTGGTCTCGGGCGCGGAGGCGGTTAAAGACCGCACGCGGCAGACGTACATGGACAAGTTCGGCGTACGCATCCTCGAAGGCTACGGCGTGACAGAAGCGGCGCCGGTGCTGGCCATCAACACGCCGCTCTCCAACAAATCCGGCACGGTGGGCCGGCTGACGCCGCTGATGGAAGCGCGGCTCGAACCTGTGCCCGGCATCGAGGAGGGTGGCCGTCTGTTCGTGCGCGGCCCGAACGTGATGCTCGGCTACGTGCGGACGGAAAGGCCGGGCGTGCTCGAACCGCCGGCCGAGGGCTGGCACGACACGGGCGACATCGTGAGCATCGACGCACAGGGGTTCATCACCATCAAGGGCCGCGCCAAGCGGTTTGCGAAGATCGCGGGCGAGATGATCTCGCTGTCGGCGGTGGAAGCGCTTGCCGCCGAGCTGTGGCCGAGTCTCGTGACGATCGTGGTTACCGTTCCCGATGCGCGCAAGGGCGAGAGGCTCGTGCTCTTGACGAGGGACACCACGCTGACGCGCGAAGCGTTCCTGCGACACGTCAAGGCAAAAGGATTGTCCGAACTGAACGTTCCGGGCGAGATCCTGGTCGTCGATCACATCCCGCTTTTGGGATCGGGCAAGCCCGACTACGGCACCGCAACGAAGCTGGCGAAGGAAAAGCTCGCGGCACGGCCGGCGAAGTCCATGGCGCTGGCCGAGGAGCCCGCAACGCCCGGCAGCGAACCGAAGACGGCGGCGTAGTGAACCCTTGCCACTCCCCGGACAGGGCAGGCGAAGCCGCTCCCCTCTCCCCGTACTTTACGGAGAGAGGGGATTTCTTTGCTACGCGGCGGCTTTGACGGGCGAGCCGTTGACAGTGATGGCGCCGTCGCGAACGGACACTTTCACGGCGTTGCCGTCCTTGACGCCGCCGGCAAGAATCTGCTCCGCGAGTGGGTCTTGCACGTATTTCTGGATGACGCGCTTCAACGGCCGCGCGCCATAGATGGGATCGTACCCCTTGTCGGCGATCCATTGCCGCGCCGAGTCGTGAAGCTCGATCGTGATCTTGCGCTCTTCGAGGAGCTTTTTGAGCCGCGCGAACTGAATGTCGACGATCGAGGCCATCTGATCGCGCCGCAAACGGTGGAACAGAATGATCTCGTCGACACGGTTCAAGAACTCGGGCCGGAAATGCGCGCGCACGACGGCCATTACGGGTTCGCGCACCGCATCGGTGTCCTCGCCCTCGGGCTGGTTCGCGAGAAAATCGGATCCGAGGTTTGACGTCATCACGATCAGCGTGTTGCGAAAATCGACCGTGCGGCCCTGCCCGTCGGTGAGGCGGCCGTCATCGAGCACCTGCAAGAGCACATTGAAGACGTCCGGATGGGCCTTCTCGATCTCGTCGAAGAGCACGACTTGATAGGGCCTACGCCGCACCGCTTCGGTGAGCACGCCCCCTTCCTCATAGCCGACATAGCCGGGAGGGGCGCCGATCAGGCGGGCGACCGAGTGCTTCTCCATGAACTCGGACATGTCGATGCGCTGCATCGCCGTCTCGTCATCGAACAGGAACGCAGCAAGCGCTTTGGTCAACTCCGTCTTGCCGACACCGGTCGGGCCTAAGAACATGAAGGAGCCGATCGGTCGGTTCGGGTCCTGCAGCCCGGCGCGCGCACGACGCACGGCCATCGAAACCGCCGCAACCGCTTCGGCCTGGCCGACCACGCGCCTGCCCAGCGCCTCCTCCATGCGCAGGAGCTTCTCGCGCTCGCCTTCGAGCATCTTGTCGACGGGGATCCCGGTCCAGCGCGAGACGACCTGCGCGACGTGATCAGCGGTTACCGCCTCCTCCATCATCGGACCCTTCGCCTCGCGCTCCTCGATCGCCTTCAGGTCCTTCTCGAGACCGGGGATGACGCCGTAGGCCAGCTCGCCAGCGCGCGCGAAATCGCCATTGCGTTGCGCGTTCGCAAGTTGGGTGCGCGCCTCGTCGAGCTTCGCCTTGATGGTCTGCGCCGAGGCGAGCTTTTCCTTCTCCGCCTTCCACTGCGCGGTGAGCGTCGTCGACTTCTCTTCGAGTTCGCCAAGCTCGGCTTCGAGCCTCGCCAGCCGATCGATGGAACCCTTGTCGGTTTCCTTCTTCAAAGCCTCGCGTTCGATCTTGAGGCGGATGACCTCACGGTCGATCAGATCAAGCTCCTCCGGCTTCGAGTCGACCTGCATGCGCAAACGGGCCGAGGCCTCGTCCACGAGGTCGATCGCCTTGTCTGGCAAGAAGCGGTCGGTGATGTAGCGGTTCGACAGCGTCGCGGCGGCGACGATCGCCGAATCGGTGATGCGCACGCCGTGATGCGTCTCATACTTCTCCTTGAGGCCGCGCAGGATCGAAATGGTATCCTCGACCGTCGGCTGGTTGACGAAGACGGGCTGAAAGCGACGAGCAAGCGCTGCGTCCTTCTCGACATGCTTGCGGTATTCGTCGAGCGTGGTCGCGCCAACGCAATGCAATTCGCCGCGCGCGAGCGCGGGTTTCAGCAGGTTCGACGCATCCATCGCCCCGTCGGCCTTGCCCGCCCCGACGAGCGTGTGCATCTCGTCGATGAACAGGATGATCTGACCATCGGAGGCCTGCACCTCCTGTAGAACGCCCTTGAGCCGCTCCTCGAACTCGCCGCGATACTTCGCGCCGGCGATCATCGCGCCCATGTCGAGCGCCATCAACCGCTTGTCCTTCAAGCTCTCCGGCACATCGCCATTGACGATGCGCAGCGCGAGCCCCTCGACGATGGCGGTCTTGCCGACGCCCGGCTCGCCGATGAGGACGGGGTTGTTCTTGGTGCGACGCGACAGCACCTGCACGGTGCGGCGGATCTCCTCGTCGCGGCCGATGACCGGGTCGAGCTTGCCGGTGCGGGCGGCTTCGGTCAGATCGCGCGCATATTTCTTGAGTGCGTCGTACTGATTTTCGGCGGAGGCCGTGTCCGCCGTGCGGCCCTTGCGCAAGTCTTCGATGGCGCGGTTGAGCGCCTGGGCGGTGACGCCGGCGGCGCCGAGGATCTTGCCGGCCTCGGTATCCTTCTCGACCGCGAGGGCGAGCAACAGGCGCTCGACCGTCACGAAGCTGTCGCCGGCCTTGTCGGCGGCCTTCTCGGCCGCATCGAACACGCGGGCCAACTCGGAGGTCAGGTAGAGGCCGCCCGAACCGCCCGAGACCTTCGGCCGCTTCTTGAGCGCCGCATCGACCGCCGCCTTCGCTTCGCGGGAGCGCCCGCCGGCGCGGTCGATCAGACCCGACGCCAAGCCCTGATCGTCGTCGAGAAGGGCTTTCAGGAGATGTTCGGGGGAAAACTGCTGGTGGCCGTCGCGCAGAGCGATGGTTTGGGCAGCTTGAACGAAACCGCGCGCCCTCTCGGTATACTTCTCAAGGTTCATCGTCACCTTCCCGCCCACGCCCCCGGTCCGAAGCCCCGAACGGCGCAACCTGCTGCCGCAGCGACCCCATCCGGCGGCCGCCGTGCAGCGGATATGGGCACGCGACGTCGCATCCGGAAGAGGGCGCGCGACGAGTGCGGCTTAAGCCGATCCGCTCAGCGGACCGCGACTGCCCAACGCGCCCTTGGCCCCGGGTGTTCCCGGCGGCACAGAACCCGTGGACCCGAACCTCGCAGCGTGCTTGTGACAGCGCATGTCCGCTGCGATTGTCACCGCGCTCTATCGGCATCCCGTGAAGGGGCTGAGCCCGGAGGAACTGCCGACCGTCACGCTGGCCGCAGGCGCCCCTTTTCCTGGGGACCGCCTCTATGCGATCGAAAACGGCCCCTCCGGCTTTGATCCCGGGCGGCCGGAGCATCTGCCGAAGATCAAGTTTCTCCAGCGCATGCGGCACGCGGGCTTGGCGCGCCTGCGAACGCGCTACGACGATGCGACCGCGACACTCACCATCGAACGCGACGGCGTCGTTCTCGCTCAGGGCGACTTGACGAGCGACACGGGGCGCGCGGCCATCGCAACCTGCCTCGAAGCCGAATTCGCCGACGAGAAGCGCGGGCCGTTTCGCGTCCTGTCCGCCGACGGCCACCGCTTCATGGACTCGCGCAAAGGCTTCGTCTCCTTGGTCAACCGCGCTTCACTGCGCGCCATCGAAGGTGAGCTCGGTTGCGAACTCGACGTGCGGCGCTTCCGCGGCAACATCATCGTGGATGGTCTGCCGGCCTGGGGGGAGTTCGACGTCGTCGGCAAGCGCGTGCGCATCGGCGGCGCGGTTCTCGTGGGGCTCGCGCGCATCGACCGTTGCGCGGCGATCGATGTCGATCCTGACGCCGGACGGCGCGACACGAACATGATTGCGCTTCTCGAACGCGTCTATGAGCACCACGATTGCGGGGTGTATCTGCGCGTCCAATCAGGGGGGCAGATCGCGCCCAAGGACACCATGTCCATCCTCGGCGATGTGGCGCCCGCAAGCGGTACGGAGCGGTCGAGCCTGCCGTTCTGACCAGCAAAACGAAACGAGCGCCCGCCCTCTGTATTGTTGAGAATCGGTCAGCCGGCGGCGCCGGCGGGCGGCGGTGTATCGGCTTCAGCCGTCGGCTCCTCGCCCTCCTCGCCTTCGCGGCGGCGATAGGGCGGGCGGCCGCGGCGACGGCCGCGTGTCAGGAACGAGGGTAGCCCCTGTTCCCGCGGCTCGCCACCTTCCCCTTCGCCTGCGGGCTCGCGCGCCGCCTCGACGACCTCGTCCGCGGCCGGCATCGGCCGCTCTGGCCGTGGACCACGCTCCGGGCGCGGTCCGCGCTCAGGCCGTGGACCGCGGTCCTGGAAATCGCGCGGCGGACGATCCCCGAGGCTGCGATCTTCGCGCCGCTGCGGGAATTCGACACTCGGCTGCTCGCCCGACTCGGACCGCTCCTGCGGCGGCCCGCGATCGCGCTGATAATCGCGTCGGTCGAAATTGCGATCGCGCTGCCGAAAGTCCCGACCATCGCGACGCGGCTCGGGGTAGCTGCCGCCATTGTTGCCGTAGGGGGCAGACCCCGCGAGCGCGGCCTCGCCCGTGGCTGGCACGCCCGCCGCCGCGGCATCCACCTCCTCGCAATCATCCTCCTCGTCGTCGTGCTGTTCGTCGGGACGAACATATGCCGGCAGGTGCGGGGCAAAGCGCGCCTGCGCTTCCGCGAGCAGGCGGAAATAGTGCTCGGCATGCTGCAGATAGTTCTCAGCAGTGATGCGATCGCCGGAAGCCTGCGCGTCGCGCGCGAGCTGTAGATACTTCTCAGCGATGTGCTGTGCCGACCCGCGGATCTTCACGTCCGGACCGTTCGACTCATACGATCTGTGAAGCGGATTCGGTCCCTTGCCACGATTCCGACCGCGCATACGCTTGTTGTTCTGACCAGGTCTCATTTGTCCTTCATCCCGCCCCTCGATGCCGGGGTCTCGACCTCGGCCGCCCCATCCTTGCCGCGCGCCCAAGCGCCGACATTACCGACGGACCGCACCGTCGACCCCAGCCGACGCGCCCGCATCTTGACCTACGACTGACACCGGCATCGCTCGGCGCGTCGATCCTTCGTCTCGAGAAGCCTGGACGTGCTGCTGCGCTCGTTTGAGCACAAGCGTCGCTGTCGTCCCCCCTCGCGCCCGCCTCCGATCCACTTCGGCGCTCTTTCGCCGGCAGACCCTGCGCGATTCCTGTGTCCTAAATAATCGGTTCCGCATCAGTTTCCAAGAGGATTTTGACAGGCGGCAGTCACGTAACCTTACCGACCACGACGCGGACGTGACCGGCAAGATCCCGGCGGCTCGGCCCGCCCGGCTGAAAGCCATGGACCGCAAGCAACGCTTCGACCGCCGATCCCTGCGTTTCGCCAACCTCGAGAAAGAGGCGACCCCCCGGGCGCAACGCCCGCAGGGCCTGCGGCAGCAGGGCGCGGTAGGCATCGAGCCCGTCCGGGCCGCCGTCGAGAGAGGCCACAGGATCAAAACGGGCCACGTCCGGCGCGAGCGTCGCGATCTCGTCCGTTGGAACATAGGGCGGGTTCGACACGATCAGGTCGACCCCCGAGGGCCCGATCGACGCTCCCCAATCGGCTTGAACGAACAGCGCGCGATCAGCAAGGCCATGCCTGGCCGCGTTGGTCCGCGCCACCGTCAGCGCGGCAAGATCACGATCGACGCCGAGGCCGAGCGCCATTGGCGCTTCCGACAGCAAGGCCAAGAGGATCGCGCCGGAGCCGGTGCCGAGATCGGCGATACGCCACGGCGTATCGAGTCCACGGGTCCCGCGCATGTGGTCGAGGGCGGTTTCGACCACCGTTTCCGTGTCGGGCCGCGGCACCAAGGTCGACGGCCCGATGGCAAGCGTCAGGTGCCAGAACGCTCTGACACCGACAATCCGCGCCACCGGTTCGTGCGCCAGCCGACGATGCGCGAACGCAGCTAAGGTGCGGGCCTCACGCGCATCGAGCACGCGCTGCTCCGTCAACAGCAGATTCTGCGGCGCGATGGCGAGAGCCGCGGCCGTCAGCACGCGCGCATCAAGCTCCGGTGTATCGAATCCAGCCGCGCGAAGCGCCACGCGGACACGCTCGAAAGCTGCCCGGGTCGTCAATCCAGCCTGGAGCGCGACGCGATCGCTCATGCGCTTGCCGCAAGAAGCGCCGCTTGATGCTCGGCGATCAGAGCGTCGATCAACTCGTCGAGCGCATCCCCGGCAAGGACACGATCAAGCTTGTACAGGGTGAGGTCGATGCGGTGATCGGTTACTCGGCCCTGCGGGAAATTGTAGGTGCGGATGCGTTCCGAGCGATCGCCTGAACCGACCTGGCCGCGCCGGTCGGCGGCGCGGGCCGCATCGCGCTTCGATCGCTCGAGATCGAAGAGGCGCGCACGCAAGATCTTCATCGCCGTCGCCTTGTTGCGGTGCTGTGAACGTTCGTCCTGCTGGACGACGGTGATTCCCGTCGGCAGGTGGGTGATGCGGATGGCGCTCTCGGTCTTGTTGACGTGCTGACCACCGGCGCCGCCCGCGCGCATGGTCTCGATCTTGAGGTCCCTGTCATCGATCGCAATATCGACCTCTTCGACCTCGGGAAGAACCGCGACGGTCGCAGCCGAGGTGTGGATGCGACCCGAGGCTTCGGTCGTCGGCACGCGCTGTACGCGATGAACGCCGGATTCGAACTTCAGCCGCGCGAAGACGCCCTTCCCCGTGATCGAGGCGATGACTTCCTTGACGCCGCCGACCGTGCCCTCGGACACGGACAGGACTTCGACCTGCCAGCGATGCAGCGCGGCGTAGCGCTCGTACATGCGGAACAGATCACCCGCGAAGAGTGCGGCCTCGTCACCGCCGGTACCGGCGCGCACTTCGAGGATGGCGCTTTTTTCGTCGGCAGCATCCTTCGGCAGGAACAGCACGGCGAGATGCCGTTCCAGTTCCTCGATGCGCGGCTTGAGCGCGGCCATCTCCTCCAGCGCGATCGCCTTCATCTCCGGATCGCTCGTCGCGTCGACGGCGAGTGCAGAAGCCTCATCCAGCTCCCGCCGCGCCGCGAGAAGATCGCGCGCCGCAATCGCCGCGGGCTCGATCTCGGCATAGTCACGCGACAATTGCACGAAAGCCTCCCCTGTGGCGCCTTCAGCCAGTCGGCGCGACAGGTCATCGAAGCGGGCAACGAGCCCGGACAGCTTGTCGGCGGCAATCATGGCTAGACGGCAATTCCGTGGGTTTCGGCGAAAACGTGCAGTCGCCGACGCAGGTCCGGTATCGGCTCGGAATCGTGGAGAAGGGGATAGAGGAAGTCACGCAGCTCGTTGAGGTCGAGCGCGGTGAGCGCGGCCTTCACCGGCCCGATTGATGCCGGCGACATGGAAATCGAACGGAAGCCGAGACCCAGGAGGGTGATTGCTTCAAGGGGTTTGCCGGCAAGTTCACCGCAGACCGTTACCGGCACGTGCCCGGCCGATGCGGTATCCGCGATGTACTTCAAGGCGCGCAGAACGGGCTGAGACAGCGCGTCGAAGCGATTGGCGATCTTGGCATTGCCGCGGTCGGCCGCGAAGAAGAACTGCAAGAGGTCATTCGAACCGACGGACAGGAAGTCGACGCGCCGCACCAGCGCCTCGAGCTGCCAGAGGATCGCCGGTACCTCGATCATGGCTCCGAGCCTGATGGAGAGCGGCGCTTCATGGCCGTGACGGTTCAAGAACCGCAACTCGCGGTCGACCAGAGCCTTGGCTGCGTCGAACTCCGACACGTCGGAGATCATCGGAAACATCAAGCGCAATTCCCGGCCCCGCGCGGCCATCAAGAGGGCACGGATCTGGCTGCGCAAGAGCCCGGGCCGATCGAGCGTCAGGCGGATCGCGCGCCAACCGAGCGCGGGGTTCTCTTCCTGCTCCGCTTCCATGTAGGGGAGGATCTTATCGCCACCGATGTCGAGCGAACGGAAGGTGACGGGGTCATCCCCCGCCGCATCGAGCACGCGCTTGTACAGCTCGAACTGCTCGGAAATGCGCGGGAACGTCGCCGCCACCATGAACTGGAGTTCGGTGCGGAACAGGCCGATGCCGTGGGCGCCGGTCTCGCGCAGATGCGGCAGATCGACGAGAAGCCCTACGTTCAACAACAGCTTGATCGGCGTCCCGTCGCGGGTCTTGGCCGGCTTGTCCCGCAATTCGCGGTAGACCTGCTGCCGGCGGGCCCGAAGGCGAACTTTCTCCGCATAGGCGCTTTCGACTTCCGGCGGCGGACGAACATGCGTCTCGCCGGACGATCCGTCCACGATGATCGAATCACCAGGCTCGACGAGCGTCGTGATGTTCTCGACCTGGCCGACCATCGCAATGCCGAGGGCGCGCGCAACGATCGTCACGTGACTCGTCGCCGATCCTTCCTCGAGGACCAGGCCGCGCAGCCGCTCGCGATCATAGTCGAGGAGTTCCGCCGGTCCCATGTTGCGGGCGACGATGATCGCATCCTTCGGCAGATCGACCTTGGCCGAGGTCGCAGGCTCGCCGGTGAGCTGCCGCAGCAGCCGGTTGGCGAGATCGTCCATGTCGTGCAGGCGTTCCCTCAGATAGGGATCGTGCACGCGCAGCATGCGTGCGCGCGTGTCGTTCTGCACCTTCTCGACAGCACCCTCGGCGGTGAGGCCGTCTTTGACCGCATCGCGCAACTTCTGCGCCCAGCCGCGGTCGTTCGCGAACATGCGATAAGCTTCGAGTACGTCGCGGTGCTCGCCCGCGCTCTTCAATTCCGTGCGCGTCAGCATGTTGTCGATCTGGGCCTTGAGCGCGTCGATCGCCATGTCGAGGCGCAGGAGTTCTTCGGGCACGTTCTCCGCAACCAGCGCCTTGATGATGACGCGGGGCTCGTGCAGCACGACGTGACCGAGGCCGACGGCGTCGGTGAGGCCGAGCCCGCTCAGATGATGCGGACGCCGGGCCGCGAGGAGCGTGCCGGGCCGCGCGATCGCCTGCAGCTCGCCCGAGGCGATCATTTCGGCGAGGACGAGCGAGACCGTCTGCAGCGCCTCGACCTCTTCCTCCGAATAGAGGCGATGCGCCTTGTTCTGCACGACGAGCACGCCGAGCGTGTCGCCAGCGCGCAGGATTGGGACGCCTACGAAGGCGTGGTACACTTCTTCGCCGAGTTCGGGGAAGAACTTGAAGGTGGGATGCGCCTGCGCATTGGCGAGCGCCAGCGGCTTCGCGTCCTTGGCGACCGTGCCGACCAGACCTTCGCCCACCCTGAGCTGCACCAGGTGAACCTGGCTGCGATTCAAGCCTTCGGTCGCATAGAGCTCGAGTTGTCCGTCGGCGCGCAGCACGTAGACCGAGCAGACCTCGGCCACCATGTTGGCCGCGATCAGTACGACGATCTTGTCGAGCCGCTCCTGCGCACTGACCGGCTCCGACATCACCTCGCGAAGCCGGCGCAGCAACACGCGCGGCCCGCCGAGGGAGATCCGCATCGGTGGGCTCACGATCTTCTGGGCACTGCCGGTGCCCCATCCGCCGCAGCGCAGCAGATGATTTTGTCTTCGTGGTCCTTCCTATAAGGCGCGGCGCACCTTTGCAAAGGGCGAGAGATTGGGCGCCATGGCCTCTCCTTGCAGACCCGTCGGGCTTCGGCTCAACTCGTCAAAACACAGGAGTTTTCCGCGATGCGTGAAGGCTTTGTCGCGATCACGGGGGGAGCATCCGGAATAGGTTTCGCCATTGCGGAGGCATGCCTTGCCAAGGGATGGGGGGTTGCGATCGCGGACCAGAATGCCGGGGCTCTAGATGCCGCCGAGCGGCAACTGGCCCCCCAGGGTTCAGTCGATGGCACCACGCTCGACGTCACCGACGAGGTTGCCATAGAGGCTTGGATTGATCGAATCGCCGCGGCCGGAAGGCTCGTCGGCGTCGTGACGGCAGCCGGGATCGCGGCGGATGTTCCGTTTCTCGACACCCCGGCAGACCGCTTCCGGCGCATCCACGACGTGAACGTCCTCGGCACCTTCTTGGTCTGCCGGACCGCGGCGCGCGTCATGAGGGCGACGGGCGGGGGCTCGCTCGTCACCATCGCCTCGGTCGCCGGCTTGCGCGGATCAAAGGGTCGCGCAGCCTATGGCTCCTCGAAGGCGGCGGTCATCAATTTGACCCAGGTTATGGCCGTCGACCTCGCACGCTACAGCATCCGCGCCAACGCGGTGTGCCCCGGGCCCGTCGACACGCCGCTCGTGCGCACGATGCACGATGCGGCGACGCGCAAGGCCTGGATCGACCATGTCCCACAACGCCGCTACGCCGAGCCGCGCGAAATCACGGGCCTCGTCACCTTCCTCTTGGATGAGGAAGCTTCGAGCTTCGTCACCGGCCAGGCGATCGCCGTCGATGGCGGCTTCGCAGCAGCGGGGCTGACGGCGCTGGAGACGTGAGTTCAGCCTTTATCCAGGCCGTAGAGCGAGTGGAGCGTGCGCACGGCAAGCTCGGTATAGGCGGCATCGATCAGGATCGAGATCTTGATCTCGGACGTGGTGATCGCCTGGATATTGATGCCGCGCTCGGCGAGCGCGCGGAACATCTTGGCGGCGACGCCGGCATGGGTGCGCATGCCGACACCGATGGCCGAGACCTTCACGACGTCGGTGTCGCCGCGCAGCTCCCGATAGCCGATGTTGTCCTTCTGCGACGTGATGAGCTCCATCGCGCGTGCGAACTCGGCAGCCGGAACGGTGAAGGTGATGTCCGTCGTCTTCCCGTCCGACGACACGTTCTGCACGATCATGTCAACATTGATCGCCGCATCGGCGAGCGGCCCGAAGACGCTCGCCGCGACGCCCGGCTTGTCGGCCACGCCGAGCAGCGTGATCTTGGCCTCGTCCTTCGAATAGGCGATGCCCGAGACAACCTGGTTTTCCATGATCTCATCCTCGTCGCAAACGAGCGTGCCGTGCCAGCTCTTCGCATCCGGCGGGTCGAAGGAGGACCGCACATAGACCGGGACGCGATGCACCATGGCCATCTCGACCGAGCGTACCTGCAGAACCTTGGCGCCGAGCGAAGCCATCTCCAGCATCTCCTCGTAGGAGATGCGCTCCATCCGCCGCGCCTTGGCCACGATGCGCGGATCGGTCGTGTAGACGCCATCGACGTCGGTGTAGATGTCACATCGATCGGCCTTCACCGCCGCGGCGAGGGCAACAGCCGACGTATCCGAGCCGCCGCGCCCAAGCGTGGAGATGCGATCGTCGGGCCCGACACCCTGAAATCCCGCGACGACGGCGACGCCGTCGCGCGCCAACGACGCGGTCAGATTCGCACCGTCGATCTCCGTGATCGCGGCCGATCCGTGCCCGGCATCCGTGCGGATCGGAATCTGCCAGCCCTGCCAGGAGCGCGCCTTCACGCCCATCGCCTGCAACACGATGGCGAGAAGGCCGGAGGTGACCTGTTCGCCCGAGGCGACGACCGCGTCGTATTCGCGAGGATCGTAAAGCTCGGAAGCCTCTTTCACCCATCCGACGAGTTCGTTGGTCTTGCCCGACATCGCCGAGACGACGACGACGACTTCGTGGCCGGCATCGACCTCGCGTTTCACATGGCGCGCAACGTTGCGGATGCGATCGATGTTCGCGACCGACGTGCCGCCGAACTTGAGAACGAGACGGGCCATACTGCCTCGGAGAGGAAACCGAGGCGGGCCTCGGACGTGACAACGAGCGGCCTGATAGCGAGAGACGCCGCCGATCGCAACACCTCGTCGCCTTGACAAGACCAGGCGAGCGGCGCGACGTCGGCTCAGAACAGCCGAGGCGAGATATGACGAGCGAAACGAAGACCGCGACGAGCGTCGATCCAACCGAGGTCAACCGCTTCTCGCGCCTTGCCGCCGAATGGTGGAACCCGCACGGCAAGTTCCGGCCGTTGCACAAGTTCAATCCGGTGCGCCTGCGCTACATTCGACGTGTCGTTCTTGCCCATTTCGCGCGCGACGGCGCGATCAACCGCCCCTTCGACGGCTTGACGATCCTCGACATCGGCTGCGGCGGCGGCCTGTTGAGCGAGCCGATGGCCCGCCTCGGCGCGACCGTCACGGGCATCGACCCCTCCGCGACGAACATCGAGGTCGCGCGGCTGCATGCGGCGACCTCCGACCTCGCGATCGACTACCGCGCCACGACGGCGGAAGAAGTCGAGGCCGCCGGCGCGCGCTTCGACGTCCTGCTGTGCATGGAGGTCGTCGAGCACGTCGCCGACGTTCCGGCGTTTCTTGCGACCTGCGCCGCCCTGGTAAAGCCGGGCGGATTGCTGCTCATCGCAACGATCAACCGCACGATGAAAGCCTTCGCGCTCGCCATCGTCGGCGCGGAATACGTGCTGGGGTGGCTGCCGAAAGGCACGCACCAATATGACAAGCTGGTGCGGCCGGAGGAGATCGAGGCCCCGCTGGCGCACGCCGGACTTGCGGTCATCGACAGCGTCGGGGTCGCCTACAACCTGCTCACTGATACCTGGTTCGAGACGCCCGATACCGACGTGAACTACATGATGCTGGCGCAACGTCCGCCAGCATAGGCTCAGATCGTGCTGAAGTCGCCGCCGCGACCCTTGCCAGAGGCGAAGCGCGCGGCGCCGGCTGCCCCTTCGCTCGCGATCACGCCGATACCGCTCTCCCATTCGCGGCGCAGGGCCTCGCGGACGGGCAGGCCGAACGTCTCGTAGGCGCTGCGCCGATCCGCGCGAACGGCACCCTGCGGAAACCGCGCGATCTCGTGCGCCATCGCCTCCGCGGCGGCGCGCGCTTCGCCGGTCGGCACAACCTTCTCGCACAGCCCGATCCGGTAGCACTCCTCGGCGGGCACCTTCCGGCCGGTCAGGATGATTTCCATCGCCCGGCCCATGCCGACGAGGCGCGGCAGGCGCACCGTGCCACCGTCGACCAAGGGCACGCCCCAGCGCCGGCAATAGACGCCGAGATAGGCGCTCTCGGCCATCACGCGGATGTCGCACCACAGCGCAAGCTCCATGCCCCCGGCGACCGCCGGCCCTTCGACGGCGGCGATGACCGGCTTCGAGAGTTCGAGCCGCGATGGCCCCATCGGCCCGCGCGGCAAAGCCTGCGACCCGGCGGGAAAAGCGAGCGGGTCAAGCACCTCGTCCTTGAAGCGCGCCGCATCACCCATGGCCGCGCCATACTTCAAGTCCCACCCGCCGCAGAACGCGCCCTGTGCGCCCCAGAAGACCGCGACCTTCGCATCCGCATCCGCCTCGAAGGCGAGAAAGGCTGCGTGCAACACCTCCGCCGTGTCCGGATCGACCGCGTTGCGGGCTTCGATCCGGTCATTGATCACCGTTGTGACCGGACCGTTCCTTTCGACATGCACGACCATCTCGAACCCTCCCTTACGAGAGTTCAGAAGACCGCGGATGACCCAGTTCGTCTAGTTGTGGTCGTCTGGAAACACGGGCAGCGGGGCGAACTCGACCCCGTCCTCGCGCAGCGCGTGGGCTTCGTCCGGCGTCGCACGCCCGTGGATCGAGCGCTTCTCCACCTCGTCATTGTGGATCTTGCGGGCCTCTTCCGCGAATTTGTCGCCGACATCCTCGGAGTTCGCGACAACGTAGTCACGCATCTTGCGCATCATCTCGCGCAGGGCGACCTGCCGCGGATCCGGCATGGCCACGGGCGCCGGTGTCGTTTCCACTGGAACCTCCGTGCGAGCAAGGTTCACATCCGTGCCTTGGACGGCTGGTGCCATCAACGCCTTCTCGATCTTCTTCGATGCGCAGGCGGGACACTCGACCAAGCGCTTGCGCGCCTGCACTTCGAAATCAGCGGAGGAGCGAAACCATCCCTCGAAACCGTGCCCCTTCTCACATTGCAAGGCGAATTTGATCATCGGCAGCCCGGCGTCACGCCGCGAGCAGCGGATCGAGCCCGCCGCGAGCCTCTAGTGCATGCAGGTCGTCGCACCCCCCGACGTGCCGCTCCCCGATGAAGATTTGCGGCACCGTCGTCCGGCCGCCCGCGCGCGCGATCATGTCCGCGCGTCGTTCAGGGTGGCGGCCGATGTCGATCTCCTCGAACGCGGCGCCCTTGCGCGCAAGCAGCGCTTTGGCAGCGTAGCAGTAAGGGCAGGTCGACTTGGAATAGATCGTGATGGGCGGCATGGATCACTCCGGGGGACACATATGGGTTACCCGTCACGCCGTGGCAATGATGTCGGTCACCCGGGCGAAAACGAGCACATCGACCTCGTGCGCCCCGGCGCGGCGCAGAGCGCGCGTTGCGGCGGCAAGGGTCGCCCCCGATGTGTAGACGTCGTCGATGAGAACGACCCGACGTCCGGTGAGCACACCCCGTTTGCTGGGCGGGACGACAAAAGCGCCGGCCATGTTGCGGGCGCGCTGCTCGCGGCGAAGACCGACCTGCGGCGGTGTCGACTTGCGTCGCCGCAACACGTCCACGGCGACAGGTTTGCCGGCGCGCGCTCCGACGGCGTGGGCAAGCAAGGCCGCCTGGTTGAAGCGCCGCATCCATAGCCGGCGGGGGTGCAAGGGAACTGGAATGATCATATCGGCGTCGCACAGCACATCGCCCCCGGCCCGCAGCATGGCGCCCGCCATGAGCGGTACGACCTCGTGCCGATCGCCGTATTTGAGGAGTTGGACGAGCTTGGCCGCCGCGCCCTCATAGCGCATGGCGGCGCGGGCGCGCTGCCATGGCACCGGATGCTGCAACGCTTCCGGTGCCACAGCGCCCGGCCCCGCATCCAGTGCGAACGGCGTTGCCGTCTTCTCGCAAAAGGGCCGCATGATGAACGGCACCGTGGCCCAGCAGGCGGCGCAGAGGGCGGCTGGTTCCGCAACGCGCACACCGCACGTCGGACAGCGCGGCGGCATGACCAGATCGAGCGCCGCGCGCCCGAACGAGCGCCACCACGTATGCGGCTTTCGCCCCCCGAAAACCCGGTCCATGTCCAAGTGTGACGCGATCGAGAGGTGACGGGAAGGGGCAATGCGGGCATATCGAACGCTGATGACGCACCTCGTCTTCGATCGATCGCTTGTCCAGCATCGCCTCGCCCGTGCCGCCGCGATCAGCGTGCCGGGCGCCGACTTCCTGCTGGCGCAAGTCGCAGAGGATCTGTCGACGCGGCTCGTCCCGATCTTGCGGCGTTTTGCAATCGCTCTCGACCTTAGCACGCCGACGCAAGCCTTCGCGACCGCGCTGAGAGCCTCGGGCAAGGTCGACACGGTCGTTCGAGCCCTGCCTTGCGCTGGAACAGCCGCGGAGGCCGGCAGCCTCGTCGCGGATGCCGAGGCCTTGCCGTTTGCGGCGGAAAGCCTCGACCTCGTCGTCTCGGGCCTTGCACTGCAGTTCGTCAACGATTTGCCCGGCGCGCTGGTGCAGCTGCGCCGCGCGCTGAAGCCGGACGGTTTGCTCCTCGCCGCGCTGATCGGCGGGGAAACCCTCAAGGAGCTGCGCGAAGCCTTCGCCGTGGCCGAGAGCGAAACGACCGGCGGACTCTCGCCACGCGTCGCCCCGTTCGCCGACGTGCGCGACATCGGGGCGCTCCTTCAGCGCGCCGGCTTCGCATTGCCGGTCACCGATGTGGAAACGGTGAAGGTGCGCTACGGTGACGCCTTCGCACTCTGCCGCGATCTGCGCGCCATGGGGGCGACGAATGCGCTGCTCGCTCGCCGGCGCATTCCGTTGCGTCGTTCGACCGCGTTCCGCATGGCGGAAGTTTATCGCGAACGCTTCGCGGGGGCTGACGGCCGCATCCCCGCCACGTTCCAAATCCTTTGGCTGTCCGGCTGGGCGCCGCACGAGAGCCAGCGGAGGCCGCTTCGACCCGGTTCGGCCAAGGCTCGGCTGGCAGATGCGCTGAAGACGACCGAGCGTTCAACCGAGGAAAAAGCGGGCAGGTAGGATCAGGTCATCGCCGTAGAGATGCGATTCCATAGATCGTTCAGGACCCGTTCGCCAAGCGCATAGACAGCAACGGAAATCGCGACCGCGATCCCAGCCGCGACCATGGCGTATTCGATGGCGGTTGCGCCCCTCTCGTCCTGGAGGAACCGCTCGACAATCCGTGCCACGCCTGCCCCCTTCCCGCAGCTCCACAAGAGCGTCAGCGCAACAGCTCCTGCAACACCGGTATCAGCGGTTCGTCGGCCGGCGGCATCGGATAGTCCCGGAGCCGCTGCGGCCGAACCCAAGCGAGCGCTTGGCCCTCCACCGCCCGTACCGTCCCCTCCCATCGCCGGCACACCCAAAGGGGCATCAGCAGATCGAAGGCGTCGTAGGCGTGGCTCGCGAAGGTGAGCGGCGCGAGGCAGGCTTCCTTGACGACAATGCCGAGCTCTTCTGCGAGTTCGCGGATCAAGGTTTCCTCGGGCCGTTCGCCGATCTCGACCTTGCCGCCGGGGAATTCCCACAACCCTGCCATCGCCTTGCCTTCGGGCCGCCGCGCGAGCAGCACGCGACCATCGGCATCGACGAGGGCAACGGCCGCGACCAGAACGAGCTTGCGAACCATCGACCGTCTACCCGTCTAGCGGGAAATCGTGAACGAATGGTCTCGCGGCCGCATCAACTGCGGTAGTCGCCATTGATCTCGACATAGGCCTTGGTCAGATCGCAGGTCCACACGCTGTCCTGGGCCTTGCCGAGGCCGAGATGAACCGACAGGACGATCTCGTCCCGCCGCATGTAAGCGGAGATCGCTGCCTCGTCGTACTTCGGGTCACGTGCTCCCCTGTGCGCCACGCGGATGTCTCCGAACCAGATCGAGAGCTTGTCGCGATCGGCCGGCTCTCCGGCCTTGCCGACCGCCATGACGACACGGCCCCAATTCGCGTCCTCTCCGGCGATCGCGGTCTTCACCAGGGGCGAGTTCGCGATCGACATGGCGATGCGGCGGGCGGACCGCTTCGACGTCGCACCGTTGACCATGACCGTGATCAGCTTGCGCGCGCCCTCGCCATCGCGCGCGACCTGTTGGGCGAGATCGCGCAGGACGCCGTGAAGCGCCGTGCGGAACGCCGGAAGACGCCGGTCGCGCGCCGTCGTGACACGGGGTGCGGCCGCGGCACCCGTGGCAAACATCATCAGCGTGTCCGAGGTCGACGTATCCCCGTCCACGGTGACGGCGTTGAACGTGTCGACGACGCCGCTCGCAAGCAGCGACTGCAAGACCGGAGCGTCGATCGGTGCATCGGTGAACACGAAGGACAGCATCGTCGCCATATCCGGCGCGATCATGCCGGCGCCCTTGGCGATGCCGACGATGCGCACCGAGGTGCCTGCCAGATCAACCTCCGCCTCGGCCACTTTCGGAAAGGTGTCCGTGGTCATGATCGCCCGCGCCGCGTCAAGCCAGGGGCCGGTCGCCGCCCGTGCGAGGCAATCGGCGAGCACCCCTTCGAACTTGCGCGCGTCCAGCGGTTCACCGATCACGCCGGTGGAAGCGAGGAAGACCTCAGCCGGTTTGCAGCCGGCAGCCTTGGCCGCGATCTCGGCCGTGAGCTTGGTCGCGGCGCGCCCGGTGCGGCCGGTGAAGGCGTTCGCATTGCCCGAATTGACGACGAGCGCGCGCGCCTTGCCCCGCGCGAGCTTGTCGCGGCACCACTCGACCGGCGCCGACGGGCACTTGGAACGCGTGAACACGCCGGCGACCGTGGTCCCCGGATCGAACACCGCCATCAGCACGTCGGTGCGGTCGCGATAGCGGATGCCGGCCTCGGCGGTGGCAAAGCGCACGCCCGGAACGGGACCTGCCTCGACAAAGCTCTTCGGCGCGAGGGGAGAGAGAGCGGCGGGCGATCCCATGACGACCTCGGCGGTTTCGGACGCAAACTCAACCTCTGCCCGAACTCCCAACCACCGACAAGCGCCTCACCGCCGCTCGATGCGCGCGGCCTGCCGCAGCCGCCCGATCACCTCGCTCTGGGCGCGGCGCGAGAGGAACTGGCGGATTTGGCCTTCGACGTCCTGCAGGCTCGGCACGGGCACCTGCCGGCTCTCGTCGACGCGGATCACGTGCCAGCCGAATTGCGAACGCACCGGCTCCGGGGAAATCTGCCCCGGCTGCAGCGCGAAGGCGGCATTGGCGAATTCGGCGACCATGCGGTCGCGGGTGAAGAACCCGAGATCGCCGCCCTCGTCCTTCGAACCGGGATCGATCGACCGCTCGCGGGCCAGTTCCTCGAAGCTCTTGCCCGCGCGAAGCTCGGCGATGATGGCGCGTGCCGCCGCCTCGTCGGCGACGAGGATGTGGCGCGCACGGACTTCAGTCTCCGGCGGCTGGTTGCCGATGCGCTCGCGATAGAAGGCCTCGACCGCGGCCGGCGTCACGAGCTTGTCGATCTCGCGGCGCAGAAAGGTCTCCATCAGATACTTGTCGGCCAGGAACTGGATGCGCGCCTGGTAATCAGCGCCCTGCGCCAGGTTCTCGCTCCGCGCCTGCGCGGCAAGCACGCGCACGGTGACGAGATAGTCGATGAGCTGTTCGCGCCGTTGGGCTTCCGGCACGCTCTGGATGGCGTCGGACAGCTCGGCCGTCGCCGCGGCCAAGTCCGCTTCGGTGATCGCCGTGCCGTTCACCGACGGCAGGCCATGGGGCGCGGCCTGCGGCGCGGGCGGCGCGGGTTGCTGCGCGAGAGCCGGGCCGAATACCGCGCTCACGAACGCGGTGGCGGCGAACAGGCGGCGGAATCGGGTCATTTCCATCTCCGGGCGCCACTCAACAGGCGCGGTTCAGGCTCTGCACCCGTGTACGCGGGCGACCTCGCATTGACAATGGCGGAGGGTCAACCCTATCTGACGCCGGCCGGGCGGCCCGTTCACCAGCGCGCGAAACGAAGTCTCCCGGCGTGCCGCCGATGTGATTTCGTCGCCGGCAATCTTGGCGGACCCGAACCTTCTCCGCGCCGTCGCGACCAACCGAGGCCGGCCGACGCGCATCGGTTCGCGGGCCGCATCTCTTTTGTCTCCGCGCGCGAGGTGTCTTCCATGCTCGGTCTCGGCTCTCTCGCCAAGCTCGTCTTCGGCTCCGCCAACGACCGTCGCGTGAAGGGCTATCGGCCGCGCGTTGAAAAGATCAATGCGCTGGAGCCGACCTTCGCGGCGCTGAGCGATGAAGAGCTGCGCGCCAAGACGGCGGCGTTTCGCGCGGAACTCGAAGGGGGCAAGAGCCTCGACGACATTCTGGTGCCGGCTTTCGCCGTCGTCCGCGAGGCGGCCAAGCGCACGCTTGGCCAGCGCCATTTCGACGTGCAGCTCATCGGCGGCATGGTGCTGCACGAGGGCAAGATCGCGGAAATGAAAACCGGCGAAGGCAAGACGCTCGTCGCGACCCTGCCGGTCTATCTCAATGCGCTCGCGGGCAAGGGCGTCCACGTCGTCACGGTGAACGACTATCTCGCCAAGCGCGACGCCGAGTGGATGGGCCAGATCTACAATTTCCTCGGCCTGACCGTCGGCGTCATTGTGCACGGCCTCGACGACAGTCAGCGCCAGCAGGCCTATGCCTGCGACATCACCTACGGCACCAACAACGAGTATGGCTTCGACTATCTGCGCGACAACATGAAGTACGAGGAAGCGCAGATGGTGCAGCGCGGCCACGTCTTCGCCATCGTGGACGAGGTCGACTCTATTCTGGTCGACGAGGCGCGCACGCCGCTGATCATTTCAGGCCCGCTCGACGATCGCTCCGAACTCTATCAGACGCTCGACGTCTTCATTCCGCGTCTCGAAAAGGGCGACTACGACGTCGACGAGAAGCAGCGCACGACGCATTTCACCGAGTCCGGCACGGTGAAGATGGAAGGTTGGCTGAAAGAGGCCGGATTGGTGCGCGGGGATGATCTCTACGACGTCGAGAACACGACGCTCGTGCACCACATGAATCAGGCACTGCGGGCGCACAAGCTGTTCCACCGGGACAAGGACTACATCGTCAAGAACGGCGAGGTGGTCATCATCGACGAGTTCACCGGCCGCATGATGCCGGGACGCCGCTACTCGGAAGGCCTGCACCAGGCCCTCGAGGCGAAAGAGCACGTCCAGATCATGCCGGAGAACCAGACGCTCGCCTCCGTGACATTCCAGAACTACTTCCGCATGTACGAAAAGCTCGCCGGCATGACCGGTACGGCGGCAACCGAAGCGGACGAGTTTGCCGAGATCTATGGCCTCGACGTCATGGAGATCCCGACGAACATGCCGATCGCGCGCCAGGACGAAGACGACGAGGTCTATCGTTCAGTCGAAGAGAAGTACGACGCGATCATCGCCGAGATCGTCGCGGCGAACGAAAAGGGGCAGCCGCTCCTCGTCGGCACGACCTCGATCGAGAAATCGGAGACGCTCGCTGCCCTCCTCGAGAAGCGCGGCTTCCACCAGATCGACTTCGCAAAGGGCCTGAACCCCTTCGCGCCGCTCTATGACGAACGCCCAAACGGTTTCCGGAAGGCGTTCGCGGTGCTGAACGCGCGTTACCACGAACAGGAAGCCTACATCGTCGCCCAGGCCGGGGTGCCCGGCGCCATCACTATTGCGACCAACATGGCCGGCCGCGGCACCGACATCCAGCTCGGCGGCAACGCGCTGTTCGGCCTCCACCAACTCGCGCATCTCGTCGGCGAAGCGGTGGCGAAAGGCGAGAAGCCGGATGCCGGCCTGTTCCGCGAGAACTTCATGGATGGCGAGGCGGAAGCCTTCTTCAAGGATCGCGTCGCCAAGCTCGCCGACCCCGCAACGCGCGACGAGGCGATGGCCGATCTCGGTCGGAAACTGACGAATCGCGTCAAGGATCTGAAGCAGCGCGCGCTTGCCGCCGGCGGTCTCTACGTCCTCGGTACCGAGCGGCATGAGAGCCGGCGCATCGACAACCAGCTCCGCGGCCGCTCCGGCCGCCAGGGCGATCCGGGCCGTTCCAAGTTCTACCTGTCGCTGCAAGATGATCTGATGCGTATCTTCGGGTCGGATCGTATGGATTCGATGCTGACGAAGCTCGGGCTGAAGCCTGGCGAAGCCATCGTCCACCCCTGGATTAACAAGGCCCTGGAAAAGGCGCAGCAGAAGGTCGAGGCGCGGAATTTCGACATCCGCAAGAACATCCTCAAATACGACAATGTGATGAACGACCAGCGCAAGGCGGTGTTCTCGCAGCGCCGCGACTTGATGGCGATGCCGAACGTCACGGAAATGGTCACCGAGATGCGCCACGAGCTGATCAAGGATCTCGTCAACGCGCACATCCCCGAGCAAGCCTATCCCGAGCAATGGGACACGGCAGGGCTGCAGGATGAAATCAAGAAGACGATGGGCCTCGAGCTGCCCGTCGTCGACTGGGCGAAGGAAGAAGGCATCGCGGATGAAGAGGTGATCGAGCGCATCACCCGCGCCGCCGACGAAGCGCAAGCCGCCCGTGTCGCACGCATCGGGCCGGACATGTTCCGCCACGTCGAGAAGGCGGTGCTGATGCAGACGCTGGACCAGCTCTGGCGCGAACACCTCGTCACCCTCGATCACTTGCGCCAGGTCATCGGCTGGCGCGGGATGGCACAACGCGACCCCTTGAACGAGTACAAGTCCGAGGCCTTCGAGCTGTTCCAGGGCCTGCTCGGCCGGCTGCGCGAGAACGTCACCGGCACACTGATGCGCGTGGAACTCGCGCCCCCGGACCCGCAGCCGATCCCCTACGAGCAGTTGCAGGTGCAGCACCTCGATGCGACGACGGGCTTTAATGACGCGATCGACACCTCGTTCGAGGAGCCGGGCGGCACGGCGACGCTGACGCGCCCGCGGGCGAAGGCTGCTGCCGTCGATCCGACCAATCCCGCCACGTGGGGCAAGGTCGGGCGCAACGATCCTTGCCCCTGCGGGTCAGGCAAGAAGTACAAGCATTGTCACGGCGCGCTCTGAGCCCATAGGCCGCGCCGATGCGGGCGCTGACCTTCACGCTCACTCCTGCGGACCTCACGCGCTACCGCATCGTCATGCTGCGCCGGGCCATACGGTTCGGCGGCATCGAGGCCTTCGACAAGCAGTCGGCGCTGGCGCTCACCGTCATCCTCGGGCTCGCGCTCGTCATCGGTTGGAGTATCGGTTTTCTCGGCGCCGGCATTGCCTTTGCGATTGGCCTCGTCCTCGGGCTCGTGGCACAGGCCATCCTACAGAACCTCCGCCAGGCACGGCTGACGCGCGTCGCCGAACAGGACGCCCTCTTTGCAGGCGAGCAAAGCGTCACGCTCGATGATACCGGCCTCTCGGTGGACGGAACGCGCTTCCGCTCCTTCTTCGCCTGGGACACCGTGCGCGGCCTGGTCGAAGAGGACAGGCTCGTGATCGTTCTCCTCACCGCGTCGAACGGCGTGGTGGTGCCGGCCTCGGCCTTTGCGAATGACGCCGAGAAATCCGCCTTCGTCGCCATGGTTAAGGCGCGCGCTGCAGGCTAACCGGGCGTCAGAAGTTGCCGCCGGTGCGGTAGCCACTGCCGCCACCGCCTGACGAGCCGCCACCGCCGCCCCAAGACCCCCCGCCACCCCAGGAGCCGCCCCAGGGGCCGCCGCGACGGCGCCGCCGGTCATCGTCATCGTCGTCGTCGTCATCGTGACCCCAGGTGGACCCGCGACGCGGGCGCCCAAAATCAGGGTCGGACTGTGGCTGCCGCCAGCGGTAATTGTCGCGCATCGCGCGATCGAGATCAGCTCCGCGGAGGACACCCGACAGGATGCCGCCGATCACTTGCGCGATGACCTGCTGGCTGTCGAACCCGCCCATCGGGCTGTCATAGCCCTGGTTCCGTGCCCGATCGCGCGCGCCCTCGAGCTCGCTACGCTTGCGCGCGGCCTCGCGAATCTGGGCACGGATCGCGGCCACTTCCGCATCGGCCTTTTCAAGTCGCGAACGGGCACGCGCGATCGCATCGAGCGCCTGGTCGTCCGCCGTCGTGCGCGTGCGCACCGCCTCTGCGTGCAACTGGCGAAAGTTCTCACGTTGGAGCGCCTGTGCCAGCAGGTCGACCGCGCCGCCATAGGCCGCGTTCTCTCCGGCCCCGAGCGCGGTTTGCCGATCGGCCTCGATCTGCTTCAGTTCCGCATCGGCTTTGACGACGGCCTCGGCCGCTGCCTTGACCGCGGCCTCGGCCGCCGCCACGCGCGTTTCGATGGCATCGATGCCATCGGCAACGAGCGCCTGCCGTTCGATCTCCGCGGCGCGGTCCTTGGCGGCATCGACCTCGGCGAGACGCGCCTTCGCGTGCTCGCGCAGACGCAGCGGGATTTCGAGGAGCATCGCGTAGTTCGCGCGCGCACCCTGGTAGCCGACGAGGCGCGCCACCTTGCGATCGAAAAACTTCACGAAGTTCGAGGAGCGGTCTTCCTCGCGGCCATGCTTCTTGCCGTAGAGATACATGAACAGCGGATCAGCCTCGTACGGCTTGCGCTTCTCGGCAAGATCTTCTTCCGCGAGCTTCGCCTTACGGTCGGCGGCGGCGGCAACCTCCTCAGCCTTGGTGACCTCGGTCTTCGCAGCGTTCCACGCTTGATCATTCTTGATCCGCGCAGCGGTCGCGGCCCGTCGGGTGTCGAGATCGAGCAGCAATTTCGCAAGCTCATCATCGCGCGCGTGCTTGGCCTGCTCCGCGGCATCGAGCGCCTTCTGTCCTGCATCGTGGCGGCGAGAGAGTTGTTCGAGCACCTGGCGTTGGTTCTCGATCATCGCCAGTGCGCGGCGCTCGGTCGCGTCAAGATCGTTGACCACCTGGTCCTGCACCATGGTGTCGAGCTTGATGCGCGCGAGCACGCGGAAGCCTTCGGCTTCCTCGCGCCGCAACCTCGCGGCTTCTTCGATCGCGGAGCGGAGCGTCGCGTCGAGTTGGCCCTCGTCCGCCCGCACACGAGAGATCGCCTGCTCGACGGAGAACAGCGCATCACGGCCAGTGAACATCGTGTCGCGTCCTCACCAGCGCGTCAGGCGGCCTTCAAGGGCCGGCATGCGGAATTCTGGCTCCAAGAACCCGCGGCGCTTCTCGGCCAGGCGGTCGTTCTGCACGAGGCCGTTGCGCGCCTTGTCGTCGCGCACGCGCACGAAGGTCGCTTCCGGCACCGCGACAGCGAAACGCGAGACGGTCTCGATCTGGTTCGTTTCCGCGTTGCGGATCGGCAGCCGGACCTCGCTGCCGCGCGCATCGACGGCATTGACGACCAAATAGTAGGTACGCCCCTGGCCGAAGCGGACGGGCTCGCGCCAGAAGCCGGTCTGATCGGTCGCGCGACCGGCAATGCGCAGCGTGTATTCCTGCCTGAGCGCACCGAGGAGACTGTCGAGTTCACCAACAGCGGTGCGCGCCTGGGCCGCGTCTTGCCGTTGCAGCGCCGCCTGCCCTCCGGCAAGAATTGTTCCGGCGCGCTGCCGCGCGATATCGACCTGAGCCTCAGCAAGCACGGCCTGATGCGCGGCGGCGAGCTGACGCGGCAACGTCTCGGTCAGTTCGATGTGCGCCTGTTGCGCGGCCTGTTGCGCGGGGCGCGTCACCGCGAAGTGGTAGGCGCCCCACATCACCGCGATCGCCGCGGCGGCGCCCGCAAGGACACGCCCATAGGTCCCGCGCTTGACCCAAAGCGTCGCGAGCGTCCGTCCTAGGGAAGGCGGCGGGGGCGTGTAGACGAAGCGGCTCTCCTTGAGCGCCTTCACCCCCTGCGCGATCACCGCATCGGAGACTTCGATGCCCTGGCTGCGATAGAGATCCTTCAGGCGTTGAACGAGCTGCTCCTCGCGTACGTTCTCGTTAAGCTCGCGCGTCACGAGAAGCTCGCGGTGGCGCAGCGTGTCGACCACGTCCATCGCGAGCATCAGCTCGTCGAGCTTCTGTGGAGGCGGCGCCGGAGGCGCCGCCACTGCGGCGGAGGCGTCCGTCATCAGAGCGGTAGGGCTTTGCCTTCGGCAACGAGCTGCGCGATGCGGCGCTTGCCGTCCTCGACGGCGTCGCGAATCTCGGCGGAGTTCTTGGTCGAGGCTTCGCGCATCTCCTGGATGATCTGCTGCGAACGCTCCTGGAAATTGACGACGGAGTCGACGAGCTTCTTCACCGCATCGGCACGGATCGTCGGGCCGTAGCCGGCCTTCACCGCCTCTTCCTGCACCTTATCGCCGATGGTGGCGAGCGTTTCGAGGGATTTCGACACGCCTTCCTTCATGGCATTCAGCGTCTGCGTCGATTCGTGCAGCCCGAACATGCCGGTGAAGGAAGCCTTGAGCGCGGTCAGAACCGAATCGTTCGTCGAGAAGAACGACACGGACTGGGCGTAGACGCGCTCCTTCGCGTTCGTCGTCTGCTTCAAACGCGCCATCACCACCTCCGACGTATTGTAGGAGATGGTGAGGTTGTCCGAGAGGTCCTTCGCGACTTGGTAGCGCTTCTCCTCGTTCTGGGTGAGGCGCAGATGCTCGTCGCGGACGAGCTCGAGCTTCGCCCGCTCGGCCGGCTCCGTACCGGAGAAAGTCGCGACCGCATCGGACGCCTTCTTCAGCTCCGCTTGAGCCTTCTGGAGTTTCCCTTCGGCCGTCTTGAGCACCTCAAGCGCCAGCACCTCGGCCTGCTTCAAGGCGCCGCGGAAGTCCATGTAGGCGTCGAGGATGGTCTGCTCACGCTCGATCTGGACTTTCGTGTCCTTGGTGACGTCGAGATAGACGTCCCGGACCTTGTCGAAGCGGTCGGCGATGTCACCGCGGGAGATCTTCATCCAAACATTTGTCGCGCGCTCGAGAATGTCCAGCTTGCCGTCGGAAATCTGGTCGACCATGCGCTTCGCATCATCGCGGATGGAGTTGAAGCCCTCCGTGATCGTCTTGTAGCGCTCGCCGATGGTCATCGCCGCGATCTGCTCGCGCACGATCTCGTTGAACGTGCCCGCTTGATTGAGCGTCTTCGCGATGACGGCGATCTTGTCCGGCTCCATATCGGAGATCTGCTGGAGAAGAGCGAGGATCGGGGCTTCTTCCTGCTTGGCCGGCATGAGGCCGAGGTCGCGCAGCGCGCTCGTGGCCTTGTCCAAATATTGCATCGGCGTCTTGACGACGACGTTCGACATGAAACTCTCCTCCCGAAATCGCGCGAAGGCTCGACACCACTGTGGCGCCGCGCATGTAAGAGCCACCCCGCGCGCCCGCAATCGTCTAGCATGGTCGCGTGGCAAATCGCAGACGTCAACGGAGAGGCAAAATCATGGCGCGAGCCGTCGGTGCGGACGGCTGCCGTGGCGGTTGGATCGCAGCTTGCCGCAACGACAGCGGGAACGTGGCCTTCGAGGTGCATTCGAGCTTTGCCGCACTCGTGGACAGTCTTGCTCCCGACATCGTCGCCGTCGATATGCCGATCGGCCTGCCGGAGCGGACCGGCCCCGGAGGGCGGGGACCGGAGAGGCTCGTTCGGCCTCTGCTTGGCGGCCGCCGGTCGAGCGTGTTCGCGATCCCGTCACGCTGCGCGGTTTATGCGGGGCTGAATGCGAAACCTGGGCTCCCGGACGATGGCTACCGTCAGGCTTGTGCAGTCGCCCGCGCAACCTCCGACCCGCCGCGCGCTGTCTCCAAGCAGGCGTTTCATCTGTTTCCGAAGATCGTCGAGATCGATCGTTGGCTGTGCCGCTCGGGCTCGGCAATGCGCGTGATCGAGTCGCACCCGGAGGTTGCCTTCTGGGCCATGAACGGCGGGAATCCGCTTCCTGAACCCAAGATCGTAAGGGGTCGGGTTCACGAGCCGGGGCTTACGCTGCGCCGCGACCTGCTCGACCGCGCGGAAATGCCGGTACCGCATCGGACGGCACCGCCGCGCGGTGCCGACTGGGACGATCTCGTCGACGCTTGCGCCACGCTGTGGGTTGCCGAATGTTTCGTCCGCGGCACGGCCCGTTCCTTTCCCGACGCACCCCTGCGCGACGCATGCGGTTTCGAGATCGCGATCTGGACCGGGGAGACGATCGCCGCGGGAGACGTTAAGACGAGCACATGATCACGACCGATGACATCCGCGCAGCCAGTGCGCGCATTCACCCCCATATTCGGCGCACGCCGGTTCTGAGTCTCGACACCGGCGCCTTCGGCGCTCCGGGGCCTGTGGTCCTCAAGCTCGAGCATCTGCAGCACACCGGCTCATTCAAGCCGCGCGGAGCTTTCAACACCCTCCTGTCACACGACGTGCCGCGCGTCGGCGTCGCCGCCGCGTCCGGCGGCAACCACGGCGCGGCCGTCGCGCACGCCGCCAAGGTTCTCGGCGTTCGCGCCAAGATCTTCGTGCCGGAGATCTCGTCGCCGGCAAAGATCGCGCGCATCAAGGAAGCCGGCGCCGATCTGAGGGTCGGCGGCGAGCGCTACGTCGACGCCTTGGCAACCTGCGAAGCCTACATCCGCGACACCGGCGCTCTGTCCGTGCATGCCTACGATGCCGATGCGACGATCACCGGGCAGGGCACCATCGGCCTCGAATGGGAACAGCAAGCACCGGACCTCGACACGGTTCTCGTCGCCGTCGGCGGCGGCGGCCTGATTGCCGGCATTGCGCGCTGGTTCGAACGGCGCGTGCGGGTCGTTGGCGTCGAGCCCATGACGTCATGCTGTCTGCACGCATCCCTTGAAGCGGGCCGACCCGTCGACGTCGACGTGAAGGGCCTCGCTGCCGATAGTCTCGGCGCGCGCAATTGCGGCGCGCGCGTCTTTTCGATCGCACGCGACCACGTCGATCGCGTCGTCCTTGTTTCCGACGACGCGATTCGCGAGGCGCAGACGACGCTGTGGCGCACGCTGCGGCTCGTCACCGAGCCAGGTGGCGCAACTGCCTTCGCCGCTTGTCTGTCCGGGGCCTACAGGGGAGCGGCCGGAGAGCGTATCGGTATCCTCCTTTGCGGTGCGAACACCGAGCTCAGCGCATTCCCGAGCTAACGCGGACGAGCGCCGCTTGCCTGCCCAGGCGCGGACCTGTAGGTACGAAGGTCCCGCCTCCACCCCAGATCCCCTCCACCCCAGATTCCCTGTGTCCAGCTTTCTCGATCTTGCTGCGCAAAACCTTCTGTCCCCGATGGTGCTGTTCTTCGCCCTCGGCTTGGCGGCTGCCCTTGCGCGCTCGGACCTGTCGATCCCAGAATCGATTGCAAAGACGCTTGCGATCTATCTGATGATGTCGATCGGTTTTAAAGGCGGCGTTGCGATCGCCGGGGTCGGTATCGACCTGCGCTTGGTCGGCAGCATAGCGCTTGGCGCGGCACTGTCGTTCCTCATTCCCTTCATCGGCTTTGCCCTGCTGCGCGCTACGACCAAGCTCTCCGACATCGACGCGGCAGCCGTCGCAGCGCATTACGGATCGATCTCGATCGTCACCTTTGTCGCAGCCACGCAGGTTGTGATTGCTGCAGGTCTGCCTTACGAAGGCTGGATCGTCGCCGTTGCCGCCGTCATGGAGATGCCGGCGATCTTGTCGGCGCTGTGGCTTGCGCGGCGCGGGGCCTTGTCGAAATCGGACCTCGGTCCGGGCAACAAGGAGCTGTTTCGCGAAATTTTGCTGAATGGCTCGATCGTCGTGCTGGTCGGGGCCTTTGTGATCGGTTGGATCACGGGCCCACAGGGCCTTGCCGCGGTCAAGGCGTTCCTGATCGATCCGTTCCAGGGGGTGCTGTGCTTGTTCCTGCTCGACATGGGCATCGTCGCCGGGCGCGGTATGCGCCAGGCGCGCAAGGAACTGAGCCCCCCGCTCCTCGCCTTCGGGCTGTATATGCCGGTGATCTCGGCCGGCTTGGCCGGCCTGGTGGCGATCCCGCTCGGCCTCTCGGTCGGCGGAACGGCGTTGTTCATCGTCCTCGCCGCATCCGCCTCGTACATCGCGGTTCCGGCCGCGATGCGCGTGGCGCTGCCGGAAGCGCGACCCTCCGTCTATCTCACGCTCTCCCTCGGCGTGACCTTTCCGTTCAATCTCACGGTCGGTATTCCGACCTATCTTCTCCTCGCACAATGGATCGGGCGATGAGCGACACGCCGACGAACCATGCCCTGGCCACGCATTTGAAGAAGCGCATCGAGATCATCATCGAAGCCCCGATGCTCAGCCGTGTCCTTGATCTTCTCGACCGCCTCGCCGTGACCGGCTACACGGTCATTCCCGCCATAGCGGGCAGTGGCCGCAGAGGGTCTTGGCGCGAGGGGCAAGTCACCGAAGCCAGCCACATGGTCATGGTGATCTGCATCACCGATGGCGCGCGCATTCCGCAGGTCTTGAACCCGGTCTACCAGCTCTTAGCGCGCCAGATCGGCATCGTGACGGTTTCGGACGTCAATGTCGTCCGGCAGGATCACTTCTGAGTCCGTCGTATCACCCGAAGCGCGAGTGCCGGCGGCAACACGGTGTCTTGCGCACCGACATGCCAATGTGCGTTCGCGCGCGCCTCGTACATGTCGGCGGCACCGAGAATGATACGCGGCCCCCCGGCGTGTTTGCGGAAGGTCTTGCTCGCGGCGGCACCAGAGACCGTGCAGCGCGCCCTCAGCTTCACGACGTGATCGGCCATGGCGAGAAGCCGCGCCGTCACGTCGAAAGGCATGCCGCGCCAATCGACATCGAGACCGGCGCAGGTGACAGCGTGCCCCTCGCGCAGGAGCGCATGCACCAGGAGATGAAAGCTGCCGTCGAAATGCGGTGATTCGAGAAACTGCACCTCGTCGGCGAAGACATGGAGCGGACGATCGGCAGCGCCCACCGCGCGGGCGACGAGATCGACGATGCGACCGGGCTCCGAGACCGGAATCGCGCGCCACGCAACTCCGTCGTGGGAGACGATGGCCTCCTGGTCGAAGCGCGAGTCCATCGCCGGTTTGACGATGACGGCCGTGAACTCTCCCAGATCGACGACCTCGCGCACGCGCCGGATCAATTCGGACGTCTTGCCGGCGAACATCGGGCCGGTGATCACGGTGAGATCAGCGATCAAGCAGCACCTCCGGCCTCGCGACACAGCGAGAACCAGAAGATCGCGATTCGCGACCGAACCCAGCGCGCCGTCACAGCGCAAACGGCCCCGTCCACAGAATACCTGATCATACGCCGGCTAATTTGAAGGCGCGTTCTGCGACACCGGGGAAGAATTGTTGCCGCCCGTGAATCGACCAAGGAAGCGCTGCCACATGGAGGCCGGCGTGGCCGTCGGCACGGCAGGAGCCGCAGGCGACGTCGCCGGTGCGGTCGCGCCGTCACGCGCCGTCGCCGGCCGTGGCGTCGCGGTGGGAAGCGGCACGGTGGCAGTCGGCGGCGGGGGCGCCGCCTGAGCCGGCGCGAATGCCGGAATGCCGACCGAAGCCAGCATGCTGTTGATGCTGCCGGCAATTCCCTCGGCCTCACCGGTTGTCTCGGTTGCCGGAACGCTCGGCCAACGGAGTGGGGAGGGTGGCGGAAGGGGAAAGCCAGCCACAATCACGGGCCGCGTGGCAGCAGCGGCAAGCGCCATCGTCGCGCCAGCCTCTCCGGGTGAAGCATCACGCCGTGCATTGGAGGCGACCATGGTCGTGCCTACGGTCGGCGCTGCAATCATCTCGCCGCGTGCGATGCGGCGGAGTTCCGGTGTCGGGCCTGCTTCGGCACCCGCCAGCAAGCTCAGCGCTTCCGGCGAGGATGTCGGCAGGGCTGCGCGGATCGCCTGCCGGCTCGGGAAGGCAACGTGCGGCGCAGGAGTATAGTTCTGCACGACCTGGGTTCCACCTGTGATGCGCGCGAGCATCGAGGACGCCTGCCGGCGCTGTTGATACTCGTCTTCGAGCCGCGCAATCGTCTGAGCGTCCTGGCGCTGGCGCTGGGCAACGCGAATCTGGATCTCCGTTGGAACCTCCGAGGGCGGGCACGCCTGGGTCGGCTCGAAGCGCGCGCTCTCATCGGTCGCGCGCCGATCGAACACGTAGCGGCGGCCGCAAACCTGCACCTCCGGCGGACGGCCGGTCGCCTCGAAATGATCCGAGCCTTCCTTGAGATTGCGCCAGAAGGCGATGTTCTCGTTGCGGCGGAACCGGAACATGTTCTCAGCCGTCATGCGGAACGGCATGATCTGCAGCTGAATGCCCCGCTGCCCGCCCGTGAAGGCATCGCGCGCCAACGCGAAAATCTCTTCCATTTGGGCATTGGTCATCGCGAAGCAGCCGCGCGACGAGCAGTCCCCATGTACCATCAGATGCGAGCCGGTGCGATTGTGCGCCCGGTCGAAAGCGTTGGGAAACCCGGTATTGAACGCGAGGTGATAGCTCGAATTCGGGTTCATCAGAGCGGGGGTGACCGTGTAGAACCCCTCCGGTGCCTGACGGTCGCCCTCGCGGACCTTCGGCCCGAGATCGCCCGACCAGCGGCAGATCTCGAAGGAGCGGAGCAGGGCGTAGCGCCCGGAACGCTGCTGCTTCCAGACCTCGAGCTGCGATTCGGCCTTGAAGATGCGGATGAGGATCGGCGAGCGCTGATCCATGCCGCGTTCCGTCATGAGCGCCAAGGTCTCGGCCGACACCGACCGAAGATGCTTCGGAACGTAAAGGGACCCTTCGGTGCAGGCGCCAATGGTCAGCGCGAGCGCCGCGAGAACTGCGAGGCGGACGGGGGTCCTGGACATCGACGCGACAGAAACTCCACTCGTGACGGTTTGTGGCCAGACGGAGCTTGAGGAAGCGTTACCGTTGCCGAACGGTAAGGACAATACGAGACCCGCTTTGGCACCGGAAATCCGGGAAGTGTCACCACGAAGGCACATCTGGTAAACCTCGTATTCTCCTCATAAGTTTCTGCCAATGTTCAGGAATTTCTCTCGACGCTGCCGTTTCAGCTCCTCACCGGGCAATCCGTCCAGTTCGCTGAGGGCCGACGCGATGCCTTCGCCCACGGCCGCGACGGCCTTGCCGGCGTCGCGATGAGCACCTCCGACCGGCTCGGGCAGGATCTGGTCAATGATGCCGAATTTGCGCAAATCCTGCGCGGTGATCTTCATGTTCGTTGCCGCATCCTGGGCGCGCGCGGAATCCCGCCACAGGATCGACGCGGCGCCCTCGGGCGAGATCACGCTGTAGATTGCATGTTCGAGCATCAGAACGCGGTTGGCGGTGGCAATCGCGATCGCACCGCCGGATCCGCCCTCCCCGATGATGACGGCGATATTCGGCACGGTCAGTGCGAGGCAAGCGTCGGTCGAGCGGGCGATTGCTTCGGCCTGGCCACGCTCCTCTGCATCGATGCCGGGAAAAGCCCCTGCCGTGTCCACGAAGGAGATGACCGGAAGCTGAAACCGATCGGAGAGTTCCATCAGCCGGGCGGCCTTCCGATACCCTTCCGGCCGCGCCATGCCGAAATTGTGCTTGAGCCGCGTGTCGGTATCCGAGCCCTTCTCGTGCCCCATGACGCAGACGGGCCGGCCACGGAAGCGACCGAAGCCGCCGATGATCGCTTCATCCTCGCCGAATTTGCGATCCCCGGCCATCGGCGTGAATTCCTCGATCAACCCGTGAACGTAGTCGAGTGTGTGCGGCCGTTCCGGATGCCGCGCAACCTGCGTCTTCTGCCAGGGCGTGAGCTTGGCATAGAGGTCTTTCAGCGCGAGTTCAGCCTTAACCTCGAGCCGGCCGATCTCCTCCTGAATCGAAACGGGGTTGTCTTGTCCTTCGGCCAAACCGCGAAGTTCCGCAATCTTTGCTTCGAAGTCGGCAACCGTCTTTTCGAAATCGAGAAAGGTACGCATTGACCGGCGAGTGGGGGCGGGTGACCGCCCGTCACGCGCCCCCGGGCCGCGACGGTCGGCGGAAAGTGACGAGGGGTCCCGCCATAGTCAAGAAGGCCCGCTCACGCCACGTCATCCATCAAGGGATGGTGATCGCGCACAAGCCCCTTCAAGCGCGCATCGAGAACATGCGTGTAGATCTGCGTGGTCGCGATGTCGCTGTGCCCGAGAAGCTGCTGCACCACCCGCAGGTCTGCTCCGCCTTGCAGGAGATGGCTCGCGAAGGCGTGGCGCAGAACATGCGGAGACAAACGGGCAGCCGGGAGCCCAGCCGCCACGGCGATGCTCTTGAGGTCGCGCGCCAGCTGCTGACGCGTGAGATGCCCCGATCGGCCCGACCCCGGAAACAGAAACGGGCTGTTCGCCACACGCGGCTCGAGTGCGCGATAGTCGCGCACGGCCTGACGCGCCGGATCGCCAAGTGGCACCAGACGTTCCTTGGCGCCTTTGCCACGTACGATGACAAAGCGTGCCTCGCGCTGGGCCGCGCCCGCCGGCAGGGACACGAGCTCCGACACGCGCAGTCCGGTCGCGTAGAGAAGTTCAATGGCCGCGACGAGACGCGCCGCTTTCAGACGTGCTCCCTTCGCGCGTGACGGATCGTTGGCGCCAACGCGTGCCGTGGCGATGAGGGCAGCCATCTCGTCGACCGACAGGACCTTCGGCAGCGGCCGACCGCGCTTCGGCGCATCGAGCGGGAGCGTCGGGTCATCCGTTCGCGCGCGCTCGTGGAGCAGGAAGCGATGGAATTGCCGGAGGGCAGAGAGCCGCCGCGCCGTCGTTGCAACCGACAGGTCTCGCGCGACGAGAGCAGCGAGATAAGCGCGCAGATCGTCGGTGGAGGCGCCGTCGAGCGTGATGCCGCGCCCGGCAAGAAACGCGCCGACGTCCTCGAGGTCGCGACGATAGGAGTGCAAGGTGTTCGTCGCCGCGTTGCGTTCAACGGCGAGCATTTCCAGGAAAGCTTCGAGGCGCGACATCAGGCAAGAGAGTGCGCGCTGCGGTTAACATCGCCTCAACGGTTGGGGTCGGGGCGGAAGCGATCTGCCGGCACGGTGAAGCTCATATCCCGCGGCGTGGGCTCGACCAGCGTCGCAAGCGCCAGCATGCCGCCGTAGACGAGACCCGCGAGAATGGCGAGCGAGACGAGGAGTTTGATGAGGCTCGGCATGTCGCGGCGGACCATGCCCGCCGTTGCGAGTCGCGGCAAGAGCCGCAGCGGTCACGCCCCGTTGTTTCCGCGCGCGGTCCGTGGGAGGTTCCGCGCCCCGGAGAACGACGCGTGACCACCATCGAGCCCCATCACACCGCATCCTCCGATGATGTCGTTACCGCCCGAATTCGGGAACGCCTCGGCTCCCGCTCGATCGTTCTCGTGGGCATGATGGGGTCGGGAAAGACGTCGATCGGCAAACGCCTCGCCGCACGGCTCAACCTTCCCTTCGTCGATGCCGACAACGAGATCGAAAGCGCCGCTGGGATGACCATTTCGGACATCTTCGCAGTGCATGGGGAGGCGGACTTCCGGGCGGGCGAAGTCAAGGTGGTCGCACGCTTGCTGGATGCGGGACCGCAGGTCCTTGCAACCGGAGGGGGCGCCTTCATGAACGCGACGACGCGCGCAAACATCGCAGCGCGAGGGGTGTCGGTGTGGTTGCAGGCCGACTTCGACGTCCTGATGCGGCGGGTGCGCAAGCGCACCAATCGCCCGCTCTTGCAAACCGGGAACCCGGAAGCCGTGTTGAAGCAACTGATCGAGGCACGCTACCCGACCTATGCCCTGGCCGACCTGACGGTCGACAGCCACGACGCACCGCACGAAACCGTACTCGCGTCTGCTATCGCAGCGCTCGACACCTATCTCGCGCGAGGCGCGGCATGAACACCGCGCGGCGAATGGTTCCGGTCGATATCGCCGGTCGGGCCTATGACATAATCATTGGGCCGGGCGCGATCACGGAGGCCGGCGCACGAATTGCACAGCTGAGACCGCGCGCCAAGGTCGTAATCGTCACCGACACGACCGTCGATGCCCGCCACGGCGATGCGCTGCGCGCGAGCTTCGAGACAAGCGGTATCGCACATGCGACGGTGCGCGTCTCGCCTGGCGAAGGCAGCAAGAGCTGGTCCGGATTGCAGAAGACGGTCGAAGAGCTGATCGCCGCGCGTATTGAACGAAGCGACCTCGTCGTCGCCCTGGGCGGCGGCGTCGTCGGCGATCTCGCGGGCGTGGCAGCCGGTCTGCTCCGGCGCGGCGTCGACGTCCTGCAGGTCCCGACCACGCTGTTGGCGCAGGTCGATTCCTCCGTCGGCGGCAAGAGCGGGATCAATTCGCCCCACGGCAAGAACTTGATCGGCCTGTTCCACCAGCCGATCCTGGTGCTGGCCGACACGGCGGTTCTCGACACGCTGCCTCTGCGTGAGTTCCGGGCGGGCTATGCCGAGGTGGTGAAATACGGTCTTCTCGGCGACGCGGCATTCTTCGCCTGGCTGGAGCGTCATCATGGCGACGTCTTCGCCGGCGGGCCATCGCGCGTCGAAGCCATCGCGACGAGCTGCCGCGCGAAGGCGGCGATCGTGGCTCGCGACGAGAAAGAAACCGGCGACCGCGCCCTTCTCAATCTCGGTCACACCTTCGGCCACGCTCTCGAAGCGACCACCGGATATTCGAACCGCCTTCTGCACGGCGAAGCCGTCGCCATCGGCATGGCGCTCGCGTTCCGCTTTTCGGCGCGGCGCGGGTTGGTTGGAACGCAGCTCGCCCATCGCGTTTCGGAGCATCTGGCCGCCGTTGGATTGCCGACGCGCCTGGCGGATGTTCCCGGAGGCGTCGGCAGCATCGACCAACTCATGAGCGCGATCCGGCAGGACAAGAAGGTTGACCGTGGCCGCCTCACCTTCATTTTGGCGCGCGACATCGGCGCGGCTTTCATTGCCCGCGACGTTGCGGCGGATGAGGTCGAAGCCTTCCTGGCCGAGGAGTTGAATTGAGGCGGCGATGTCGATGCTCATGACCGTCGAGATCGTTCTCGCCAGCGTGTTCGTTCCCGTCTGCCTCCTCGTCTCGAGCCTCTTGTGCGCCGGGCAGTCGGCCCTGGTCTCCGCCTCGCGCAGCCGCATTCACGATCTCGAAGAGACTGGCAATCCGCGCGCTGCGATCGTGTCGCGCTATCTCGACACGCGCGAACGGCTCGTCGGCGCGCTGCGGTTCGGTCGTGTGGGGCTGAACGCCGTCGCCGCATCTCTCGGCAGCGCTCTCCTCGTGCTTGCTTGGGGGGTCGACATGATCGTCGCGACGATCCTCGTCGCGATCACGCTCGTACTCTTCGTCGAGGTGACGCCGCGACTCCTCGGCGCCTACCGCGCCGATGCCGTTGCCTTGTTCGTTGCCCCGGCGCTGCCGCACATCGAACGGCTGCTCGGCCGGGCCGCAAAAGGGGTCGAGGTGGCGATCTCGCAACTCATGCGCATCCTGGGCGTCTCCCTGCCGACAACCACGCGCCCGGAAGCTGCCGAGGAACTGCGCGACACGGTGGAGATCCTCGCCAAGGAGGGCATGGTTGCGCCGGAAGCGCGGCAGATGCTCGGAGGTCTCCTCGACCTGCGTGAGCTGACGGTCGCCGACGTGATGGTCCATCGAACCAAGATGCAGATGCTCGATGCTGCGGCGCCGATGCACGAGATCGCCGCCGCCGTGCTGGAGAGCCCCTACACGCGCCTGCCCGTCTTTCGCGATACGCCGGACAATGTCGTTGGTATTCTGCACATGCGGGCGCTGTTCCGCGCGCTGCAGGCGGCCGGCAACGACACGAAGCGGCTTGTCCTCGACGACCTTCTCACCGCGCCCTGGTTCGTGCCGGGTACGACGTCGTTGGAAGACCAGCTGGCGGCGTTCCGGCGGCGCAAGGCGCACGCCGCGCTGGTGGTCGACGAGTACGGCGAGATGATGGGACTCGTCACACTCGAGGACATCATCGAGGAGATCGTCGGGGACATCGCCGACGAGACCGACGTCGAACTCGCGGGCGTCCGCATCCAGGGTGACGGGTCGGTCATGGTCGACGGACATGTGCCCATCCGCGACGTGAACCGGGCGCTCGACTGGGACTTGCCGGACGACGAAGCAACCACGGTCGCAGGCCTCGTCATTCACGAAGCACGCTCGATCCCAGAACCGGGACAGAGCTTCACCTTCTACGGCTTCGTCTTCGCCGTCGTGAAGCGGGAAAGGAACCGCATCACGCGGCTGCGCATCACGCCAACGGCGAGTGCGCGCCGGGCGTCGATGCTCCTCGTGACTGCAGCAGGCGGCTCGCCATGAGCTTGTCGATGCGCCGCCCATCCATGTCGACAACCTCGAAGCGGTAGCCGAGCGCCTGGAAGCACTCCCCGGTCTGCGGCAGGCGACCGAGCGCGTCGAGGGCGAAGCCGGCGGCAGTGTGGTAGTGGCGCATGGGGGGCAAGTCGATCGCGAGGATTTCGGCCATCTCGTCGGCCGGCATCGCGCCTTCAAGGAGCCACGACCCGTCGGCGCGCTGCACGGCGTGCGGCTGCGCCGCGCCTTCATCCGTCTGAAAGGCGCCGGCAATCGCTTCCAGAATGTCCGCCGTCGTGACCACGCCTTGGAAGTGCCCATACTCGTCATACACCAGGCCGATATGAACCGGCGACTCCCTCAAGATGCGCACCGCATCGAGCGCATCGGTGGTCTCGAGGATGATCGGCGCCGGACGAACGAAATCCTTCGGATCGACCGCTTGCCCGGCGAGATAGGCATCGAGCATGTCCTTGGCTTGGATGATGCCGACGACTTCGTTCGGCGAGCCGTGATGCGCGGGCAGGCGCGAATGCTGGCTCGTCGCGATCGCCTTGCGCACCTCGTCGACGCTCGCCGACAGATCGATCATCTCGATGTCGAGCCGTGGCGTCATCACGCCGCCGACGGAGCGGTCTGCGAGCCTGAGCACGCCGGAGATCATGCGGCGTTCCTCGGGTTCCAGCACGCCGGCGCTTTCGGCCTCCGCCACCAGTGTCCTGATCTCCTCTTCGGTCACCTTCCCGGCACTCCCCTCCGCAGGCCCAAACAATGCGAGGACGGCCTTGCCGGATAGGTTGAGCAACACGACGATCGGTCGCGAGACGCGCGCGATGAACGACATGGTCGGCGCAACCATGCACGCGACGCGTTCGGGGTTGCGCAGCGCCAATTGCTTCGGGACGAGTTCGCCGACGATTAGCGAGATGTAAGTGATGACCGAGACCACCAGTGCAAAGCCGATCGGCTCCGCGATCCGCGCAGATACACCAAGCGCTTCAATGCCGTCGCCAAGGCGCTGCGCCAGCGTCGCTCCCGAGAAGGCGCCAGCCAGGATGCCAACGAGCGTGATGCCGATCTGGACCGTCGACAGGAAGCGACCGGGGTCCGCGTTGAGGGCGAGTGCCGCCTCGGCGCCGCTGACGCCACGGGCTGCAAACGTCTTGAGCCGGGCCGCACGTGACGACACGACGGCAAGCTCGGACATCGCAAGGCCGCCATTAATGGCGACAAGAAGTATGACGATCAGAAGTTCGAGGAAGAGCATGGTCAAATCCAAGCCCATCGTAGCAGGTTCTCATCCGCGTCCACAGGGCCGGGCCGACGCAAGGACGTGACGCGCACCACCCAACGGCCGCACACGGCCGCGCCAGCAACCAGCGCGGGCCGATGTCGTTGCGCTGAGGGCGAAGTCGCTCGTACGGGCTCATCGTGCCGCGACGGGCAGCAGCGTCGCCGTGACCGGATTGGGCGTATGCACACGTCGCCCGACCGGCGGCCCGAGCGGCGCCGGCGCTGAGTCGGCGATGCCAACACGGACTCCAATGCCCCCGATCGTCGCGCGGATACCGCCTTCGGGTCGGGGCACGTCTTCGATCGAGAACACCTGGACCGTCCGCGGTTCGAAGCCGGCCTTTTCGAACCTGACGGTAAAGCTGTCGAGCCGCGAGATGCGCAGGCGGCACGGCGTCGTGCAGCTCTGGCCGAGCGAGGTGCGCGCTGTTGCGCCGGGCGGGTCGGTAACGAATGCGACTGGATTACCGCCGTCAGAGACGAGAGCGGCGCAGCCGGCGAGCGCAACCGAGAGCGCGGCGAGCACGGGAACGCGCACGTCATCTCTCCTCTGGCGCGCGGAGATCGAGCGCCAGGGCGTGCAGCCCGGTGGCGAACTCGGCGGCAAGGGCAGCATTGACCAAGCGGTGCCGCTCGACGCGGTTTTTCCCGCTGAACGCCTCGGCCACGATCATCACGCGGTAATGCGTCTCGCCCCCGTCGCGGTACCCGGCATGGCCGCGGTGGTTCTCCGATTCATCCGCGACGGCAAGCACGTCAGGCGCGAGGGCGCGCTTCAACGCGCTCTCGATACGGTCGGCTCTCGACATGAGCCGACCATGCCGGCCGATGGCTCATCCGTCAACATGGTGCGGCGCAACACGGTCTTGCCGGAACTTCGCGGACGTTTGCTTGTCCTTCACCGTCATGCTCCCCATAATCATGCCTATGAAGCCGGCCTCGTCCTTGTTCGACCGCATCCGGGTAAAACCCGAGGGCGATCGCGCGTGTGCGGCGCCTGGTCCGCGCTGCGATCATCCGGGTTGCGCCGGAAAGGGCGAGTTCCGGGCGCCGAAAGGGCGCCACCAGGAAGGCGCCTACTGGCGGTTCTGCCTCGAGCATGTGCGCGAGTACAATGCCCGCTACAACTACTTCGCCGGCATGACGGACGACGCCGTCTCAAGCTATCAGAAGTCCGCCGTGACCGGGCATCGTCCGACCTGGTCGATGGGCGTCAATGCCTGGCGCCGCAACGGGACGCCGGGAACTGCCGACGGTCAGACGAACCCGTGGGCCGAGGGGGAGTTCCGCGGCCCGCGCGTCGCCGACCCCTTCCAGTTCTTCCGCGAGGCGGGCTTCGGGCCGCATGTGGGCACGCGCGAGACGCCAGAGATGGAGCGCGCGCGACCAGCCGTGCGCGCGGCCGAGCGCAAGGCCTTCATGACGCTCGATCTCGAGGTCACGGCGAGCGCGGAGGAGATCAAGGCGCGCTACAAGGCGCTGGTGAAGCGCTTTCACCCGGATGCCAATGGCGGCGACCGCGCCATGGAGGACCGCTTCCGCGACATCGTCCAGGCCTACAGCTTCCTCAGGACGAGCGGCTTCGTGACGTGAAGTCACGTTAACGACGAGCATACGCCTAAGCGGCACGATGCGCGCATGCCCGTGCCACCATTCTCCTTTCCCATCGACCTGCCCGTGGCGCACGACACGCGCGCGGCGGCCGAGGATTGGCTCGCGCATCTCGGCAGCGAACGACGGCTCGCGGCGAAAACGCTCGAGATGTACGGCCGCACGCTGTCCCAGTTCCTCGTCTTCTTCGCGCATCACGTCGGTGGCCCGCCGGCGCTCGCCGATCTCCGCGCGGCCACGCCTGGCGACCTGCGCGGCTTCCTGGCAACACGCCGGGAGGGCGGCGCTGCCCCACGCACGTTGGCGGTCGCCCATTCGACGCTGCGCGCCTTTGCCCGCTTTCTGGTGAAGTCCGGCCGCGGAGACATTCCAGCCGTCGGCCTCCTGCGTGCGCCGAAGGTGCCGAGGCGGCTTCCGCGTCCGATCGCCGTGCCGTCCGCGCGCGATCTCGTCGCGCAAAAGTATCGTGCGGGGGAAGAGCGGCCGGCCTGGGTTCTCGCGCGCGATGCGGCGGTGCTGGCGCTGCTCTATGGGTGCGGTCTGCGCATCGCGGAGGCGCTCAGCCTCTCGCGTGCGGCCGCGCCACTCGCGAGCGATGCGGTAACGGTCACCGGAAAAGGCGGCAAGACGCGGATGGTGCCGGTGATCCCGGCCGTGCAAGCCGCGCTTCGAACCTATGTGGACGCCTGCCCGTTCCCCCTCCCGGACGCGGGGCCGCTCTTCGTAGGGGAGAAGGGCGGCCCGCTGTCGCCGCGCATCGTGCAGCGCGCCGTCGAGAGCGCGCGCGGCGCCTTGAACCTGCCGGCATCGGCCACGCCGCACGCCCTGCGGCACTCCTTCGCGACGCATCTCCTCGCGCGCGGTGGCGACCTCCGCGCCATCCAGGAATTGTTGGGCCACGCCTCGCTGTCGACGACGCAGGCCTACACGGCCGTCGATACGGCCCACCTGTTGGCGGCCTACGAAGCAGCCCATCCGCGCGCGCGGGCGAAACCAGCCCACTTCCGGGTCGTGGTCATCGATCCGCCAGCCCATCCGCGCGCGCGGGCGAAACCTCGGGCGAAACCTCCCGTGCCGCCCTCGGTCGCGAACCACGCCTCGAGGCGATGAGTTCAAGGGCCTTGACAAGGAAGGTCTTCATCGCGTCCCGCGGTGAAGGAACGTGATCTGCCCTTCAATGCGCGGTGGCGGAGAACTCGACCTCAGCCTCCGCCGACGACGCGCGTATAGATGCGGTGGAGCATGATCAACGCGGCATAGCCGACGGCCGCCATGGCGAGGGTTGCGACCGAGCCGATCATGCCGGCGACCGACAGGGTGAAGAACGAGGCGAGGAAGGCGAATACCGCGCCGACCGCCGCCAGCACGAGATAAATTAGGGCGAGCGTCGGCACGAACGGGATGATCTTGTCGGCGACGCCGTACTTGTCCAGCTTCGGCAGGTTCTCGAGATTCATGGACATGCTGGTCCCCCTTCTGCTCGCTACGCGCTTAGCCGCCTCATGTTTCCGGCAGGTGGCGTCGCTCAGATGTGAATGGCCCGCTTCTCGACCGCGAGCGCGGCCTCGCGGACGGCCTCCGACATCGTCGGGTGGGCGTGGCACGTGCGCGCCAAGTCCTCCGACGAGCCGCCGAACTCCATGAGCACGGCGACTTCGTGAATCATGTCGCCCGCGCCTGTGCCAACAATGTGACAGCCGAGAACCCGGTCGGTCGCCTTATCCGCGAGGAATTTGACGAAGCCGTCCGTCGTTCGATTGGCGCGCGCGCGCCCATTCGCCGTGAAGGGGAATTTACCGACGGCATAGGCGACCCCGGCCGCCTTGAGCTCCTCTTCCGTCTTGCCGATCGCGGCGACCTCGGGATGCGTGTACACGACGTTGGGGATGACGCCGTAATTCACATGGCCCGCCTTGCCCGCGATGATCTCGGCGCAGGCCATGCCTTCGTCCTCGGCCTTGTGCGCGAGCATCGGGCCCGCGACCACGTCGCCGATGGCGTAGATGCCTGGCACATTCGTCCGGAAATGCGCGTCGATCTTGACGCGCTTGCGCTCGTCGAGCGCAACGCCGACGGCCTCGAGCCCAAGGCCCTGCGTGTAGGGCACGCGCCCGGTCGCGATCAGCACCACGTCGGCCTCGATCGTCTTGCCATCGCCGCCGGCGACCGGTTCGAACGCCACCCTGGCACCCTTCTTGACCTTCTCGACGGCGGTCACCTTCGAGGAGAGGTGGATGGTCATGCCCTGCTTCTCCAGCATGCGCTGGAACTGCTTGGCGACCTCGGCGTCCATGCCGGCAAGGCAGCGGTCGAGATACTCGATCACGGTCACATCCGCCCCGAGCCGGCGCCACACCGAACCCATCTCGAGACCGATGACGCCGGCGCCGACGACGACCATGTGGCCCGGCACCTTGTCGAGCTCGAGGGCGCCTGTCGACGAGACGACAACCTTCTCGTCGATCTCGATGGGGTTGCCCTTGGCATCGCGCAGCGTCGCGACGTCGGAGCCAGTCGCGATCACGATCGCCCTGGTCTCAAGCGTCGTCGCCTTGCCGTCGGCGGCCGTGACCTCGACCTGGCCCGGCGCAAAGATTCGGCCCGTGCCGATGATGCCGTCGATCCTGTTCTTCTTGAACAGGAAGGCGACGCCGCTGACATTGGCCGCGACCGTGTCATCCTTGTGCTTCATCATCGCCTTGAGGTCGAGCTTGGGCTTCGGCACGACGATGCCGAAGTCGGCGAAGCCATGGCCCGCTTCCTCGAACAGCGCGGAGGCATGCAGCAACGCCTTCGAGGGAATGCAGCCGATGTTGAGGCAAGTGCCGCCATAGGTCGGCCGCTTCTCGACGCAGGCAACCTTGAGGCCGAGTTGCGCGGCGCGAATGGCGCAGACATAGCCGCCGGGGCCCGAACCGATGACGACGAGATCATAGGACATGAGACGCTCGCGGGAGGGCGGCCGCCAGGGCCGCTACAGATCGAGATGGAGGAACTGATTGAAGTCGCTTTTCACATAATCGCCGAAGGCCGCGCCGTCCACGAAACCGCGCTTGCGGTAGAGCGCGAGCGCGGCGTCGAATGCCGAGCCGCTCCCCGTTTCGAGGCTAAGGCGCCGATACCCGCGCCCGCGCGCGACCGCGATGATGTGTTCGAGGAGCGCGGCACCGACGCCTTGCCGCGCGAAATCGGGATGCGTGCGCATCGACTTGATTTCACCAACGCCATCACCGACCGCCTTGAGCGCGCCCATCCCCGCCACGCGATCACCAGACCACGCCGTCCACAGTGTCACATCGGGACGCTTCAAGCCCGACAGGTCGAGCGCGAAGACATGCCCGGGCGGCGATGAGGCATGCATGCCGGCCAGGTGCAAGCGGATGAGGCCCTGCGTCGCCTCTCCGCTGAGATCGTCTTCACGAATGTCGAGCGCTGGCGGCATGGAACCCTCATAGGTCCATGACGAGCCGTGCCGGATCTTCAAGGCCTTCCTTGATGCGCACGAGGAAGGTGACGGCCTCCTTGCCGTCGATGATGCGGTGATCGTAGGAGACCGCGAGATACATCATCGGACGGATCTCGATCTTGCCGCCAACCACCATCGGCCGCTCCTGGATCTTGTGCATGCCGAGGATGGCCGATTGCGGTGCGTTGAGGATTGGCGTCGACATCAGCGAGCCATAGACGCCGCCATTCGAGATGGTGAAGGTGCCGCCCTGCATCTCCTCGATCTTGAGCTGGCCGTCGCGCGCGCGCTTGCCGAAATCGGCGATGGTCTTCTCGATGCCGGCGATCGACAGGTGATCGGCATCGCGCACCACAGGCACGACGAGACCCTTGTCGGTGCCGACCGCAACCCCGATGTGGTAGTAGTTCTTGTAGATGATGTCGGTGCCGTCGATCTCGGCGTTGACGGCCGGTATCTCCTTCAGCGCCTGCACGCACGCCTTCACGAAGAAGCCCATGAAGCCAAGCTTCACACCGTGCTTCTTCTCGAACAGATCCTTGTACTGCGTGCGCAAGCCCATCACCGCGCTCATGTCGACCTCGTTGAAGGTGGTGAGCATGGCAGCCGTGTTCTGCGCATCCTTGAGGCGCCGCGCGATGGTCTGGCGGAGCTTCGTCATCTTGACGCGTTCCTCGCGGGCGGCATCGTCCACCGGCGAGGGCGCGCGCACGGCAATCGGTGCCGCGGAGGCCGGGGCGGGAGCGATCTGCGCGCGTGCGACGGCCTCGAGCATGTCGCCCTTGGTCACGCGCCCATCCTTGCCCGAGCCCGAGGCCGGCGGCGCGACGCCGCTCTCCGTCGCGATGCGCGCGACGGCGGGACCGTGATCGAGTGCGGCTTTCGCCGGCGCGGGAGCAGGCGCGACCGGCTTGGCCGCTTCCGCCTTCGCCGCCGGGGCTGCGGCAGCGGCACCCGCCGCGATTGAACCGAGCAGGCCGCCGACCTTGATGGTCTCGCCTTCCTTGACCAGGATCTCGGCCAGAACGCCCGCGGCCGGCGCCGGCACCTCGACCGTGACCTTGTCCGTCTCCAGCTCGACCACCGGCTCGTCCGCCTTCACCGCCTCGCCCGGCTTCTTGAACCATTTGCCGATGGTCGCTTCGGTCACGCTCTCGCCGAGGGTAGGCACGCGGATTTCAGTGGCCATGGGATCGTCCTTGGAAAAGCTTAGTGAGGCGAAGGGGATCAAAGGCGGCGAGAGGAGACGATCCCCTACTCACCGAGAGCTTCTTCGAGCAGGTTGTTGAGCTGCGCCGTGTGCTTCGACATGAGGCCGGTCGCGGTCGCAGCCGCAGCCGCGCGGCCCGCGTAACGCACGCGCTTCTTCCTCGCCCCGACCTGGCCGAGCACGTATTCGAGATAGGGCTCGACGAAGCTCCACGCGCCCATGTTCTTCGGCTCTTCCTGGCACCACACCATGTCGGCGCTCTTGAAGCGCGGCAGCTCCGCCATGAGCGATCGCACCGGGAACGGATAGAGCTGTTCGATGCGCAGGAGGTAGACGTCGTCGACGCCGCGCTTCTCGCGCTCTTCGTAGAGGTCGTAGTAAACCTTGCCCGAGCACATCACGACGCGGCGGATCTTTGCGTCGGCCTTCAGCTTGATCTTCTCGTTCGGGAGGAGTTGCGCGTCGTCCCACAAGAGCCGGTGGAACGTCGAGTCCGGTCCGAACTCGTCGATGCGCGAGGTGCACCGCTTCGCCCGCAAGAGCGACTTCGGCGTCATCAGGATGAGCGGCTTGCGGAAGTCGCGCTTCAATTGGCGCCGCAGGATGTGGAAGTAGTTTGCCGGCGTCGTGCAGTTGGCGACCTGCATGTTGTCTTCCGCGCACATTTGCAGGAAGCGCTCGAGGCGCGCGGAGGAGTGCTCCGGCCCCTGTCCCTCATAGCCGTGCGGCAGCAGGCAGACGAGCCCGGAGGCACGCAACCATTTGCGTTCAGCTGATGAAATGAACTGGTCGAACAGCACCTGCGCCCCGTTCGCGAAGTCCCCGAACTGCGCTTCCCAGCACACGAGCGCGTTCGGCTCGGAAAGCGAGTAGCCGTAGTCGAAGCCGAGCACGGCTTCTTCCGACAGCATCGAATTGATCACCTCGAACCGGCCCTGCTTGTCCGCCACCTTTTGCAGCGGCGTGTAGCGCGCCTCGGTGTCTTGATCGATGATGACGGAGTGGCGCTGCGAGAAGGTTCCGCGTTCGCAGTCCTGTCCCGACAGCCGCACGACGTGGCCCTCGCGCAGGAGGGAGCCGAAGGCGAGCGCTTCGCCGGTCGCCCAATCGATACCCTCGCCGGTCTCGATCACCTTGCGGCGATTCGCCATGAAGCGCTCGATGGTCTTGTGGGCGGCGAATCCTTTGGGCACTTCGGTGATGCGCGTGCCGATGTCGTGCAGGATCGCCAGATCGACGCCGGTCTTGCCGCGCCGCGCGTCGTTGACGTCGCCGGCCGGCCCGAGCCCTGCCCACTTGCCATCATACCATTCGGCGCGATTGGGCTTGAAGGCCTGGCCCGCTTCGAACTCCGCGTCGAGATGCGCCCGCCACTCGGCCTTCCACGCCTCGATTTCATCCGGTGTGACGGTGCCTTCCGCAACCAGCCGATCGGCGTAGATTTGCTGCGTTGTAGGATGGCTGCGGATCTTCTTGTACATGAGCGGCTGCGTGAACGCCGGCTCGTCCGTCTCATTGTGCCCGAAGCGGCGATAGCACCACATGTCGATGACGACCGGCTTCTGGAACTTCTGGCGGAACTCGGTCGCGACCTTGGCGGCGTAGACGACCGCCTCGGGATCATCGCCGTTCACGTGGAAGATCGGCGCTTCGATCATCTTGGCGACGTCGGATGGATAGGGCGAGGACCGCGAATAGCGCGGATAGGTCGTGAAACCGATCTGGTTGTTCACGATGAAGTGGACCGACCCGCCCGTGCGGTAACCCTTGAGGCCGGACAGCCCGAAACACTCCGCGACCACGCCTTGGCCGGCGAAGGCCGCATCGCCGTGGATGAGGAGCGGCAGGACCGCCGTGCGATCCTCCGGCGTGCAGCCATGCTGATCCTGCTTGGCGCGCACCTTGCCGAGAACGACCGGATCGACGATTTCGAGATGCGATGGATTCGGGGTGAGCGACAGATGCACCTTGTTGCCGTCGAATTCCCGATCCGACGACGCGCCGAGGTGGTACTTCACGTCGCCCGAGCCCTCGACGTCGTCCGGCGCGAAGGAGCCGCCCTTGAACTCGTGGAACAGCGCGCGGTGCGGCTTCGACATCACCTGGGTCAGGACGTTCAGCCGCCCGCGATGCGCCATGCCGATGACGATCTCTTTGACGCCGAGATTGCCGCCGCGCTTGATGATCTGCTCAAGCGCCGGAATCATCGACTCGCCACCGTCGAGGCCAAAACGCTTCGTCGCGGTGTATTTGACGTCGAGGAACTTCTCGAACCCTTCGGTCTCGATGAGCTTGCGCACGATCGCGCGCTTGCCTTCGCGCGTGAAGGTCACGCCCTTGTCGGGCCCTTCGATCCGCTCCTGCAGCCAGGATTTCTGATCCTGCTCCGAGATGTGCAGGAACTCGATCCCGAGCGTCGAGCAATAGGTCCGCCGCAGAATCTCGACCATCTGGCGCACGGACGCGAACTCGAGACCGAGCACGTTGTCGATGAAGATCGGGCGGTCGAGATCGCTCGGACCGAATCCATAGGAGGCGGGATCGAGTTCGGGTTCCGGCTTCGGCGGATCGATCTTCAAGGGATCGAGATCGGCATGGAAATGGCCGCGCGCGCGGTAGGCGCGGATCATGAAGATCGCGCGGATCGAGTCGCGGGTCGCGGCCTGCAGCTGCGCGGGATCGAGCGGCGCGCCGGCCTTGGCCATTCTTGCGGCAAGCTTGTCGCCGATCTTCTTCTCGACCTCCGGCCATTGGCCGTCGAGCGCGGCGACGAGTTCGCCATTGCCTGCAATCGGCCAGCCGGACCGCTTCCAAGCGGCTCCGCGCGCGTTCTTCGAAACGTCGGAGGGGTTGTCGGCAAGGCTGCGGAAGAATTCCTGCCAGGAAGCATCGACGGAGTTCGGGTCGGCGTCGTAGCGGGCTTGCAGCTGTTCGATGTAAGCGGCGTTCCCGCCGTACAGGAACGACGTGAGAAGGTGGTCTTGGCGCATGAAATCCCCCGCGGGAGGCCTTTCACGCACCCCCCGAACTGGTGTTTCGATACGGGCCCCGGGGATCATCCCGCGGCCGTCTCGCTGCGGCTGGTGTATGACCTCGCCATTTGGCTTTTGCAAGGGTCGCCCGCGCTGGCCACTCGCGACGCTTGGGGAAGCCGGAGTCACGTATCCGTGAGATCGTAACTCACCAGCTGGCACAGCACGCCGCTGCCGGGCGCCAGCACCTGGGCCAGCTTGTCCGGAAGCGCTTCGAAGGCGATCGAGGACGGCAGGAGAGCGTCGAGGCGCGCATCCGCGAGGAGGTCCAGCGCCTTTTCAAGACGGCGCGCATGCGGCCAGCGCGCGCGCCGCGACGGCGATACGGACCCGACCTGGCTCGACCGCAACGTCAAGCGTTGCGAATGGAACGCATCCCCGAGCGCAATCGCCTGCCGGCCCTCGCCGAACCAGGACAGTTCCACCACCGTCGCCTCGAACCCGGCAAGGGAAAGCGCGGTATCGAGGCCCGCGGCCGTCGCAGAGGTGTGCACCACTACGTCGCAGCCCGTCGGCGCATCGGCCGGAGCCGCGAAGGTCACGTCCAGCGCCGCCGCGATCTCGGCCTTGGCCGGGTCGATGTCGACGAGCACGACCGCTGTGCCGGGCATGCGCGCCGCAAGATGCGCAACGAGGCAGCCGGCGACGCCCGCGCCGACCACCGCGACGCGATCGCCAGGTCCGACGCCGGCATCCCACACCGCATTGAGCGCCGTCTCCATGTTCGCCGCGAGCACCGCCCGCGCCGACGGCACCCCGTCCGGCACCCGCGCGAGCCAGCCGGGCGCGACGTTGAATGCCGTCTGGTGCGGATGGAGCGCGAAGACCGTGGCACCGTCGAGCGCATGGCCCGGCGTTTCGACCACGCCGACCGCGCAGTAGCCGTACTTGACCGGGAAGGGAAATGCGCCGGCCATGTTCGGCCCGCGCATGCGCTCGTATTCGCTCGGCGGCACGCGGCCATGGAAGACGAGACTCTCGGTACCACGGCTGACGCCGGAGAAGACGGTGCGGACGCGAACCTCGCCGGGACCCGGCGCCGCCAAGACCTCGTCGCGGATGAGCGCGCGCCCCGCAGCCTCGATCCACAGGGCTCGCGCGCGATCCGCCATCAGCGCTTGAGGACCTCGACCAGCGTCTTGCCGAGGCGGGCGGGCGACGGAGAGACCGCGATGCCCGCCTCACGCATCGCCTCCATCTTGCCTTCGGCGGTTCCCGCCGAACCTGAAGTGATGGCGCCGGCGTGGCCCATGCGGCGGCCGGGGGGCGCGGTGACGCCGGCGATGAAGCCGGCCATCGGCTTCTTGCGCCCCTTCTTCGCTTCCGAAGCGAGGAATTCGGCCGCCTTCTCTTCCGCGTCACCGCCGATCTCGCCGATCATGATGATGGATTTCGTCTCGGGATCCGCAAGGAACATCTCGAGCACGTCGATGAACTCGGTGCCCTTCACCGGATCGCCGCCGATGCCGACCGCCGTCGTCTGGCCGAGGCCCTCATTGGTCGTCTGGAACACGGCCTCGTAGGTGAGCGTGCCCGAGCGCGAGACGATGCCGACCGTACCCTTCTTGAAGATGTTGCCCGGCATGATGCCGATCTTGCACGCCCCCGCCGTCATCACGCCAGGGCAGTTCGGCCCGATGAGGCGCGTCTTCGAACCGGTGAGCGCGCGCTTCACCTTGACCATGTCGAGCACCGGAATGCCTTCGGTGATGCACACCGCAAGCGGGATCTCCGCGTCGATCGCCTCGCAGATCGCATCCGCGGCGAAGGGCGGCGGCACGTAGATCACGGTCGCATCCGCGCCGGTCTTGGCCTTGGCCTCGGCGACCGAGTCGAACACCGGCAAGCCTGTCTCGGCGTGGGCCTGGCCGCCTTTGCCAGGCGTCACCCCGCCGACCATCTTGGTGCCGTAGGCGATCGCCTGCTGCGTGTGGAAGGTGCCCTGCGCGCCGGTGAGGCCCTGGCAGATAACCTTGGTGTTCGCGTCGATCAGAATTGGCATGGCGTTGAAGTCTCACTGGTCTCGGAATGGATTGACGACGCGGACCGACCCGTAGGCTTGCCCGTGATTCAGGTCTTCGGTGTAGAGCACCGGCGCGCCGAGACGCTGCGCGGCCGCGACGACCGCGCCGTCCCAATAGGAGAGCTGATAGCGACGGCTCGCGACAATTCCCGCCTGCACGAGCTCGGCATCGACGGGCACCGTCGGAACGCGGGCAAGCCTCACGACCCAGTCGCTCGCCTCGTCGGGGGTCAGAGGCACCGCGAGCTTGCGGGTCGCATTGTTGTAGAACTCCGATAGAACTTGCCCCGACAAACCGAAGTTCGCGTCCTCGATCAGCTGCAACGACATCTCGCACTTCTCTGAGGCGTCATGTCGCCCGGCGGCTGCATAGAGCAGGATATTCGTGTCGAGGAAGGCATCAACGATCATGCGTGCCGTCTCGGTCGAAGCGCCAACCAGGACCGAGGCGCGCTTTCGTCGAATTGCTCATCGCCCGCAACTCCGCGAGGGCGCGCCGCGTCTCGTCTTCGCCTCGTGCGATCCAGCGGAGATGGTCTCGTACCAAGCCGTTGACCGTCGTTTTCCGTTTAGCGGCCACGATTCGGACCTTCTCGAGAATCTCGTCGTCAATCGCGAGCGTGATGTTCTTGGCCATTTGGCCCCTCCAACGCACACAGTTTACGCGAAACTGTGTGCGTCAGCAACATCGCGACCTGCTCGGCTTCGGCTCACTTCCCCTTCACCGCCGCCGCGATCTTGGCCGCCGCATCGTCGAGATCGTCGGCGGCGATCACGTTCAAACCGGAATTGCGGATGATCTCCTTGCCGAGATCGACGTTGGTGCCTTCGAGCCGCACGACGAGCGGTACTTTGAGCCCCGTCTCCTGCACGGCCGCGATCACCCCGTTGGCGATGATGTCGCACTTCATGATGCCGCCGAAGATGTTGACGAGGATGCCCTTCACCTTCGGATCGGCGGTGATGATCTTGAAGGCCGCCGTGACCTTCTCCTTGGACGCGCCGCCGCCGACGTCGAGGAAGTTCGCCGGCTGCTCGCCGTAGAGCTTGATGATGTCCATGGTCGCCATGGCCAGGCCGGCGCCGTTGACGAGGCAGCCGATGGTGCCATCGAGGGCGATATAGGAGAGGTCGAACTTCGACGCCTCGATCTCCTTCTCGTCCTCTTCGGTAACGTCGCGCAGCGCTTGGATCTCCGGATGCCGGTAGAGCGCATTGTCGTCGAACGACACCTTGGCGTCGAGACAGCGCAGCTGCCCGTCCTTGGTCGCGATCAGGGGATTGACCTCGAGCATCGACATGTCGGTCGAGACGAAGGCGTTGTAGAGGTTCGAGAGCAGCTTCGGCGCTTGCTTGGCGAGATCGCCCGCGAGCTTCAGGCCGCGCACGAGCGCGCGGCCGTGATGCGGCATGATCCCCGTCGCCGGATCGATGGTGAAGGTGAGTATCTTCTCCGGGGTCTCGTGCGCCACCTCTTCGATGTTCACGCCGCCTTCGGTCGACGCGACCACCTGGATGCGCGAGCTCGCGCGGTCGACCAGCATCGACAGGTAGTATTCCTTGGCGATGTCGGAGCCGTCCTCGATGTAGATGCGACGCACGACGCGCCCGCCCGGCCCCGTCTGCACGGTGACAAGCGTGTTGCCCAGCATCTCCTCGGCGTTCTGGCGCACCTCGTCCGGCGACTTGGCGAGCCGCACGCCGCCCCTTGCGTCCGCCGGCAACTCCTTGAACTTGCCCTTGCCGCGCCCGCCGGCGTGGATCTGCGACTTCACCACGTAGAGAGGCCCGGGCAAGTCCCTCGCGGCCTTGAAGGCCTCGTCGGCCGTGAAGGCGACGAGGCCTTTCGACACCGGCACACCGAAGCCTTTCAGGACGTCTTTTGCCTGATGCTCATGGACGTTCATGCGTCTGTCCTGCGTTGCGGGCGGAGATGATCAGGCGAGTTGCGGCGCGAGCGCCTTCGATGCGTCGACCAGCCCCTGCACGGAGGCGATCGACTTCGCCATCATGGCTTTCTCGTCGGCGTTGAGGTCGAGTTCGACGATCTTCTCGACGCCGCTTGCCCCGATCACCACGGGCACGCCGATATAGAGACCGTTGACGCCGTACTGCCCGGTCAAGAGCGCGGCGCAGGGAAGCATGCGCTTCTTGTCTTTCAGATAGCTCTCCGCCATGGCGATCGCCGATGCCGCCGGGGCATAGAAGGCCGAGCCCGTCTTGAGGAGCGCGACGATTTCGCCGCCGCCGCCGCGGGTCCGCTTCACCATCGCGTCGAGGTCGGCCTGCGTGATCCAGCCGAGTTTCACGAGATCGGGCAGGGGCACGCCACCGACCGAGGAATAGCGCACGAGCGGCACCATGTCGTCGCCGTGGCCGCCGAGCGTGCAGGCCTGCACGTCCTCGACCGACACGCCGACCTTCTCGGCGATGAAGTGGCGGAAGCGCGCGGAATCCAGCACGCCCGCCATGCCGACGACCATGTGCGGCGGCAGGCCGGAGAACTTCTGCAAGGCCCAAACCATCGCATCGAGCGGGTTGGTGATGCAGATGACGAAGGCGTTCGGGCAATAGGTCCTGATGCCGTTGCCAACCGCTTCCATCACTTTCAGATTGATGCCGAGGAGATCGTCGCGGCTCATCCCCGGCTTGCGCGGCACGCCGGCCGTCACGATCACTATGTCGGCGCCGACGATGTCCTTGTAGTCCTGCGTGCCAACATACTTCGCGTCGAAGCCATCGACCGGCCCGGACTCGGCGATGTCGAGCCCTTTGCCCTGCGGCACGCCTTCCGCGATGTCGAAGAGGACGACGTCGCCCAGTTCCTTGAGGCCGACGAGGTGAGCGAGAGTGCCGCCGATCTGGCCGGCCCCGATCAACGCGATCTTGCTGCGCGCCATGGTGTCCGATATCCCCGATTGCGAGCACAGGGCGTTGCGCCCGACCGGCCCGAGACGGCGGTTCCCCTAGCCCGCCCTGTGTTGCGGTGCAAGACGGCCGAAAGGCGTGTGGCTCCGGTCAGGATCAGCCGCTGCTCGCGCAGCTCACGTTTCGACCGCGATGAACGATCCCTCCCCGGCGAGCACGTGCGGCGCGGCGAGATAGTCGTGAGAGCGCATCTCGATCAGCCGCGAGGCGCAGCGGCGGAACTCGAAGGCCTCCTTGCCGTCCTCGGCCGTGTAGAGGGCATGCGGCGCCGCGGCGGCCGAGGCGACCAGCTTGCAGCCGTGATCATAGAGGGCATCGATCAAGGTGATGAAGCGGCGCGCCTCGTTGCGCTGCGCAGCGGTCATGACCGGGATGCGATCGATCACCAGGGTGTGGAAGCGGCGCGCGAGCGCGAGGTAATCGGACGCGCCGAGGGGGCGCCCGCACAGATCGGCGAAGGCAAAGCGCGCAGCGCCCATGGCCGCACGCGGCACGGCCACGTCGCGACCCTTGACCTTCAGCGTTTCGCCGTGGTCGTGACCGCCCGACACCCGCACCCAGGCCGCGTCCATGGCTGCATCCGCCGCCGCATCGAGGGGTGCATGCCAGACCTCGACGGCTTCGAGCTTCTCGAGACGAAAGTCGGTCCGCGCGGCCAGATGGATGACATCCACGCGCTCCCCGAGCAGCTTCAGGAACGGCAGGAAATTCGCGCGCTGCAGGCCGCCTTCGTACAAACGGTCCGGCGCAACATTCGAGGTTGCGATCATCACGACGCCCTGCCCGAAAAGCTGCGTGAACAAGCGGCCGAGGATCATGGCGTCGGCGATGTCCGTCACGGCGAATTCGTCGAAGCACAGCAGGCGGGTCTCGCGCGCGATATCGGCCGCGACCGGCGCGATCGGATCGTCCCCCGCCACCCCCGCGCGCTTGAGGCGCTGACGGAAGTCGTGAACGCGCTCGTGCACCTCCGCCATGAAGGCGTGGAAGTGCACACGCCGCTTGAAGGGGAGGGGGACGGCGCCGAAGAACAGGTCCATCAGCATGGTCTTGCCGCGGCCGACCTCGCCCCAGATGTAGAGGCCCTTGGTCGGCTCATCCGGAGCGCCGCCGCCGAACAGGCGGCCGAGGAGGCTGCGACCCTTGTCGGGCTTTTGGTTGACGAGGACATCAAGAAGCCCATCGAGCCGCACGACCGCCGCCACCTGCGCCGGGTCGCGCTCGATCGAGCCCTCGCGCACCAGCGCTTCGTAACGTTCGGCAATCACTGTCATCGTCGGGGAGAGGGGTTGTTCAAAGCGCGAAGCGCCGGAGCTGCCGTCGCGTCGATATCGGGGAGCCGGGACGCGAGCAAGCCTCGCGCCCGCGCTCAAGACGCGGCCGGCGTCACACGGCTGCCGCCCGCGCGGATGCAGCCGAACGGTGAAGCGCACGTGAACGACGCTCACGTCTTGGTGAGCAAATTCTCACGGATGCGTCACTGAAGCGTTTGTTACTGTGCATAATTGCACATTCTTGCCGTCGAGCTTTCCCAATGTGCACGGCGCACGGCCGGGGCTACCTCTCATGTCATCGAACGACGGCCCCGCCAATAGGACGCCGATCGATGCCCCGAAACGACAACCCTTGGAGATGACCGCCATGAAGACCGTTCTCACCTCGTTCGCTCTCCTTGCCATGCTCGCCGGCCCCGCCTTCGCCGAAGGCCGTGACAACTATGTCCGCGACTCGATGCTGGCGCTGACCCAGGCGTCGAGCGCCGGCAGCCTCGCGGCCCCGAGCCGCGCCCAGTTCGTCGGCCAGCGTGCGCCAATCGACCGCGGCGCGCCGGTGGTCGCCCCCGCCAACGACCGCTGAACGGCGATCGCCGGCAGCGCTCGCCCTGGAACCCGCCAACCTGCCCGGCCGGCCGACCTTGTCGGCCGGCCTTCTTCATTTTCGAGATGCCATGAACGCCGGATCAACCGGCACTTGCAGCCCCGTCGCCAGGCGGTTCGTCTCCGAGGCCATACCGACGACCGCCAGAAGCTCGGTGAACTCGGCGTCGGTCATGCCCTTCGCGCGCGCGGCTGCAGTATGCGAACGGATGCAATACTCGCAAGCATTGGCGATCGACACGGCGAGGTACATCATCTCCTTCGTCTTCGCATCGAGAGCGCCGGGCCGCATCACCTCCTTCACGCTCTCCCAGGTCCGTTTCAGGAGAACGGGATCGTGCGCGAGCGCTCGCCAGAAATTGTTGACGAAGTCGGACTTGCGGGTCGCGCGGATGTCCGCGAACACCGCGGCGGCGGCAGGAGGCAGATCGCGATCCTCGAGAAGCGGCAGCGTCGACATCTGATCACCGAGTAATCGTAAAGGCTTCGCGTGAAAGGCCCGTGCCCTCGTAGCGGTTGCGGCTTGCGGGGCGCAGCAGGATCAACGGCGCGCCGCGCGCGTCGACGAGCATGATGTCGACGCCACGACTCTGCCAGCCGGCGACACGCACGAGTTCGTCCGAGCCGCATCCCTGCGTTTCGGCGCGCGCCGGGCCGCTTCCGCGCGGAACGGGCCCAAGCGTCAGCCGGCATTGCGTGCTGCCCTGACGATCGGATGTCGTCCATTCGCCGGGAATGTCTTGCGGCGTCATCGGCGTGAAAGCTGGAGCGGCGGGCGCGGGCCCCGCCGGGGTCGCCGTCGCTGGCGCCGGTGCAGCCCCAACCGGCGGCAGCGCTTGCGTCTGCACGGTCGCGACGGGCACGGCCGGGGCGCGCTCGACCCCCACGCCCACGCATCCGGCAAGGCCGAACCCTACCACTCCGACCATCATCGCACGCATGAACACCCCCCTTGCGGCTGCGCCGACCATAGCCCGATGCACCACGCACGGCGAGACGGCGATTCAACCGGGGGCCACCCGGTGTATGCTCGCGCATGATCTCGCGACGCGCCCTCCTCTGGCTCGCCGGTGCCGCTACGAGCCTCGGCGCGGCATTCGGCCTGCGCTCCGCCGCGCAAGCCCGCTACTATGACGGGCCGGCCTCCGACCACTGGAACGGCGAAACCTTCTTCAACCCCGGCAAACCGCCCCATCGAGGCTTCACCGACTTCCTGCGCTGGCAATTCGGCGGCGGCCGCGCAACTTGGCCGGAGGCAGCACCGGCCGGCCGCGATCGTCCCCCGCGCCATGTCGAGGGATCGCGGCTGCGCGCCACCATGATCGGCCACGCGAGCCTGCTCGTTCAGACGCGCGGGCTCAATCTCCTGCTCGATCCCGTCTGGTCGGAACGCGCTTCGCCGGTGTCCTTCGCCGGCCCGAAGCGGGTCAACGCCCCAGGCGTCACCCTGGACGATCTGCCGCCGATCGACGCGGTGCTCGTCTCGCACAACCATTACGACCATCTCGACACGGCCACGCTCGCTTGGCTCACGCGCCGCGACCGCCCGCGCATCGTCACACCCCTCGGCAATGATGCGATCATCCGCGCCGCGGTGCCTGACGCCGTCGTCGACAGCTTCGATTGGCGGCAGGCGACGCGGCTGTCGCGCGACGTCACCCTGCATCTGAAGGAAATGCATCACTGGTCGGCGCGCGGTCTCCTCGATCGCAACAAGGCGCTGTGGGCGGCCTTCCTCATTGATACGCCGGACGGCGGCATCTATCACGTCGGCGATTCGGGCTATGGCGGCGGCGACTACTTCCGGCTGGCCGCCGAGCGCTTTCCCCGCATCCGCCTGGCGATCCTGCCGATCGGTGCCTACGAGCCGCGCTGGTTCATGACCTATTCCCACATGAACCCGGACGAAGCCGTACGCGCGTTCCGCGACTGCCGGGCCGCATATGCCATCGCTCATCATTGGGGCACGTTCCAATTGACCGACGAAGCGATCGATGCCCCGCCGATGGCGCTCGCCGCCGCGCTGACCGCCCACGCAGTGCCCAGCGAGCGATTCCGTCTGCTGCCGCCCGGATCGGCCTACGACGTCCCGGAACTCCCCCCGGCATGAGCCAGGCGCCGACCAGCCTCCATCTGGACCAGCTGGGCGCCGCGCGATAGATGCGGACCGAAACGAATCCTGCCGATGTCCCCGAAGGTTCTGATCATCCTGCACCAGGAGCAGTCGTCGCCCGGCCGCGTCGGCCAGGCGCTCGAAGCACGCGGCTTCGCACTCGATGTCCGCCGACCACGCTTCGGCGACCCGCTGCCCGAGACGATGGCCGACCACGCTGGCGCCGCGATCTTCGGCGGACCGATGAGCGCGAACGATCCCGACGACTTCATCAAGGCCGAGATCGATTGGGTCGGCGTGCCCTTGCGCGACGAGGCCCCGTTCCTCGGCATCTGCCTCGGCGCGCAGATGCTGGCGCGGCATCTCGGCGCGCGGGTCGACCGGCATCCGGAAGGCCGCGTCGAGGTCGGCTACCACCCGATCACCGCGACGTGCGCGGGCCGCGCTCTCATGGAGTGGCCCGACCACGTCTATCAATGGCACACGGAGGGCTTCGACTGCCCGAGAGATGGAACGGTTCTTGCCGAAGGCGAGCACTTCCCCGTTCAGGCCATGCGTGTCGGGCCATGCGCCTACGGTCTTCAATTTCATCCCGAGCTGACACACTCCATGATGTATCGTTGGACCGTGCGCGGCGCGCATCGCTTCGGCTTGCCCGGCGCCCAGGATCGCGCGGAGCAACTCGACAAGCGCTGGCTGCACGATGCGCCACTCAAGCGCTTCCTCGACGACTTCCTCGAGGTGTGGATCAGCGCCATGCGGCCCGAGCTGCGCCCCCGCGCCGGCCGCCGCGGTTGAATGCGCCGATCAAGCGCCGCGGGCGCGGCGCCGTGCTTCCTTGCGCGTGACGGTGTCATCGCCGCGCCATTTGCGGTGGAGCCACAGCCATTGGCCGGGATGCTCGCGCACCCACCGCTCGAACAGCGCATTCATCACGACGACGGCACCGGCAGGATCGACCCGACCGCTCACATCGCGCGGCAGATCGAGCGCGCCGGTGAGTTCGAGCTCGAACCGATCGCCCGGCAAGCGGATCACGCGGACGGCATGCACCGGACAATCATGAATGCGGGCCAGACGCGCGAACATCTGATTGCTCAACGTGTCGTGGCCGAAGAACGGCGCGCGGATGCCGTCATAGAAGTACTGGTCGGCGAGCAGGCCGACGTGACGGTTCTCCGCCAGGATCTGCGACAAGCGATTGACCGCGCCCGCACGTGAGGTGACGAGCTCGCCCATTGCGACGCGGCGCTGCCCCCGCACCCAACGCGCGATCCACCGATTGTTGGGCGCGCGGTAGAGCGCCGCCGCATCGAGGCCGTGCGCCGCGGCGGCCACCATCGGCAATTCCCAATTCGCCAGATGGGCCGCGATGACGATCGCGGGCTTGCCGTCGTCGCGCAGCGTAACGTAGTGCGCGAGCGAGGTTTCGTTGAAGGTGACGCGGTCGCCGCGCATGGTCTTGGGATCGAAGTCCCAGATGCGATCGAGCTGGCAGTATTCGACGGCGATGCGGCCGAGATTGTCCCAGCACTCCGCGAGGATCACGCGATGTTCGGCCTCGGACTTCTCTGGAAAGGCGAGTTTAAGATTCGGCAACCCCACGCGCCGCGTCACGGGCAGCCGCATGCCGACGACGCGCGCCACGGTGCCGGCGACATTTGCCGCCGTTCTCTCCGGCACCAGCCGCACGAGCGCCATGAGAGCTGCCGCGCCGGCCGCGACGACGAGGTCGACGACTTCGACCACGGCCTTGCGGAGAAGCGCCAAGGCGCGCCGGACCACCATCATAAGCGCACGACGATCTTGCCGAACACGCGACGGCTTTCGAGCCGGGCCAGGCCTTCCGCGAAATCCTCCAGTGCAACCTCGGTGTCGATGGTCGGCTTCAGCCCGATCGCCATCTTCTGCAGGCCGTCCCCGATGTTGCGCATCGACGCGCCGAACGAGCCGATGATGCGATACTGCTGCTGGAACAGCTGCATCAGGTTGAACTGGACCGTTGCGCCCGATGTCGCGCCACAGGTCACGAGCCGCCCGCCGCGCTTCAGCGCGAGCAGCGACCCGTTGAACGTGTCGGCGCCCGTGTGCTCGAAGACGACGTCGACGCCCTTCTTGCCGGTGAGCCGGCGCACGATCGTCTCGAAGCGGGTCTCGCGATAATTGATGGCGTGGTCGGCGCCGAGCGCCTTGGCCTTGGCGGCCTTCTCCTCGTCACCCACCGTCGTGATCACCGCCGCGCCGATGGCCTTGGCAAGCGTGATCGCCGCCGTGCCGATGCCGGACCCGCCCGCATGGACAAGGACCGTTTCCCCGCGCGCGAGCTTCGCGTTGTCGAACAGCATGTGCTCGACGGTGGAAAAGGTGATCGGCGCGCACGCCCCCTCGACCAGGGACACGCCGGTGGGGACCGGGATGACGAGACGCGCCGGGATGTTCATGAGCTCGCGCGCGAAGCCGTCGACGTGGAAGCCCATGATGCCCGCGACGGCCTCGCAGTGGTTGTCGCGCCCCTCCCGGCAGGCGCGGCACTGGCCGCAGGTGAGCGCACCGTACATGACGACCGCCTGCCCGATCGAAAGGCCGGACACGCCCTCGCCGAGAGCCACGATCTCGCCCGCCGCTTCCGCTCCGACGACGATCGGCAGCGCACGCTTGGCGAAGGCCATGCCGCGGAAGCCCCAGACGTCGATGTGATTGAGCGCGACGGCGCGGACGCGGATTTGCACTTCGCCGGCGGCGGGCGCCGGCGGCGCGGCGATGTCGTCGAGCTTGAGGTCGCGTTCGGCGTGGAGGCGCAGGGCGCGCATGACGAGGTCCGGTCAAAAACGGGGAGCGCCTCATAGCGGACGGAGCGGACGGGGTCCAGGCGGGCCTACCTGCGGTGGACGCCGATCTGCGCCGAGAGGCCACCATCGACCACGAGGGTGGTGCCGGTGATGTAGCTCGCCGCAGGCGAGAAGAGAAAGGCCACGACACCCGCGATGTCCTGCGGCTCGGCGAAGCGGCCGGCGGGGATCTGCCTCTCCATCCCGGCGCGGTGGGCCGCGTAGGGTGCCATCATGTCGGTGGCGACAAAACCCGGCGCAACCGTATTGACGGTCACGCCGCGGCGCGCGCACTCGATCGCGAGTGTGCGGGCATAGGCCTCGAGCGCGGCCTTGGACGCGGCATAAGCGGCATTGCCGACACTGGCGCGTGCCGCTGTCACCGATCCGACGAACACGATTCGCCCGGCGCGCGCCCGAGTCATGTCGCGGACGAGAGCTGAGACGAGGCGCATTGCCGCAAACAGATTGACCTGCATGACCGCTGCCGCTTTCTCGGGGTCGAGCACGGCGGCAAGCGTATCGTAGGCTTGCCCCGCCACGTGGACGAAGCCGGCCCACGGCCCCTCCGCAGCCACCGTCTCGGCGAAGGCGGTCACGGCAGCCTCGTCGGCAAGGTCGAGACGACGCGCCGCGATCGTCCGATCGGGGGTCTTCGCACGGAGGTCGCTTGCCACCGCCTCCGCTTCGGCCCCGGACGTCCGAAAGGTCAAGACAATGTCGAAGCCGGCCGCCGCCAGCGCAGTGACGATCGCCGCGCCGATCCCCTTGGCACCACCCGTGACGAGAACCTTGCCGCTCATGGCGCTGCGGCGAGGATGAGCGCCACGTTCTGCCCGCCGAAGCCGAAGGAGTTGGACATCACCGTCGAGACCTTGGCCGCGCGGGCCTTGAACGGCACGACATCCAGCGCCAGCGCGGGATCAGGGACGTTGTAGTTGATCGTCGGCGGCAGCACCTGGTCGCGGATCGTCAGCAGGGAAAACACCGCTTCGACAGCACCTGCCGCAGTCAGCGTGTGGCCGATCATCGACTTGTTGGACGAGATCGGCAGACGGGGCATGCGCGCGCCGAACACGGCTGCGCACGCCATGTGCTCCATCTTGTCGTTCTCCGGCGTCGACGTGCCGTGCGCGTTGATGTAGTCGACCGCATCCGGCTCGATGCCGGCATCGTCGAGCGCGTTCTTGATTGCCGCGACGATCGCCTTGCCGTCGGGGTTCGAGCGCGTGCGGTGGAAGCTGTCCGCGCGTTCGCCGCACCCGGCGACGATGCCGATAACCTCGGCACCGCGCTTCGTCGCATGATCGAGGCTTTCGAGCACGAGCGCTGCCCCGCCTTCGGCCATCACGAAACCGTCCCGGTTCTTGGAAAACGGTTTTGCCGCGCGTTCGGGCGGGTCGTTCTGCGTCGACAGCGCGGACAGCAAGGAGAAGCGGATCAAGGCCTCGGCCTGAATCGAGCCGTCGGTCCCGATCGTAAGGGCGACGTCGGTCTCGCCGCGCCGTATTGCTTCGACACCGAGTTGGATCGCACTGGCGCCGGAGGCGCAGGCGGTGGAGAGCGAGATCGGCGATCCTTGCGTGCCGAAGCGCTCCGCCGTCATCTCGGCGACGCCGCCATACATGAGGTGCGGATACCAATCGGCATGGCGGCCCGCCGTGCCACTGCGCCAAAGGTCGGCGTAGGTCACCTTGTCCGGAGAATCGACCGCCCGCGCCAGCGCCTCGCGCTCGAGCCACTCCATCTCGACCGGCGGCACGGCGATGAAAAGAGGACCTGGAAAGACCCCGGGGGTACCGATCTTTGCTTGCGTGATCGCTTCGTCAGCCGCGAGTTCGGCAAGCTTCGCCGACAGTTTTGCCGATGGAAATGGCGGCTCGAGCACGAAGTCGACGGCTCCGCCGATCTGCGTGCGCAGGCCGTCGGTCGCAAAGCGTGTGATGCGCTTGATGCCGGAGACGCCGCTCGTCAGCTTCGTCCAGTTCTCGGCTTTGCCGGCCCCGAGCGAGGTAACCACACCGATGCCCGTAACGGCGACGACCGGCCGGCCGTTGGAATCACGATAGTCCATACCTGGTCCTCACGCGCGTTCGACGAGAATGAGGCAGGCGCCGCGCCAATGCCCGACGCTGGTGACGACGATCTGCTCCGGCGCTGCAACGGCCGGTGCTGCCGGCGAATCCTTCGGATCGAAGGGCGGATAGATGGTTCCCGCCTCGATGGCGAGAGCCGCCAGCGCCACGTTCACGATCGGTGCCGCTTCGACGGCATGGCCAAGGAGACTGCCGGGTGTGCGGATGATCGTTTCCCTTTCGGAGACCGCGGCGTCCAGGAAGCCGCGCTCTTCGCGCGTGGGCGGCTCGCATCCGGTGGCGCCGCTCATGATCGTCACGGGTGTGGGGTGAAGCCCGGGACGAAGGCCCGCCCAGAGGCGGTCGAGCGCTGCCCGCACGGAGCCCGGCGCCGCCCCGGTGCGGTCGGACGCGACGGCTCCGATCTTCGCGATAATGCGCGCGCCCCGCGCTTGCGCATGCGCGCGCGATTCGACCACGAGAAAGGCGCCCGCCGAGCCGGGGATCATCCCGCCGCCATGGTCCGCGCGGTCCCAAACCGTGCGATACGGCCCGGCGAGACATGACGCCCCGACGGCGAAGGTGAGCTGCATGTCGGCGCGCGGTGCCGAGTAGGCCGCGCCGACGAGGCCGAGGTCGGCCTGCCCCGCCCCGATCCGCGCAACGACCGTCCGCAGGGTATCTGCGCCGGCCGCCTCCTCCCCCATGAAGGTGCGCGACGAGCCGGTGACGCCATGGACGATCGAGATGTTGCCGGCGAGGAGATTGGACAGTTGGGCCAAGAACAAGGTCGGCCGCAGATCGCTCGACAACCGCTCGTTGAGATAGGCGCCTTTCTCGGGCGCATCGCGCAGACCGGTCATGATCGCTTCGTCGACGGCGATGTCGCGTTCCCCGCCCCCCGCGGCGACGATCATGTGCATGGTCTCGAGCAGCGCCGGATTACCCGCCACGCCCGCATCGGCGAGAGCAAGCCCCGCGGCGTATGTGCCGAGACGCTGCCATGGCTCCATCTGCCGCTGGTCGCCCTTGCGCGGGATCTGCTTGTCGAGATCGATCGCGACGAGAGGATGAACGGGGAAAGGGGGCGTCGCGGCCTCGTCGATGCGCGGATGCGCCCCTGCCGCCAAAGCGTCGCGATTCGCAGCCCCGCCTTCGGCGATGGAGGTGACGAGGCCGATGCCCGTGATCACGGCATCGCGGTCGTGTGACGCCGTCATGCCGCGTAGAGCTCCGCGGGCATGCCGATGCGCTTGGCCTCGGCGTGCATCGTCTCGCGAAAGTGCGGGGCCGGAAACGGCATCAGCCTCAGCAGAACCTCGCATTCGCAGATGCGTTCGCCGCCGGAACTGACGCGCGCCTTCGTCGCGGTGAAGCCGGATCCTTCGTGTCCAAGCGTTGCCTCAATCTCGAGCGGACGCCCCGGCAGCACGAAGGACCGGAACTTCGCGTCCTTCACGCCGACGAGGAAGGCCATTTGCTCGTAGCGCACCTGCGCGAGCGTCAGATGGCCGGCAGCTTGCGCCATCGTCTCGATCAGGAGCACGCCGGGAACGAGCGGATAGTTCGGGAAATGTCCCTGGAAAACGGGGCTTTCAGTTGGGACTTGCGATGCGCACCGGATCTTCCGTGCGGCCGAATCGTAGCCGGTCACGCGGTCGATCATCCTGAAATATTCGAGCTGCATCACGACGTTCCGACATGCGCGAGGGCCCGCAGCCCGGGCCCTCGATGGTGGCAGCCAACGCGATCGATCACGCGGCCTTGGCCGCGACGAGCTTGTCGATTTCAGCGGCGAGATTCTTGAGCACGAAATACTGCTCCGTCTTGGCGCGGCCCTCGTTGACGTCCTGCGTCCATTGCTCGATCGGGAGCTTGATGCCGAACTTCTTGTCGATCGCGTAGGTGACGTCGAGGAAGTCGAGGCTGTCGATACCCAAATCGTCGATCGAATGGCTGTGCGGCGTGATGGTCGCGCGGTCGATGTTGCAGGTCTCGGCGATGATGTCCGCGATGGTATCGAATGTCGACATACCCGTTCCTCGGTTGGGGCCCGCTGCCCGGGTCGGCCGTCGGGCTCGGGAAGGGCCGATCGCTGCGGCGACGTGGCCACTCCGAAAGTGGCGTTGCATGTAGCCGACCGGAGCGTCGAGTGCAACGCGGAAGGGCGGCGGAAGGATGTGCGGGCCTCCTCGCCCAGTTCCCCGCGATGCACCGTAAAGCCTTGGTCTTCATCGGGGAACTCGCGCATGGCCCCTTGCGCGTCGAGTTCAGGCCGGCGCCTCCCCGGCGCTGATGTGCCAGGCGGGCCGGTAGCCGCGACGCAGCGCGGCGAGGCTCGTCGGCGGCGTCAGCACGTCGACGATCGTGGCGGGGTCGAGCGGGGACGCGGCGCACCAAGCACCGGGCGCCCAAGCGAGCACGCGTCCGGCGCGGAGGGCCATGGCACGGCCATCGACAGTGACGACGGCGCCGTCGGGCAGGTCTGCAAGCCGCCCCTTGTGCGTGCGCTTCGCGCGCCCGTCGCGCCGTTCCGCGTCGAGGCGCATGTCGAGCGCCTCGGCATTGGAGAACCCCGTCGCGCCGAGATAGGCGCGAAACGCATCGCGCCGGCAATAGGCGCAGGGGCGGTGGCCGGCGGCGAGCGCCGTCACCTCGTCGAGGAAGAAGAGCTGCGTGTAGCGCGGGCCCCAAACCTCAAGCCGAACCCCGCGAAAGCGCGGCAAGCAGCAGATCCAGCGCCGGCTCGCCCATCGCCGCGCGCCGAGCGTGCGGTCGGGACGATGGAACCGCCCGCCGCGCACGCCCATGAACAGGCCGCGCGACGGCGAGGCAAAGAGCTCACCGAACGGGTTCACGCGATTTTGCAATGGGGACGGCCGATCCGGAGCGCTGGTGGAGCTGAGGGGATTCGAACCCCTGACCTCTGCAGTGCGATTGCAGCGCTCTCCCATCTGAGCTACAGCCCCGCACCGGAACGCGGCGGGCATTTACGGTGCGCGGCGAAGGGGTGTCAAGCACGCGGCAGACACCGCCCGGCGCGCCTTGTGATCGCGGAATCGAGCGACTAGAAGCGACGGGACGAAAGCCCCTTCGCGCCATTCGGAGCCCGCCGTGGTCTCGATCCTGCTTCTGATCAACATCGTCCTGTCGATCTACACCTGGGTGATCATCGCCTCGGCGATCTTGAGCTGGCTTGTCGCCTTTAACGTGGTGAACACGCGCAACCAGGTCGTCTACACGATTTGGGACGTGCTCAGCCGAGTGACGGAGCCGGTCCTCGCGCCGATCCGCCGCATCATCCCCAACCTCGGCGGCGTCGACATCTCGCCGATCGTCGCCTTGCTCGGCCTGTGGCTCCTGCAGGATATCAACGCGCGCTACCTCATCCCCATGGCCGCGCGAGCCGGACTGTGACGATTGCAACGCCGGTCCCCGGCGGCGTGCGGATTAAGGTACGCCCGCCGCCGTGCGCCCATCGCGACGAGATTGAAGGTGCGATGACGCTGCTCGACGGCCGCCACGCCCCTGCCGCGCGCCGCGATCGGCTGTGAGCGTCCGCATGGTGGCGCGCGTGATCGACGGCAAGACGATCGCGGCCGAACTGCGAGGCCGGGTCACCGCCGCAGCCGCCGCATTCCTGGCGGCGCGCGGTCGCAAACCCGGTCTCGCCGTCGTCCTCGTCGGCGACGACCCGGCGAGCCAGATCTATGTCGGCTCCAAGGTCAAGCAGTCGGGCGAAGCCGGCTTGGAATCGTTCGAGCATCGGTTGCCGGCGTCCGTGTCGGAACAGGCCTTGCTGGACCTCGTGGCGCGGCTCAACGCGGACGAGGCCGTTGACGGCATCCTCGTGCAATTGCCTTTGCCCGCAACGCTCGGTGGCGCGGCCACGCGCGTGACCGCGGCCATCGCTCCTGCAAAGGACGTCGACGGACTCAATCCGATCAATGCGGGCCGCCTCGCTTCGGGCCTCGCGGGGCTCGTCCCGTGCACGCCGCTCGGCGCGATGATGTTGGTGCGGCGCGTGCACGCCACGCTCGACGGGCTCGACGCCGTCGTCGTCGGCCGCTCCAACCTCGTCGGCAAGCCGATCGCGCAACTCCTTCTGCAAGCGAACACGACGGTGACGATCGCGCATTCGAAGACGCGCGATCTGCCGGCCGTGTGCCGCCGTGCGGACATCTTGGTCGCAGCGGTCGGCCGGCCGGAGATGGTCGAAGCCGATTGGGTGAAGCCGGGCGCAACCGTGATCGATGTCGGCATCAACCGCATCGCGGGGCTAGACGGCAAGGCGAAGCTCGTCGGGGACGTGGCCTTCGCGGAGGTGCGCAAGGTCGCCGGTGCGATCACGCCGGTTCCGGGCGGCGTCGGGCCGATGACGGTCGCCTGCCTTCTCGCCAACACGCTGACGGCTGCCTGCGCGCGCGCCGGGCTTGCCGCGCCGAGCTTTGAATGAACGAGGTCATCCCGGCTTGCGCGCGATCCCCTTGAAGAAGGTGTAGCAGAACACGCCATCGGCCGCGGCGGTGCGCTCCAGCGCGGCGATGCCGCGATCGAAGCGCTCGGTCGTCATCAAGCCCTCGGCGAGCGCCCTGTCGCGCACACCCCTGACCATGGCGGTGAAAGTCTTGCGCGTAAACCCGTCGATCAACGATGGGCGGCTACCATCGACGTAGACGAAGCGCGGTGAGACGATAGGCTGTTCAAAGCCCGCCTCGCTCAAGAGCGGATAAAGCCTGCGGCCGATGCAGGCATCGCCACCGGCGAGCGCTTGAAGTCTGACCTGGCACTGGATCGCATCCCGGGCGTCCGCGTCGTCCGGATAAAAATACGTGGAACCGTGATCGCCCTCGATGACGGTGATGGTACCGCCGGGCCGGAGCACCGCCTGAAGTCGCGCGAGCGCATCGAGGGGGCGCGCGAGGTGCTCCAGTACGAAGCAGACGAAGACGTGATCGAAGCTCGCCGGCGCAAACGGTAGATCGAAGATATCGGCCTGTTGAAAGGTGACATTCGTGAGAGAGGCCCGTTCGACTCGCGCACGCGCCTGTTCGAGCGACGAGGCGGAGACGTCGATCGAGGTAAAGAGCGCCGCAGGACTGGTCGCCGCGAGGGTTACGGTTTGCGCCCCGACGCCGCAGCCGGCTTCCAGAACGTGGCTACCGGAAGGATAGCGCGAGTCGGCGTGCAATAGCTCTTCGAGCGTCGACGCCTGGTCCTGCAGTCGCGTCGATTCGAGCGGATCATAGCCATGGATGTAGGACGGGGTCATGGACACCTCAGCGCATGTCGTCGTGCCATGTATCGTGACGCTTCGGTCTCTGTCTTGAACCGGATTGCACGGATGCTCAGCGCAGCGCCGCACGGTACTGGCCGGGCGTCACCCCGAACTGGCGCTTGAAGGCGCGTGTGAGATGGCTCTGGTCGGCGAAGCCGAGCGTGTGGGCGACCGCGGCCGGGCCGTTCCCGCCAGCAAGAAGACGCTTGGCGGCATTCAGGCGCCGCTGCAACACATAGGCGTGTGGCGTCAGGCCTGTCTCGCGAACGAAGCTGCGCAAGAGCTGGAAACGGCTGACCCCGGCAAGGGCAGCGAGATCGGCAAGCGTCGCTGAGCGCTCGATCGTGTCGTCGAGCAATTGCCGCGCTTTGGCGACGCTCGCATGCGTCGGCGGCTTCCGCAGGGGTCGCGCAATGTGCCGTCGAGCGATCTGGACGAACAATGCAAGCAACCGTTCGTCGCGTTGCAAGGGCTGCGCGCGGACATCGATGACGGCCGCGAAGAGAGCGTGCAGCAGCGCCGCCAGCCGCCCGTCTCTCGCCGCAGGGTGAACGACGTCCGGTAGCGCGCCCAAATCGGTGAAGAGAACCTCATCAACAAGACCCGCATCGAAATAGAGCATGCGCCAGCGACGCAGGCCGCCGCCGAGGGTAGCGCCGTCGTGCACCTCGCCGGGGTTGACCATGATGACATCGCCCGGACCGGCCTCGACATGACCGACGCAACTCCAGGAGCGGTGCGCACCGGCGAGCATGACGCCGATGCCGAACTGATCATGGGAGTGGCGCGGAAACGTCGCTGCGGTCTCAAGTGTGTAGGCTTCGACGCCCTTCAGGGAGGAACGGTGCTGCTGGACGTCGTGATGTCCGCGCTGTCGTGCGCTCATGCGCGCTTGGCCCGCTCGATCGCCTCCAGGATCATGCGGCGCGCTTCTGCGGCATCGCCCCAGCCGACGACCTTCACCCACTTCCCCGCCTCGAGGTCCTTGTAGTGGGCGAAGAAATGCTCGATCTGCTGGCGCGTGATCTCCGGCAGATCGGTGACCTCGTGCACGTTCTCGTAGCGCCGGGTGAGCTTCGGAACGGGAACGGCGACCACCTTCTCGTCGCCGCCTGCCTCGTCCTCCATCATGAGCACGCCGATCGGCCGCACCGCGACGATCGCACCGGGAACGATGCCGCGCTGATTGGCGATCAGCACGTCGATCGGGTCGCCGTCGTCCGACAGCGTGTGCGGAATGAAGCCGTAATTCCCGGGGTAGCGCATCGAGGTGTAGAGGAAGCGATCGACGACGAGCGTGCCCGCGGCTTTGTCCATCTCGTATTTGATCGGCTCGCCGCCGACGGGGACTTCGACGATCACGTTGACTTCATACGGCGGGTTCTTTCCCACCGGGATCGCATCGATGCGCATGCATTGCTCCGCGTGACGCGCGCAGTCTCGCGAGGTCTCGCGCGCCTCACAAGCTGAACTTTGGCGAGGGTGCCAGCGTCAGGTGAAAGCGAAACCGACCTTCGGCAGAACGGTCGCGCCGAACCGCTCCTGGTCGCGCGCCACCGGCTTGCCGCCGAGCCGCCGGTAGAAGGCGACCGCCGGCTCGTTCTCCGACAAGGCCCACACGATGATGCGCGGGCGGCCATTGGCCACGAGGCGTTCGCGCGCCGCGTGGAACAGGCGACGCCCGAAGCCGAGCCCTTGATATTCGGGCTTCACGTAAAGCTCGAAGACCTCTCCGTCATAGACCATGCCCGCGACCTTGCGCGCGCTGCCGATGGTCGCGTAGCCCGCGATCGCCGCCCCGACCTCCGCGACCATGACGCCGCCGCGGGCGCGGCCGATCGTTCCCGCCCACCACTCGGGACCGCGCCGCTGGACCATGCGCCGAAGATGCATCGCCGGGATGACGCCGGCATAGGCGAGGCTCCAGGCTTCGTCGTGCACGACGGCAACCCCGCGAGCGTCGCGGCGCTCGGCCGATCGGATATCGACGGTGAGCGATGTCATGAGCGAAGTGTTCAGCGTGGTTCGCGCTTTGTAAATGCTGGAACGCAGGCGCACGCACCAAGATGGGACGGTGTGACATTCGCGCAACCCCGACGGCGGCCGCATTTGCGCAACCTTCACCATTCCAGCGTGTTGCGCATTTGCCGAAACACTTCCGAAATCGCTGCCGGCGAAGCTCCTGCGCAAGGACACCGCGAAGCGGGTCACGGGGAGTGTGTCATGGGACGTCCATCGCGGCGGGCGGTCGTCGCTGCCGGTCTTTTCTCCATCATCGGTGTGGCGACGGCCGATGCGCGCGGCGTCATGCAGTTCGACGCCGTGATGCCTGGCACCATCGTCATTCAGAACTCGACGCGCACGCTCACGCTGCATTTGGGCAATGGACGCACCATCCGCTACCCGATCGCCATCGGGCGCGGCGGCCGCGCTTGGACCGGGCGCACTGTCATCGCGAACATGGTCGTGAACCCGACCTGGCAGCCGCCCGCCGTGGTGCGTCGCGACATGCCGCATCTGCCGCGGCTCGTGCCCCCCGGCCCGCGCAATCCGCTCGGCACGCGCGCGCTGGTGCTGGCCAAGGACGAGATCGCGATCCACGGCACGAACCAGCCGGGGTCGATCGGACGCGCCGCCTCCTATGGCTGCATCCGCATGCACAATCGCGACGTCGAAGACCTGTTCGCGCGCGTCACCATCGGCACGCCGGTCATCGTGGTGAACTGAGAAGGCGCCGCCCCGCGCACGGACCGACGTCGCCCCGGCAGCCGGCCGGACAGCGCGGGCCAGTTGAGCGCGGGCGAGATCGACGCGCTGCGGCAGGGCGCACCCCTTGCGGGAGGCGGCCTCACGCCGCGCCGGCCTCGCGGGCCTTCTCGAAGCGCTTGCGCACGTTCGGGTCGAGGTGGAGCTTGCGCAGGCGGATCGATTTCGGCGTCACCTCGACGAGTTCGTCGTCCTGGATCCAGGCGAGCGCCTTCTCGAGCGTCATCCGGATCGGCGGCGTCAGGCGCACCGCCTCGTCCTTGCCCGAGGCGCGGACATTCGTGAGCTTCTTGCCCTTGAGCACGTTCACTTCGAGGTCGTTGTCGCGCGAGTGGATGCCGACGATCATGCCTTGATAGACCTTGACGCCGGGGTCGATGATCATCGGCCCGCGATCTTCGAGGTTCCACAGCGCATAGGCGACAGCCTCGCCCGGCTCGTTGGCGATGAGCACGCCGTTGACGCGGCCGGCGATTTCGCCCTTGAACGGCTCATAGGCGTGGAACAGCCGGTTCATGATCGCAGTGCCGCGCGTATCCGTCATCAGTTCCGACTGATAGCCGATGAGGCCGCGCGTCGGCGCATGGAAGACGAGGCGCAGGCGCCCGCCGCCCGAGGGGCGCATCTCGACCATGTCGGCTTTGCGCTCGGCCATCTTCTGCACGACGACGCCGGAATGCTCCTCGTCGACGTCGATCACGACCTCTTCCACCGGCTCCAACGTCTCGCCCGCCTGCCCCTTGCGGAAGACGACGCGCGGCCGCGACACGGCGAGTTCGAAGCCTTCGCGCCGCATGGTCTCGATCAGCACCGCGAGCTGCAATTCGCCGCGGCCCGAGACGTGGAAGGCGTCCTTGTCGGCGCTCTCCTCGATGTGGAGGGCGACATTGCCTTCGGCCTCCTTCAACAGGCGTTCGCGGATGACGCGGCTCGTCACCTTGTCGCCCTCCGTCCCGGTCAACGGCGAATCATTGACCAGGAAGGACATGGTGACCGTCGGCGGGTCGATCGGCTGGGCGGGCAAGGGCCCGCTCACCTCGGGAGCGCAGAAGGTGTCGGCGACCGTGCCTTTGGTCAGCCCCGCGATCGCGACGATGTCCCCGGCGACGCCTTCGTCGACCGGCTGGCGCTCGATGCCGCGGAAGGCAAGAATCTTGGTGACCCGCCCCTGTTCGATCAGCGCGCCGTCGCGCCCGATCACCTTCACGCTCTGGTTCGGCTTCACCGAGCCCGAGGTGATGCGCCCGGTGATGATGCGGCCGAGAAAGGGGTTCGCTTCGAGGATGGTGCCGAGCATGCGGAACGGCCCGGGCTCGGTCTTCGCCGGCGGCACATGCTCCAGAACGAGATCGAACAGGGGCGCGAGGCCCTGGTCTTTCGGCCCCTCGGGCGAGGCCGCCATCCAGCCGTCGCGGCCCGACCCATAGAGGATGGGAAAGTCGAGCTGTTCGTCGGTCGCATCGAGCGCGGCGAACAGATCGAACACGTCGTTGACGACGCGCCGCGGCTCGGCATCCGGGCGGTCGACCTTGTTGACGGCGACGATCGGGCGCAAGCCGACCTTGAGCGCCTTGCCGACGACGAACTTCGTCTGCGGCATCGGCCCCTCGGCGGCATCGACGAGCACGACCGCGCCATCGACCATGTTCAGGATACGCTCGACCTCGCCGCCGAAATCGGCGTGGCCCGGCGTGTCGACGATGTTGATGCGCACGTCCTTCCACACGACCGAGGTCGCCTTGGCGAGGATGGTGATGCCGCGCTCCTTTTCGAGCTCGTTTGAATCCATCACGCGCTCGGCGACGCGCTGGTTCTCGCGGACCGAGCCCGATTGCGAGAGAAGCTTGTCGACCAGCGTCGTCTTGCCATGGTCGACATGGGCGATGATCGCGATGTTGCGCAGCTGCATGGGTCTGTCCGCGGAAACGAAAAACGAACGGCCCGGCGCAGGGGCGGCCGGGCGGTTCACGGGTGTCGGGTGTCGCGGCGGCTTATACAGAACCGAGGCGAAGAAGCCAATCGTGCGGCCAGCGCCTCGATCTGCTAAGATTACCTCATGACCACGCAAGCTCCGCGCCTGACCGGGCTCGTCATGGACAACGCCACCTTCCTCCGCTGGGCCGAGGGCCGCGAGGGGCGGTACGAACTCGTCGGGGGCCAGGTCACGGCAATGATGACAGGTGCGACGAAGACCCATCGCCTATTGGCAACGCGGCTCTTGGTCCTCCTGGCGGAGCAGATCGATGCGGCGGCTTGGCATGTCAACGCTTCGGATTGCGCCGTCGCGGTGCACGAAGGTCAGATTCGATACCCCGATATCGTCGTGGAGGCCGAAGACGGCCTGACGAAGAATCTGATCGCGACGCAACCCATTTTCATCGGGGAAATCCTGTCACCGTCGTCGATTGCGACCGATCTCGGCGACAAAGCGGCCGAGTATATGTCGCTGCCGACCGTTGCCGACTATCTCGTCCTGTCGCAGGACGGGCCGAAGGGGTGGCACTACGCGAAAGGCGCAGCAGCACCGCGCATGCTCGCGGGGCGTGACATCGTGCTCGACCTTCCTGCGCTTGGCGCGCGCATCGCGTTCGAGCGGCTGTACAAGGGCTTTCCGGACTTGCCGACAGAACCGGCCCCGTCCTGACGATGGCGCGGGTCTCACTCCGCCGCGCTCAGCGCCCGCAATGACGGCACCGGAACGGCGAGGCGGCGGTCGGCGATGGCGCGCCGCACCTGGTCGAAGCCGAGCGTGAAGGCCGCGATCTGGTTCGAATCGAGTTCGCGCGCGGAGATGCGTTCGAGCGTCGCTGCAAGGAGAGTATCGACCCGTGCTTCAACGGCGTCGAGCCCGCTCTTATCCGTCGCGGCGCGGGCCTCTGCGAGCAGACCCATCAGGTCGTTCAGATCGCCCATCTTGCGGGCGTGGCCCTGGTTGTGCGCGAGGCTCGCGAGCCCCGCGATGCCCGAGCCGACGATGCCGACCACCATGACGATGATGTAGAACCAGTCCCCGTAGCGGTCGAGGAAGGTCTTGATGTTGCCTTCGACATAGGCGATCGCGCCGGGATGCACCGGAACCGCGGAACCGCGGTCGGTCTCGGGCGCTTCGATCTGCGCGGCCAGGGAATACTCTGCGGCAAGCGCCGGGCGCAGCGCGAAGATCACCTGCGTGAAGGAGGCGACCGACGATTCCGGGAGCGTGCGGTGCGCGACGATGCGATGCGCGATGCCGAGCGTCTGCACGCTCTCCGTCGGTCGCGGCGGTGAACCGCCGAACGCCCCGCGCACGATGTCGCTGGCTTCCACGACGTTGGTCCGCCGCGCGATGGCTTCGGCTTGCAAGATCGGAACGAAGTTCGGCGCGGCGCCGATCGCCTCGGTGATCTTGGCGACGAGATCGGCGAGCTGGCGGCCGCTGGCATTGCCGACGGTGAAGATCGCATCGACCCGACCGTCCTTGAGCGCGACGCCGGCCTCTTCCAGCGTCACCGCCTCGATGCGCGTTTCATTGTCGCGAAGTTCATAGTGTGAGGCGATGCGGCGGAACAGCGGCTGGTTGGCGGCCTGCGCGAAGACGACGCCGATCGACTTGCCACGCAGGTCCGCCACGCTGGTGATCACGCTGTCCGGCGGGGTGATGATCACGAGCACGTCGCGGCGCAGATTGGCGACGAGCAAGCCATCCGCGGGATAATCGACGTCGGAGCGGACGATGGCGAGCTGCACCTGCCCCGCTTGCAGCAGGGCCGCACTGGCGGCCGCTCCGTCGGTCGTAACCACGCGCAAGCGGATTTCCGCACGCTCGCGCTGCAGGAGCTGTGCGAGCAGCGTCGCGATGCGATGGTTCTCCACATTGCCCGGGCCGACCGCGATCGTCAGCGTCGTCGGCAGGTTGGCGAGGAAGATCGTCACCGCGCTCGCCGCGACGAGGGCGAGAACCGCCGCGAGGAACAGCAAGGGGGTGCGACGCATGGGCCTCCGTCGCGCGCGTTTCGACTCGAGGATCGACTATCGATCGGGGAAAGTCTGCCCGAGCCTCGCCGGATTGCAACACGATGGTGGTGAAAACCGGGCGCTGGCAATCAAACGGGTGTGAGACCTCAGCGTCCGTATGGAGTCGATCCGGCCGTCTTTAGAACGTTCGTCAATTGGACCGCCAATAGCCGCTCGATCAAGGCCTCCATCGCAGAAACATCGACCCTATCTTGCATGAATGCCGCGTCCGCTTGTTCAAGCGCTTCAAAGTAGGGGCGTCGATTCTCAACGATTTGATCGGGAATTGCAGGCAATCCTGGCAGGACATATCCGATGCCAATACTAAGAACCACATAGGATAGGACCCGCGAGGTTCGTCCATTTCCGTCGGTGAATGGATGAATCCAATTGAGCCGCCACATGACATAAGCCGCCAGATGAATTGGCGACCGAACGAGCCAATGCTCATTGACGTAGTGGCACAGGTCTTCGATCAGTTCCGGAACCAAATGACCGCCAGGTGGCTGGTGGTGGCTTCCCTCAATTCCGACACCGGCTGGGCGCCAGTTTCCCGCTCGCGTACTGATCCCATTCAGCGCTTCACGATGCAAAGCGAGGATAAGTGAAGGCCTGAGGCGAAAGTCTTTGCCCTTTGCGACGGCATCTACAATTGCCTTAATTCCGAGATCGAATTGCTTCAATCCGTTGCGTGCTTCGGCTTCGGCGCGCGCTACCGGATCAGAGATGAGGGAAGGTTCTTCGGCGACGCTGTGTCGCCGCTGATGTGGGTCATCGGCGGCGCCGTTCATGCGGGACGGCCGGCCTCTTCTTCCTCAGCCAGCTTGTCCGCCTGACGATCGACCATAGCGCGGGTGATGTCGGGGTTCTCGAAATGCGTATTGCCATAGGCGAAGCTCCGGCGCTGCGCTTCGCGATCCTTCTCCGACATAACGACGTTCCGCGCAGCTTCGAGCAGTTTCTTCAAAGCCTCGGACATGGAGCTTCCCCTTCGACGGAGTTAAAGACTAACGCGATTTGCGTTCGACAACAAACGTTGAACCGCACGCCTTCACCCGCCGATCTTCTTGCGCCGTTGGCCGAGCGTGCGCAGCCGGAGCGCGTTGAGCTTGATGAAGCCGGCGGCATCGCGATGGTCGTAGGCGACCGCGCCCTCCTCGAAGGTGACGAGGTCCTGGTCATAGAGGGAATAGGGGCTCTCGCGCCCGACGACCGCGACGTTGCCCTTATAGAGCTTCACCCGCACGCGGCCCGTGACCATCTCCTGACTCTTGTCGGCGAGGGCCTGGATCATCTCGCGCTCGGGCGCGAACCAGAAGCCGTAATAGACGAGTTCGGCATAGCGCGGCATGAGCGACTCTTTCAGGTGCATCGCCTCGCGATCCATCGTGATCGACTCGATGCCGCGATGCGCGGCGTGCAGGATGGTGCCGCCGGGCGTCTCGTAGATGCCGCGCGACTTCATGCCGACGAAGCGGTTCTCGACGAGATCGAGGCGGCCGATGCCGTTCGCGCGGCCGAGCTCGTTGAGCGTCGTCAGAAGCGCAGCCGGCGAGAGCTTGACGCCGTCGATCGCGGCCGCATCGCCCTTCTCGAAATCGATCGTGACGTAGGTCGCCCGGTCGGGCGCCTCCTCCGGCGGGATCGTGCGCATATAGACCATCTCGGGCGCTTCGAGCGCCGGATCCTCGAGCACCTTGCCCTCAGAAGACGAGTGCAACAGGTTCGCGTCGACCGAGAACGGGGCCTCGCCGCGCTTGTCCTTCGCGATCGGAATCTGGTGCTTCTCCGCAAAATCGAGGAGCTTGGTGCGCGAGAGGAGGTCCCATTCGCGCCAGGGCGCGATCACCTTGATCGCGGGATCGAGCGCGTAGGCGGTGAGTTCGAAGCGCACCTGGTCGTTGCCCTTGCCGGTCGCGCCATGGGCGACCGCATCGGCGCCGACCTTCTTGGCGATCTCGATCTGCTTCTTGGCGATCAGGGGCCGCGCGATCGAGGTGCCGAGCAGATATTGCCCCTCATAGAGCGCGTTCATGCGGAACATCGGGAAAACATAGTCGCGCACGAAGTCCTCGCGCACGTCCTCGATGAAGATGTTCTCGGGCTTGACGCCGAGCAGCAGCGCCTTCTCGCGCGCGGGGCCGAGTTCCTCCCCCTGGCCGAGGTCCGCGGTGAAGGTCACGACCTCGCAGCCATAGGCCGTCTGCAGCCATTTGAGGATGACGGAGGTGTCGAGGCCGCCGGAATAGGCGAGAACGACTTTTTTCGGGGACGGCGACATGGGCGGCTCGCGACGTTCAGGGTCTGAAGAAGTCGCGGGGATGTATCGGGCAGAGGCAAGCGAGGCAAGCGCGCTCCGCTAATACGACCGACAGGCTCCAAGATCAGGTTGCCCATCGCATCGCTGCCGGCGCACAGTGCGAATCGGGGCGGGATGAGAGAACAGCATGATCGAGTTTTGGTACGATTTTGCCTCCACCTACTCGCACATCGCGGCGCAGCGCGTCGATCAAGCCGCGGGCGAAGCGAACCTGCCGGTCGTGTGGCGGCCGTTTCTGCTTGGACCGATCTTCGCCGCCCAAGGCTGGACGACGTCGCCGTTCAATCTTTATCCCGCCAAGGGCCGCTACATGTGGCGCGACATGGAACGCCTGTCGGCGGCGGCCGGCTTTCCGCTCAAGCGACCCGAGCCTTTCCCGGCGAATTCGCTTCTCGCCGCGCGCGTTGCGATTCAGGGCGAAGACCATGGCTGGATTGCGCCGTTCTCGATGGAATTGTTCCGCGCCGCGTTCTGCGAGGGCGCCAATATCGCTGACCCGGACGTCCTGCGCGGCATTCTGACTGATCTCGACCTCGATGCGGGGTCGATCCTCGAAGCCGCGCGTTCGGAGGCGGTCAAGACCAAGCTCAAGCGGCAGACCGAGCACGCCCAGCGCATCGGCCTGTTCGGCGCGCCGAGCTTCGTGGTGGATGGCGAGATCTTCTGGGGCAATGATCGCCTGGAGGAGGCCGTGCGCTGGGCCGAGAAGCCCTGGGCGTGAGCGGTTCAGAGGGAGGAGGATGCGATGATCGAGATGCTGCCGCCGGTCACGGCATGGGCCGCTTTCACGCTCGCCTGCCTCGTGCTCATTGTCACGCCCGGTCCGGACATGACCTTGTTCGTGTCGAAATCCGTCGTGCATGGGCGGCGCATCGGCTTTGCGACCTTCTTCGGCTCGCTCACCGGCCTTTTCGGACACACCATGGCGGCAGCCCTCGGGCTGTCGGCCCTGCTTGCCGTCTCCTCGACCGCCTTCGAGGGGCTGAAGATCGTCGGCGCGCTCTATCTCCTCTGGCTCGCCATCGATGCGATCCGCAACGGCTCCGCCTTCACCGCCACGGACGACGGCGAGCCGACCCAGAGCTTGCGCGCGGCCTACCTCAAGGGTCTCGCCATCAACGCGCTCAATCCGAAGGTGGTGCTGTTCTTCGTGACCTTCCTGCCGCAATTTGTCGACGCCGCCGACCCGCATGCGGCGGCGCAGCTCATCGTGCTCGGCCTGTGGCTGATCGTGCTGTCGGTGCCGATCTGCGGCGCGATGGTGTGGGGCGCCGCGGCGATCGCGGCCGTGCTCAAGGCACGCCCGCGCGTCATGCGCGCGATCGACTATCTCTTCGCCGGCCTCTTCGGCGCCTTCGCGGTGAAGCTGCTCACCGCTCGCGCCGCGAATTGAGGAGGTCGCGGTGGCCCGCGCGAAATTAACCGACACCGAGATCGATCAGGCGCTCGCCGCTCTGCCCGGCTGGACGCGTGTGCCCGGCCGGGCGGCCATCACCAAGCGCTTCGTCTTCCGCGACTTCAATCAGGCCTTCGGCTTCATGAGCCGCGTGGCGCTCCTGGCCGAGAAGATGGACCATCACCCGGAATGGTCGAACGTCTACAAGACGGTCGAAGTGACGCTTGCAACGCACGATGCCGGCGGCGTGACCGAGCTCGACATCAAGATGGCGAAGGCGATGAACACCTACGCGGGCTGATCGAGCCCCGCAATCGCCTGCGCGAACTCGGTCGCATCGAAGGCTTCGAGATCGTCGATGCCCTCGCCGACGCCGATGAAGTGCACGGGCAGGCCGAACTTTGCCGCAACCGCGACCAGGATGCCGCCGCGCGCCGTGCCGTCGAGCTTGGTCATGACGAGGCCGGTGACGCCCGCGACCTTGCCGAAGATGTCGACCTGAGCGAGCGCGTTCTGCCCCGTCGTCGCATCGAGCGTCTGCAACACGGTGTGCGGCGCTTCAGGGTCGAGCTTGCGGATGACGCGCACGATCTTGTCGAGCTCGGCCATGAGGCCGGCCTTGTTCTGCAGCCGCCCGGCGGTGTCGATGATGAGCACATCGGCGTTCTCGGCCTTCGCGGCTTCAAGCGCCGCGAAGGCGAGCCCGGCCGCATCCGCGCCGGCCTCCTTCGCCATCACGCGCGCGCCGGTGCGCTCGCCCCAGATCTTCAACTGTTCGATCGCGGCCGCGCGAAAGGTATCGCCCGCGGCGAGCACGACCCTCAGACCTCGGGCGCGGTAGATCGAGGCGAGCTTGCCGATCGTCGTCGTCTTGCCGGTGCCGTTGACGCCGACGACGAGGATGACGTGCGGGCGCTTCGTTAAGTCGAGCGTCAAGGGGCGGGCGACCGGCGCAAGCACCTTCGCAACCTCCTCGGCAAGAAGCCGCCGCACGCCCTCGGCGCCGAGGCTCTTGTCGTAGCGGCCGGAGCGCAGCGCATCGGTCACGCGCGTCGCCGTCTCGATGCCGAGATCGGCCTGGATCAACAGGTCTTCGAGATCATCGAGCGTCGCCGCATCGAGCGCGCGCTTCGAAAACAGCGCGCCGACGCCGTCCGAGAGCTGCGCCGAGGTGCGGCCGAGCCCCGCCCGCAGGCGCTGCCACCAGCCGGCGCGCGGTGCGGCCTCTTCGGCCGTCTCCTTGCCGCCGACGAGACGGCGGAAGAAGCCTGGCTTGCGCTCTTCGCTCACGCCGCCTCCGCAAGAAGGGTCTTGCCGTCCTCACCGGTGACGCGCACCGGGACGATCGTGCCGGGCGCAGCTGCTGCACCGACGAGCCGCGTCGGCGTGAAGGCTTCGATGCGCCCGAACCCGTCCTTCTCGACGAGGACGCGGTCGGTGGTGCCGATGCGCGCGCGCAGGTGCCGCGTCAGCGCCTCCGCGCCGCGGG
>JBGFRS010000005.1:0-104789 GCA_041694995.1 Pseudomonadota bacterium | reverse complement strand
TGCGCGAAGCCGCGCCTCAAGCACCGCCCGATCCTCCGGCGAAAGCCGAACTGTCGCAGCAGGGGGAATCATCCAAATGTTGAATCATGAATCACCCATTCGCGAAAGCGGGTACTAGACCAGTTCAGGAACGCCGGTAGCGATCATGACACGCGACGCAATTGTCGCGCAGCAGCGGTCCGAACACGGCCCGCAAGGAATTCACGTCGGTGATGCGCGGCCCGGCCGCGGCCGCCTCCGTGGCGAGGCGCTGCCAGCGGGCGTCGAAGTCGGTTCTGTTCTGCCAGATCGCCGGGAGCGCAGACGTGTCTCCCGTCTGGCTGTCGGCGGGGAAGAGCTGCGCGATGCGCGGCACGTTGCGCTGCATGGCGGCGAGCGACGTGGCGACGAGCGCGGCATCGTAAGGCGCTTCGCCGCGCAACATGGCGCCAATCGGCCGGAAGGTGGCATCGCCCATCTCCTTCAGAAGCGCCTTGCGCTCGGTGATCGCCGACGGGTTCTGGGCGATGGCGGTGCCGCCCACGGCGGCAAGGGTGGTGAGGGCACAGGCAATGGCGACACGGCGGCGCATGAGGGAGGACTCCTGGGAGGCGGGCCCGACGGGCCAAGGGAGGGACGTTTCGGACAATAAGCAGGATCGGTGGCGCCGAAATTGACCGTCCGTCACAATTCTCCGACGCCGGCGTCACATTCGCGTGAAAAATCGGGACAATTTCGTCCGCACTGTTGCCGCATGTTCTGGACAAACCCGGAGGACGTCGCGGGAATGTCATGATAGTGACATACTCGCTTAACGCGCCGCGTGAAAGACGGCGCCGTCAGACACCGCCGACATCAGGGAGACACCATATGCCGACCCGTAGGTTCCTCTTGGCCCTCGCCGCGACCGCGGCGCTCACCGCGCCGGCCGCGGCGCAGCAGCGTGTCCAGATCGATTTCTGGCACGGGCTGACGCAGCCGCTCGGGGGCATGCTCGAGCAGATCGCCGCCGACTTCAACGCCTCGCAGCAGCGCTTTCAAGTGAATGCGTCGTTCCGCGGGGCCTATCCGGACACGATGGTTGCCTCGATCGCGGCGTTCCGCGCCGGCAATGCTCCGCACATCGTGCAGATGTTCGAAGTCGGCACCGCGACCATGCTCGCTGCCCGCGGCGCGACCGTACCGCTGCATGAGCTTCTGTCGACAACCGGCGTCCAGATCAATTTCGACGACTATCTGCCCGCCGTGCGCGGCTACTACTCCTTCGCTGATGGCCGCATGGCCTCGATGCCGTTCAACTCGTCGACGGCGATCATGTTCTACAACAAGGACGCGTTCCGCCGCGCCGGCCTCGATCCGGAACGCGCGCCGACGACCTGGGCGGAGTTGCGCACGGCCGCGCAGCGCCTGCGCGCGGCTGGCGTTGCCTGCCCCTTCACCACGGCCTGGCCGACCTGGACGCAGTTCGAGCAGTTCTCCGCGCTGCACAACACGGCCCTCGCCTCGCAGAACAATGGCTTCGCCGGCCTCAACGCCGAAATGCAGCTCACCAACCCGCTCTTCGTGCGTCACGTCACCACGCTCGCCGAAATGGCGCGGGAAGGGACCTTCCGCTATGGCGGCCGCGACGGGGCGGGCGACGCGCTCTTTGCCTCGGGCGAATGCGCGATCATCCACGCCTCCTCCGGCGCGCGGGCGCGCTTTGCGCGCGAGGTGCCCGGCGGCATCGCGAATGTCGGCGCGGCCTTCCTGCCGATCTATGACGACGTCCAGGGCGCGCCACGCAACTCGGTCATCGGAGGCGCCTCGTTCTGGGTGCTGAATGCCGGTCCGAACCGGCCGCGTTCGCGCGACGAGTTGCAGGGCATCGCCGAGTTCTTCCGCTTCATCGCGCAGCCTGCGGTCGCCGCCAAGTGGCACACCGACACCGGCTTCCTGCCCGTGACGCGCACCGCCTTCCAGCTGGTGCAAGCCTCGGGCTTCTACCAGCAGAACCCGGGGGCCGATATTCCGGCGCGCCAGCTCCTGCGCGGCGAGATGACGCCGAACACCATGGGCTTCCGCCTCGGCAACATGCCGGAGATCCGCGTCGTCATTCAGGAAGAGATCGAGCGCGTCTTCCAGGGGCAGCAGACGCCGCAACAGGCCATGGACAACGCGAACCGCCGCGGCAACGAAATTCTGCGGAATTTCGAGCGCGCAAACCGCAGCTGAGTCCGGGTTGACGGAAGCGCTCGCGGACCTGTCTGATCAGACAGGCTCCGCGGGCGCAACCATGGCGCGGGCCGACGGGGGCCGCCGCGGTGCAGAAGCGGGTCATCTTCAACAACAAGGTTCTGCCTTATCTGCTGCTCGCGCCGCAGATTGCGATCACCGTCGTGTTCTTCTTCCTGCCCGCCGGCATGGCGGTGTGGCAGTCCATGCTGATGCAGGACGCGTTCGGCCTCCGGCAGGAATTCGTCTGGTTCGAGAACTTTCAACGCGTCATCGTCGACCCGAACTATGTCTCGGCGATTTGGGTCACGATCGTCTTCTCGGCGGCAGTCACTGCGCTCTCGATGATTCCGGCGCTGCTGCTCGCGGTCATGGCCGACCGGCACATCCGCGGCGCGACGACCTACAAGACGCTGCTGATCTGGCCGTACGCGGTGGCCCCTGCGGTCGCCGCCGTGCTCTGGCTCTTCATGTTCCATCCCTCGATCGGCATCATCGGCCAGGGGCTGAACACGATCGGCATCAAGTGGGACTATAAGCTCGACGGCGCGCAGGCGCTCCTCCTCGTCGTGCTCGCTTCGGCCTGGAAGCAGATCAGCTACAATTTCCTGTTCTTCCTGGCCGGCCTGCAATCGATCCCGAAATCGATCATCGAGGCGGCGCAGATCGACGGGGCGAGCGCGACGCGCCGCTTCTGGACCGTGATCTTGCCGCTCCTGTCGCCGACGGCCTTCTTCCTGCTCGTCGTCAATGTCGTCTATGCCTTCTTCGACACCTTCGGCACGATCCATGCGTTGACGCAGGGCGGTCCCGGCACCTCCACGGTGACGCTGATCTATCGCGTCTATGTCGACGGCAACAACAATCTCAATCTCGGGTCGTCCGCAGCCCAATCGGTGATCTTGATGATCATCGTCATCCTGCTCACGGCCGTTCAGTTCCGTTACATCGAGCGCAAGGTGCACTATTGACGATACGCGCCCGCACCGACTGGATCGCCCATTTCGCGCTCATTTTGGGCGTGCTCCTGTTCGCGTTTCCGATCTATCTCGCGTTCATCGCCTCGACATGGGATGCGGGCACGATCGGCCGCGGCGCGCTGCCGCTCACGCCGGGGCCATTTACGGCAGAGAACTACACGCAGGTGTGGATATCGGGCGAGGGCGAGCGCGTGCGTGGCGTGCCCGTCCAGGTGATGATGTTCAACTCCTTCGTGATGGCGCTCGCCATCGCGACCGGCAAGATCGCGATCTCGATCCTCTCGGCCTACGCCGTGGTCTTCTTCTCCTTCCCGCTGCGCATGGTCTTCTTCTGGATGATCTTCATCACCTTGATGCTGCCGGTCGAAGTGCGCATCATTCCGACCTATCAGGTCATCGTCGATCTCGGCATGTTCGATACCTATTGGGGCCTGGTCGTCCCCTTGATCGCATCAGCGACCGCGACGCTTCTCTTCCGCCAGTTCTTCTTGACGATTCCCGATGAGCTCGTCGAGGCCGCCAAGATGGACGGCGCCGGCCCCATGCGCTTCTTCTTCGACGTGGTGCTGCCTCTGTCGCGCACGAACATCGCAGCGCTGTTCGTCATTCTCTTCATCTATGGCTGGAACCAGTATCTTTGGCCGCTTCTCATCACGCGCTCGCGCTCGATGGAGACGATCGTCATCGGCATCACCAAGATGATCGGCACCGGTGACGCGCAGACCGATTGGAACCTGATCATGGCGACGGCGGTGCTCGCGCTTCTGCCGCCGGTTCTCGTGGTCGTGTTCATGCAGCACTGGTTCGTCAAGGGCCTGGTCGAGCAGGAGAAGTAGGCATGGCCCAAGTCGACATCGTCGGTATCACCAAGGCCTTCGGCGCGACCAAGGTCCTGCACGGGATCGACTGCTCCTTCGCCGACGGGGAGTTCATCGTCATCCTTGGGCCGTCCGGCTGCGGGAAGTCGACGCTTCTGCGCATCATCGCCGGCCTCGAGCGCCAGACGTCCGGCGACATCGCCATCGGCGGCAAACTCGTGAGCGGCGTCGAGCCCGCGGACCGCAACATCGCGATGGTGTTCCAGAACTATGCGCTCTACCCGCACATGTCGGTGTACGAGAACATGGCGTATGGGCTGAAGGTGCGCGGCCTACCGCGCGCCGACATCGAGGCGCGGGTCCAGAAAGCCGCGACCATGCTGGAGCTTTCCGGGTTGCTCGACCGCAAGCCGCGCCAATTGTCCGGCGGTCAACGCCAGCGCGTCGCCATGGGGCGCGCCATCGTGCGCGATCCCTACGTTTTCTTGTTCGATGAGCCCTTGTCCAATCTCGACGCCAAGCTGCGCGTGCAGATGCGCCTCGAGATCAAGAAGCTGCACCAGTCGATCAAGGTGACGTCCGTCTACGTCACGCATGATCAGGTCGAGGCCATGACGCTCGCGGACCGCATCATCGTGATGAACGCGGGGCGGGCCGAACAGATCGGCACGCCGATGGATGTCTATCTGCGGCCGCAGACGACGTTTGTCGCCGGCTTCATCGGCGCGCCGGCGATGAACTTGCTCAACGTCACGGTCGGTCCGGACGGGCGCTCGCTCGCTTTGCCGGACGGCACGGCGCTCGGGGTCGACCGTCCTGGCGTGTGGAGCGTTGCGCGCGGCGTGCTCGGGGTGCGGCCTGAGTCGATCGCGCTCACGCCGAACGGTGCCGCGGCCCTGTCGATCAACGGACGCGTCGGTCTGATCGAGCCGCTCGGCGCTGAGACACTGGTGCATGTTGCGGTCGCTGACGGGCACGCGGAGATGGTTGTGCGCGTTGCGGGCGAGACGCATTTGGCCTCCGGAGCAAACGTAACGCTCTACGCGCCGCACGAGGCCGTGCACCGTTTCTCAACCGAAACAGGCCAGCGCCTCACCGCCTGAGGGACGCACCGCCTGAGACTTGCGCAGCCAGGGGCCCGAGCCCATATCTTGGGCACCGGCGGCAGCCGGCAGCGGGCGCTTCGAGGAAGGCTCGTGGAGAAGTCGCTTCGGATGGGGGCTTCGCATGACGCGGATTGCAGGCTTTTCTTCGCCGCTGCTCCTCGGTTTCGATGAGATGGAGCGCCTGATCGAACGTGCCGCCAAAGCACAGCCGGATGGCTACCCCCCCTACAACATCGAGCGCATCGCCGCGGAGAACGGCCAGAACGAACGGCTGCGCATCACGCTCGCGGTGGCAGGGTTCACGCGCGACGAACTCGACATCACGGTCGAGGAGCGTCAACTTGTGGTCCGCGGCAAGCAGGTGGAGGAGGCGAACGCCCACCGCATCTTTCTCCATCGCGGCATCGCCGCGCGGCAGTTCCAGCGCGCCTTCGTGCTCGCCGAGGGGATCGAGGTGACGGCCGCACGCCTCGCCAATGGCCTCCTCGAAATCGATCTCGTGCGGCCTGAGCCCGCACGCATTTCGAAGCGGATCGACATCGTTGCGAAGGATTGACCATCGGGGCGCCGCATCGCGGGGGCCCGACGGCCGGAAGGACACGACATGACCGGTACACGGCGACAGATCACGGTGGATGCGGCGGCGCTCGCACGCTTCGGCGAAGGCAAGATCGCCTATGTGCGTCCGCTCACGTCAGAGCAGGTCCCAGCCCTCTTCCCTCAGGCGCCGCAACTCGCGCCGGGCTTGAAGCTCTTCGCCCTGCTCGGGGCGGACGGTACGCCGATCCTGCTGGCGGATTCCAAAGAAGCCGCGCTCGCGAATGCCTGGCAGAACGACCTGGAAACGGTGGCGTTGCACTAGGCAACGCCGGCGTTCGTCTGGATGAAGCTGACGAGCTTGGACTTCGGCACGGCGCCAACCTGCTGGCCGACCACCTGGCCTCCTTTGAACAGGAGCAGCGTTGGAATGGCCCGCACACCATACTGCGTCGGCGTGTTGGGGTTCTCGTCGATGTTGAGTTTCACGACCTTGACCTTGCCCGCCATCTCCTTCGAGATCTCGTCGAGCGCCGGCGCGATTTGCCGGCAGGGGCCGCACCATTCGGCCCAGAAGTCGACCAGAACGGGCGTCGTCGATTCGATTACCTCGGCCTTGAAGGTGGCGTCGGTGGCTGTCATGGTCATGGCGGTTGTGCTCGCGGAATCGGGAAGGATCGTCGGAAGCTAGGAAGCGCCCACCGGCCCGTCAAGGAATTGTGGCGACAGGAATTGTGGCGGCGGCGCCCTCCCCGCTGTTTGCCCTCCGGTTTCGATGGTGCGGTCCTTTCGCCGGACGGAAGGAGGAAGGACCATGGGCAGGGCGGCCAGGATTTCCGTGCGCGGATGCGGGTTGAACATCGTCCCGCATGTCACCAGAAGCAGCGCCCCACCGAGTGGCCACATCATCTTGCACGGCTGGCAATGGTCCTCGGTCGCCGAAAAATCCTCGACATGGCTCTTGCGGCGCGGCACCTTCGCCTCCGCTCGTGGCCTCCTCCCGAAGCGTCGGGAGCCTCTTGAACCACACCAACGCGCCGCGCGTCCCCACCCACCACACCGCCGATAAGCTGAACTCGTTGCCCTGGCGGCGAAGACTTCCACACAGCGCAAAAATTTGCATGATGGCAGTTGAGGCCTGCCCGGGGGACCATCATGCAAATCACCAGTCTCGCCGCCGCGCTCGCGGGCGCGATGCTTGCAGGCGCATTGCTTTCGCCTGCCTCGGTACAGGCGCCCTTCGCCACCGGCGCGCATCTCTTCACCTACACGGACCGCGGCCCGCTTGGCACCTATGAGATTGAGGTACCCGCCGTGGCGGGCACGGCCTGCGCCGCGAAGCGTTGCCCGCTCGTCATCGCCATGACCGGGCTCACGCGCAATGCCTTCCAGACGCGCGACAACTGGCTCACGCTCGCGGAGGCGAAGGGGCTCCTCGTCGTGTCGCCCTTCCTCGATTCCACACGCTTTCCCACGCGACTCTATCAGCAGGGCGGCATGGTGGGCGAGCCGGACCGCTCGAAATGGATCTACAACATCATCGAGCGGCTCTATGATCATCTCGTCGCAGCGGGCCGCGCGGAGCCGGACGGCTATATCCTGTTTGGACACTCGGCAGGCGCGCAATTCGTGCACCGCATGGTGCTCGCCATGCCGGATGCGCGCTATCGCATCGCGATTGCAGCGAATGCCGGTTTCTATACGCTCCCCACGGGCGCGGAAGAGGCTGGCGGCCACCCGATGCCCTTCTCGCTGGAGGGAACCCCTATCACCGAGGCTGAGCGCGCGAAGGCGCTGCAACGGCCGCTTCTCCTGATGCTGGGCGATCAGGACAATGATCCGAACCACCATCAGCTCAACAATTCCGACGGTGCGAAGGCGCAGGGCCCACATCGCCTCGCGCGCGGCAATTTCTTCTTCGCTGCAGCGGAGGCGGAGGCAAATCGGCTCGGCGTGCCATTTGGCTGGCGGAAGATCGTGGTGCCCGGTGTCGGTCACGACAATACGCGCATGGCGGAAGCTGCGGCGAGGGCATTGTTCCCGTGACGAGGCCGGTTCCCGATCCCCGGCGCCCGATGGCCAGATGCGTTCGCTTGCCGATCTCACGCCCGGCCGCGCCAAAAGTCCTGCGGCCTCTGCTTCGGGAATGGCGCATTCCTGCAGAAAGAGGTGATGCCCAGACATTATCGAGATAAGACAGCGCGCTTTAGGCGCGTGCGCGTTCTACGCGGCGCTCGGCGAGTTCGATCGGGCGATCCGGCACGGTGACGAGGAAGGTTGCACCGAGGGTGCCCTCCGCGAGCGTGATTGCTCCACCGTGGCCTTTCACAAGTTCCGCCGCGATCGGTAATCCAAGCCCCGTGCCCCCGCGCCGCTGCGATCCCGTGAAGGGTTGGAACAGCCGCGCCCGCGCCGCGTCCGGCACCCCGGGGCCGGTGTCCGCCATCTCGATGATGACCACGCTGCCCTCGCGCCGGGCACGGACCGTGACCGAATCGCGCCGGCCGCTGCGATCTTCGATCGCTTCGAGCGCTTGGACGGCGTTGCGCCCGAGATTGAGGAGGACACGGAAGAGCTGGTCGGGGTCGGCATCGATCTCCAGCGACCGATCGATGCGCACGACCCAGGCGATCGGCCCCTCCTCGCTCAGGCCGAGGACCGTCCCGACTTCATCAACCAAGGGCGCGAGCGGGAAACGACGCCGGGTCGGCGGTGGCTCGACAGCCTTGCCATAGGCGAGGGTTGCCTGACAGAGCGCGATCGCGCGGTCGAGCGCGCCGAGCACCTTCGGCATCAAGCGTTGCACAGTGGGGTCCTTCACCGTCGTCAAGCGATCCGAGAACAGCTGGGCAGAGGCGAGAATGTTGCGCAGGTCATGGTTGATCTTGGCGACCGCGAGCCCGAGCGCTGCAAGATGCGTCTTCTGTTGCAGCGTGCCCTGCAGTTCGCGCTGCATCCGCTGCAGCTCGACCTCCGCCTGGCCGATCTCGTCGCGTCGGAGCGAGGGCACGATGACCCGCCCCGGCTCCTCGGGCGCGGCGCGGAAGGCCATCATGTTCGCGTGCATGCGCCGCATGGGACGCACGAACATCCACAGGAGCGCGACGTAGACGAGCGCCGCTGTAATCGCAGAGATGATGAGCGACAGGATCGTGATGTTGCGCGCGAACCGCAACATGGCTGTGCGCAGCGGTGTCTCGTCCATCACAATTTCGATGAAATCGCCTTGGCGCGGATGCGCACCCACGGCGCGAATGGTGCGCGGCTGTTGCGCGAGCAGTGTTCCGAACGCCTCGATGATCGCTTCAAAACTCGTCGTCGTGCGCAAGTCGACCGAGCTGTCGACCATCGGCGGCATGTCGGAAAAGGCGAGAAGACGACGCGTATCGCCGTGCTTCACCGAAATCGTGTGCACGCCGATTTGCGCCAGAACCTCGCGCTCAAGCGCACGGGGGATCATCCCGTCGGGTGCCGCTTCGATGACAAGCGCGGCGGTCTGGGCGGCGGCCAGACGGTCGCCGAGCCAATTCAATCGGAAATTCGCGACCGACGGCACGAAGATCAAGATCTCGGCGATCATGACGAAAAGCACCGTCAGCACGAGGAGCTTGGAGGATAGCCCAACACCCCGTGTTGCGTCGTCTTCGCCCCCGGTCCTGGCCGTCATGGCGCTTCGCCGTTCGCCTGGCGCGTCGCATTCGCTGCTTCGGTCATGTCGTCATCGCCATGGCAACATGGCATGAAGAAGGAGACGGGCTCCCCGCGACCGACGTCACGACCGCGAGCACCCAGGCGGCACGGCGGAAAGGCGGATCGAATTCACTCATGACAGGGCACCATCTCCGCAAACGTACCGCATCCGCGCAGGCGTGCCACCCCAGGAGCCGCCAAACCGCTAGACCCCGTCGCTGTCCCCACCCACGAAAGCAATCCGCAGCATGTTCGTCGCACCAGGCGTGCCCAGCGGCACACCGGCCGTGATGATCACGCGCTGCCCAGGCTTGGCGAAGCCCTCTCGAAACGCGATGCGGCAGGCACGATCGACCATGTCGTCGAGATCGTGCGCATCCTCACAGTTGACGCAATGCGTCCCCCAAACAACCGCGAGCCGACGGGCCGTGGCGATCGACGGTGTGAGGGCGAGCACGGGGCGTCCCGGGCGCTCGCGCGCAACACGCAAGGCCGTCGATCCCGACGAGGTCCAAGACAAGATGCAGGCGAGGTTCAGACGCTCCGCGATCGACCGTGCGGCTTCCGCAATCGTGTCGGCACCCGTTTGCTCAGGCGTCTGGCGTTGATTAGAGAGGATGGCGCGGTAATTGGCATCGCCTTCGACCTCCCGGCAGATGCGATCCATCATCGCGACGGCTTCGACGGGGTATTGCCCCGCCGCCGACTCGGCCGACAGCATGACCGCATCGGCGCCGTCGAAGACGGCCGTTGCGACATCCGACACCTCGGCGCGCGTCGGCACCGGAGCGGTGATCATCGACTCGAGCATTTGCGTTGCGACGATGACCGGCTTGCCAAGGCGGCGCGCTGTGCGCGTGATCATCTTTTGGATGCCAGGCACGCGCTCCATCGGCAATTCCACGCCGAGATCGCCGCGGGCGATCATCAGCGCATCGGAAAGCTCGAGGATTTCACCAAGCCGGTCGACGGCAACCGGCTTTTCGATCTTGGCGAGCACGCCGGCGCGACCCCGCGCGATTTTCTTCACCTCTGCGATATCGTCGGGGCGCTGCACGAAGGATAGCGCGATCCAGTCGCATCCCGCCGCGAGCGCGGCTTCAAGATCGGTCCTGTCTTTTGCTGTGAGTGCGCCAACCGGCAGCACCGTGTCGGGAAGGCTCACACCCTTGCGCGAAGAGAGCTTACCGCCAACTTCGACCACCACGCGGACCGATTTAGGTGACGCGTCGGTGACGCGAAAGCGCAACCTGCCGTCGTCGACGAGGAGCGCGTGTCCGGTTTCCAGCGCGGCAAAGATTTCCGGATGAGGCAGACCGACGCGGCCTGCGCTCCCCGCCGCAGCGTCAAGATCAAGGACGATCTCCGCCCCAACCGGCACGTCCATGGACCCGCCCGCAACCTCCCCGATGCGCAGCTTTGGTCCTTGCAAATCTGCCAAGATGCCGATGGGCCGATCGAATGCGGCCTCGGCCGCGCGCAGCTTGTCGACGAGCTCACGCATCAGCTCGGGCTTGGCATGGCTCATGTTGATGCGAAACACGTCGGCGCCGGCCGTGAAGAGCCGTGCGATCACGTCAGGGGAAGAAGAAGCTGGACCGAGGGTCGCGACGATCTTGCTCGAACGCTGACGCCTCACGGTCTAACCCCGGCCCCTTGTGCCGCCGTACCGCGGCCCGGGTCGGTCAATTGAATGGTCCAACTGGTCAACTCACCGGTGTCGATTTCGAAGAAGCCGGTACGCTCGAACCCCCGGGTCGGGCAGTCATGTGTATCGCGGATCGTGAAGACTCGTGCGTGCGTGCACATGAAATATTGTCCGCCCCATTCGCCACCGCGATCATAGTCGACGGCATGAATGTAGTAGAAGCGTGCGCGCAGCGGTCCCTCCAGCAAGGTCTCGCAGGCGCCCGGCAACATGTTCCACCAACCCTCGGTCACCCAGCCACGGTCATCCTTGTAGCCGACTGCGACGCCGACCCGGCTCGGTGTCTTGTTGCAGATCTGCAAGCTGGCAGATGCCTCGGTTGCGCCCGAAACCGACAGGCCAAGCCCTAGGGTGCCGGCGAGGAGGGAAAGGCGAGCAAGACGCCAATGTTGGGGTGGAATCATGTGCCGTCGATCAAAATGACCCGGAGGTCGTTGACATTTGTTCTTGTCGGCCCTGGTTCGACGAGGTCGCGAAGCGGCTCGAAGAAACCAGTGGCGTCGTTATGATCGAGCCGTGCGCGCGGATCAAGGCCAAGTGATGACGCTCGCGCCAGCGTGGTCTCGTCAATGATGGCGCCGGCAGGGTCCGTCGCCGCTCCCCCTCCCCCGTCCGTCCCGTCGCTATCGGCCGCAAGGGCGTGAATTCCGGGCTCCCCGGCGAGAAAGACCGCCAATCCAAGGGCATATTCCTGGTTAGGACCGCCACGGCCCTGGCCGCGAACGGTCACGGTGAGTTCTCCGCCAGAGATCATGGCCAGCCGCCGCCCCTCGCCTTTTTTAGCGAGGGCGAGCGCCGCATGCTCGCGAGCCACGTGCCGCGCTTCGCCGACGAGGTCGGCCCCGAGAACGACGGGCTCCCACCCGAGCGCCCGCGCCGTCGCAGCTGCGGCTGCGACGGCATCCGCAGGCCGACAAACGATCTCGTACCGTGCCTTGGCGAAGATCGGATCACCGGGCTTCGGCGTCTCGTTCGCCGGATCGGCCAAGAGGGCGACCGCAGAGGGCGGAAGAACGATGCCGTAGCGGTCAACGACCTTGCGGGCGTCCTCCAGCGTCGTCGGATCGGCAACTGTCGGTCCCGAAGCGATGACGGAGGGGTCATCCCCTGGGACGTCGGAGATCGCGAGGCTCACGACGGGCGCCGGCGCAGCGAGCCGTGCGAGCCGCCCGCCTTTGATCAATGAAAGATGCTTTCGCACGCAGTTGACTTCGTCGATCGTGGCTCCGGCGCGCTGGAGAGCTTTGGTGAGAACGCGCTTCTCATCAAGCGTCATGCTGCCCGCCGGCGCGACCCAGTTGGCCGACCCGCCGCCGGAAAGAAGAACGAGAACCAGATCGTCGGCCCCAGCTTGCCGAGCAAGTTGCATCGTCTTCTTGGTCGCGGCGATGCCCGCGGCGTCGGGGATAGGATGGCCGGCCTCGAGCACCGGCACGATCCGGGTCGTCTCGCCATAGCCGTAACGACAGGTCGCAAGCCCGACGAGTCGGTCAGGATCCATACCGCGAGCATCGAGATAGAAGTCCTCCGCCGCCGCAACCATGGCCGCGCCGCCCTTGCCCGTTCCGAGCAGGACGAGGCGCCCCTCGGGCGGCGGCGGCAGATGCTCGGCGAGGCAAAGGCGCGGCGAAGCCCGCGCGACCGCGGCCTCGTAGATCGCTAAGAGTGCCGCTCGCGCGGTCGTCATTCCGACCACGGTCTACGGATGATTCGACGGGTCGTGATCAAATCAGTTACCCAACCGGATGGCGCGGAACGGCGAAGCTACGGCATCGTGCGGGCTCCGTCATCCGTCCTCCAGCCCCGCGTCGGTCACGGCCGAGATCGGATCGGGCGAAACCCGAGACCGCAGAGCTCTTCACCGTTGCAGGATATGAACCGGGTTAAGCCGAAAACGCTCTAATCTATGACGCCTTCGCACCTTGGAACATTTGACTAATACGATCGTAACAACCACAACTGCAGTTCAAAAGACCATTCCTATCAAGGACATCGATTCGTCCAATGCCAGGGTCAACCAATCCGTTCGTGGCAAATTTTTTCATGATCGTGCTGACAGTTGCTCGCCTGAGAGACATGACCTCCGCGATGACCGCCTGCTTGACGGGGATTGGTCGTTGGTTGCATCGGTCGCAGGTGGTGAGAAGCCATCGTGCGAGACGTTGCTCAGCACCGTGTACATTTGCGCAAGCGGCGGACTCCATGAGTTGGAATATGAGCGCTTGAGCATAGCGATGGAGAGCCTCCATCACCGCGGTACTGCTCTTTGCGAGCTCGCGTAGAACCCTGATGTCAAGCCAGGAACCATAGCCTCCCACTGCGACGACGCTCGTACTGAGGGCGTTACCATCCCCGTAGATCAGCGCAGCGCCAACGAAGCCTTCGTTTCCAATCGATGCCTTCTCCGCCACTCTGCCGGAAGGTTCTGTCTTCTGCAGTGAAATGACCCCCGAGTGCGGAAAAATCGCATGCGTGAAAGGGGCGCCTTCACCGTAGAGAATCTGCCCCGGGGATAGCGGACGGGTGACGAACTCATGACGCAGCCCATCGAGAACGGCGGGGCCGAATGCCAGGAGGACATGATTGCGAATTCCGAAGTCGTCCTGATTGCCGACCATGTCTCAAGAACTGTCCTGTCTCGAATCCTCTAGGGAAGGTAACGGGAAATTAATGAACAAGCGTTACGCTACCGAACATGTGATGAGCGAAAGAGCTACTCAGAATAAGCTACTCACCTGCCGCGTAACGTCATGCCTTGCGCGTGATCGTGCCGCGATCATTCGACAACTTTACCGGCTCAGGATGTGGTCTGCAACAACACCGAAATTCCATGCAATGCACATCAGAACATCTCAGCGTGTGTTCGTGGCAATCTTCCATCGACCATGCGGTGCTGAGCATCCCGGTGACGTGCAGCCTTCGCATCACACAGGCGCCTGAAATGATGCCCGGAGGACATGATGCCTGATCGCTTAGCGCTGCGTACCGCAACGGCTGCGGAGATCACCAAACCGGCTGGCGTTCCGGTCGCCCCCTCCACGAACCCGCTCCCCACCCCCGAACAGCGGAACGACTTCAGGTACATGTTCGCGGAGTCCCTTCACAGAGAAGAACTCGTCGCGCTCCGCCAGGCGCTGAATCAGACGGCCATTGTCGCCGCTACGGACCGTGCGGGCCGCATCATTCACGCCAACCCCCGCTTCTGCGAAATCAGCGGCTACACCGAGGCCGAACTGATCGGGCAGGATCACCGCATCTTGAACTCAGGGCACCACCCCCGCGAGTTTTTCCAGGATATGTGGCGGACGATCGCTTGCGGCGGTACCTGGCACGGCGAAGTTCGAAATCGCGCGAGATCCGGGTCTCTCTATTGGGTTGACACCACGATCGTTCCCCTGCTGTCACGAAGCGGAGCGCTGGAGGGATATGTATCCATCCGATTCGACATCACGGCACGGAAGCAAGCGGAAATCGAGTTGGCGACAGAGAATGTGTTTCGCCAGCAAGCAGAGAATCTTCTGCGCCAGATTGTCGATACGATCCCTGCCGGAATATCTGCGTTCGACGCAAGGGATCGTCTCTTGATATACAATGAAGCATTCAAGAATCTCTATCCAAAGATCTCGGATCTCATTCAGGAGGGCGTTTGTTTCGAAGACATACTGCGCGCCGCGGTGGAGCGAGGTCAGTTCGCGGAACTCCCAGGCAAGGACAGGGATATTGAGACCTGGTTTGCGCGGCGGCTGCGGGAACATGCGCGGCCAACCCGTCCGCTGGTTCAGAAGCTGGACGATGGCCGCTGGGTTCAGGTCCTCGAGCGGCGCTCTCCGGACGGGCTTCACGTCACGACGCGCATGGACATCACTGACCTGAAGCTTGCGGAAGAGACAATCCGCAAGCAGGTAGAGCAGGATCCGCTCACGGGATTGGCCAATCGTGCTGCTGTCTACGGTCGGGTCGAGCGGCTCATTGGCGACGCGGCGCCGCAGGGCTTGCTGGTCCTCACGGACCTCGACAATTTCAAGGCGATCAATGACACCTTGGGGCATGACGCGGGCGACGAACTCCTCGTCATCCTGGCGCGACGCCTCGCAGACGCAGTTCGCAAGAGCGACATGGTCGCTCGCATGGGTGGCGACGAGTTCGCCATCGTTATGAGCGGCATCGCCTCGAAGTCCGTCGCTGAGAAGCGGCTCGCCAGGATTGCGCGCTTCGTCCAGCAGCCGGTAGCGCTGACGGGACGGACGATCCAGCCTCGGTTGAGCATGGGCGTGGTGCTGATCAACTCCGCCGGGAGGAGCCGCAAGGATCTGTTCCGTGATGCCGATCTGGCGCTCTACCAGGCGAAGGCAGCGGGCCGGGCCTGTCACGCCTTCTTCGATGAGACCATGCTCAAGGCGGCCGAGAGGCGCCACTCCGACATCGAAGAGCTTCGCGCCGGCCTGCAGCGCAACGAACTGACGGTGGAATTCCAACCGCAGGTCCATCTCGCTACCGGCGAGCATGTCGGGCTCGAAGTCCTTGCGCGCTGGCGCCGCGGCACTGAGGTCGTTCCTCCGTCGTCCTTCATTCCGCTTGCGGAGGAATCCGGCCTCATCGTTCCGCTAGGGAACCGCATCATCGAGTTGTCGCTCGAGTTTCAGGCTTCGATGCGCAAACGGGGCCTCGTGCCCGGACGCATGGCGATCAATGTCGCCGCCGCACAGCTCAAGCTGGACGACTTCGTCGACGTGCTTGCCAATCAACTCAAACGGCTTGGGCTGGAACCGGCGGATGTGGAGGTCGAGATCACCGAAACCGTGCTGCTCGACCGCTCCATTCATCACATCGCCCGGACGATCGAGAAACTGAATCATCTCGGGGTGACGATCGCTCTGGACGACTTCGGAACCGGTTATGCGTCGCTCTCGCATCTGAAGCAGTTCAAGGTCGACAGGCTCAAGATCGACAGATCCTTTGTCGCGGACATCGGGCCGGACGATGGCGGCGTGATCGCCCGAACCATTGTGTCTCTTGCCCACAACCTCCGCATGAACGTCGTCGCGGAAGGGATCGAGACGCACTTTCAGCGCGACGCTCTGAGGGCGATCGGGTGCGACATTGGTCAGGGCTATCTGCTGTCCCCGCCGCTGAGTGTTGCCGACACTGAGCGATACCTGCGCAGTCATGCCCTTACGCCGAGTCTCTCCCCGATTCGGATCGTCGCGTGATGCTCCGGGAAGCAGCCTCCGGCGGAGAAAACTATGCCCGCTCGCCATTGGCAGCATGCGCCATCCCCGATCCTTGATGCGCTGTGGCTTGGGAATCTCCCCGGAAGCGCCGTTAATTCACACCGCGCCTGGCATCACCACCATCACAGCCCAACCGCGCGTTTCGCCTTGCCCTCCTCACGAACGAGATCATGACCATCACGACCTACGACACGGACACCGTCGTGGTCGGCGCCGGCGTCGTCGGGGTCGCGATCGCGCGGGCGCTCGCCATGGCCGGCCGCGAGGTCGTCGTGCTCGAAGCGGAAGGGCACATCGCCGCGCACCAGTCCTCGCGCAACAGCGAGGTCGTGCACGCCGGCATCTACTATCCGCCCGGCTCGAACAAGGCGCGCTTGTGCATCGCCGGCAAGGAGAAGCTTTACGCGTATTGCGCGGAGAAGGGCGTCGGGGCGCGCGCCGTCGGCAAGCTGGTGGTTGCAACCAGCGAAGGACAAGTCGCGCGGCTCGAAGCGATCCGCGCCAACGCGCACGCCTGCGGCATGCCGCACATCGACATGATCCCGGCCGGCGATGCTCGCCGCATGGAGCCGGCGCTCTCCTGCGTCGCGGCGCTGTGGTCGCCGACCTCCGGCATCGTCGACAGCCATGCCTACATGCTGGCCCTCATCGGGGATGCGGAAGCGCACGGTGCGCTCACCGTATTTCACGCGCCGGTCGAGCGCGCCGTCATCGAGACGACCGGCATGCGCCTCTTCGTCGGCGGTGCCGCGCCGACCGAGATCAGGTGCCGGCTGCTCGTCAATTGCGGCGGGGTCTTCGCACCGAAGCTGGCGCGGTCGATCGAGGGCTACCCGCGCGAGCGAATTCCAAGCGAGGGCTTCGCCAAAGGCAATTACTTTTCGCTGTCGGGCCGTGCTCCCTTCTCGCGCCTGATCTATCCGGTTCCGGAGCCCGGCGGTCTCGGTGTTCACCTGACCATCGATCTCGGCGGTCAAGCGCGCTTCGGGCCGGACGTGCAGTGGATCGACGGCGTCGACTACTCGGTCGATCCCGCGCGCGGGGACAAGTTCTACGCCGAGATCCGCAAGTATTGGCCGGCCCTCCCGGACGGCGCGTTGAGCCCGAGCTATGCCGGCATTCGGGCTAAGATCGGACCACGCGACAAGACGCAGGACTTCCTGATCGAAACGCCAGCCGAGCACGGTGTGCCCGGGATCGTCTCCTTGTTCGGTATCGAGAGTCCGGGGCTGACATCCTCGCTCGCGATCGCTGAATATGTCGCGCAGCGTGTCGCTTGAACGGCTTGTTCGGGACCGCGGTCAACGCGCCGGCATGGCCATTTCAACCAGACGCACCCAGTAGCTCGTGCCGAGCGGAATGGCGCGGTCGTCAAAATCGTAGGCCGGATGGTGGCAGGCTGCGGTATCGCCGTTGCCGAGGAAGATGTAGGCGCCGGGGCGTTCCTCCAGCATGAAGGCGAAGTCCTCTGCCCCCATCAAGGGGGGCGTGTTGGCATCCACCTTGTCGGCGCCGACGACATCCGCGGCAACCTTGGCGGCGAATGCGGTCTCGCGCTCATGGTTCACGGTGGCGGGGTAATTGCCTTCGGTGAAGGTGACGGTCGCCTGGCAATTCATCGCCACGGCGATACCGCTCACCGTTTCGTTGAACCGGCGCAGGACGAGATCACGCACGCCTTTCTTGAAGGTGCGGATGGTGCCGGTCATGCGAACCGTCTGCGGGATCACGTTGTAGGTGTCGCCGGCGTTGAAGGTGGTGATCGATACCACGGCGGATTCGATCGGATCGACATTGCGCGAGACGATCGTCTGCAAGGCCTGGCCGATCGCCATGCCGACGGGGATCGGATCGATGCAAAGGTGCGGCATCGCGCCGTGTCCGCCGCGACCTTCGATCTCGACGATGAAACGGTCGGCAGCCGCCATTGCCGGACCGGGCCGGATGGCGAAGGAGCCGAGCGGAATGCCCGGCATGTTGTGGAGGCCGTAAACCTCCTGGATGCCCCAGCGCGTCATCAGCCCGTCATCGACCATGGCCTTGCCGCCGGCGCCGCCTTCTTCGGCCGGCTGGAAGATGACGACCGCCGTGCCGTCGAAGTTGCGGGTCTCCGCGAGATGCTTGGCTGCACCGAGCAGCATCGCCGTATGCCCGTCGTGGCCGCAGGCGTGCATCTTGCCGGGAACCTTCGAAGCATAGGGCGCGTTCGTTTGCTCCATGATCGGCAAAGCATCCATGTCGGCCCTGAGACCGATCACCTTGCCGGAGTTCTGCTGCCGCCCCTTGATGACGCCGACGACACCGGTTCTGCCGATGCCGGTCGTCACATCGTCCACACCGAACGCTTTCAACTGGTCCGCGACGATGCCGGCCGTGCGGTGGACGTCGTAGAGCAGCTCTGGATTTTCGTGGAAGTCACGGCGCCAGGCGGTGATTTCATCGTGAAGGGCGGCAACGCGGTTCAGGACAGGCATGGGGCACCTCGATGATCCGGCCCTTCCCATAGACCAGACGCGCTCAATGGAAAACCACGCCATGCGCGGCGGCTGGCATGACTGATGCTTCGGGAAAGCGGAAAGCCTCGAACCAAGAAGTCCCGCCGTGCCCGTCCTCTCCCTCGATCTTGCTAGCCTTCGTCATGCATACCGCAACGGCGTCACGCCTGTTCACGTTATGGAGCAAGTCGTCGCCGCAACGGCGTGCGATACCCGCAACGTCTGGATCAGCCGTCGCTCGGACGCGGATTTAATCGCCGCGGCTCAGCAGCTGCTGCACCGTGATCCCGCATCCTTGCCACTCTATGGTGTGCCCTTCGCGGTCAAGGACAACATCGACGTCGCGGCGATACCGACGACGGCGGCATGCCCGGCGTTTACCTACGTGCCGGACAGTCACGCGGCGGTCGTCGCTGCCCTCGTCGCCAAGGGCGCCATTCCGGTCGGCAAGACCAATCTCGATCAATTCGCGACCGGCTTGAACGGCACGCGCTCGCCCTATGGCCCATGCGGCAATGCCTTTGACGCAACGTACATCTCCGGCGGTTCGTCCTCCGGTTCCGCGGTCGCCGTTGCGCTCGGGCAGGTGAGCTTCGCGCTTGGAACCGACACGGCAGGTTCTGGTCGCGTGCCAGCCGCCTTCAACAACATCATCGGCTACAAGCCGACCAAGGGGCTCTTGTCGCGCGCGGGCGTCGTCCCCGCGATGCGCATGCAGGATGCGGTATCGATCTTCGCCCTTACCGCCGCCGACGCTGCCGAGGTGTTCGCCGGTGCCTATGATCTTGCCACCGATCCCTTCTCCCGCTCGATGTCTGCGTACGGATTCGATTTCGGCGCCGCCCCGCGCTTCCGGCTCGGCGTGCCGCTGTCGCAGCAGCTTGACTTCGATGGGGACAGCGAAGCCGAGCGGCTCTACCACGCGGCGGTCGCGGCGCTCGTCGAACTCGGTGCGGATTTGCGCCAGATCGACATCGAGCCGCTCCTCGACGCAGCACGGCTTCTCTACGGCAGCGCGCTTATCGCCGAACGAACGCATGCGCTGAGAGAAATGCTTGCAGACGACCCGGGTGCAATTCACCCGGTCGTCCGCGAGATCGTCGAAAGCGGCGTCAGGTACCATGCCACGGCAGTTTTCGATGCGCTCTACGCCGTCGAAGCGGTGCGTCATGAAAGCGCGGCGGCGCTGGCCGATTGCGATGTCCTCGCGCTGCCGACCGCACCGCGTCTTTACACGATCGCGGAGATGGCGGCGGCGCCGGTCGCGCGCAATGCGAAGCTCGGAACCTACACGAACTTCGTCAACCTCCTCGACATGGCAGCGGTCGCGGTGCCGGCCGGTTTTTGCGCGAACGGCTTGCCGTGGGGCATCTCCCTCATCGCGCAAGCGCATCAAGATCTGCCGCTCTTGCGTCTCGCCGAAAGGCTGCATCCGCGGTTGAGCGCGCGTCTCGGAGCGGTGCAAACCCCGACACCGGCGCCTCGACTCGGCCTGACGCAAGCGCCGTGGCAGTCCGGACGGCTTCGCCTTGCTGTTTGCGGCGCGCATATGGAGAACCTGCCGCTCCACGGACAGATCCGCGCGCGCGATGGACGGCTCGTGGCGCGGACCACATCTGCGCCAGTTTATCGTTTGTACGCGCTCCCTGGCGGTCCGCCCGCACGGCCGGGGATGGTCAAGATCGGAGCCTCGGGCGCGGCGATCGAGCTCGAAGTGTGGGATATCGCGGGCGACACCTTCGGGGCATTTTGCCAGGGCGTGCCGGCGCCGCTCGCGATCGGTAAGGTGATGTTGGCGGACGGCTCTGAAGTGCCCGGCTTCGTATGCGAAGCTGCGGGCGCGGAGGGCGGCGTCGACATCACCGCGTTTGGTGGCTGGCGTGCCTATCTTGCCTCGCTGGGGTGATCCGTCAGGAGAACCGCTCCCACGCGGCTTGCCGCGATACTCCAAGTGCGGTGCCGATCGTTTCCCAGCTGACGCCTCGGCGACGCAAGGTGGCCACGTGTGCTTGTAGCACGGTGCGCGTTGCATCGACGGTTGCCGACGCCGGTTTCAAGGCGTCGAGGAGTTGCTCGTCACTCATCGTGTCCCAACCCGCAAAGGTCTGCGGAGTTGCTTCGAGGATACGATTGCATGTACCGACGCAGCTATCGCAGATATAGGCCTTCGGGCCTGCGATCAATTTCGCGACCTGGCTTTCACTCCTTCCGCAGAACGAACAGCGCAACGCACGCTTGGGTAGGATGCGCATGGTGGGTCTCCTTGCGGGCTGTCAAGAAAACCCTGACAAGGCGGCGACAACACGGCTGCAAAGCCGGCGATTGCGTCCAAGCCCATCCCATGATTGCATCCGCCCCGACCAACCGAAGGGGGGCTTATCGTGGCCCGTCATGCGATCACCCGCCGGACCGTTCTGGGCGCCGTCGGCGCGAGCGCCGTCTTGTCTTCCGCGCGCGCCCAATGGGCGCCGACGCGTTCCGTCACGATCATGGTTCCCTGGGCGCCCGGCGGGACCACGGACATTCTCGCCCGCGTCGTCGCGGAGAATCTGCGACCGCTCCTCGGTCAAACCGTGATCGTGGAGAACCGCGCTGGGGCGTCGGGCAACATCGGCTCGGACGTCGTCGCCAAAGGCACGCCCGATGGCCACCTCATCTTGTTTGGGACGATGTCGACCCACACGATGAATGCGGCGCTGATGCCGACGATGCCCTTCGACGGTGTCGCGGACTTCACGCCGATCGCCAAGCTTGGTTTCGCCACGAACACGATGGTGGTGCATCCCTCCGTGCCTGTGCAGAACGTGGCAGCCTTCGTCGAGTATCTGAAAGCCAATCCGGGCAAGGTGCCCTACGCCTCGGCCGGTACCGGCTCGACCAACCATGTCTGTGCTGCGTTGTTCGAGCGCATGACCGGTACGGAGATGATCCACGTACCCTATCGCGGCGGCGCGCCAGCGGTGACCGATACGGTCGGTGGGCGTACCCAGCTGTTCTTCACCGCGGCAACACAATCCTTGCCGCATGTGCGAGCTGGCCGCCTGCGCATGCTTGCGGTGACAGAAGGGCGGCGCACGCCGCTGCTGCCGGATGTGCCCACGGTCGGCGAGACCGTGCCGGGCTACGAGATGGCGGTGTGGTATGGTGCCTTCGGTCCGAAGAATATGGCGGCCGAGATCGCAGATCGCCTGAACGCCGTCATCAATCGGGTGATGGTGTCGCCGGAGGTCAAAGGCCGCATGGCGGAGATCGGCGTCGAGGTGATCGAGGAATCCCGCGACAGCTTCGCCCGTGACCTGCGCACAGACGCAGAAAAGTGGACGCGCGTCATCCATGAGCTTGGCATTCGCAGCGAAGGCTAACACGTTCGCTGCATGCCTTTCCGCGACCGGCTTCTTCCCCCCCCCGCCGGCCCCCTATCTCGCTGCCCTGCACAGTTAGCTCAACAACATCCTGGTGATCGTCATCCAGCATCACCGGGCAGCTGAGTTCCGTGATCGTATCCGCGACCAGTTCGAACGGCTATGGATCGAGGCGAGAGCGAAACCAAAACCAAGATCATGGTGATCGCCATGCACCCTTACATCTTGGGCGTCCCACGCCATATCCGCTACGTCGAAGAGACCTCCGCTGCGATGACGGCCCGCATCGGGGTTGCCTTCGTGACGGCGGAGGAGAACGTCGACTGGTATCGTGCAGCAGTACCGATGCCTCCTTCTTGAGCAATTGCCTCCATAACGGTCGTTATCAACAATCCTAGCGCCTCTAGCCCCCTCGATTTGTCACCGCTGCCCTGGCACGGCGGTTGCTGGCAGTCATGGTCGAACCGGGTTCGAGGAGGAACACGATGGCTCTGTCACGTCGCAGCTTCATGGCCGCCGGTGCCGCCGGCGTCACGGCGCTTGCCGCGCCGCACATCGCGAACGCGCAAACGCTGCGCACAGTGAAAATGGGCTCTTTGCGGCTCATCCACTCGATGACGCCGCATTTCTATCAGCAATTCATGCCCGCCAATTTGCATCTTGAGATCATCACCTTCGACTCTCCCACCGACGGCAAGAACGCGGTTGTGACCCGCTCCGTCGATTTCGGCGGCTTCGGCATCGCGGCAGCCACGCTCGGTGCGGCGGCGGGTGAGCCGGTGGTCGTCTGCGGTGCGTTTTGCAACCGTGGCATGGGTGTGATCTCGCGCTGGCGGTCCGATCCGGTCGATCCGCGATCTGCGTGGGCAGCGGGTCGGTATCTGGCCGGGCTCGACGCAGGAAGTGTTCATCATGGAGCGCCTGCGCATGGAGGGCATGTCGATCCGCGACATCACCGCCGTGCGCGTGCCCTTCGGTGAGATGCACGCCATGCTCTCGCGCGGCGACATCGATGCCTATGTCGGGGCCGAGCCGGGGCCGGGCCTATCGATCTCCTCGGGTGTCGGGCAGCTCGTCGAGTATCCGTATGGAACGGCGATGGGCGGCCTCAACATGATTTGGGCGACACATGAGCAAATGGTCGCGCAAGACCCCGACCTGATCCGTACCATGCTGATGGTCCACCGCCGCGCCTCGGAATTCATGATGGCGAACAAGTCCGCCGTCGCCGACCGCACGGTGCAGGTTCTCGGTGCGTCGCGCGCAGCCGTCGAGCAGGTGCTTGGCGCGAACAACGTCGAGTACATCTGGCGGCTCACGCCGGAGGTGCTGACGCAAGCCCGCACTTACGCACAGCACATGCTCGAACTCCGGCAGATCCGGGCGCTGCCGAATTTCGGGACCTTCCTCAACCCGCGCTTCTCGGAACAGGTCGCGCGCGAAGCCTGATCCCTGTCGCGGGGTTCGCAGTTGATGTCCGTTCAGTCCGCAGAGATCGCGGCCGGCGCCCCGATGGCTTCCGTCATGAAGCCCAGGGGGCCGAGCGCTTGGTTGCACGTGCGCCCGCTCGTCCTGGCCTTCGTGGTGCCTCTGGCGCTTCTCGCCTTCTGGCATTTCGCGACGGTGTCGCGCTGGACACGCCTCATCCCGACGCCGGCCGAGACCGCCGAGACGATGTGGGACTTTGCCTTCGGCGGCATCATCGATGATGCCTTCTCGGCGACGGCCCACATCCACCTGCTCGCCTCGATGAACCGCGTCTATGGTGGCTTCGCGCTCGCCGCGCTCGCCGGTATCGGCTTCGGACTCCTCATCGGCCGCGTCGCCATCGCGCGGCAGATGTTTGATCCCTTCTTCCAGCTCCTGCGACCCATTCCGGTCACAGCCTGGTTGCCGCTGTCCATGATCTTCTTCGGACTGGGAGCGCGCTCCGCGTTCTTCCTGGTCTTCCTCGGTGCATTCTACCCGATCCTGATCAACACCATCTTCGGCGTCCGCTCGGTAGATCCGAAGCTGTTCGAGGCCGCGCAAATGCTCGGCTGCAAGGGATCTGCATTGTTTCGGCAGGTGGTGCTGCCGGCGTCCTTGCCGTCGATCTTCACCGGGCTCAGGCTCGGCCTCGGGCTTGCCTGGTTCGTTATCGTGGTGGGCGAGATGACGGGCGTGCCGCAAGGTCTTGGCGCCGTCATCATGGATGGGCGCACGTTGTCCCGGTCCGACATTGTCATCTGCGGCATGATCATCATCGGCATTGCCGGCTATCTCTCCGACCTCGCGGTTCAGTTGATCGGGCGCAAGCTCCTGGCCTGGTCACCACAGCATTCGAAGGGCTGACGCGATGGCGAGCCATCTCCTGCAAGACCTCGTCCAGGTGCGCGGCGTGTCCAAATCCTTCGAGATCGGCACGGAGACGATCCACGCGCTCAAGGATGTGAACCTCACGATCCGCGAAGGCGAGTTCGTGTGCCTCATCGGCGCGTCTGGCTGCGGCAAGTCGACCCTTCTGCGCATCATCGCGGGTTTCGAAATGGCGACGACGGGCGACGTGCTCGTGTCCGGCCATCCGGTGAAGGAGCCCGGCCCGGACCGCGGCATGGTGTTTCAGGATTATGCGCTGTTTCCTTGGCTCACCGTGCGCCAGAACATCGCCTTCGGCCCGAAGCAGCGCGGCCTCGACAAAGCAGAGATCGTCGAGAAGACGGAAACCTTCGTCGACATGGTCGGTCTGCGCCGTTTTGCCGACGCATATCCGCACCAGCTTTCGGGCGGCATGAAGCAGCGTGTGTCGATCGCGCGCGTGCTTGCGAACGATGCGCGCGTTCTCTTGATGGATGAGCCGTTCGGCGCGCTTGACGCGATGACGCGCGAGCGTCTCCAAGACGAACTCCTCCAGATTTGGCAGCGGGCGAAGCTGACCGTCGTCTTCGTGACGCATTCCATCGAGGAGGCGGTCCTTTTGTCCGATCGTGTGGTGGTGATGACCGCTGGCCCAGGCTGTATCGAAAGTCAGGATCAGGTGATGCTACCGCGCCCGCGCGATCTCACCTCCCCGGAATTCAACGACATACGCCGGATCGTGGGCGGCAAGCTGCACAGCAATGTCAGTCGCGCCAAGGCGGCATGACGTTCATAGCGCGTCGAGGCTCTCCCGCATCGCTGACCACAGAGCATCGACGGGTTCGCAGCCAACGGACAGGCGCACGAAGCCGTCGGGTACCGCGTCTCCCCAGCGCTGTCGCCGCTCGGCTGACGTGTGCAGTGAACCGAAGCTCGTGGCCGGGCGCACGAACCGGCATCCGCTGATGAACCGCTCGGCGGTATCCTTGGACGCAAAGGTGAGGGCAACCAACGAACCGAACGCTGTCATCTGCGCACGCGCGAGATTGTGTGCGGGGTGGTCAGGCAGTCCTGGATAGGCCAGGGCCTTGATCTTGGGGTGCTCCGCCAGTCGCGCTGCAAGGGTCGCGGCGGAGGTCCACATGCGCTGCACGCGCAGCTCCAGCGTTTCGAGCCCGCGATGCACGAGCCAGGCATCGAAGGGCGAGGGAATCGCACCAGCCATCTTGCGCCAATCGCGCACGCGCGCGGCGATGCTCTCATCGCGGGTCGCGACATGGCCGAACAGCGTGTCGGAGTGGCCGTTGATGAGCTTGGTGTCGGACGAGACGACGATGTCGGCGCCGAGATCGAGCGGGCGTTGCCCGAGCGGTGTCATGGTCGTGTTGTCGGCAACGAGCAGGGCGTCGATCGCCTTGGTCTTCGCCGCCACAGCCGCGATGTTGCACAGATCGAGGCCCGGGTTCGACGGCGTCTCGATCCAGACGAGGCGGTAGCGCGACAGGTCGCGGGTCTCCACCTCGCACGTCGCCGCAAGGTCGATGGTGATGCCCATCGGCTTCAAGTATTGCTCGGCGAAGGCGCGGGTCGCGCCATAGCCGTCGCTCGGCAACAGGATGCGATCGCCGTGCTTCAGGAGCGCGTACATCACGGCCGATACCGCGCCCATGCCGGACGGCACGGTGATCACGTGCGCTCCTTCGAGGAGACCGAGCGCATCCTCGACGGAGTTCCAGGTCGGGTTCGACCACCGGCCATATTGGAACGGCCCCGCGGGATCACCGGGTAGGTGATAGGTCGAGGCAGGCACGATCGGCGGCACAACCAGATCGCCCGGCGCGCGCTTCTCCGCCCCGCGGTGGAGCATGCGGGCGACGAGGTCGGCGAGATCTGGCATGGGGAACTCCGAAATCTTGCGTCAGGTCTAACCCGTTGCTTGGCAGGCGCAAGTCATGGCCGGTCGGCAGTCTGGCAAATGACCTCGCCGCCGAGAGCCTCGATGCCGGCGTCCGTCACGTAGGACGGCCCGACCGGGACCTTGCCGGCGCCGTCCGGTACGTCGAGCACGTAGGTTGGCTGCGCCAGCCCCGACAGGCGCCGCCGGAGCGCACGCATGAGCGCCTGGCCCTCGGGAATCGTGCTGCGCAAGTGCGAGGTCCCGGGCGCAAGGTCGCCTTGATGCAGGTAGTAAGGGGTGACGCGATTCTCGACAAAGCGGCGCATCAGGGCTTCGAGCGTATCGATGTTGTCGTTGATGCCCTTGAGCAGAACGGTTTGCGAGACGAGTGCCACCCCCGCATCGATGAGCCGTGCGACGGCGGCGCAGCCTGCCGGCGTGAATTCGCGTGGATGGTTCGCATGGAGAGCGACATAGGTCGTCACACCTTCGGCCCTGAGCGCTGCGGCAAGGGCGGGGGTCACACGCGGGGGATCGACCAACGGCACGCGCGTATGCCAGCGCACGATCTTGACATGCGGGATCGCTGCGAGGCCCCGTGTAATCGTTGTCATGCGGCGCGGTGAGAGCATGAACGGATCGCCGCCGGTGACGATCACTTCCCAGATCGTCGGCCGCTCACCCACATAGGTGAGCGCCTTGGAGAGATCCTCCGCCGAAAGCATGCCTTTTCCCGGGCCGACCATCTCGCGTCGGAAGCAGAAGCGGCAATAGACCGGGCAGGCGTGCAACGGCTTCAGGAGGACGCGATCCGGATAGCGATGCACGATGCCAGGTGTGGGCGAGAAGGCTTCGTCGCCGATCGGATCGGCGTTCTCGTCGGGCGTCGTCACGAGTTCGCGCGCATCGGGCACGAACTGCGCAGCGATCGGATCGTGCGGATCGGAGCGGTCGACGAGCGTCGCCATCGCCGGGGTGATCGCGACGGCGTAGCGCGCCGCAACCGGATCGAGTGCGGCGACATCCGCGCGTGCGATCAGGCCAGCCTCGGCAAGGGCAGCAGGCGTACGGAGCGTCATCACGCGACGGGCGTCCACAGCACGTCCTCGATGCGTTCGGCGCCAGTTGCGAGCATCACGAGGCGATCGACGCCGAGCGCCGCACCGCTCGCCTCAGGCATATGCGCCAGAGCTGCGAGGAAGTCCTCGTCGAGCGGGTAATGCTCCCCGTAGAGCCGCGCCTTCTCGTCCATGTCAGCCACGAAGCGGCGGCGTTGTTCAACAGGGTCGGTCAGTTCGCCGAAGGCATTGGCGAGCTCGACGCCGCAAGCATAGAGCTCGAAGCGTTCCGCCACGCGCGGATCGCGCAGGCTTGGTCGCGCCAGCGCCGCCTCCGGGATCGGGTACTCCATGAGGATGGTCGGTCGACCGATGCCGAGATGCGGCTCGATGCGCGCCACGAGGACGCGCGAGAAGAGGTCCGACCACGTATCGTCCGCGCGAGTGTCGAAACCGGCGCGACGAACAGCAGCTGCAAAGTGATCACGATCGGTTGCTCCATCTGCCGCAACAGTTGCCAGGAGGTCGATGCCGGCGAAGCGATGGAACGCCTCGGCGAGCGTCAGACGCTCGGGCTCGGCGAAAGGATCGGCGCCCCGGCCGCGCCAGTTGAAAGTGTGCGCCTCTGCCGCTTGCGCGGCGGCCGACAGGATCGTTTGGCAGTCTCCCATCAGGGCTTCGTACGTCTCATGCGCCCGGTACCATTCGAGCATGGTGAATTCCGGGTGGTGCAGAGCGGAGCGTTCCCGATTGCGGAAGACGTGGGCGAACGAGACGAGGCGGCATTCCCCGGCGGCGAGGAGCTTCTTGCACGCGAATTCAGGCGAGGTGTGCAGGTACAATGGGCGTCGCGTGCCCTCCTCGGTGCGCTCCTCGGTCGAAAAGGCGTGCAGATGCGTCTCGTTGCCGGGCGAAGCCTGCAGGATCGCCGGATCGATTTCGACGAAGTCGCGGGCTGCGAAGACGCCCCGCAACGCCGCCAGGATGCGGCCGCGGGCCAGGAGCCGCGGCCGGCGATCGGCGTGGACGTGCGGCACCCACCACGGCGAGGCGGCGACCATGCCCTTCCCTTTCCGAAGCGAATTTGCCATGGGAGCAGCGACGCTCGGCCCCCTGGGCCGCCCTGTGGAACGAGGAACGGTCGTGGTCAAGGTCATCGCCAGCAACATTCGCAAGGGCAACATCCTCGAGGGCGAGGACGGCAGGCTCTATGTGGTGCTCTCCGCCGAAAGCTTCCGCCCCGGCAAGGGCACGCCGACGACGCAGATCGACATGCGCGGGCTCGCCGACGGGGTGAAGACCACCAAGACCTACAAGACGACCGACCAGGTCGAGCGCGCCTATGTCGAGGATCGCGACTTCTCCTACCTCTACCAGGACGGTACGAATTATGTGTTCATGAATCAGGAGAACTACGAGCAGGTCGAGGTCGGGCAGGACACCGTGGGCGACTATGCGCCCTATCTGCAGGAAGGCATGCAGGTGAAGCTGTCGATCTTCGACGGCCGTGCGGTTGCGATCGAGCTACCGCCGCGCGTCGTCCTCGAGATCACCGAGACGGAACCGGCCATGAAGGGCCAGACTGCGTCCTCCTCCTTCAAGCCAGCGTTCCTGTCGAACGGCGTCCGCACCATGGTGCCACCGCACATCCAGCCGGGCACCAAAGTCGTCATCTCCACTGCCGATGGCAGCTACGTCGAGCGCGCGAAGGAGTGACTCGAACAGTCCCTGCAGAACGTTAGGGGTCCTCTGGCGCCGTGCCGCAATAGCCGCGCGTGCGCGCACGGCCATCGTCAATTCTCCCGCTTCACCGCGCTCTCGTGCCACTTGCGCAGGAAGAGGTGCGACACCCAGGTCGCAGCGAGAAAGAGGAGAATACCGGTCACGGAGATCATGATGAGCGCGGCGAACATGCGCGGAATGCGCAGTTGGTAGCCGGACTCGAGGATGCGGTAGGCGAGACCCGAGCCCGCGCCGCCCGCACCCGCAACGAATTCAGCGACGACCGCACCGATGAGCGACAGGCCGGCCGAGATCTTGAGCCCGCTCAGGAAGTAGGGGAGGGACGCCGGCAACCGCAGGTAGCGCAGCGTTTGCCAGCGCGTCGCGCCGTAGAGTTCGAACAGGTTGCGCAGATTGTGATCGGCCGAATTGAGGCCCATGATCGTGTTGGACAGGATCGGGAAGAAGGCGACGATCCAGGCGCAGATCAGAAGCGACAGCGCGACGTTGTTGTCGGTCCAAATGATGATGAGGGGTGCGATCGCCACGACCGGTGTCACTTGCAGGACGACGGCATAGGGAAAGAGCGAGAGCTCCAACCATTTCGACTGGGTGAAGACGATCGCGAGCGCCACGCCGACGATGACGGCGGCCATCAGGGCTGCGAAGGTGATGCGCAGCGTGATCCACAGCGACCCGGACAGCGTCCACCAATCCGCGACCAGAGTTTGGCCGATCAGGACCGGCCCGGGCAGCACGAAGTGCGGGATGCGGTGGTACCAAACCGCCCACTCCCAGAAGCCGAGCGCCAGGATGCCGATCGCGATCGGTGCAAGGATCTTGGGCCAGGCCGATGCCGGCAGGCCAAGGATGCGGTTCTCGACGGCGATGATCGGGCGGGCCACGGCGTCGGTGCCGTCATGCGGAAGGACGGTCGCGGGCGAGGTGACGGTCATTCTCAGGACTCGATGGCTTCTTTCAGCTTTTGCGACGCGACACGGCATAAATGCGCGTATTCGGCAGAGGTTCGGAACAAGTCGTCACGCGGGTAGGGCGCATCGACCGCGAAGTCGGCCATCACACGGCCAGGCCGCGCGGCCATCACCACGATGCGCTGGGACAGATAGACGGATTCGAAGACGGAATGGGTCACGAAGACGGCGGTGAAACCAGCTTCTGCCCACAGCCGTAACAGATCGTCGTTGAGTTTGTGGCGTGTGATCTCATCGAGCGCGGCGAAGGGCTCGTCCATCAACAGGACTTTCGGCTGCGTGACGAGCGCGCGGGCGATCGAAACGCGCATCTTCATGCCGCCGGAGAGTTCGCGCGGATAGGATTTCTCGAAACCCTTGAGACCGACGAGACCGAGCTTCACCGCTGCGCGCTCTTCCGCCTCGTGAGGCGGCACCCGCTTCAGAGTGAGCGGAAGCATGACATTTGCAAGCGTGGTTGCCCACGGCATCAGCGTCGGATCTTGGAAGACGAAGCCGAGATCGCGCTCGGGTCGCCCCTGCGCATCGTGCGTCATCGTCGGCCAGTCGATCACGCCTTCGGTCGGCTCGCCCAAACCCGCGATCATGCGCAGCAATGTCGACTTACCGCAGCCGGAGGGGCCGAGCAGCGACACGAACTCGCCGCCGCGCAGATCGAGATGGACGTCACGAACCGCAAGCGTGCCGTTTGAGAAAAGCTTGGAGACTCCACGAATCGTGACGAGCGGCCTTGTGCCGCTCGTCACCTGCTTCTCCGCAACCGCGATGTTCACGCCCTGCCGATACCCTTGTTGATGAACTGCAGACTGTAGGCGCGGGCCACGTCGAGACCTGCCGGGAACACGCCCGCATCGCGCATCTGCGTGTAGAACGTGTTCCAGCGGGCGTCGGTCATCGCGCCGATCCCGAGGGTGAGCGCGTCGCCAGACATGACAATTCCCATGCGGTTCATCACGTCGATCGCATAGTTGATCTTGGTCAGGTCCATGTCCGGGTTGTCGCGCATGATGAGACGGTTCGCCGCCTCGATCGCCGCCCCACCCTTTATATACTCCGCCCAGCCTTCCAGCGAGGCTGTCACAAAGCGCTGCACGAGATCGGCCTTTTCAGTGACCATCCGATGGGAGATGTTGATCGTGGTGTTATAATTCGCGAAGCCGGCATCGGCGATGAGATGAACGACGGGCTCGACCCCCGCCTGGCGGATGGCAAAGGGCTCGGACGAAAGGAAGCCCTGCTGACAGATATTTCGGTCGGCCAAGAACGGCGCCATGTTGAAGGTGTAGGGGCGGATCTGTTCATCCGTGAAGCCGAATCGGGCGCGCAGGAAGGGCCAATAGGAGGTGCGGCCCGCTGCGCCGACGAGGATCGGCTTGCCGCGCAGTGCGGCGAGCGAATCGTGACCCACGCCGGGATGGCAGATGATGACCTGCGGGTCCTTCTGGAAGATCGAGGCAATGCAGAGGAAGGGCAGGTTCTCCTGCACGTAGCGGATCGCCTCGAACGCATTCGACATGATCATGTCGACGCGGCCGCCGAGGAGAAGCTGCGAGGGGTTCTGCTGCGGTCCGCCCATGCGGATGTCCGCTTCAATGCCGTAGCGGCGGTAGATGCCCGCAGCGACGGCTTGATAGAAGCCACCGTGCTCGGCCTGCGCGCGCCAGTTCGTCTGATAGGACACACGATCGAGCGTTTGCGCGTTGGCGTTGCGCCCGACGAGCACGAGCGAGGACGCGCTCGCGCCGAGCACGCCCAGCGCCCCACGGCGATCGATGCGATATTTCCACATGGACATGATGAAACCTCCCGTTCTCGACTCCACCGCCAGCCCGACGCGGATACCGCGGATCCCAGCAACCTCCATGCCATCCTGCGGGATTTCTGAGGACGCGGCAATGCCGCCCAAACGCTGCAACATCATCGCGTTTTGGCGGGCTAGCGGGCCTTCGGCTTCCGCTGGAGGCCCAGATATCGTCATGCAGCCGCGAGGTGGCGCCAGCGTGCCCCCGCACTGAGCATGTACGGGTCAGCAAATAGGCACGCCGGAACCCCAGCGTGACAAGACGGCGCCCGGGCACTACGTCGATGCAATGCCTGCCCCTCTGTTCGCCTTGCGCGACGTGCACCTTACTCTCGCCGGGATCGAATTGCTGACCGGCGCCGATCTCGTGGTTGAGGAAGGGGCGCGGCTTTGCCTTGTCGGCCGCAACGGCTCGGGCAAGTCCTCGTTCTTGAAGATTGCCGCCGGCATCTTGGAAGCGGATCGCGGCGAACGCACGATTCGGGGTGGCGCACGACTGCGTTATCTCGCGCAAGAGCCCGATCTCAGTGGCTTTCCAACGGTGCGCAGCTACGTCGACGCTGGCTTGGATGGGGCTGACGATCCGTTTCGCGTTCCCACCCTCCTGGCCGATTTCGGTCTGACCGGCGACGAGGTCACCGCCACGCTGTCCGGAGGGGAGTTGCGCCGCGCCGCGCTGGTGCGGGCGCTGGCGCCCGACCCGAACGTCCTCCTTCTCGATGAGCCGACGAACCATCTCGACTTGCCCACAATCGAGTTGCTGGAAGAGATGCTGTCCTCGATCCGCTCGGCGCTCGTCGTCGTCAGCCACGATCGCCGGTTTCTCGAACGCTTGTCGAAGGCAACCATCTGGCTCGATCGCGGTCGCTGCCGGCGCCTCGATCGCGGGTTCGATGCGTTTGAAGCCTGGCGCGACAGTGTCTTGGCAGAGGAGGAGCGCGACGCTCACAAGCTCAAGCGACGCATCGCTGCGGAAGAGCACTGGCTGCGGTACGGTGTCACGGCGCGGCGCAAGCGCAACGAGCGACGCTTGGCCGAATTGCGCGACCTTCGTCGCCGCTACCGCGAGCGGCGCCAGCCGGCCGGGGAGGTTGCCTTTGCAACAACCGAAGCAGAGCTTTCGGGCAAGCTCGTCATCGAGGCGCAAGCCGTTTCCAAGACCTATGGCGATCGCACCGTCGTCCGTGCCTTCTCCACGCGCATCGCGCGCGGTGACCGTGTCGGTCTCGTGGGTGCGAATGGCGCGGGCAAGACAACGCTGTTGCGGATCTTGACGGGGGATATCGCGCCCGACTCCGGAACGGTTCGGCTCGGCAGCAATCTGACCATCGTGACGCTCGATCAGAAGCGCGAGGCGCTCGACCCGAGCTGGACGCTACGAGAGGCGCTGACCCGTGGCGGCGACATGGTCGCCGTGGGTGGCACGGCGCGGCATGTGGTGTCGTACATGAAGGACTTCCTGTTCACGGCGGAGCAGGTCGAGTCCCCGGTGTCTGTGCTCTCGGGCGGCGAGCGCGGGCGGTTGATGCTGGCGCGAGCGCTGTCGCAGCCGGCCAATCTCCTGGTTCTCGACGAGCCCACCAATGACCTCGACCTCGAAACGCTCGACCTTCTCGAAGAGATGCTGGCGGAGCACCCGGGAACCGTGCTCGTCGTCAGTCATGATCGGGATTTCCTCGATCGGGTTTGCACCTCGATCATCGTCGCGGAAGGCGACGGACGCTTCGTGAGCTATGCCGGCGGCTATACCGACATGGTCGCGCAGCGTGGCGCGGGCATCGCGGCGCGCGTGGTCGCCCGACGCAACCACGAGGCGGTGGAGCGCCGACACGCGGTGGCGTCGAAGGTTCCGGAAGCTCCGCGCTTCACGTCGCAGGATCGTCGTGCCCTCGATGCCATGGCCCAGCGGATCGAGCAACTCGAGGCGTCGGCCAAACGACTGCGCACGATCATATCCGATCCCGGTCTCTACGAGCGTGACCCGACGGCGTTTGCAAGAGCTTCCGCGACCTTGGTGCAGGTCGAGGCGGCGCTCGCGGCCGCCGAGGACAAATGGCTTGCGCTCGACGAAAGGCGGACGGCAGCGGGGTCGGACGGGTCGTGAACCTGCGGGGCTCCTCCTGCGACCGATGATCCGAGGCGAGTCGATGTCGGCGCGCCACGATCAGGAGACAGTCCGATGACCAGCAAGCTCACGAAACTCGTCGCGGTCGCGTGTGCCGCGCTCGCCCTCGGCACCGCGGTGACCACAACGTCGGCCTTCGTCGTCGATGCGCCGGCCTTTGCACGCGGGTCTGGCGGCAACGGCGGTGGCAACGGCGGCGGTGCCGGTGGCGGCGGCGGTGGCGGTGCCGGTGGCGGCGCCGATGGTTTCGCCTCCCCGCACTATATCGCCGGCGTTGCTTCTGGCGGCCCGAATGCACGTCCGCTGCGTCGGAAGCCGCAGCCGCGCGTGGTGGCGACCCGCCAGCTGCCGGCGATCACGTGCCAAAGCTTGTCGCCCACCTCCGCGACGTTCGACACGCTCTGTCGCAGCTACTGAGGCGGCGTGGCTCATCTTCGTGGCTCATCTTCGTGGCTCCTGGCGGCAGACGTCGCCAGGGGTTCACGTCATTGGGCCGGTATCAGCCGTTGACGGACGAACGGGCCTGTAAGGCCCGCACCCGCTCGGCGAGCGACAGCCGTCGCGGATCATCGGGGCGCGCCACAACCCCGGCGCCGACCGCAAGGCTCGCGGCGCTCGGCATCATCGCACCTTGGCGCACGCCCTTTTCGGCTTCTGCAATCAGCTTTTCGATCGGTGAGTTTGCGCCATCGAGCGCCGCCGTCATGGTGGTGATCTCAGCGGCGAGATCGTTGATGCGCTCGCGCAAGAGCGCGTTCTCGACCCGCTCGCGCTCCCAGTTCTCGGAGGCTGCGGTTTCGAGTCGCTTCAGGTCCTGCTGCACGCGCTCGCGTTCGGCACGTTCGGCGGCAAGCTGCCCTTCGATCACGGTTCTGTCCGACCGCGAATTCTGCAATTCGTCGAGAAGGGAGCGCGCGCGCATCTCGGCTTCGGCCGTCCGCCGCGTCAGCTCCTCGTCCAGTTTCTCGCGTTCGGACAAGAGCTGCTGCACGCGCGCCGACATTTTCTCGGCTTCGGCGATGTGTCCCGACAATTGGGCCGCCTGATCGACGATTCGTGCATTGAGGCGGCCAACTTCTTCGGACTGCGCGCGCGTCGTCTCCTCGGCCGCCGTCAGCTGCGCCTGCATTTCGAGGATGCGAGCGCGCGATTCAGCAAGGGCAGTTTCGGCAGCCACCAAGCGCGCCTGTTTGCCGTTGCGATCCTCCTCCACGCTTGCCAGCGCGCGCCGGAGGTCGGACACTTGGTCTTCGAAACGCGCCACATTGGTTTGCAGCACGGCGATTTCAACACGCCGACCATCTGCGAGCGTCTGCGTGTCCTGCAACGCCTTCTCGCGGTCGGCCAGCGTTCGGTTCGCCTCGATCAAACGCTCTTCCGCCTGACGCAACGCGCGCAAGGTATCGCCATGTTGCACTTCGGCCTTCAGCACTTCGTCCTTGAGCGCCTTCTCCCGCTCGTCCTGCGTGCGCATCGCAACCGTGCGCTCGTTGAGCTCGGAAAGGAGGAGGCGAAGCTGATCGTTCTTCCTTGCGACATCGATGAGTTGCGCTTGGGACTTCCGCTTCAGCTCGTCGACCAAGATCTCGAGCTTGCGCGTCGACATCGCGAATTCCGCGCGAAGTTGATCGCGATCAGCCTTGATCTCCGTCAACGAGACCGGCATCGCTGCTTGCACGCGCTTGGTCGTGAGCCGGACCGCACGACGCCACACCGCGTTCGCGACCAAGATCATGACCAGGCAGGCCACCAGGAAGCCCAGCCCGAAGAACATGGCCATTTCGATCATCGCGCGGCCTTCGCTCCACACGTCGCAAGGTTCGCTGCCCGCATGGAGCCGCGTCCCCGGACGGGATGCTTACCCTCAAAACAGCCTCTGACGGAAGCCCTTCGATGGCGGCGGGGGTGTCAGAAGGGGTTCCACTCCGGCCGGTCGGTGAATTTAAGATAACCGAGATTGGCGCCGAGACGCAGCCCAACCCCGGATCGGATTGGGACGATGACGAAATTGTCGGCAGCAAGCGCTGTGATCGCGGCTCCGCCCACAAGATAGGCGGAGCCAGAAACACCGACGAACCGCCTTAGCAGATCATGGGGGCGCGTCGTGTTGTAGACGAGGATCATCACACGCGAGCCGTCGCCGCCGAAGTCCCAGCCGAGCGAAGGTCCTTGCCAAAAAATCGGAAGATTGTCGCCCGTCTTCGTTCGCAGCGATCCCTCGCCGTAGCGCAATCCCGCGATGAAAGAGCCCGAACCCTCCTGGCCGAGAATATAGGCGGTTGGATGGCCCCATCGCGAAACGGCGGACTCGATGCCCGAGGCGATAGCCGCAGACACGCCGCCGAAGAATGAGTGCCCGGCATCGACAAGTTCGCGCGTGGAGAACTGGCCCGGTCCCGGGGACCGTTGCTGCGCGCTCGCAGGGGCAAGAGCCAGCACGAGCATTAGGCCGAGGGCGGCGAGGATCGAGCGAGGCAACATCCTAGGCTCCACGAGTCCCGCACTTCCGGCTCCTTAACGCTTGCTCTCTACTCTGCCGGCGTCGTGCGAATCGGTTCACGTCAAGGGTGCGAGGCGATCTTGGTTAGGAGAAGGCTGGTCCTGGTTAACGTCGCCTTACTCGCCTTCGGCGCGGGGCGTTTGGCCGCGGCGACCACGGAGCGCATCGTTGTCGATCCGCGCACCGGCCTAGCCATCGCCGGCATGGACCCGGTCGCCTATTTCCTGGAAGCGGCGGCCCGCCCGGGCTTACCTGAACATCAGGCGACCTGGAGCGGAGCGGCATGGCGCTTTCGAAACGCAGGAAACCGCGCAGCCTTTTTGGCGTCCCCGGCCGTGTACGCCCCGGTTTTCGGGGGGCATGATCCGGTCGTGGTTGCGCGCGGCTATATCGCCGAGGGCGATCCCGAGCTGTTCGCCATCGCCGGAGACCGTCTCTATCTGTTCCAGACACGCGAGGCGCTCGCAACTTTCCTTGCGGCACCACAAGAGGTGATCGCGCAGGCAACGCTCAACTGGCCGCGTCTCGCGATGCGACTCTCGCGCTGATTTGCGCCGACTCAGGGCGGCGTGTATCTCGCGAAACGCCCGCCAAACCTGCCGCACAAGCCCAACGGACTCCCTGATGAGCGATACGACTGCTGGCGTCCCCGTCGAACTTTCCGCACTCGATCTTGCAGCACTGATCGCGAGCCGGGTCTGCCACGACGTCATCTCGCCCGTCGGGGCCATCAACAACGGAATCGAGGTTCTTGAGGAAGAGACCGACGAGGACATGCGCAACATCGCCATGGACCTCGTCAAGAAGTCGGCGCGGCAGGCCTCGGCGAAGCTGCAGTTCGCACGGATCGCCTTCGGCGCCGCTGGCTCCGCCGGGGCCGAGGTCGACACCGGCGACGCCGAGAGCGTGGCACGCGGCTTCGTCGAGAGCGACAAGGTGACGTTTGAATGGGTCGGGCCGCGGCTGCTCCTGCCCAAGAACCGGGTGAAGCTGATCCTCAACCTCACCCTCATCGCACTCGGCACCATTCCGCGCGGGGGGCGACTAAAGGTCGAACTCGCCGGCGAGCCGGCGGGAACGCGTATCGCCATCCTGGCGCACGGCATGAACGCGCGTATTCCGGCCCATGTGCCGGATCTGCTGCGCGGCATTCCGCACGAGGGCACCATCGATGCCCACTCGATTCAACCTTACTATACCGGGCTTGTGGCGAAGGCCGCCGGCATGTCGGTTATAATGCAGATGGCAGGCGACGACGTGCACATCGATGCTGCGGCGCAATGAGAGCATGAGCCGCTCAAAAACGATTGGTAGGCCGGCACATTTCCACTTGTTTTACCGTTCTCATTGACACTGCCGCCCGTGAACGCCGAACCAGAACGGTCCGTGCGCAGTCGTGGGTGTGTGTGTCATGGACGATCTCCTGCGTGAGTTCCTGACGGAAACGAATGAGAGCCTTGACGTCGTCGACGTCGAACTCGTGAAGTTCGAGCAGGATCCGAACAACGATAAGATCCTCAGCAACATCTTCCGATTGGTTCACACGATCAAGGGTACCTGCGGCTTCCTTGGTCTGCCGCGCCTTGAGGGCGTCGCCCATGCCGCCGAAACGCTCATGGGCAAGTTCCGCGACGGCGCACCCGTAACGTCCGAGGCGGTATCGGTCGTTCTGCGCTCGATCGACCGCATCAAGAGCATCGTGGGCGAGCTTGAGCGCTTCGAAGCAGAACCTGCCGGGGAAGACCGCGATATCATCGCCGAACTCGAGCGCATGGCCGAAATTGCCGACCGCGCGCCTGCGGTGCCTTCCACGCCCGCGAACACGACGGCTGTCGGAACCTTGGTCGCGCAGACCCTGGAACGGCCGTTGCGCCCGGGCGAAGTGTCGCTCGATGACCTCGAGCGCGCCTTCCGCGAAACCGCCGTCGAGGTGAAGCCGGCCGAGGCGCCCAAAGCTGCGGCGAGGCCGAAGACGACGGATGCCGAAAAGGCGGAGGGCGAGGAAGCCAGCGTCAAGAACCAGTCGATCCGCGTCAACGTCGACACGCTCGAGCATCTCATGACGATGGTGTCGGAGCTGGTCCTCACCCGCAACCAGCTCCTGGAAATCGCGCGTCGCAACGAAGACAACGAATTCAAGGTGCCGTTGCAGCGCCTCTCGAACGTCACCGCGGAGCTGCAGGAAGGGGTCATGAAGACCCGCATGCAGCCGATCGGCAATGCCTGGCAGAAGCTGCCGCGGATCGTGCGCGATCTGGCCAAGGATCTCGGCAAGACGATCGAACTCGAGATGCACGGCGCCGAGACGGAACTCGACCGGCAGGTGCTGGAGCTGATCAAGGATCCGCTCACGCACATGGTGCGCAATTCTGCCGACCATGGTCTGGAAACGCCGGTGGAGCGGCGCGCCAAAGGCAAACCGGAAACCGGCACGATCAAGCTCTCCGCCTATCACCAGGGCGGACACATCATCATCGACATCGCCGATGACGGTAAAGGGCTCGACGTCAACCGCATCAAGCGCAAGGCAATCGAGAACGGGCTCGTCTCGGAAGCCGAGGTTGAAAAGCTCTCGGAAGCACAGGTTCTCAAGTTCATCTTTGCACCCGGTTTCTCCACCGCCGCCAAAGTCACGAACGTCTCGGGCCGCGGCGTCGGCATGGATGTCGTGAAAACGAACATCGATGCGATCGGCGGAACCATCGATCTCAAATCGACGATGGGGCAGGGTACGACCTTCACCATCAAGATCCCGCTCACGCTCGCGATCGTTTCCGCCCTCATCGTGGAGGCTGGCGGCGACCGCTTCGCGATCCCACAGCTCGCGGTCGTCGAACTGGTGCGCGCGTCGACCAACGCGGAACACCGCATCGAGCGCATCAAGGACACGCCGGTGCTGCGGCTGCGCAACAAGCTGTTACCGCTCATCCACATGAAGGAATTGCTCGGCATTGGCGACGACAAGGCGATCGAGGATTCGGGCTTCGTCGTCGTCACGCAGGTTGGCACGCGGACCTTCGGTATCGTGGTCGACGGGGTGTTCCACACCGAAGAGATCGTGGTGAAGCCGATGAGCACGAAGCTTCGGCACATCTCGATGTTCTCCGGCAATACCATCCTCGGCGACGGCTCGGTGATTATGATCATCGATCCGAATGGCATCGCTGCGATCTTTGGCGCAGCCGCTGAAAAAGAGGATGAGAGCGAGACAAGGGATGCGCGCGCGACGGACGCGGAGACCACATCGTTGCTCGTCTTCCGCGCGGGTGGCGCCAATCCGAAGGCGGTTCCTCTATCCCTCGTGACTCGTCTCGAAGAAGTGGATGTCGCGAAGATCGAGCAGGCGAATGGCCGCGATCTCGTGCAGTACCGCGGATCACTGATGCCGCTTGTCTACGTTAACAACCAGGTCAAGCGGCGTGAGGTTGGCTCACAGCCCCTGCTGGTCTTCTCGGACGGGGGGCGGTCGATGGGTCTCGTCGTCGACGAAATCGTCGACATCGTCGAAGACAAGCTGTCGATTGAAATGCCGTCCAAGGAAGCCGGCGTCGTCGGCACGGCCGTCGTCAAGGGCAGGGCCACGGAAATCCTCGACATCGGCTACTATCTGCCGTTGGCATTCGACGACTGGTTCAAGCGTCAGGATATCGAAGCTCATGTCGGCACGAAACGCCTGCTCTTCGTCGACGACTCCGCTTTCTTCCGCAATATGCTGACGCCCGTGCTGAAGGCAGCCGGCTATGACGTGCAAACCTTCGCCTCAGCGCAGGAAGCTCTCACGGTTGCGCGCAAGGGCGGCTGTTTCGACGTGATCGTCTCCGACATCGAAATGCCGGACATGAACGGCTTCGAGTTCGCCGAAGCTTGCAAGTCCGAGGACGCCCTGAAGGACGTTCCGATCATCGCACTCTCCTCGACGGCGCCGCTTGGCTATGTCGAGCGCGGTCGTGCCGCCGGCTTCCACGACTATGTAGCGAAGTTCGATCGACAGGGCCTCATCGCGGCGTTGAAGGAAACCGCGGCCATGGGAGTTGCGGCATGAGTGAGCATATCGAATACGTTACCGTCATGATCGGCGGCCAGCTCTTCGGCCTTCCGATCAACCGTGTGCAGGACGTCTTCATGCCGGACGCGATCACGCGCGTGCCGCTTGCGCCGTCGGAGATCGCGGGCGTGCTTAACCTGCGCGGGAGGATCGTCACGGCCATCGACATGCGTTGCCGTCTCGGATTGCCGCGCCGCGAGCAGTCGGATCGGACGCTTTATGCGGTCGGCGTCGAGACGAAGGGCGAGTCGTACGGGCTCATCATCGACTCCGTCGGCGAGGTTCTCAATCTCCCAAAGGACAGGCTCGATCCGAATCCCGTTAATCTCGACAGGCGTTGGGTCGGAATCTCCGGGGGCGTCTACCGCCTCGACGGGCAGCTCCTGGTGGTGCTCGACGTCGATCGCGTTCTTGCGCTTGGTGACGAGGCGATGGCCGCCTGATGAAGCCGAAGAGGTATTGCGATGAAAACGTGTCTCGTGGTCGATGATTCGAGCGTGATCCGAAAGGTCGCGCGCCGAATCTTGGAGGATCTCCAGTTCAAGATCGGCGAGGCGGCCGATGGTGAAGAGGCGCTGAACGCCTGCCGCCAGGGTATGCCGGACGCGATCCTGTTGGACTGGAACATGCCGGTGATGGACGGCCTCGAATTTCTGCAGCGTCTGCGCAAGGAACCGGGCGGCGACAAACCGCTCGTCGTGTTCTGCACCACGGAGAACGATGTTGGCCACATCACGCGTGCGATGCGCGCCGGAGCCAACGAATACATCATGAAGCCCTTCGATCGGGACATCGTCGAATCGAAGTTCGCCGAAGTCGGTCTCCTTTGACGATCGCGGCGATGTCTCTTCCGGCCGCCCACTCCCCGCTTGCCGCGCGCGACAAGGCGGGCGCCATCCGTGTCATGGTCGTCGACGATTCGGTCGTCGTGCGCGGTCTCGTCTCGCGATGGCTCGACGAGGAGCCGGACATCGCGACAGTGGCGGCCGTGCGCAACGGGCGGGTGGCGGTCGACGAGATCGCACGGAATGAGCCGGACGTTGTCGTCCTCGATGTCGAGATGCCGGAGATGGACGGGATGACGGCGTTGCCGCTCCTGCTCAAGGCACGGCCGGGCGTCGTGGTGATCGTGGTGTCGACGCTGACGCGGCGAAACGCCGATGTGTCGCTCAAGTGTCTCTCGCTCGGCGCGCGCGATTGCGTCGCGAAACCGGAAACAAACTCGGGCGTCACGACGTCGGCGGATTTTCGTCGGGACATCGTGGCCAAAGTCAAAGCGCTTGGGGCGAAGCCGCGCGATAGGCGGCTGCGCGAGGGTGCGCACCATGGCACACCGACGACGGCCAGCGCCCGGCCCGCCGTGCTGCAAGCGCGGGCCAGCAATCTCGGCACGGAAGCGCCACGCATCTCCTTGCGCCGCTTCTCCTCGGCCGCGCCGCGCATCCTTGCGATCGGCGCATCGACCGGGGGGCCGCAGGCGCTAATGGATGTGCTCAAGCTTTGCGGGCCCGTGTTCCAGCGTGTGCCGGTGGTCGTCACGCAGCACATGCCGGTAACCTTCACGGCCATCCTCGCCGAGCATCTCGCACGCGCCACGGGCGTAGAAGCGCGCGAAGCGCACGACGATGAAGCTCTGCGGGCGCAGCGGATCTATGTCGCGCCCGGCGGTCTCCACATGACGGTTGCGCGGAGCGGCGAGGGCGTCGTCGCGCGGTTGCGTGACGGCGCCTCGGTCAACTTCTGCAAGCCCGCGGTCGACCCGCTGTTCGAGAGCGTGGCGCAGATCTACGGCGCAACGGCACTCGCGCTGGTTCTGACCGGGATGGGTTCGGATGGCGCGAAAGGCGCCGTTGCCGTCGCCGATGCCGGCGGATCGGTGATCGCGCAGGACGAGACCACGTCCGTCGTCTGGGGCATGCCCGGTGCCACCGCCCATGCGGGTGCAGCGGCCGCCGTTCTCCCGCTCGACCAGATTGCGCCGCGGATCGTTCAGCTTGTCACCGGAGTCAGGTAACGTCCCATGAGTCGAGAGTTCGAGTTCTTCCGAGGGTTCCTCAAGGATCGATCGGGCCTGGTGCTGGCTCCGGACAAGCAGTACCTGCTCGAGAGCCGGCTCTTGCCAGTGGCGCGGCGCGCGGGGCTTATGTCCCTCGCCGATCTCGCTGCCCGGCTCGGCAAGCCGGGCAGCGATGCGCTTGCCGTCGCGGTCACGGAAGCGATGACCACGAACGAATCCTTCTTCTTCCGCGACAAGACGCCGTTCGACCACTTCAAGGACGCGATGCTGCCCGCCTTGATGGGGGCGCGGGCGACGAGCCGCAGGATCAGGATCTGGTGCGCCGCCGCTTCGACCGGACAGGAGCCGTATTCGCTGGTGATGACGGCGAACGAGCTTGGCCCCAAGCTTGTGGGCTACCGACTTGACATCCTGGGAACGGACCTGTCGAGCGAGGTCCTCGAAAAGGCCCGGGCTGGTGTGTACACGCAATTCGAGGTGCAGCGCGGCCTGCCGGTGCAGCTCCTGTTGAAGTACTTTGAACAGGCCGGCGAGACGTGGCGGATTTCGCCGCAAATCCGTGCGCAGGTGCAGTTTCGGCAGCTCAATCTCCTCGATGATTTCCGCCACCTTGGCCAATTCGACATCATCTTCTGCCGCAATGTTTTGATCTATTTCGACAATGCCACCAAGACGCAGGTTCTCGAGCGGATGGCGAAGATGATCGCGCCGGATGGCTATCTCCTCCTCGGCGCGGCGGAAACGGTGGTGGGCCTGACCGAGGCCTTCAAGCCTTTGCCTGACAAACGTGGTCTCTACGTGCCGGCACCGGTCGAGGCGCCGGCCCTCGCCCGCCCGGCCCTCAAGGTTGTCGGCGCGCGCTGACGGCGCGGCGCATCGGGAGAATCCCGGAACATCCGGAAACCGGGTCGTGGTATGCTTTCTTGAGGGGGGCGCCTCGATCGGTTTCGGGAAGGTTCCCCCATGCCCCGCCAAGCCACCCTCGATCACATCGCCCGTGCGGCGTCTGATGCGCCGCAGCCTGAGGTCCGCCACCTGACGTCTGAAGACCTGCGCGACGCACTCGCGCGGGGGATCGATGATTTCCGCGCCTTTCCGACGCACGCGATTTTCATCTGCCTGATCTATCCGATCGTCGGCCTCGTTCTCGGTCGTGCGGCGATTGGTTACGACGTGCTTCACCTTCTCTTTCCGTTGGCGGCGGGGTTCGCGTTGCTCGGACCCCTTGCAGCGGTTGGACTCTACGAGATGAGCCGCCGTCGCGAGCTGGGCCTGGAAGCTCACGCAGTCGATGCGATCAACGTCCTTCGCGCGCCGGGGAGCGGGTCGATCGTCGCGCTCGGGTTCGTTCTTGTCGCCTTGTTCGTGATGTGGCTCGCCGTGGCCAATGGCTTGTATATCTGGCTCGTCGGCGATCTGCGCCCAACCTCGTTTGCTGCCTTCATCGAAACGATCCTCGGCACGCCGCAAGGCTGGGCCTTGATCCTTCTCGGCAACGGCATCGGGTTCCTTTTTGCCCTCGCAGCGTTTGTGATTGGTGCCGTGTCCTTCCCGATGATCGTCGATCGTCATGTCGGGCCGGCGGAAGCGGCCCTTACGTCGGTGCGGGTCGTTCGCGCCAATCCAAAAGTGATGATGACCTGGGGTCTGATTGTCGTCGCCGGCCTCGTCCTTGGCTCGCTCCCGTTCTTCATCGGGCTTGCCGTTGTGCTGCCGGTGCTCGGCCACGCGACGTGGCACCTCTACCGCAAGGCCGTGGGGTAGCTTCGGGCGCTCTGCTTGCTGAGGCGGCCGAGCGCTTCGGTCGCAGGGACGGCGTCATCGAAGTCAACCCGTCGCGCGCAGGCTTACGATCGGACACGAGTCTGTTGGAATCATTGCCAAGCTTGGCTCCGACGTGCGCGGTTGCCGGGCGGGCGGTGGCGCAATCTGCACGGACGCCCGCGCGATAACGGCGGTCGGTTTTCCGTTCGTTGCCGGGTCGTTTCGTGCGGGCAAAAACCCCGCTTCGGGGGCGAGGCTCTTGAAGAGCTTGTGCCCGTCAGGCTGCGGCGTCGTCCATCTCGCTTGGCTCGCGCAGCACATAGCCGCGGCCCCACACCGTCTCGATGTAATTCTTGCCGGTGGCGGAGGCGAGCTTCTTGCGCAGTTTGCAGATGAACACGTCGATGATCTTGAGTTCCGGTTCGTCCATGCCGCCGTAGAGATGGTTGAGGAACATCTCCTTCGTCAGCGTGGTGCCTTTGCGCAGCGCGAGGAGTTCCAGCATCTGGTACTCCTTGCCGGTCAGGTGCACGCGCTGGCCGGCCACTTCGACGGTCTTGGTGTCGAGATTGACGGTGAGATCGCCGGTGTTGATCACCGACTGCGCGTGACCCTTCGAGCGCCGCACGATCGCGTGGATGCGCGCGACGAGTTCGTCCTTGTGGAAGGGTTTGGTCATGTAGTCGTCGGCGCCGAAGCCGAGACCGCGGACCTTGTCTTCGATGCCGGCCATCCCGGAGAGGATCAGGATCGGCGTCTTCACCTTCGCGACGCGCAAGGTACGCAACACCTCGTAACCCGACATGTCGGGGAGGTTCAGATCGAGAAGGATGATGTCGTAATCATACAGCTTGCCGAGGTCGACGCCCTCTTCGCCCAAGTCGGTCGTGTAGATGTTGAATCCTTCCGATTTCAACATCAGCTCGATCGATTGCGCCGTGGCGCTATCGTCTTCGATCAAAAGGACACGCATGCCGATCCCCTCTCGGGTCCCCTCTGTCAGGCATGGCGCCGGGCGATGGCGACCGGGCCGGAAGAACGCAGACGTTCATTCGACTCGGAACGTTACGAGCCATTGGTTAACAAAGGATGATTCGTTGCCGCAAGCGTTAAGCGTCATTTTGTATGCGAATCGGTCTAGAATCCTGATGAGCCTGTGGATTCAGGATGTTGTGTGGCTCAAGTGAAGCTTTAAGAAACCCGGTCAACCGACTCTTGCGACTCGTCGTGAGCGTCTGAAGCTGGGTCAACCGGCCTCATGCGGTGCTCCGGCCGGTTAACCGATATCCTGCGCCGCGAGGGTGTCCGAATCATTAACGCGACGGAGAGGATGCATGCGAGCGCTCGTCGAGGACGTCGCGGCCATCCGTGAAGCGGAGGTCTATGGGCGCGTTGCGGGCGTGCAAGGGTTGCTCGTCGAGGTGACGGGCCCGGTCGGCGCAATGTCGGTCGGGGCGCGGCTCTTGATCGAAGGAGCCGGCGGGCGGGTCGTGCCGGTGGAGGTGGTGGGCTTTCGTGCCGATCGCGCCGTCTGCATGCCCTTCGGTCCGCTTGAAGGGGTGCGCATGGGATGCCGCGCCGTCCTGCATTCGGAGGACGGGACGGTGCGTCCGTCCGAAGCCTGGCTCGGGCGCGTGGTGAATGCGGTCGGCGAACCGATCGATGGCCGCGGGCCGCTCGGTGCGGGCGCGCGGGCCATGCACCTCAAGTCGCCGCCGCCACCTGCGCACAAGCGCGCGCGCGTCGGCGGACCGATCGATCTCGGTGTGCGGGCGCTCAACACTTTTCTCACCACCTGCCGCGGGCAGCGCATGGGCATCTTCGCTGGCTCCGGCGTCGGCAAGTCGGTGCTGATGTCGATGCTCGCGCGCAACACCGCCTGCGATGTGGCGGTCATCGGCCTCGTCGGTGAGCGCGGTCGCGAGGTGCAGGAGTTCATCGAAGACGATCTCGGACCGGCCGGTCTCGCCAAATCCGTCGTCGTGGTCGCAACGTCAGACGAGCCGGCCCTGATGCGCCGCCAGGCCGCCTATCTCACGCTCGCAATCGCCGAATACTTCCGGGATCACGGCCGCGACGTGTTGTGCATGATGGATTCGGTCACACGGTTCGCCATGGCCCAGCGCGAGATCGGGCTGTCCACGGGTGAGCCTCCGACGACGAAGGGCTACACGCCGACGGTGTTCTCGGAGTTGCCGCGGCTTCTCGAGCGCGCAGGCCCGGGGGAAGAGGGCAAAGGGGCGATCACCGGCCTCTTCACGGTGCTGGTCGATGGCGGTGACACGGACGAGCCGGTCGCCGACGCCGTGCGTGGTATCCTCGATGGGCACGTGGTCATGGAACGTTCCATTGCGGAACGCGGGCGCTATCCGGCGATAAACATTCTTAAATCAGTTTCCCGCACTATGCCGCGCTGTGTGGAGCCGGATGTGCTGCCGCTCGTCGTTCGGGCGCGGCAACTCCTGGCCACCTACGCGGACATGGAAGAGCTGATCCGGCTCGGTGCGTACCGCCCGGGGTCCAACCTGGAGGTCGACGAGGCGATCCGCTTTCAGCCCGCGCTGGACGCTTTCCTTGCTCAGGGCAAGGAGGAGCGCACGAGCCGGGAGGACGGGTACGTCCAGTTGAGGGCCATCCTCGAAGGGACCGACCCGCAGGAGCGTGCGGGGGAGTAACGAGTAATGAAGTCGCGTGAGACCCTGATCCGACTGAAACGTTTTCAGGTCGAGGAAAAGCGCCGTCAGGTGGCTCAGCTCGAAGGCATGATCGCGGAGTTCGAGCGCATGGCGACCGAACTCGACAATCAGATCCGGTCCGAGCAGAATCGCTCCGGCATCCACGACGTCACGCATTTTGCCTATCCGACCTTCGCCAAGGCGGCGCGCAACCGCCGCGACAACCTGATGTCGTCGGCAAACGAACTCAAAGCGCAGCTCACCGATGCGCGTGAGGCGCTCGCCGAGGCGTTCGAAGACCTGAAGAAGGTCGAGATCCTCGATGAGCGCGATCGGGAAGCCGAGCGCGCCGTGGCGGCAAGTCGCGAACAGGCCGAGATGGACCGTATCGGGGCGGGCCGTTCCGCGCGGCGCTGACCGCTCCGGCTAAGCTTCTGCGGCCGTGAAGCCGGCCAGCCGATCGGCGCCGGCGGGAAGGCTCGTATCGCCCGCGAGGCTGCGGCGAACGGTCTTGGCCGGATGGACTTCGCTCCATTCGACGCTTGCGAGATTCACCTCGGTGCCGAACAGGCGTACTATCTATGGTGAACTTCAACGCGCTGGAACGTGACGCTCGAATGAGGCACGCATTGCTCGGCGCGGCGCAATGCTAGCTCCGCGCGGCATTCGAGGAGCAGGCATCCGATGTCTTTCTGCGCTGACGCCCGCGCCGCAACGGCCCCCATCTGGGATGCGATCCACGCCCTGCCGTTCAATCGCGAACTCGCGGCCGGCACGCTGCCACGCGCGGCCTTCCGCCATTACATGATCCAGGACGCGATCTATCTGATCGCCTACGCTCGGGCCCTCGCGGCAGCGGCGGTGAAGGCGCCATCGACGGCCGAAATCGAGTTTTTCGTCGATTCGGCCAAGGGCGCCCTCGTGGTCGAGCGCCAACTGCACGCGGACTATCTCGGCAAGCTCGAGGTGGACATTGCGGCGATCGAAGCCGCGGGGGCCTCGCCGTCGTGCTTCGCCTACACCTCGTTTCTGACAGGCACGGCGCAAACCGGCTCGTACGAAGAACTCGTCGCGGCGATCCTGCCCTGCTTCTGGGTCTACTGGGATGTCGGCAAGGCGCTCTATCGGGCAAGCGTATCCGGCAATTTCTATCAGGCCTGGATCGACACCTATGCGGGCGATGAGTTCGGTGCGCTGGTCGAACGGTGCAAGGCGATCACCGACGCCGCGGCGTCGCGAACAGGGGCCTCTGTCGTCGCGGCGATGCATGCAGCCTTCGCGCGATCGTGTCGCTACGAATGGGCGTTCTGGGACTCCGCCTATCGTCTGGAGCGCTGGCCGGTCTGAAGCCCTGCGATCAGCGCAGATAGGTGCGCGTCACGCCGGTGAAGAGCAAGATCGTTGCCGCGTGCCCAGCAAGCAGGGGCTTGGGTGCGACGGGGCGGCGCCGGTCGCTCAACAGCACGATCTTGGCGTTCGTCGGCGCAGCGCCCCGCACCGGGCGCATTCCGAACGACCGCCCGGTTCCGGTATCGTGATCGTTCGTGGTCGCGTTCATCGTCGGCTCCATTCGGATGCCCGCTTCGACACACGTGGCACCCCTAGCGCATTCGTCGCGCCGAAGCGTCATCGGGTTCGAACGGATCGTGTTTCCGCGATTGCGGTTGAAAAGAGCCGCAGCCGAATTCGCCTCTCGCCGTAATTCGTTCACGAATTGCATGTCAGATTGTTGAACGACGAGGAGACCAGGATGCCCGACGCGATCACGACCCGCCTGCGCTTGCACCGCCGCGGTTTCGTTACGTCCGTCGTTGCGCTCGCCGGCGCGTCGGTGTCGTTGCCCGTTCTCGCGCGCGATACGGTGGCCGATCGCTGCGCATCTTTGAACATAGTGCCAAACGGTGCGGCGGACGATTTGTTCGATGCACCGTGCCCGGCCTGCGGGCGCGTGCACGGGCGCTGATCGCGTTCAGGATCAAGCGACGCTTCACGACACTTTCAGGCGATGAGACCCCTCGTTTGAGGGCGTACGCCTGACGGGTCGGAGATCAGATCGTTCCGACGGTTTTCAACCGGGCGCGCGGATGCACCTCCGCCTGGCTCATCACCACGGTTTGCGCCCGAAACCGCTCGACGATCTGCCGGACGAAGGGGCGGACGCCGGGCGAGGTGAGAAGTACAGGAATTTCGCCGTCCCGCGCCGCCTCTTCGAACCGCTCGCGGACACCCTGAATGAATTCGTGCAGCTTGGACGGCGCCATGGCCAGCGTTCGCTCTTCGCCTTGGCCGACGATCGATTCCGCGAACGCGCTCTCCCAGCGCGGCGACAGAGTGATGAGCGGCAGCATGCCGCCGGGATTCTGGTTCGCCGCGCAAATCTGCCGTGCGAGGCGCGCGCGCACCACCTCGGCGATCTGCTGCGGGTTGCGCGTGCCGCCGGCGTCGGCGATGCCTTCGAGAATGGTCGGCAGATCGCGGATCGAGATGCGTTCGGTGAGCAGCAGCTGCAACACGCGTTGAATGCCGGATACCGAGATCTGCGCGGGTACCAAATCTTCAACGAGCTTCTGCTGCTCCTTCGGCAGGTCGCGCAGCATGCGCTGCACGTCGGCGTAGGAGAGGAGTTCGGCCATGTTGGCCTTCAGGATCTCCGTCAGATGGGTCGACAGCACGGTTGCCGGGTCCACGACCGTGTAGCCGCGGAACTGAGCCTCGTCCCGATATGAGCCATCGATCCAGGTGCAAGGCAGGCCGAAAGTCGGTTCGAGCGTGTGCGTTCCGGGTAGCTCCACCTGGGCACCCGACGGGTTCATCACCATGAACTGGCCGGGGAAAAGCCGCCCTGTGCCGGACTCGACCTCCTTCACTTTGATCAGGTAGCTCTGGGCATCGAGCTGTACATTGTCGACGATGCGCACGGACGGCATGACGAAGCCCATGTCCGACGCGATCTGCCGTCGGAGCGCCTTGATCTGCTCGGTCAGGCGATCGTCGCCGGCGGCGGTGTCGATCAGGGGCAGGAGGGCGTAGCCGATCTCGACGCGCAATTCGTCCATCTTGAGCGCGGTCGCGATCGGCTCCTCCGCCGGCGGCGCGGCTTGCGCGATGGCGGCGACCTGTTCCTCTTGCGCTGCCTGGGCGAGGGCCATGCGCTGCTGCTTGGCCACGACATAGGCGAGATAGCCTGCAAGCGCTGCGAGGCCGACGAAGGGCAAGGTCGGAATCCCGGGCAGGAGCGCCATCACCGCCATGGTCGCGGCCGCCATGCCGAGCGCCTTCGGGTAGTTCGTGAACTGCTTGACGAGGGCACCGTCGGTCGATCCCGAGACGCCCGCCTTCGAGACGAGGAGGCCGGCGGCGACCGAGACGATGAGCGCTGGAATCTGCGAAACGAGGCCGTCACCGACGGTCAAGAGCGTGTAGTTCCGCGCCGCCTCGCCGAACGGCATGCCCTGCTGCGCGACGCCGATGACGAGGCCGGCAACGACGTTGATGAAGGTGATCAGGATGCCGGCGATGGCGTCGCCCTTCACGAATTTCGAAGCGCCGTCCATCGCACCGAAGAAGGTCGATTCGTCCTCGAGCGCCTTGCGCCGGCGCTTCGCCTCCTTCTCGTCGATGATGCCGGCAGAAAGATCGGCGTCGATCGCCATCTGCTTGCCGGGCATAGCATCGAGGGTGAAACGTGCGGCGACCTCGGCGATGCGGCCCGAGCCCTTGGTGATGACGACGAAGTTGATGATCACCAGGATGATGAAGACGATGACCCCGATGATGAAGTTGCCGCTCATCACGAAGTTGCCGAAGGCTTCGATGACGGCGCCGGCTGCCGACGGTCCTTCGTGCCCGTGGGTGAGGATCAGGCGGGTCGAGGCGATGTTGAGCGCAAGCCGCAGCAGTGTCGCGATCAGGAGAACCGTCGGGAAGGACGAGAATTCCAGCGGTTCGCGAATGAACAGCGCCGTCATCAGGATCAGAACCGAGATGATGATCGAGAAGGCGAGCAAAATGTCGAGGAGCCATGCCGGCATCGGCAGGATCAGCGCGACGATGATGAGCAGCACGCCCGCGCCGAGCGCGACGTCGCCCTTCTTCAAGGCCTCCACGATCATCTTCGGGGAGAGGGCGGAAGCGGATTTCGGCGTGGAACCGGCGGTGACGTCGGTCATGCGGGCGCTCGCAGGCGTCGTGTGCGCCGGACGGGACGCCCGGCCACTCGGCAAGAATTGCCCGGATCGTGGTTAACGAGTGGTTAGCGACGGCGTAATCCGACGAGCGGCTCCCGGTGCCGTATCTCGACGTGGTGTCCAACGCGCTTCTCAAGCGACGCGACGGGCAAGATGCCGCCATTCCTCGTGCCGGTGGCGATGCCACCGTCGAGCGCGCCGCCGTCGCCCGCTACGGGCGCATCGATACCGTCTTTAACAATGCTGGCATCGGACAGAAGTTCGGCGTGATGACCGACGATACGCCCGACGGTGCCCTGACATACGGAACATCCCTCATAAATTTGAGGGATGCGCACTGACATAGTTGCCCCTATGCGCCATACGATTTTGCAGATCAGGTCGTGAAATGACCGCAAGTGCTGCCGGCATTGCACCTCCGGGCCTCGCTCGCTTCCCAGCAATCGACACCCACTCCCCCAGCGAAGCCCGCGCCTATATCGCGCGCAACTATAGCGGTCTTGAATTTTTCGAGTCGCGCGTTCCGCTACGCGACTTCCATTTTGCGGCCAATATGCTCGCGCTCGATGACTTTCGCGTGTCGGCGGGCGTCACGACACCACTGCTGGTCGGCGGCACAATGCAGAATTTGGCGCGACTCTCAATTCTGGTGCAGGGACGAATGGAGGTGTCCGAACCGGGGATTGGCCAGATCGAGCTCCGATCGGGCGATGCCTTCTTTGCTGGCGAGCAGCCCACCTTCAACTATGCTGCCACCACGCAGTCCTTCGGCGTTGCTTTCGAACTCAATCGGCTTCGTCAACGCCTGGTCGATTGGACGGGCGGCCGGCGCCTCGACATTGGGCCAAAGCATCTCGTGCTGTCGGATCGCACGCAGCCGCATGCCGAGCTTGTCCGCGTGATGCGCGCCGTGTTCAATTTCATCGATGGCCTCGGCCCGATCGCGCCCAGCCGCATCGGCTTGATTGGCATCGACGAAATGGTGATGCGCGCGGTGGCGCTTTCCTACGTGCCAGGCTTTGCCGAAGCGATGGAGCAATCCGTGCCGAAGGCCGGCGCCCGACACGTGCGGCGCGCCAAGGACTATATCGACGCTCACGTGCTCGAACCGGTGCGCGTGTCGGACATCGCGCGCCATCTCGGCTTGTCCGTGCGCGCCTTGCAGCTCGCCTTCCGCAACGAACTCGGCACCAGTCCGAAAATCTATCTGCGGCAACGTCGGCTCGACGCGGCGCGCGACCGTCTGGCGCGCGGCGCGGCCGGCGACAACGTCACGCGCGTCGCGACGGACTGCGGGTTCCTTCATCTCGGTGAGTTCGCCCACGCCTTCCGCCGCCGGTTCGGCGTCACGCCCTCGACCATTCTTCGCGAAGCGCAGCGGCGGTGAGGTTCCGCGTCATTCGGCGCGGATGTTGCCCTCGCGGATGATGCGACCCCACTTCTCCTGTTCGCCGCGAACGAAGCTGGCGAATTCCGCCGGTCCGGCGCCGGACACCTCCGCCCCGAGTGCGGCGAAGCGCTCACGCACAGGCGCTTCGGCGAGGACAGCGCGACTATCGGTTTCAAGGCGTCGCACCACCTCCGCTGGTGTTCCGCGCTTCATGAAGAACCCGAACCAAGACGTGGCGTCGAAGCCGGGGACTGTCTCGGAGACCGGTGGAATCTCGGGCGCGAACTGCGAGCGCCGCGGCACTGTGATGCCAAGGGCGCGGAGCGTGCCGCCGCGCACTTGCGGCAGGGCGGACGAGATGTTGTCGAACATCACGTCGACGCGGCCGCCGATCACGTCCTGCAAGGCAGGTGCCGATCCGCGATAGTGAACCGCCTCCATGCGCGCGCCGATCATCTGCGCGAAGAGGGCTCCCGACAGGTGAATGGTCGTTCCGACGCCTGCCGTCGCATAGGTCACCTGGCCCGGCGCCGCGCGTGCCGCGGCAATGATGTCCGCCACCGACTGGAAACGTGAATTGCGCCCGACGACGACGATGTTTGGCACCAGCGCCAGGAGAATCACCGGCTGAAAATCGTTCTGCGGATCGTAGCCGATGCGCGGGTAGAGGTACTGGTTGATGGCCAGCCCGACGGACATGATCAGGATGGTGTTGCCGTCGGCCGGCGCCTGCGCGACGGCTTCGATGCCGACATTGCCGCCGGCACCGGCGCGGTTCTCGACCACGATCGGCACACCCCACTTCTCGCTGAGGCGCGTCGCCGTGATGCGGCCGATGTTGTCGGTCGCGCCTGCGGGCGGGAAGGGGACGACCATGCGCAGTTGTCGCCCCGCTGGCCAAGCGGCCTGGCCGTAAGCCGGCATGGTGGCGAGACTTGCAGCACCAGCCGCGCCCCACAGCAAGCGGCGCCGGGTCAGCCGGCCCTGTCCGTCCGTCGTCATATTGCTCCTCCCGTCTGGCCGTCTCTTTGCGGCGTTTTCCTGCAAGCAAAGGTAGGGCGGCGGGAACTCCTGGGAAAGTGGCCCCGTCGGACCTCACCAGGGGACGGGAATTCATCCGCGCATAAGTCGGGTAGGGGCCTGCACGAAGTCAGGGTCGCGCAGGGATAGGGCGAGACGCGGCAGCATGCTGCAGCATAGCATAGCGAGGGATGCGGCGTGCGGCGCGCCCCGCCGCGTCTCGTGTCACACTTGCATTGAGCCGGGAGGCTGCGATGGCCAGGTCAACATTCCGCTTCCTTCTCGCCGCCGTCGCCGCCGCGCTGATCGCGATGCCTGCCGCGGCGCAGCTCGCCCCGCCGCCGGAAGCTGGGAGCGAACGCACCTTGCGCACGCTCGGCATCGCGACGCGCCACATGGTCGCGGCCGCAAACCCGCTCGCTGCGGAAGCGGGTCGGGAGATCCTGCGCGCGGGGGGGAGCGCGGTCGACGCCGCGATCGCCGTTCAACTCGTCCTCAATCTCGTCGAACCGCAGAGCTCCGGCATCGGTGGCGGCGCCTTTCTCCTGCACTGGCATCAGGCCCGCCGCGAACTCGTGACGCTCGACGGCCGCGAGACGGCGCCTGCCGCGGCGACGCCATCGCGTTTCCTCCTGCCGGACGGGCAGCCGATGCCGTTTCCGCAAGCGCTCGTCGGCGGCCGATCGGTCGGGGTGCCTGGCCTCGTGCGCCTGATGGCGGACGCGCACCGCCGTTGGGGGCGCTTACCATGGCCGCATCTCTTCGGGCCGGCGCTGCGCCTTGCCGACAACGGCTTCGAAGTCTCGCCGCGCCTTGCTGGCTTGTTGGCGCGCGAACTGCCGCTGCGGGTCGATCCGTTCGCGCGCCGGCACTATTTCGATGCATCCGGCACGTCGCATCCGGTCGGGTTCCTGCTGCGCAGCCCCGCTCTCGCCGACACCTTGCGCGCGCTGGCGAACGGTGGTGCCGACGCTTTCTATGCGGGGGCGATCGCGGAAGACATCGTCGCGCGCGTCACGCGGCATCCCTCGAACCCCGGCGACATGACGCTCGCCGACCTTGCCGCCTATCGCGTGGTCGAGCGGCCCGCCGTCTGCGGGCGTTACCGCGCCTTCGTCGTGTGTGGCATGGGGCCGCCGAGTTCGGGCGGCATCGCCGTCATTCAGATGCTGCGCCTTCTTGAGCCCCATGATCTTGCGCGCATGGGACCGGGGCCCGAAGCTGCGCATTGGATCGCGGAGGCGGGTCGTCTTGCCTTCGCCGACCGAAATCTCTACGTCGCGGATGCTGATTTCGTGCCCGTTCCGGTCCGCGGCTTGGTCGACGAGCGCTATCTCGCCGCGCGCGCGGCTCTGATGCGGCCGGATCGATCGCTCGGCGTCGCGGCGGCCGGTGAACCGCCCTTCCGGCGCAGCGACCGGTTCGCACCATCGCATCCGACGGACACCGGCACGAGCCACATCTCCATCGTCGACGGCGACGGCAACGCCGTCGCCATGACCACGACGATCGAGTCCGGCTTTGGCGCACGCGTGATGACGCAGTCGGGCTTCCTCCTGAACAACCAGCTCACTGACTTCAGCTTTGTGCCGACGCAGGATGGGCGTGACGTCGCCAACCGTGTCGAGCCGGGCAAGCGCCCGCGCTCCTCGATGGCACCGACGATCGTGTTCGACACGTTCGGCCGGCTCTACGCCGTCGTCGGGTCGCCTGGCGGCAGCCAGATCATCGGCTACGTGGTCAAGACGCTTGTTGCCATCCTCGACTGGGGCATGAATCCGCAAGCTGCCGTCGAGCTTGGCAATTTCGGCAGCCGCAACGGGCCGACGGAGCTCGAGCGCGGCACTGGGGCAGCCGCATGGCAGGCGACGCTCGAGGCACGCGGACATCGGGTCGCCGTCATCGAGATGACCTCTGGAACACAGGTGATCGTGGTGACGCCGCGCGGGCTCGAAGGCGGCGCCGATCCGCGCCGGGAAGGCGTGGCGATCGGCGATTGAGCGTGGTCACATCATGGCGATGTGGCGGGGCTCTGTGCTGATGCGTTTCAGCCAATCGCGGACGGCCGGGAAGGTCGCAAGATCGAAATCGCCTTCCTGGGCCACGTGGGTGTGGGCGTAGAGCGCGATGTCGGCAACGGTGAACCGCCCGCCAGCGAAGTAGGTTTCACGTCCGAGGTGCCGCTCCATCGCGGCCAGCGCCGCGTAACCGCGTTCCATCCAGTCGTCGATCTGGTCGCGCTTCAACTCGCGCCCGCCCTTGACCAGCGCAAGCCAGAACCGTGCGGCGGCGATCGCCGGCTCGTGGCTGTGCTGCTCAAAGAACATCCACTGCAGCGCTTGCGCGCGCTCGAAGGCGTCTTCGGGCAGGAGCCGGGTACCCTCGGAGAGGTGGACGAGGATCGCGTTCGATTCGGTCAGGATGCGGCCACCGGGAAGCTCCAACACCGGGATTTGCCCTTGCGGGTTCTTCATCAGGAAGTCCGGCGTCCGGTTCTCGCCCTTGAAGATATCGATGTCGACGAGATGGAGCGCGAGGCCGAGATGCGCCGCCAGAAGCCGCACCTTGTACGCATTCCCTGACGAGGGCATCGAGTAGAGCGTGAGCATGCTGTGGTCATAGGCGAGGGCTGGCGCCAGGGGAAGGCACAGGCTGCGGAATGCCTTGCGCTCACCCGATGAGGGCTTCGTGCTGGCGGCGCAGCTTGACGGCGTCGCTCGATGGGTCGAGGGCGACGTCCGCCGTCGTCAGGATCGTGCCGGCAGCAACGGGGCGGATGAGGCGCACGCGGTGGGCAAGCCCGATGGGCAGCGCGGCAATCGCGAGGGAGCGCGCTGCGGGAATGCACTTGCCCCAGACCATGAACCCGCCTTCGCCGTCGAGCGTCTCGCCCGCGGCGAGGTCGCGCTTCGAAACGGCGACGCAGTCCGCGCGGAAGGTGCGCGAGGTGCCGGTCGCCTCGCCGCGCAAGGCAGCCGACAGCACGGAGATGCCGAGTTCGAGCCCGATCAGGTGATACGGCTTGTACATGGCTGCGTAGCGCCCGCTCGCATCGGTCTTGAGGCCATACTGCCTGAAACACGCGGCGCTGTATGCGTTCGGGGCTTCGATGACGACATAGACGCCCCATCGCAAATCGCGGAAGACGGGCCGCCCGTCCCGTTCCAGCGATGAAACGACCTCCACCATGCCTGGCCGAGCCAGTACGCCCCCCTCCGCGACGGGTCGTAGAACCTGCGGCAGGTCATCGACACCGCACGGAGGAAAGGCGAGGCCGTCGTCCGGCGCATCGAGACCGCAGGCATTGGCGATCGCCGCCATCTCGATGCCGGACTTGGTTCCATCCAGGAAGGAATTGAACATCTGCGGGTTCATGCCCGCAGCCTGCGCCTCTTCCGGGGTGAGTCCATAGTGCCGCCAGACGGTGTCGGGCGTCGAGGAATGGTAGATCGGCAGATATTTGGTCCCTTTGCCGGCAGCGACGACGCGGAAACCTGCCGCCCGCGCCCAGTCCACCATCTCGCAGACAAGCGCGGGCTGATCGCCATAGGCGAGCGAGTAGACGACGTCGCCCTGCTCGGCCTCCCGCGCGAGCGCCGCGCCGGCGAGCACGTCGGCCTCGACATTGACCATGACGACGTGTGACCCCTCGCGAATTGCCGCGCGCGCATGGGCGATGCCCGCCGCCGGATCGCCGGTCGCTTCGATCACGACCTCAGGGTCCTCGCGCTCGACGAGCGCAATGCCGTCGTCCAGGAATCGCGTCGCCGCGATGCGCGCGTCGTCCCACCCAACCGCGCGGCACGCGGCCTTCGCGCGCTCGACCGCGAGATCGGCAATGGCACACACCTCGATGCCGGGCGTCGAGGGGATTTGGGACAGGAACATCGATCCGAACTTGCCGGCACCGATGAGGCCCACCCGGACGGGCTTGCCGACATCGGCGCGTTGCTTGAGGAGGGCGAACAGGTTCATCGGTCGGCCTTCAGCGTTGTCGTGGTTGCCTTAATTCACTCAAGCGGTCACCAATTCGAACCGGTCAACATCGAACAGGCCGAAGTCCGTGATCTTCAGATGCGGGATCACCGACAAGGGCAGAAAAGCCACCTGCAGGAACGGCTCTGCGAGGGCGCAGCCGAGCGCTTTCGCCGCCGCGCGTAACGGGATCAGTGCCGCCTTCACGTCGGCATGCGTGCCCGTCGACATCAAGCCCGCAACCGGAAGTGCGATCTCCGCCTTTACGGCGCCGCCTTCGGCGACGACGAAGCCGCCTTGCAGCTCGATCAACCGATTGACCGCGACGGCCATGTCGCGGTCGTCGATGCCGACGACCGTGATATTGTGGCTGTCATGGCCGACGGACGAGGCGATCGCGCCGCGCTGCAGCCCGAATCCCTTCACGAAGCCGCGGCCGATATTGCGGTTGACGCCGTGACGCGCGACGACGGCGACCTTGACGATGTCCTGCGTGGCATCGGGCAGTTTCTCGGCGCCACGGAGCGGCAGGCTCGCCTCGATGCGTTCCGTGATGATCTTGCCGGGGATCACGCCGATCACGAGCGTGGAGCCCGATGTCGAACGCACGCGGAAGTCCTCCGGCGCTACGCGTTCGACCTTGACGGAGGTGAGGCCGGGCGGCGGCGTCACCGCGCGGCGGGCGAACAGCTCGGCGTCGACCGGGCGTCCGGCGGAGATGACCATGCTCACCGCGCAGCTAGCAAGGTCGTCGAGGAGCACGATGTCCGCGCGCTTGCCCGGCGCGATCAGCCCGCGGTCGCGCAAGCCGAAGGCGTTCGCCGCCGACCAACTCGCCGCACGATAGACGTGGTGCAGCGGCGCGCCAAGTGCGATGGCGGTACGAATGAGGAAGTCGAGATGCCCTTCTTCCGCGATGTCGAGGGGATTGCGGTCGTCGGTGCAGAAAGCGACGAAGGCCGAGGTGTCCGCATCGATCAGCGGTGCCAGCGCGTGCAGGTCCTTCGAGACCGAACCTTCGCGGATCAGTACCGTCATGCCTTTCGAGAGCTTTTCGCGTGCCTCTTTCAACGTCGTCGCTTCGTGCTCGGTGCGGATGCCGGCGGAGATGTAGGCGTTGAGATCCTTTCCGGAGAGAAGCGGCGCGTGCCCGTCGATGTGGCGGCCGGAGAAGGCTTCGATCTTGTCGAGACAGGAGGGGTCGCGGTGAACGACGCCGGGGAAGTTCATGAATTCGGCCAGGCCGATCACTTGCGGGTGCCCGCGGAAGCAGACGATATCGCCCGCCTCGAGCCGCGCCCCGGCCGTCTCGAAGGGCGTCGCCGGCACGCAGGACGAGAGCTGCACGCGCAGGTCGAGGACGGTTTCGAGGGACGAGTCGAGGAAGTACCCGATGCCCTCGGCGCCGAGCACATTGGCAATCTCGTGCGGATCGCAGATCGATGTGGTCACGCCGTGCGGCAAGACGAGCGCGTCGTATTCGTGCGGGGTGACCAGCGAGGACTCGACGTGCAGGTGGGTGTCGATAAAACCCGGCACGGCGAAGCGGCCGCGTCCGTCGATCTCCCGCGTCCCGCGATAGGTGTCGTAGGTACCGACGATCCGGTCGCCGCAGATCGCGATGTCGGTTTCGGTTACGGCGCCGGTGATCACGTCGAGCAGGCGCACGTTCTTCACCACGATGTCCGCGGCGGAACGGCCGGCGCCCTGGTCGATCGAACGTTCGAGAAAGGTGCGGGCCGTGGAGGACATGAGCGATCCGGTGACTGGCGAGGCTACTATGCCCGAATGAGCCGCATGAAGGCGAGTGGGATAGCGCGACGGCAGGCCAAAGGCACCTGTGGATGCGACACCACATCCGGCTGAATCGGTCTTGCGCCGCTTGTTGCACCGCCGCGACTCAGGTTCCGTGCTTGGTTGAGGCACCAGGGGGCGAGACCATGTCGTCGCTGTTTCGGAAACTCGCGGGCGGTTTCGCTGAGCAACCAGCGTCCTCCCCGGCCGCTCTGCCGCGCGCGAAGCCGGCCGATACGGCGCCAGCAGCGGCCCCCGTGCCGGCCGACCAGGATGTCGGACGGTCCAACGAGGCTCTGCGCAGCCAGATCGAATCCCTGTCCCACAACTTCGCGATCGTCGACGACATTCGCACGAGCCTCGATCATTTTCGCTCGGCGCTTGGTACTGCGCTCGACGAACTCGAGAACACGCGCAGCGCGCTCAAGAGCGTCGAGGCCTCGCTGCGGGTCGAGCGGCTTGCCTCGGCGGAGCTGCGAAAGGAGCTCACCACCGTCAAAGCCGCACACCAGGCCGTGATCGTCGAGCGGGATCGGCAGGCCGCGTGGCTTGCCGATGCCGCGCGCAGCATCTCCGATCTTGAGGCGACCATCGTCACGCTCGAGACCGACCTCGACGTGAAGAACCAGTACGGCGTTCTTCTGCAAAACAAGCTCGATCACGTGAGCGCCGAGGCCGCCGAGGCGGTTCGCGACAACCAGATCCTGACGACGCGCCTCACGGAAGCCGACCAGCGGCTCGCCCGTGCGGAAACCGAGCTTACGCGCGTGCAGGCCGACAAGATCCAGGTCGAGGCGGATTTGCGCGCCATGAAGACCTCCCTCGACTCGGCCCTGACGAAAAACCAGGAGGCGTCGCGCGCGCTTCTGGCACGCGAGGCCGAACTGGCCGAGCACAAGAAGGACAATACGCGGCTGCGCAGCGACATTTTGCGCGCCGAGGCCGATCTGCGCCGCGCCATCGCCGAGGCGGCGGAGTGGCGGCAGAAAGCGGAGACCGACGCGGCCGCTGCGCAAATCAAGATCGATGCCGTCGCAGCGCGCGCCGACCTGTCGCAACGCCTCCTCGCCGAGGCCCGCCAGACCTTCAAGGACCGTTCGGACGAACTGCGCACCCTCGAACGCACGCTCGCCGACACCGCGCAGCGCGCTATCGCAGCGGAGGCCCGCGCGCAGCGTGCCGAAGACGCGCGGCAGAAGCTCGAGGACCAGCTCGCCGCGACCGAGAGCGCGCGCGTGACGCAGCTCGATCGTGCGGAAGCACTCGCAAAGGCCCTCAAGACGAAGGAGGCCGCGGCCCTGCTCGCCGAGGAGGCCGCGAGCGACATCGCCCTCGGGCGCCAGCGCGACGCGGAGGCTTACGAGCGCGAGATCGCATCGCTGAAGACGCGTATCGCCGAGCTGTTGCGCGATTTCGAACGCGAGCAGGGCGACCGGCAGATCGCCGAGGGCGCGCTCGCGACGGCCCGCCGCGATCGCCTGCAGTTGCAGCAAGAGCTGTTGGCGCTGAAGCGGGCGCGCCGCGCCGTCGATCCGGATGCGATCGCGCCGGTCAACGACGCCGTGCCCGCGCCGGAGGAACCCGCGCCGCGCCAGCCCTTCGCCAGCCGTTCGGCGTGAAGCCGAGCCGGCTAGGCGCGGCCTTCCTCCGCGGCGGCGAGGGTGGCAAGCCCTTCACGATACGTTGCGTAGCGCAATGTGTAGCCGAGCGAGGCCTTGGTCGCCGCATTCGAAACGCGCTTGTTCTCCGCATAGAAGGACAGGCCCATAGGCGTGAGCCCAGCGGCTTCGACGGATATCTCGGGCGGCGGCACAATACCGAGAAGATGCGCCGCATAGACGACGACGTCCTGCGGGGGCGCGGGTTCGTCATCGACACCATGAAGGACCGGTCCCGCATCAGGCCGCGCGATGGCCGCGCGCACAAGCCCGCCAACGTCCTCGACGTGAATACGGTTGAACACTTGTCCCGGCTTGGCGATGCGCCGCTGCGTACCGGCGGCAAGCTCGACGAGTTGATTGCGGCCAGGACCGTAGATACCGCCCAGGCGCAGGATGTGAACCGGAACATCGCGGCTGCGTGCCACCGCGCGCCATGCCTCTTCCGCGAGAAGCCGGCGACGGGAGCGTTCGTTTTGGGGCGTGGGCGGCGTCGCCTCATCGACCCATCCGCCGGCATGATCGCCATAGACGCCGATCGTCGAGAGATAACCAATCCAGCGAAGCGGCGCGCGGCGGACGTCGCTGCCGTGATGTTCAAGAAAAGGATCGCCGTACTCGTTCGGCGGGACCGAGATGAGAAGGTGCGTCGCCTCCGTGAGCGCCGCCGCGAGGGCAGGAGACCGTTTCGTTCCGTCGAAGGCGATGCCGCGCACGCCAAGCCTTGCCGCGTGGAACACTTCGCGCACGGTGCCCGTTACGGTCCACTCTGCGCCGAGGCCAGCGGCCACGGCCTGCGCTGAGTATCCGAATCCGATGCTCAGAAGATGCGGCATGCGACGCTCAACTCCTCGTCCCATTCCGCGCGCACGTCGGGATGATCCTCACGCGCGGCGCGATGCGCCTCTGCGGCCAAGATCGTCGGAGACAGCCGTGCGAGCGCCCACACCGCGGCACCGCGAACGAGCGCGTTGTCGTCTGCAAGGAGCCGTCGAACTGGCTCGATCAAACATGGATCGGCAGAGTTGCCCGCTGCGATGAGGCAGTTGCGAATGAAGCGATCGCGGCCCGTCCGTTTCACTGGCGTCTTCGCGAAGAGCGCGCGGAAGGCGGCATCCTCCAACCTCAGCAGTTCGGCGAGGGGACGCAGACCGATATCGCGCCGCGCGGTGAACTTCTGTTCGGAGGCCTCCGCGGCGAAACGATTCCAGGGGCACACCGCCAGGCAATCGTCGCAGCCATAGATGCGATTGCCGAGAGCCGCACGGAAGGCGCGCGGGATCGGTCCCTTGTGCTCGATCGTGAGATAGGACAGGCAGCGCCGGGCATCGAGCTCGTAGGACGCGGGGAAGGCGTCGGTCGGGCATATATCGAGGCAGCGGCGGCACGTGCCGCACCGATCCGCGTGCGAGGCATCGGGCGTGATCTCGACGGTCGTGTAGATCGCGCCGAGGAAGAGCCAGGATCCATGCCGGCGCGAGACGAGCACCGTGTGCTTGCCTTGCCAGCCGAGCCCCGCTGCGGCCGCGAGAGGCTTCTCCATCACGGGCGCGGTGTCGACGAAGACCTTGGCGTCCCCGCCGGCCGCGGCAATCAGGTCGCGCGCCATCGCCTTGAGGCGCGGCTTGATGACGTGGTGATAGTCGGTGCCCTGCGCATAGACCGAGACCAGGCCATGCGACCGCGCCTCCAGCCTTTCGAGCGGGTCGTGGGCCGGTGCGTAGGACAAACCGACAAGAATGATCGAGCGGACCTCGGGCCAAAGCTCAGACGGTTTGGCTCGCTCGTTGGTGCGCGACGCGAGCCAGTCCATGTCGCCATGGTGGTGATTGGTGAGGAAGCGGGCGAGATCGGATGGGGCTCTCGGGATCGCCGACGGAAGCGTCACACCGACCGCATCGAAGCCCTGCTCGAGCGCGAGGCGCTCGACGAGCGCGCGCGCCTCGTCGCAGTTCAGAAGTCGAGATCCGCGTAGGTCGGCGCGGGCGCGAGGCCCGGCACGATGTCGGCGAGCAGCGGACGGAAGCTCGGCCGGGACTTCATGCGCGCGTACCACGTCTTCGCTGCTTCGTCCTCGTCCCAAGGCACGTCCCCGAGATAGTCGACGATCGATAGATGTGCGGCGCCGGCCAGATCGGCAACCGTCAGCCAATCCCCGGCGAGGAAACTGCGGCGCGCCATCAGAAACCCGATGTACTTCAAATGATAGCGGATATTCGCCCGCGCCGCGCGAATTGCGGTCATGTCGGGGGAGGCCGCGGACCCCTTGAGGGATCGCTTCGTCAGCTTCTCGTGCACGAGAAGGTGCGTCACTTCTTCGTCGAACTTGACGAGGAACCATTCGGTCAGACGGCGCATCTCGGCCCGCATGACAGGGTCGGCGGGGAACAAACGCCGCGACCCGAGATCGAAGCCGCGCGTCTCGTCGAGATATTCGGCGATCGGGCCGGCGCCGCAGATCGCATGACCGTTCTCGGTGAGCACCGGCACCGTTCCGGCGGGGTTCATGATGAGGAAAGCTCCGCGGCGCTCCGCGACACGTTCTTCGACCAAGTCCGCGCTGAGGCCATACTCGCCGAGGCAGAGGCGAATGAAGCGCGAGGCCGCATCGAGCGGCGCATGATGGAGCGTGAGCATCGCGGTCGTCGCCGGCCTCACCGCGCGGGAGTCGCGAATTGGCCACCTTTGCGGAAGCGCCACAGATACGTCGGCAAGATCGCAGCGAGCGTCTTTGCTGCGATGCCAAGCCCTTCGAGCGTGCGGCCTTCCGCACTCGCCGCCGCCGAGACCACATTGTCGCGTTCGAGCAACCGCACTTGATCGACGGTCAAGAGCGGCTTCGGCAAAAGTTGCAAGAAGCTCGCCTGGAGCCGCGCGACGCCGAAGGGAAGCGGGATCAGCAGCCGTGTGCGGTACGTTTCCTTGAGCGTCAGTTCGAGCAGTTCTCGAAACGTCTTCACTTCCGGACCGCCCAGTTCATAGATCGTCCCGGCCTTGGCGGTCCCGTCGATCGCCTTGGCCACGGCCTCGGCAACGTCCCCGACGAACACGGGTTGGAATTTCGTTTCGCCACCGCCGATCAGGGGGAGCGCCGGCAAGAAGCGGGCAAGACCGGCGAACTGATTGAAGAAGTTATCCTCCGGTCCGAAGACGATCGAGGGGCGTAGCACGATGGCCGTCGGGCAGCTCGCCAACATCCCCGCTTCGCCGGCGGCCTTGCTGCGGGCGTAAGCCGAGGGACTGTCGGGATCGGCTCCGAGGGCGGAGACATGCACCACGTTGCTGATCCCCGCCTGCGCCGCTGCGGCGCCGATGGCGCGCGGACCATCGGCCTGCACCGCCTCGAAACGCTGGCGCCCCGTCTCGTACAGGATGCCCACGAGGTTGACGACAGCATCCGCACCGGCAACAGCGCGTGCAACCGAGTCCGGATAGCGCAGATTGGCCTGCACGGCATGCACCTGACCAACCGCGCCGAGCGGTTGCAGATGTCCTGCGAGGTCCGGCCGTCGCACGGCCGCCCGCACCCGATAGCCGCGCTGCACGAGCGCCCGAACCACATGTCGGCCAAGGAACCCAGAACCGCCAAAAACAGTGACGAGACGGGCACTTCCTGCGGACATCAAGGGACTCCTCGCGCGCAACCGGACGCCCTGCGGATTAGCGGCATCAGCCGCGAACGTCCAGGAAAAAGGGCGGCCGGCGGCCTCTTCGCTCATGCGCCCGCTTCGGCCGCGCGCTCGTCGGGCAGTCCGCGCCGACCGACGGCCCAGCCGATCGCGATCACGGCGAAGATCGGCAAGGAGATAAGGAGGAAGAGGAGCATGCGAGGCGGTCAGGTCCTCGTCAGGCTGCGCGGCTCAATCCATGACGAGAGCCGATCAATGTGCCTCATCCCAATTGTGAGCGGCGCGCGCTTCAACGGCAAGCGGCACCTTGAGCTCAACCGCCGGCAACGGCGCCCGCTCCATGACGCGGCGGATCACCGGCAGGGTTGCTTCGACCTCGCTCTCCGGCACCTCGAAGACGAGTTCATCGTGCACCTGCAAGAGCATCCTTGCGGAGAGCCTGGCGGCCGCAAGCGCGGGTTCCATCCGGATCATGGCGCGGCGGATGATGTCGGCGGCGGAGCCCTGCAAGGGCGCGTTGATCGCCTGTCGCTCCACGAAGGCGCGTTCGGAGGGGTTCTTCGACGCGATTGCCGGATAGTGGCACTTGCGCCCGAAGATGGTCGTGACGAACCCCTGCTCGCGGCAGGCCTTCTTCGTCGCCTCCATATAGTCGCGGATGCCGGGGAAGCGCTCGAAATACTTCCGAATGTATGCGCCTGCTTCTTCCCGCGGAATCGACAGCTGGTTTGCGAGGCCGAATGCCGAGATGCCGTAGATGATGCCGAAATTGATCGCCTTGGCGCGGCGGCGCACTTCGGGCGGCATGCCTTTCACCGGCACGCCGAACATCTCTGATGCCGTCATGGCGTGAATGTCGATGCCCTCCGCGAAGGCCGTCTTGAGCGGCGGAATATCGGCAGCGTGCGCGAGGAGACGCAGCTCGATCTGGCTGTAGTCGGCGGAGACGAGCTTGGTTCCCGGAGCCGCGACGAAGGCCGTGCGGATCTTGCGCCCCTCTTCCGTGCGGATCGGGATGTTCTGCAGGTTCGGATCGGAGGAGGATAAGCGCCCGGTCGTCGTTGCGGCGAGGGCGTAGGAGGTGTGTACGCGTCCGGTCTCCCTATTGACGAAGTTCGGCAGCGCGTCGGTGTAGGTCGACTTCAGCTTGGACAGTTGGCGCCAGTCGACGATGCGCCGCGGCAGTTCATGGCCTTCTTCGGCGAGGTCTTCGAGCACGCTTGCGGTCGTCGACCATTGACCCGTGGCCGTCTTCTTGCCGCCGGGCAAGCCCATCTTGCCGAAGAGGAGATCGCCCAATTGCTTCGGCGAGCCGATGTTGATGGGTTCGCCGGCAAGCGTTCGAATCTCCTCCTCCATGGCCGCCATGCGCTGTGCGAAGTCGCCCGACAGGCGGGAGAGAATCTGGCGGTCGATCAGGATGCCGCGCCGCTCCATGCGCGCGAGCACGTCGACGAGCGGTCGCTCGAGAGTCTCGTAGACCGTCGTCATGTGCTCGGCCGGCAGACGCGGCTTGAGAACGCTCCACAAGCGCAAGGTGACGTCGGCGTCTTCAGCCGCATAGCGCGTCGCCTCGGCAACGGGCACCAAAGAGAAGTCCTTCGGGCCCTTCTGCCCGGCGGTCACGTCCTTGAAGGCGATCGGCGTGTGCCCGAGCCAACGCTCGGAGAGTTCGTCCATGCCGTTGCCGCCCTTGCCCGCATCGAGCACGTAGGAGATCAGCATGGTGTCGTCGATCGGTGCGACCTCGATCCCGTGTCGAGCGAGCACGACGAGATCGTATTTGAGGTTCTGCCCGACCTTCAGAACGCCGGGGTCCTCGAGCAGCGGCCGCAGGATCGCGAGCGCGTCGCGCGTCGCGATCTGTCCCGCGGCCGCTCCACCGCCGAACAGTCCGTCACCGCCACGGTGGCCGAGCGGCACATAGGCGGCCTCGTTCGGCGCGAGCGCGAGCGAAACACCGACGAGGTCGGCCGCATTGGCGTCGAGGGCGCTCGTTTCCGTATCGATGGCGACCACGCCGAGGTAGCGGGCGCGCGCGACCCATTCACGCAGCGCGTCGACGTCGGTGATCGTGACGTAAGCGGCATGATCGACCTTCATCTGCACAGCCGCTGCGCGTCGCGCTGCCGCAAGCGATGCGGGCGTCAGGCCGGTCGGCGCCTCTGCCCTGTCATGGGCCGGGCGCGACTCGGATGCAACGACCGACGCCGCATTCGGGGCGAGAACCGGGCTTAGGCCCTTGATCTCGGCGACCGCCGCGTCGGGTTCGATCTCCCCGATCTCGACGCCATAGAGTTCGCCGACGCGTCGGGTGATGGCGTTGAACTCCAGACCCTTGAGGAAGGCGACGAGTGTCTTCGCATCGGGCGGAACGAGCGAGAGATCGTCAAGAGGCGTCTCCAGTTCGACATCGTCGACGAGCGTGACGAGCCGCTTCGACACCTTCACCTGCTGAACGATTGCGGGGTCGGTAAGCGTCTCGCGGCGTTTCGGTTGCTTGATTTCCGCCGCGTGGAGGAGAAGCGTTTCCAGATTGCCGTATTCGCTGATGAGTTGGGCCGCGGTCTTGATGCCGATGCCAGGCGCGCCGGGGATGTTGTCGGTCGAATCGCCCGCGAGCGCCTGTACATCGACCACCTTGTCCGGGGGGACGCCGAAGTATTCGACGACCGCAGCGCTGTCGATGTGCCGCTCCGGGCGAAAGCCCTTACCCTTCGATGCCTCTCCTGACGCCGGATCGTACATCGTCACGCCGGGGCGAATGAGCTGCATCAGGTCCTTGTCGGCCGAGATGATGAGTACTTCGGCGCCGCGCTCCGTCGCTTGCCGCGCATAGGTCGCGATCAGGTCGTCAGCTTCGTAGGTATCTTGCTCGATGGGGAGCAGGCCGAAGGCACGCACGGCTGCGCGCATCAACGGGAATTGCGGAACGAGATCGGCCGGCGGGTCCGGGCGGTGCGCCTTGTAGTCCGGATAGATCTCCTTTCGGAACGAGTTCTCCGACTTGTCGAACACGATGCCGAGATGCGTCGGTACGGCGCCGAGTGCGCCGTCGCGCACGAATTGCAGGAGCTTGGTGCAGAACAAGCGGACCGCGCCGGTCGGCAGGCCATCGGACCGGTAATTGTACTTCCGGTCCTGGTTCATCGACTGAAAATAGGCGCGGAAGACGAAGGACGAACCGTCAACGAGGAAGACGTGGTCGCCTTTCCGAACGGGGCGAGAGGCAGCAGCGGTCATCGGGCACCGGGCGTAGGGGGCGGCCCCTTATAGGCCGAGGCCCCACGTGCGGTCACCCGGTTCGGCCGACATCAGGTCACCCCAGGCGAATGGCAGGCTTGAGCGGCGCCGTCCGCGACCTGTGAAAACGTGCAGAAATCCAGTGCCGTGCCGCCCGCCATAGGAGGCGGGTGGCAATGGCGCGCTCCCGCTCCGCAAGCCGGCGGGCCTCGGCGTAGGTAAAGGCGTCGCGGCGATCGATGCTGTGGGGCATGGTGGTCCTCCATCACTGGTATGGCTGGACAATACCTATTCTCTGAATGATGATAATATGGTCGATGAGACTTACTTTTATGCTTTAGGATCATCAATGGATCGCGCGACCGAAATGGCAGTGTTGGTGGCGAGCATCGAGCACGGCGGATTTACGGCCGCTGCCGAACGCCTCGGGCTGACGCCGTCAGCCGTGTCGAAGGCGGTGACACGGCTCGAGCGCCGGCTTGGCACCAAGCTCCTCGCCCGCACGACCCGCCGCATCGCGCTGACCACAGAGGGTCAAACCTACTTCGACGCGGCAAAGCGCATTCTCGCCGATCTCGATGATGTCGAATCGACGCTCATGGCGCGCCAGGCCGAAGTCAGCGGCCGGGTGCGGATCAATGTGGGCGTCGCCTTTGCGGTCTACCAGCTCGCGCCCGTCCTGACCGAGTTCCGGCGACGCCATCCGGACGTCCAGTTGGAGCTGTCGATTTCGGATCATATCGTGGACGTGATCGGCTCCGGCATCGATGTTGCGATTCGAACGGGGCCGATCGGCGATGATCGGCTCGTCGGCCGCCGCTTCGCGGACATCCGTCGCGTCATCTGCGCGTCCCCGGACTATCTCGCCGAATACGGAATGCCGCGTGCGCCGGAAGACCTCACGCGCCACACCTGCATCAACGTCACGACCGTGCGGCACTTCTCGCTCTGGCCGTTCCGCACCAAAGCGGGCGTGGTCACGATCGACACGGCGGGCGCAGCCATGGTCGACAACGCCATCGGCTGCCTTGCGCTCGGGATCGCCGGCTTCGGCATCGTGCGGCTCGGCGATCTCCTGCTCAAGGAAGCGATCGAGAACGGGCAGCTCGTGCCGATCCTGACCGAGCACCACGTCGCCGAGACCGTGCCGCTGCAACTTGTCTTCCCCCCGGGGCGCCAGCGCGTACCGCGCGTCGCGGCGTTCCTCGACTTCATCGCGGAGCGGTTTCGCGACAGCCCATGGCAGGTCGCGATCTGAACCTCACTCACTCGTGACGTGGAATGGCATCGCGCCGCGTGCCGCATGGCGCAGGGGATGATAGGATGCGGTTGGGGCTCGTCGACAACCGGGAGGCGGCCATGGGGCGCGCTGACCGAACCCTCACCCGTCGCACCATCCTCGGCGCGGCGCTCGCGGGTGCCCTCGTTGTGCCGCCGCCCGTTCGGGCCACGCCCAGTTACGGCCCCGCCGCCATGCTTCGCGAGCGGGCCACATCCTTCCTCGCCGCTCTGGCGCCGGAGAAGCGCAGGCGCGCGACGTTCCCGTTTGGCGGTGATGTCTGGCGCGATTGGAACTACTTCTTCCAGGCGCGCACACGCTTCATCAAGCCGGGGTTGCGTCTCGAAGAGATGAGCGTGTCCGAACGCGATCTCGCCTGGGATGTCGCGGCCGCAATGCTGTCGCCGCGCGGGCTTGAGAAGGCGCGGATCATCATGTTGCAGCAAGCCTATCTCGCGAGCCTCAATCGCAATCGCGACGAGCGCCATCCCGAACGTTTTTCCTTCGCGATCTTCGGGGAACCGGCGCCGTCGGGCACGTGGGCCTTCCGGCTGATCGGCCATCATCTCGTGATCTCGGCGGTGATCGCGGACGACACCCTCGTCACCGTCACGCCGACCGCATTCTCCTCCCACCCGAACCGCATGCTGGGTCAGCGTCAAGCGTTGATGGCCTTGCGCGAGGAAGACGTGCTGGCGCGCCGCCTCGTCGGCGAACTCACGGGCGCGACGCGGACGGCCGCCCTCCTCGGCACCGAGCCGATCTGGGACATCGTCACCGTGCCCGGCAAGGAGCGGAGCCTGACCAAGCGCGAAGGCCTGCCCGTCGGCGACCTACCTGCCGCGCCGTACGAAATGGCGCTCGCCGTGATCGACGCCTTCACCGCCGAACACCTGCGCGCGCCGTTCCAGGCGGCGGCGCGGGAGCGTATGCGCGCCGCCGCGCAAGGTGCGTTCTTCATGGCGGCGGGCAATCCCGAAACCGGCAAGCCGCTTTACTACCGTTTCCACGCCGACACATTTCTCATCGAGTTTGCGTGCGTCGACGAAGAGGCACAGCACTTGCACACGATCCTGCACGAGTTCTGAGAAGCCATTGTCAGGTTCACGTCGGTGTTTCGCGATCGTAGCGGTCAAGTAGACGCCGCACGGCCTCTTCCAGCCGATCGACGTGCCCACGATCGTGCAAGTCGAGGAGTTCGTCGACGGAAACGTCTTCATATTGGTGACGGATGACGTTGCCGATGTCGGCGATGCGCCGCCATGGGATGTCCGGCTCTTGCGCCTTCCAGCCGTCTGGGATGCGTCGGCTCGCTTCGGACAGGATTTCGATTGCCCGCTCCGCAGCAGCTTGGCCGACACGGTCCACGATCAGTTCGGACCGCGTTCGCCCGGAAACAATACTCCGGAACAAGTCGATCCCGTCCAAAATGTGATGCAGGGCGAGCGTCGGCGAGCGGCTCACAGAACGCGAACGCCCTCAGCGAGCACGGCATCGCGGATGCGGTGATCGAGATTGGCGCGGTTGACCAGGTCGATCGGTTCACCGAGACGCGCGGAGAGCCGTTCAGCGATCTCGAGCCGATCAAAGAAACCGATTACGCGGCCGGCCGCCGCCTCGTACATCAAGTCCACATCGCTCGCGGCATCAGGTTCGCCACGTGCCGTCGACCCAAAAACATACAGTCGAGCTATTCCCTTTCCGTGCAGAAAAGGCGCTTCTGTCTGCAACAGTGCGCGAATGTCGTTCAGTGTCATTGCAAAAGTATAGCGAAAAACGGCCGGGTTGTCGCCCGGCCGTCGGATCAAAACACGCGCGCGGCGTCACTCCGCCGCGGGCTGTTCGCCCGTGCCGGGCACCTCTTCGCGCGCCCTGTTCTCGAGATCCTCGCCGGTGACCTGGTCGACCACCTTCATGGAGAGGCGCACCTTGCCGCGGTCGTCGAGGCCTAAGAGCTTCACCTTCACCTTGTCGCCTTCCTTCACCACGTCGGTCACCTTGGCGACCTTGCGCGGGGCGAGCTGCGAGATGTGCACGAGTCCATCCTTCGCGCCGAAGAAATTCACGAAGGCGCCGAACTCCATCACCTTCACGACCGTGCCGTCATAGATCACACCGACCTCGGGTTCGGAGGCGATCGACTTGATCCAGTTGATCGCGGCCTTGATCGAATCCCCCGAAGCCGACGCGATCTTGATCGTGCCGTCGTCGGAGATGTCGATCTTCGCGCCGGTCTTCTCGACGATCTCGCGGATGACCTTGCCGCCCGAGCCGATCACCTCGCGAATCTTGTCGACCGGGATCTTCATCGTTTCGATGCGCGGTGCGTACTGGCCAAGCTCGGCGCGCGCGCCAGTCAGCGCCTTCGCCATCTCGCCCAGGATGTGCAAACGCCCGTCCTTCGCCTGGGCAAGGGCGGCACGCATGATGTCCTCGGTGATGCCGGCGATCTTGATGTCCATCTGCAGCGAGGTGACGCCGCGCTCCGTGCCGGCGACCTTGAAATCCATGTCGCCGAGGTGGTCCTCATCGCCCAGGATGTCCGAGAGCACCGCGTAGCGCTCACCTTCGAGAATGAGACCCATGGCGATGCCGGCGACAGGGCGCTTCAAGGGCACGCCCGCATCCATCAGGGCGAGCGAGGAGCCGCACACGGTCGCCATCGAAGACGAGCCGTTCGACTCCGTGACCTCGGAGACGACGCGGACCGTGTAGGGGAACTCGTGCGCCGGCGGCAGCATCGGGCGCAGTGCGCGCCAGGCGAGCTTGCCATGGCCGATCTCACGCCGGCCGGGCGAGCCCATCCGGCCGGTTTCACCGACCGAATAGGGTGGGAAATTGTAGTGCAGCAGGAAGGTCTCCTTGTAGGTGCCTTCCAGCGCGTCGATGAACTGCTCATCCTCGCCGGTGCCGAGCGTCGCGACGACGAGCGCCTGCGTCTCGCCGCGCGTGAACAGCGCCGAGCCATGCGTGCGCGGCAGGATGCCGACCTCGGAGACGATCGGGCGAACCCTCTTCACGTCGCGCCCGTCGATGCGCGTGCCGGTGTCGAGGATGTTCCAGCGCACGACCTTGGCCTGAAGCTCCTTGAAGACCTCCGCGACCTCCTGCTTGGTATAGGCGGGATTCTCGGCGCCTTCCGGCGCGAGCGTCGCCATCACCTTGGCCTTGGCGGCGTCGACGGCGTCGTAGCGCTCCTGCTTCTTGGTGAGCTTGTAGGCCGCGCGCAGCTCATCCTCGATGAGGCCGAGCATGGTCTTCTGAAGCTCCGACCGATCGGCGAGCTTGACGTCGCGCGGCTCCTTCGCCGCCTTCTCGGCGAGGCGAATGACCGCCTGGATCACCGGCTGGAAGGCGCGATGGCCGAACATGACGGCCGCGAGCATCGCCTCTTCGGGGAGCTCCTTCGCTTCGGACTCGACCATCATCACCGCATCGCTCGTGCCGGCAACGACGAGGTCGAGGGACGATTCCTTCATCTGATCGAGCGTCGGGTTAAGCACCATCTCGTTCGCGACGACGCCGACGCGCGCGGCTCCGATCGGCCCCATGAAGGGCACGCCCGAAAGGGTGAGCGCGGCGGAGGCCGCAACCATCGCCACGATGTCCGGATCGTTCTCAAGGTCGTGCGAGAGGACGGTGACGATCACCTGCGTCTCGTTGCGGTAGCCCTCGACGAAGAGCGGGCGGATCGGCCGGTCGATCAGGCGGGAGACGAGCGTCTCCTTCTCCGAGGGGCGGCCCTCGCGCTTGAAATAGCCGCCGGGAATGCGGCCGGCGGCGAACGCCTTCTCCTGGTAGTTGACGGTCAAGGGAAAGAAGTCGACGCCGGGCTTCGGCTCCTTGGCGCCGACCACGGTTGCGAGCACGGTGGTCTCGCCATAGGTCGCGACGACGGCGCCGTCGGCCTGGCGGGCGATCTTACCGGTTTCGAGGGTCAGCTTGCGCCCGCCCCAGGTGATGATTTCGCGATGCATGTCGAACATGGATGTCTCTCGTTCGGGTGAACGGGCGGACGCCATGGTCAAGACGGCAAGCCTCTCACGTGCAGGCTCTGCCCGCGGCGGCGAAAGAGGCTTGCGATCCTGCCATGGCCATCGGCCCCGGAATTGACGGGCGGACGCGCTGGCGCGTGCGCACGGTTAGCGGCGATGCTCAGGCGCGCTCAGCGACGGATGCCGAGCTTGTCGATCAGCGTCTTGTAGCGCGCCTCGTCCTTCGACTTCAGGTAATCGAGGAGGGAGCGGCGCTGGGAGACGAGCTTCAGGAGCCCACGACGCGAGTGGTTGTCCTTCTTGTGGCTCTTGAAATGCTCGGTGAGGTTGCCGATGCGCTCGGTGAGCACGGCGACCTGAACTTCGGGCGAGCCGGTATCGCCCGGCTTGGTGGCGTATTCCTTAACGAGCGCGCCCTTGCGCTCCGGCGAAATCGACATCGGATGGTCCTTGCGTTTCGGGTTGATCGGCCGGCCCGGCCGGGATGTCGTCCAGCGGGGTCGGGGGCACCCGGCGGCGCGCATGGCTGCCAGGAAGCGGCGCCTTATACACGAAAACGACCGGAGGGGAAGGGCGGGGGTTGCGGGGTCGTCCGCTGCCGCTCCCGGTGTCGGAATGGCGGGGCGGTTCACCATCTCTACGGGGATAGCCCCTCATTGTCGTCCCGGATGCATCGCGGCGCGCAACGGGGCGCCGCCGGTCCGGGACCTTTTCCTGCAACGGTGGCGGCGAGATCCCGTGTCTGTCTTGCACCGCTCAAACACTGCCGGGCGCACGGGGCGAGGGGTCACTCGCCGACGACGGCGGTCGCCTCGATTTCGACGCGCGCCTGCTTCTCGACGAGACGCACCACCTGCACGAGCGCCATGGCGGGATAGTTCGGCCCCATGATGTCGCGATAGGCGCGGCCGACCTCGCGCAGGTGGGCAAGGTACTCCTCGATGTCGGTCACGTACCAGGTGAGCCGCACGAGGTGCTTCGGCTCGGCTTCGCCCTCGGCGAGGATCGTGACGATGTTTGCGAGGCATTGGCGCACCTGCGCGACGAAGCTCTCGGGGAAGTTGCCCATCACGTCCCAACCGACGATGCCCCCGGTGACGACGAGCCGGCCCCGCGCGCTCATGCCGTTGGCGTAGCCCTTCGGGCGCGGCCAGCCAGACGGATGCAACACCTGCGGGACATCGTCGTCCATCAGCGCGGCGGGCAGGATGATCGGGGTGCGGGCCATGGCGCTCTTCCCTATTCCGCGGCCGGGCGTTGCGCCGCCCCGGCTTTTGCCTGTTCGCGCAAGGCGAAACGTTGCAGCTTGCCGGTTTCGGTGCGCGGCAGACGCTCCAGGAACTCGATCGCCCGCGGATATTTGTACGGCGCGATCTCGGCCTTCACATGCGCTTGCAGCGTTTCGACGAGCGCGGGCGAGGGCGTCTCGCCGGGCTTCAGGACAACATAGGCTTTCACGATCGTGCCGCGTTCGGCATCCGGCGCTCCGACGACGCCGCATTCGGCAACGGCCGGGTGCGAGAGCAGGGCAGCCTCGACCTCCGGTCCCGCGATGTTGTAGCCGGCGGAGACAATCATGTCGTCGTTGCGCGCCTGGTACCAGAAATAGCCGTCCTGATCGACGATGTAGGTGTCGCCGGTGATGTTCCAGCCATTCTGTACATAGACTGCCTGGCGTTCATCGGCGAGGTAGCGGCAGCCGGTCGGGCCGCGTACGGCGAGGCGGCCCGGCGTTCCGGCCGGCACGTCCTCCCCATTCGGTCCGATCACCTTGGCGTCGTAGCCGGGCACGGGGACCCCGGTCGCGCCCGGCCGGATCTTGCCCTCCGGTGCGGCGATGAAGATGTGCAGCATCTCGGTCGCGCCGATACCGTCCATGAGCTCGAGGCCGGTCGCGGCCTTCCAGGCCTCGAAGGTCGCCTTCGGCAGCGCCTCCCCAGCGGAGACGCATTTCTTGAGCGACGACAGGTCATGCGTCCGCGCGAGCGGGATCATGGCGCGGTAGGCGGTCGGCGCCGTGAAGCAGATGGTCGCGCCGAAACTCGCAATCGCGGCCGCGAGATCGGGCGGGCTCGCCTTTTCGAGGAGCACGGTGGATGCCCCCACGCGCAAGGGAAACAGCGCGAGGCCACCGAGGCCAAAGGTGAAAGCGAGCGGCGGGGAGCCGATGAAGCGATCCTCCGGCGAGGGGCGCAGCACGTTGTAGCCATAGGTGTCGCAGATCGCGAGCATGTCGCGATGGAAATGCATGGTGCATTTCGGCACGCCGGTCGTGCCCGAGGTGAAGCCGAACAGGCAGACATCATCGGCCGCCGTGTCGACGGCAGCGAAGGTGGCTGAGGCGGCCGCTGCGCGCGCTTCGAGTTCCGCATCGCTGCGCCCGAACGCGACGATGCGATTGAGATGCGGCGCGTTCGCCTTGGCGAGTTCTTCGATCAGGCGATGGTCGCACAGCGCCAGGCCGATCGCGGCCTTGTCGATGATGACGGACAGCTCCTTTGCGCGCAGGAGCGGCATGGTCGCAACCACGATGCCCCCCGCCTTCAATACGGCGAGATGGGCGGCGGCCATCATCGGTGAATTCGGGGCACGCAAGAGCACGCGGCTGCCCGGCACGAGACCGAGATCGCGCACGAGCACGTTGGCGATGCGGTTCACCTGCGCTTGTAGATCGCCGTAGGTCCAACGCGTGCCGTCGGGGCTTAAGATGGCAAGACGGTCGCCGCGCCCCTCCGCGACGTGGCGGTCGACAAACTCGCTCACGCAGTTGAGGCGTTCGGGATAGCGGAGCTCCGGCCGTTCGAATAGAAGATGCGGCCATTGCGCCCGCGGCGGCAGGCGGTCGGCGGCAAAGGTGTCGACATGGGCGGTGTGCGGCATTCTCACCTCCAGCGTCGAAATCATTCGGCGGCTTTCGCTGTCGCAGCCGGGCGCGCCTCACCGAGAAGCGCGCGTGCGATGACAATCTTCTGCACCTCGGTCGCGCCCTCATAGATGCGCAGGGCGCGGATCTCGCGATAGAGCGCCTCGACCTTCGACCCGGCTCTCACCCCATGCCCGCCGAAGAGTTGCACCGCACGGTCGATCACGCGCTGCGCGTTCTCCGTCGCGACCATCTTGGCGAGCGCCGCCTCCTTTGTGATGCGCGGCGCGCCGCGGTCCTTGACGTAGGCGGCCCGAGCGATGAGAAGCGCGGCCGCTTCGACCTCCGCCGCGCTGTCGGCGAGCGCTGCCTGCGTCAATTGCAGGTCGCCCAAGGGCGCGCCGAAAAGATGGCGCGTGCGGGCGCGCTCAAGCGACTCGTCGAGCGCGCGACGCGCGAAGCCATAGGCGGCGGCCCCGACGGTGGTGCGGAAGACATCGAGCGTGGCCATCGCGATCTTGAAGCCGTCGCCTGGCTGGCCGATCAGCGCCTCGCCCGGCACCGTGCAGTTCTCGAAGGCGAGCGTTGCAAGCGGATGCGGGGCGATCGTGTCGATGCGCTCGGCAATGCGCAGGCCGGGCGATGCCGCCGGAACGATGAAGGCCGAAAGCCCGCGCGCGCCGGGCGCCTCTCCGGTGCGGGCGAACACGACGTAGGTGTCCGCGATGCCGCCGTTCGAAATCCAGGTTTTGAAACCGTTCAACACCCAGGCTGTGCCGGCCCGCACCGCCGTCGTTGTCAGAGCCGCGACATCCGATCCCGCCTCCGGTTCGGACAAGGCGAAGGCCGCGATCGCGGCACCGCGGCGGACGGGCGGCAGGAAGCGTGCCTTCTGCTCGGCCGTGCCGAACAGCGAAATCGGGCCGCTGCCGAGCCCCTGCATGGCGAAGGCGAAGTCGGCGAGCCCATCGACATAGCCAAGAGCCGCACGGGCGATCGCGAGGGTGCGCACGTCGAGCCGTTCATAGAACCCGCCAGCCGCCGCCGGCACGACGGCATCGAGCAGGCCGTCGCGCCCCATCGCGGCGACGAGCGCGCGACAGGAGGCGTCGATATCGTGATGGTCGACGAGGGCGTCGACATGCCGCTCGGCCCACGCTGCGACACGGGCCGCGAAGAGGCGGTGACTGTCATCGAACAGCGGCAGGGCGAGGGTCGGCGCGTCGAACATGTCAATTGCCCTGGAACTGCGGCTTGCGCTTCTCGGCGAAGGCCTCGTAAGCGCGGCGGAAGTCCTGGGTCTCCATGCAGACGGCCTGCGCGAGCGCCTCGGCCTCGATCGCCTCGTCGACGCTCATCGCCCATTCCATGTGCAGCATGCGCTTGGTCATGGCGTTGGCGAAGCTCGGCCCCTCGGCGAGGTCGCGCGCGAGCGCGAATGCCTCTGCGGCCAGCGTCTCTGGCGCAGCGACCCGGTTGAAAAAGCCCCAGGCGAGAGCCTCCTCGCCTGACATGGCGCGGCCGGTATAGAGCAGTTCGGAGGCGCGGCCTTGGCCGATGATGCGCGGCAGGATCGCGCAAGCGCCCATGTCGCACCCGGCGAGGCCGACGCGGTTGAACAGAAACGCGATCTTGGATCGCGCCGTGCCGATGCGCAGGTCGGAGGCCATGGCGAGGATCGCGCCGGCGCCGGCCGCGACGCCATCAATTGCGGCGATGACCGGCTGCGGGCAGGCGCGCATCGCCTTGACCAGTTCGCCGGTCATGCGCGTGAAGTCGATGAGGCCGGGCATGTCGCGCTCAAGCAAGGGCGCGATGATCTCGAAGACGTCGCCGCCGGAGCAAAAGTTCTCGCCCGCGCCCGCGAGCACGACGGCGGCGATCTCCTTGTCGTAGGCGAGCGCGCGGAAGAGATCGCGCAGCTCGGCATAGGATTCGAAGGTGAGCGGGTTCTTCCGCTCCGGCCGGTTCAAGATGATGGTCGCGACCTTGCCTTGAACGGACCAAAGAAAATGCGTCGCCGTCCACGCGCGCAAGGAAGTGCCGTGGGGTATCTTGTGCATGGCGCGCCTCACCCGATCTCGCCGCCGGACACGGGGATCGCCGCGCCCGTGACCGCGGCCGCTCCATCCGAGCAGAGCCACAGCACCGCCGAGGCCACTTCCTCGACGGTGATGAAACGCCCGATCGGCGCATCCTTGAACATCTCGCGCTTGATGTCGTCGATCGTGCGGCCGGTCTTCGCTTGGATGCGGACCGCCGCTTCGTGAACCAGATCGGTGTCGATGTAGCCGGGGCAAACCGCGTTCACCGTCACCCCCGATGTCGCGTATTCCTGGCCGAGGGCGCGGCACAGCCCGACGACGCCGTGCTTTGCCGCGCAATAGGCGGCGATGTAGGGCTTGCCCTTCAGCCCCGCGATCGAGGCGACGGCGATGAAACGGCCGCGGCCGCGCTCGGCCATCGCCGGCAAGGTCAGGCGCATCGTGTCGAAGACGGAGGTGAGGTCGGCGGCGATCAGCCTGTCCCACATCGCGCGGTCCGTGCGCTTGAGCGGGGCTGATTCGGCCGCGCCGGCATTGGCGATGACGATGTCGAGCGGCGCCCGCGCCGCCGTTGCCGCGATGGCGCGTTCGAGGGCAGCCGTGTCGGTCACGTCCGCAACGGCGGCGTGATGGGCGATGCCGGCCGAGACGGCGGTGTCGAGTGTCGCGGCGGTGCGGCCAAGAATCGTCACCGCCGCGCCGGCCTCCTTCAGGGAGCGCGCGATGGCTGCTCCGATTCCGCGTCCGCCGCCCGTGACGAGCGCATGCCGTCCCGACAAACTCGCCTGCATCACGACATCCTCTTTGCCCCGAGATATTTTAAGCTTAAAATATCTCGGGGCAAGATCGCGATGCGTCGGCGCTTGCGCGCTGTGATCATGGTAAAATGGATATAGTCCTCAAGGCCCGAACAGGCAGCCGCCGCATACGCCGCTTGCCCGGAAATATTTTAAGCTTAAAATAATTCCACGAGCCGGACACCGGCCTGAACGGGAGGCGGAGGATGCGCGTCGCAGTCGTCGGCGGAGGGCCGGGCGGCCTTTATTTCGCGATCCTGCTCAAGAAGTGGCGGCCATCGGTCGACATCGTGGTCGTCGAGCGCAACCACGCCGACGACACCTTCGGCTTCGGCGTCGTGTTTTCCGATGCGACCCTCGACATCTTCGAACGCTACGACGCCGAGAGCTACCGGGCGATCACCGAGTCCTTCGCCTATTGGGACGACATCGAGATCCACTTCAAGGGCACGGTGCACCGCATCGGCGGCAACGGCTTCTGCGGCTGTTCGCGGGTGACGCTCCTGAAGCTCTTGCACACGCGGGCGCGTCAGCTTGGCATCAAGCTCGAGTTCCAAAACGAGGTCGAACCCGATCTCGCGCGCTTCACCGGCTATGATCTCATCGTCGCGGCGGACGGCATCAATTCGCGCATCCGCGAGGCGAACCGCGAACATTTCGCGCCCGACGTCGATCTGCGGCCCAATCGCTTCACCTGGATGGGCTCGACGCGCGCCTTCGATGCCTTCACCTTCTTCTTTCGCGAGACGCCGCACGGCATCTTCATCGCGCATTGCTATCAGTACGAGCCGGGCCGCTCGACCTGGGTGCTGGAGACGGACCCCGCGACCTTCGAACGCGCTGGTCTCGATCAGATGTCGGAGGAGGAGTCCGCGCGCTTCCTCGAAGGCGTCTTCGCTGAGGAGCTGCAAGGGCATCCGCTAATCACCAACCGCTCGATGTGGCGGCAATTCCCGATGATCCGCGCGCGGCGCTGGGTGAAGGACAACGTCGTCCTTGTCGGCGACGCCAAGGCGACGGCGCATTTCTCCATCGGCTCAGGCACCAAGCTCGCCATGGAAGATGCGATCGCGCTGTTCGAAGCCTTCCGCGCAACCGATGGCGTCAAGGCCGCGCTGCATCACTACGAAACGAACCGGCGCGACGAGGTCGAGCGCACGCAGCACGCGGCCGACGTTTCCCTCGTCTGGTTCGAGCACGTCGCGCGCTTCTGGGACATGGACCCGCGCCAATTCGCCTTCGGCCTGATGACGCGCTCGAAGGCGATCACCTATGAGAACCTGAAGCTGCGCGCGCCCGACTTCGTGGCGACAACGGACCGCATGTTCGCCGAGGGCGTGCGCCGGTCGGGCCTCGATGTCGACATTGCGCAACCTTTGCCGCCTCTGTTCCAGCCGTTCCGAATGCGCGAGATGGCGGTGGCGAACCGCGCCGTGGTCTCGCCGATGTGCATGTATTCGGCACAGGACGGCGTGCCCGGGGATTGGCACCTCGTGCATTACGGCGCGCGCGGTGTCGGCGGGGCGGGCTTGCTCTTCACCGAGATGACCTGCGTGGCGCCGGATGCACGCATCACTCTCGGCTGCGCCGGCCTGTGGAACGAGACCCAAGAAGCCGCATGGAAGCGCATCGTCGACTTCGTGCACAACAACGGGCCGACCAAGCTCTGCCTGCAGCTCGGCCACGCCGGGCGCAAGGGGGCGAGCAAGCTGATGTGGGAGGGCATGGACCGGCCGCTCGCCGAAGGGGCGTGGCCGATCGTTTCTGCTTCACCGATCCCCTACTACCCGGACAGCCAGGTTCCGCGTGAACTCACCGAAGCCGACATGAACCGCATTGTCGCCGAGTTCGTGGCGGCGGCCGAGCGCGGCGCGCGGATCGGCTTCGACATGCTCGAACTCCATTGCGCGCACGGGTATCTGCTCGCGTCCTTTTTGTCGCCGCTGACCAATAGGCGCAGCGACACCTATGGCGGCACGCTCGACAACCGCCTGCGTTTCCCCCTGCGCGTGTTCCGCGCGCTGCGCGACGTGTGGCCGCGGGAAAAGCCGATGTCTGTTCGGCTCTCGGCAACCGATTGGGCGGAAGGCGGGCTCAGCGCCGAGGATGCGACGGGGATCGCGCGGGCTTTCGGCGAAGCCGGCGTCGACTTGATCGATGTCTCGACGGGACAAACCGTGGCGCATTCGCGCCCGGTCTATGGACGTATGTTCCAGACGCCGTTCTCCGATCAGATCCGCAACGAAGCGCGTGTCGCGACCATGTGCGTCGGGGCCATCACCTCGGCCGACCAGATGAATACAATTCTCGCCGCCGGGCGCGCCGATCTTGTCGCGCTCGGACGGCCGCACTTGGCCGACCCTTCCTTCATGCTGAAGGCGGCCGCCTGGTATGGGGTCGATATCGCGCAGCCGGTGCAGTACGGGCCCGGCAAGGATCAGGCGATGCGCAACGCCCTGAAGGATCGCGCGGATCTGGAAGCCTTGAAGATCGCAAACAAGCCGAAACGGCACGCCAAGGGCAACTTCATGCGCGAGGCCGCGGAGTAGTCACGCAGCGCGCTTCACGGCGAGCACGGCGTTCAGACCACCGAAGGCGAACGAATTCGAGATGGCGATGTTGATCGGCATCGTCCGCGCTTCGTTCGGAACGACGTCGAGATCACAGGCCGGATCAGGTCCGAGCCAATTCATGGTCGGCGGAACGAGCCCCTCGCGCAACGCCATGACGGTCGCGAGGAGTTCGAGCGCCCCGGCCGCGCCGAGGGCGTGACCGACCATCGACTTCGTCGACGATACGGCGAGTTTGGGGGCATGGTCGCCGAAGACGCGCTTCAAGGCCGCCGTCTCCGCGATGTCGTTGACGAGCGTGCCCGTGCCGTGCGCGTTGACGTAGTCGACATCGCTCGGGGAGAGTGATGCGTCAGAGAGGGCTCCCAGCATGGCGCGCGTCATGCCACCCTCGTCCGGCGAGGTGAGGTCTCCTGCATCCGCGCTCATGCCGAAGCCGACAATCTCGGCAAGAATGGTGGCCCCGCGCGCCTGCGCTGTTGCAAGCGGTTCGAGGACGAACATCGCCGCACCTTCAGCGATGATCATGCCTTTCCGATCGCGGGAGAACGGGCGCGGCAGGTCCGGTGCCATAATGCGCATCGCCTCCCAGCCCTTCATGCAGCCGAACACGATGGAGGCTTCCGTGCCGCCCGTGACGGCGGCATCGACCATGCCGGAGCGCACCATATGGAAGGCCTGGCCAATCGCATGGGTGGCGGAAGCACAGGCGCTCGCCGTGACGAATGTTGGGCCGCGGATGCCGCAATGCATCGATACCAGGCTTGCCGGCGCATTGACCATGAGGCGCGGAATGGTGAGAGGAAACACTCGGTTGAGGTTCTCGAGAAACACGCGGCGATAGGCGTCGTCCTGCGTGCCCATGCCGCCCGAACCGGTGCCGACGATGGCCGCCGTGCGCTCCGACAGCGCTCCATCGATGACGAGACCGGACTGGGCAATCGCTTCGCGCGCTGCAACAATCGCGAACTGCGAAACGCGATCAAGAATGGCGAGGGATTTCTCGTCGAAGTGTGCCAGCGGGTCGAAGCCGGCGACGGGCGCGGCCACCTTCTGTGTGAGCCGCTCGTGCAGGGCGCACGTGATCGGGCCGAAGCCAAGACGGCCGTTGGTCACACCCTCCCAGAACGTCTCGGTGTCGTGGCCCAGCGGCGTGACGGCGCCGAGCCCCGTAACGGCGACACGTTTCACGCGGGACGTGCCTTCTCTGCAACGATCTTCTCGACAGCCGTCACCACGTCGCCCACGGTCGCGAACTCGGCCTTGGCATTGTTCGCATTGACCGGGATCTGAATGTCGAACTTCTCTTCCAGATCGAAGATCATCTCGACCGCATCGAGGGATTCGAGCCCAAGTTCGGCAAGATTGTCGCCTGCCTGCAGTTCCCTTGGTTCGCCGGGCACTTTCTTTGCGATGATCTTGATCACTTCGGCCGCGACGTCCATCGATCGTGCCTCCCGCCCGCTTTCCTCAGGTCCGACCGTCCTAAACCAGTCGCCGGCAGCGTAAGTCAAGCGCCCGGCGGGCAATTCTGTTACACGTGCAGGTAGCGGTCCTTCAGTTCGGGGTTGGCGATGAAGTCATGGGTCGCGCCTTCCCAGACAATCCGGCCCTTCTCCAAGATGAGGTGTCGATTGGCCAATTTGACAAGCGCATCAACGTTCTTGTCGATCACCAGGATCGATTGACCCGCTCCTTTCAACCGATCGAGGCAGGCCCAAATCTCCGCGCGAATGGTCGGCGCAAGGCCCTCGGTCGCCTCATCGAGCACGAGTAGTTTCGGATTGGTCATCAGGGCGCGTCCGATGGCCAGCATCTGCTGTTCGCCGCCAGAGATCTGATTGCCCATGTTGCGCCGGCGCTCCGCCAAGCGCGGAAACAGGGCATAGACGCGATCGAGCGTCCATGGCTCGGCGCGGCCGTCGCGATTCGCAGCGGTCGCCACCAGGTTCTCCTCAACCGAGAGGTTCGGAAAGATCTGCCGCCCTTCCGGCACGAGGCCGAGGCCGGTCTGGGCCACGCGGAAGGGCGGGGCGCCGGTGAGGCTTCGACCTTCGATCGTGACGGTACCGGCGCGCAGCCGCACCAGCCCGAAGATCGCGCGTATCGTGGTGGTCTTGCCCATGCCATTGCGGCCGAGGAGGGTCACGACCTCCCCCGCGCGCACCTCAAAGGACACGCCGAAGAGCACCTGGACGTCGCCGTATCCCGCCTCGATGCTGTCGACCACGAGCATCAGTCATTCCGCAGCGTGGCGGGCGCCGGGGGCGGACGCGCGCGATGCCGAAATCTTGGCCCGCGCGAGCAGGGCCATCAGATCGTCCCGTTCCTTCGGCGAGAGATCGCCGAGGAGATCGGCGATCCAGACGGCATGCTCCCGCGCCATAGCGCGGAACTCGGCGCGGCCGTATTCGGTGAGGACGATGCGCTGCGCGCGGCGGTCGTGCTCGGCCTTGCGCCGCTCGACATGGCCGGTGGCGGCGAGGCGATCGACGAGGCCGGTCACATTGCCGTTCGTCACCATCATGCGGAGCGAGATTTCGCCGAGCGTCATGCCGTCCGGCGCCTTGTCGAGCTGCGCCATGAGATCGAACCGCGGCAAGGTGGTGTCGAAACGGTCGGCCAGCCGACGGCGAATCTCGCGTTCGATCAACGTCGTGCAGGTGAGTAGCCGAAGCCAAAGGCGCAGTTCGGGGCGCGCGTCCCGCGCGCTGCCCGAAAGTCGGGTTTCCGCATCGACCCTGCTCATACGAGTTCTTCCTCACCGAGATAGGCTTCGCGTACGCTAGGATCGGCGCGCACGGCGTTCGGGGGGCCGGATGCAATCACCCGGCCGTAAACGAGGACGGAGATGCGGTCCGCCAGGCGGAACACAGCATGCATGTCATGTTCGACGAGCATCATGGGATAGCGTCCTTTGAGCTGCATGAGCACGTCCACCATGCGCTCCGTTTCCTCGCGGCCCATGCCGGCCATGGGCTCGTCGAGGAGAAGCAGCTTCGGCTCCGCAACGAGCAACATAGCGATTTCGAGCTGCCGCTTCTCACCGTGGGATAGAACGCGCGCGGCGATGCGCGCCCGCGCCGTGAGCCCGACCTGATCCAAGGCGGCCATCGCGCGTTCGTTGAGATCAGCTTCGCCGGCCGCATTCGCCAGAAAGCGGAAGGAGGAGCCGCGATGGGCCTGCGCCGCAATGGCAACGTTCTCGAGCACACTAAAGTCCGGCAGCACCTGCGTGATCTGGAAGGAGCGCGCGAGGCCCATGAGCGCTCGCGCGTGGACCGGCAATCGCGTCACATCCCGGCCCGCGAACAGGATCGTTCCGGCGTCCGGCGCGACTTCGCCGGTGATCTCGTTGATGAGTGTCGTCTTGCCGGCGCCGTTCGGTCCGATGACGGCGTGGATCTCGCGCGACAGGACGTCGAGCGTGACATCGTCGGTCACGACGAGCGCTCCGAAGCGCTTGCGAAGGCCCTTGAGTTCGAGAATCGGAGTGCTCATCCACGTCTCCGCTCGATGAGGTGGACGATCCCACCTTTCGCGAACAGCGCGACGAGGACCACCAAAATACCGAAGATCACCTTCCAGTGCTGCCAGACGCGGGACAACGCTTCTTCGACCAGCACGATCACCGCCGCCCCAAGGATTGGGCCGGTCAAGGTTCCCATCCCGCCAAGCACGACCATGACGATCAGTTCACCGGAACGCTGCCACGACATGTAGGCCGGCGCGACGAACTGCGTCTGGTTCGCGAGCAGCGCACCGGCCAGCGCGCACACCGCGCCGGAGAGGACGTAGGCCGCAAGACGATAGCGGAACGGGTCGAAGCCGAGGGCGCGCATGCGCCGTTCGTTCTCCTTTGCGCCGCGGAGCACGCGCCCAAAGCGGGAGTTCACGATGGTGCGCAAGAGGAAGAACGTTGCGACCAGAAGCGCAAAAACGACGTAGAAAAACACGACCTCGTTCTGCAGCCAGCGATAGCCGAAGAACTCGGTGCGGCCATACATGCGCAGGCCGTCATCCCCGCCGTAACGCGCGAGGGACTGCGCCGTGAAGAAGGCCATTTGCCCGAAGGCGAGCGTGATCATGATGAAATACACGCCGCGCGTCTTCAGAGAGATGGCGCCCGTGACCAGCGCGAACAGCGCGCCGGCAGCAATGGCGAGCGGTATCGTCACGAAACCTTCGACGAGACCATGCTCCATGGCGATTCCGATGGCGTAGCCGCCAATGCCGATGAAGGCGGCGTGCCCGAATGAGACGAGCGCGCCGTACCCGAGCACGAGGTCGAGGGCGAGCGCCGCGATGCCCAGGATCATCGCCCGCGCCACAAGGGTGAGCACGTAGCGGTCGCCCGGGAAGAACAACGGCACGAGAGCGAGGGCGGCGAAGATTGCGAGCGGCAGCCAAAGCCGACGCCATATCGCGGGCGCGGCGAGCGGCTTCGGAAGTGCGGCGTCCGCCATGTCTCAGCCCTTTGCCGGGAACAGGCCGGTCGGCCGGAAATAGAGCACCGCAGCCATCAGGATGTAGATCGACATCGACGCGATGGCCGGGCCGATGGTGCGCGCATCGCCCGGCCCTAGCCCGGCCATGCGAAGGAGATCGACGGAGAAGGATCGCCCGAGCGTGTCGACGAGGCCGACCACGAGCGCTCCGACAAAAGCCCCCCGGATCGAACCAATGCCACCGATGACGATGACGACGAAGGCGAGAATCAAGAGGTTGTCGCCCATGCCCGGTTCAACGGAAAGGACCGGCGCGGCCATCGCCCCCGCGAAGCCTGCGAGCATGGCGCCGAAGCCGAACACGATCATGAAGAGCCGACGGATGTCGACGCCGAGCGCCGAGACCATCGGGGCATTGGTGGCGCCGGCGCGGATGAGCATGCCAACGCGCGTGTGAGCGACGACGATGTAGAGAACGAGGGCGATGACGAGGCCCGCTGTGATGATCGCAAGCCGCCAAACCGGATACAAAATGCCTTCGACGATCGCGACGGAACCGGAGAGGAGCTCCGGCGTCGGCACATGCAGGGGCGCGGCGCCCCAGACGATCTTTACCCCCTCGTTGAGGAACAGGATGATGCCGAACGTCGCGAGAACCTGCTCCAGATGGTCGCGATCGTAGAGATGCCGCATCACCAGCACTTCGAGCACCAGTCCAAAGGCGAGTGCGACGGCGAGTGCGAGCAGAAGACCAAAAAAGAAGTTCCCGGTCATCGCCACGAACATAGCGGCGAGATAAGCGCCGAGCATGTACTGCACACCGTGGGCGAGGTTGATGAAGTCCATCACCCCGAAGACGAGCGTAAGGCCGGCGGCGATCAAGAACAGGAGAACGCCGAGCTGCAGTCCGTTGAGCGTCTGGACGGCGAGGAGTGTCGTGGACATCGAGTAACGGCACCTTCCTCGTGTCGGGCATCATGCTTTCGGGCCGCGTGCGCCGGCACGCCAGCCGCGTGAAGGGGCGCCCGTCGCACCGGGCGGACGCCCCTACGGCCTCACTGCATCTGGCATTCGCGCGCGTAGACGTCCTGGTAATCGGTGAAGACGCGCTCACGAATCTCGGTCTGGAAGCGGCCATCGGGGCGGCGCGCGACCTGCACCAGATAGAAGTTTTGGATCGGGTACTGATTGTTGCCGAAGCGGAACGGCCCGCGCACGGACTGGAAGTTCGCGCGGCGCAACTCGCGACGCACCGCTTCCTTGTCCGAGAGATTGCCGTTGAGCGCGTTGACGGCGCTCGCGATCAGGTTGGCGGCGTCGAAGGCCTGGGCGGCGTAAGACCCCGGCACGTAATTGTAGGTCTGCTCGAAGGCTGCGACGAAGGCGCGGTTCGTCGGGTTGTTCGCGTTCGGTGCCCAACTCATGCCGGAGAAGAACCCGATAGCCGCGTCCTGCTGGGCCGGCAGCGTCGATTCATCGACGGTGAAGGCGGAGAGGAACGGGATGCGGTCAGCAAGACCGGCTTGCCGGAACTGGCGCACCAGGTTCACGCCCATACCGCCCGGCATGAAGGTGAAGAGCGCGTCGGGACGCGCCGCGGCGATCCGCGCAAGTTCCGCCGAGAAGTCGAGCTGGCCGAGCTGGGTGTAGACCTCGTCCACGATCTCGCCGCGGAAGTGCCGCTTGAAGCCCGCCATCGAGTCGCGGCCCGCCTGGTAGTTCGGCGTCATCAGGAAGACGCGACGGAAGCCGCGGTCCTGAGCGTATTTGCCGAGCACTTCGTGGCTCTGGTCATTCTGATAGGAGGTGACGAAGAAGAAGGGGTGGCACTGCCGGCCGGCGAAATTGGACGTGCCGGCATTGGCGCTGATGAGGAAGGTGCGGCTTTCGGTGACCGGACGGTGGATCGCCTGCAGCACGTTCGAGAAGATCGGCCCGACCACGAAATCGACGCGGTCGCGTTCGATCAGCCCTTGCACCCGCTGCACCGCGACCTCCGGCCGCAGCTCGTCGTCGACGACGATGACTTGCACGGGCCGCCCGCCCATCCGCTCGCCCATCTGGCGAATGGCGAGGTTGAATCCGTCGCGCGCGTGCTGCCCGAGCACGGCGGACGGGCCAGACAAGGTCTGGATCATGCCGATCCGGATCGGCTCCTGGGCTTGGGCTCCGACCGGGCCGTTAACAAAACCGACCGCGGCAATCGCGGTCAACGACGCGATGAAACGCTTCATGTTCACCTCTCCTGCGGGATCGAATCGAGGGGGTGGGGCTTCTAGCGGCCCCTTCTCCCGCGGCGGCGGGAGCTTCCGACCCGAGAAGTTTTAAGCTTAAAATATATTTTGTGAAGCCCCGTGCAGCGCACCCGCTAAGGTCAGGTGCGGCAGCAACGGGGAGGAGGGCAGAATGCAGACCATGACACCAGGCATAACCAAGGCCGGAACGGGCATCGACGGCATCGTGTGGAACATTCTCGGCCAGACCTACGTGCCGAAGCAGGTGTCGGAGCACTCGTTCTCCTGGCATGCGACATTTCCGCCCGGCACCTTCGTGCCGCCGCACATCCACCCGACGCAGGACGAGTTCATCTACATGCTCGAGGGGCGCTTCGACCTCGTCCTGGAAGGCAAGGAGTTCGTCGCGACCGCGGGCGACCTGATCCGCCTGCCGATGGGCCTGTCGCATGGCATCTTCAACAAGTCGGACCAGCCGGTGAAATGCTTCTTCTGGGTCGCGCCGACACGCAGGCTCTACGACCTGTTCTGGGCGATCCATTCCATGTCCGAACAGTCGCCGCCGGAGGTCGTCGCGCTCTCGGCGAAGCACGAGGTCGTGTTCCTGCCCCCGCCAGCGTGAGGCCGCTGTCTACGCCGCCTTCTTGCGGTTCACCTGCTCTTGCGTGAAGCCGGCGGTCGCCGCGTAGCCGCGCACGAGCTGGTGGCGTTCGGCATAGGGCATCACCGCTTCGATGTCGGTGAAACCGTTCGGCGCACGCGCCTCGACCGCGTCGATCACGCCTTCCGGTCCACCCTTGCGGTTCATGCGCACGATGTCGGCGGTCACGGGCAGGCGCTCGCCTTCATACGCCCACAAGGCCTGCGCGGGATGCTCGGCTGAGACGAGGCGGTCGGCGAGGCATCGCGCATCGAGGATGGCTTGCGAAGCGCCGTTCGAGCCGACAGGATACATCGGATGTGCGGCGTCACCGAGCAGCGTGACACGCCCCTGGCTCCACCGTGGCAGGGGGTCGCGATCGCACATCGGATATTCCCAGAACTCCGGCGTCGCTTCGATCAGCGCGCGCGCATCAACATAAGGCAGCGTGAAGCCGCGGATCGCCTGGGCGATGTCTTCGATGCGGCCGAGGCGCGACCAGTCCTCGCGGCGCGGCGGCGGCGCTGCGCCGTCGCCGAGTTTGAGCGCCACCGCCCAATTGGTGAGTTTCGTCCCGGGCCGCGTACCCTCCGCGATCGGATAGACGACGAGCTTCGCCGTCATGCCGCCGGCGATGACCATGGAACGGCCGGTGAGGAATTGCGGCCAGTCGATTGCGCCGCGCCACAGCATGATGCCGTTCCAGGCGGGCGGTCCTTCTTTCGGGAAGAGCGTGCGGCGCACGGTCGAGTGGATGCCATCGGCGCCGATGAGCACGTCGCCGCGCGCGGTGCGCCGATGGTGGCCCTCGCGATCGAAGAAGTAAGCGGTTACCCCGCCCTCATCCTGGGTGAAACTGCCCAGCCGGTGGCCGGTGTGGATCCGGCTCTCGCCGAGGCGCGCGCGCGCCGCTTGGTGAATTACGGTCTGCAACCGCCCGCGGTGGATCGAGAATTGCGGCACGTCGAAACCCGCATCGAGACCGCGCGGCTCGACCCAGATCTCTTGACCGAAACGATTGGTGTAGACGAGTTCGTAGGTGCGGATGGCAACGCGGTCGAGGGCGTCGAGGAGCCCGAGCGTCCTTAACTCGCGGATCGCATGCGGCAAGGTGTTGATGCCGACGCCAAGTTCCCGGATGTGGTCGGCCTGTTCGAAGATCTCGCAGTCGATGCCGCGCGCGTGCAGCATCAAGGCCGTGGTGAGCCCGCCGATGCCGCCGCCGATGATGATCGCCTTCATGCTCTGCTCCGCGCGGACCCGTGGCCCGCGACTGCCCCAATCGTGCCGCGCTGCGCGCTCGGGCGCAACAATCCTCGCCGAGCGTGGTTGACGGCTCAGGCCGCGTCGCGGCCAGGCTTGGCGGGCGCGGCCTCGCGCGCCGCATCGGCGCGCCAGGCCGCTTCATCCGTGGCACTCGGGTCGGCCAACGGTGTGGCGGGGCGCGGTGCAGGCTTGCGGAAAGGGTAGAAAAGGTGGTCGACGAAGTTCTCGGGCACGTCCTTGTCGTCGACGCCGTAGCTCTCGGGCAAGGCGCCCTTCGGCATGTAGAAGGTGCCGAAGAGAACATCGATGATGGGGAACGTCGGCGCAAAGTTCTTTTCGCCGCCTGCATCCGCCGCTGTGTGGTGCCAGCGGTGGAACACCGGCGTCGCGATCACATAGCGAAACGGCCCGAGCGTCCAATTGAGATTGGCGTGCACGAAGGCGTTCATCACCAGATTGAACGGCACGAGAAAAGCAAGCACGAGCGGCGAGAAACCCGCGAGCAACAGCACCGTCTCGACCAGTGCCGAACCGAGCAGGATGTTGACGGGGTGGAAGCGCGCCGACGAGATCCAATCGAGTTCCTCGGGCGAGTGATGGATCGCGTGGAAACGCCACATGCGCGCACCGTGGAACCACCGGTGCAGCCAGTAGAGCGCAACATCGGTGACGACGAGCGCAATCGCCACTTGGACGTAGAAGTTGAGTTCCGAAATCGGGCCGAAGCCTGTCGTGAAGTAGGTATCGAAGCTGTCGACCGCGGCAGCGCCGTAAAGGAGAGCGACGCCGCCCGCGAGCATGAGGAGGCGCAGATAGCGCATGACGACCGGGAGAACGAGCCAATAGGCGAGGTCGGTCACGAGCGAGCGCAGATTCCACCAGCGGATGCCGGCATTGCACGGCCAGAAGCGCGTCAGTACGCCAAAGACGATGGTGCAGATCGCAAGATGCGTAAGTGTCGAGGTGACGTGATCGACGAGAGTCATGAGCGGTCCTCACCGGGACCGCATCACAGCTCGGTTAAAGCGCCGTTTACCGGCGGTTGCGGCCCGAGCGGACCAGGTAGCGAACCGCTCCCATGCTTCGTCCGCCAGGTGCGAGGGATGGCGTTTCGTTTTCCTGGCGATCTGGGTGATCCGACCCCGGCTCTGGCCAATCGGCGTCTGAATGCCGACGGACTGTAATGAGGATTGGCCGCATCGCATTCGATGCGGCTGAGCGGATGTGCGCCGGGCGCGTACCGAACCTGTCCGATGGATTGACCCTTCTTCAACATATGCACATTTCTTTATTTCCCGCCTTGCGGGCGCCCGGACCGTCCGCTATAGGCCCGCCATCCCAGCAGGACACATGAGGCTCAAGACCATGGCGAAGACCGCCGCCGCCAAGACCGTCGCGCATCCCCCGCACGCCAACATCGACTACGTCGTCAAGGACATCGCGCTCGCCGATTTCGGCCGCAAGGAAATCGATCTCGCCGAGACCGAGATGCCCGGCCTCATGGCGATCCGCGCCGAGTTCGGCAAGAAGCAGCCGCTCAAGGGGGCGCGCATCGCCGGCTCCTTGCACATGACCATTCAGACCGCGGTGCTGATCGAGACCTTGAAGCATCTCGGTGCCGATGTGCGTTGGGTGTCGTGCAACATCTTCTCGACGCAGGACCACGCGGCGGCCGCGATCGCGGCGGGCGGCACCCCGGTCTTCGCCTACAAGGGCGAGAGCCTGGAGGAGTACTGGGACTTTACCGCGAAGCTCTTCGAGTGGCATGGCGGCGGGGCGCCGAACATGATCCTCGACGACGGCGGCGATGCGACCATGCTCGTCCACTATGGCCTGCGCGCCGAGCAGGGCGACACGAAGTTCCTCGACAAGCCGGGCTCGGAAGAGGAAGAGATCTTCTTCGCGCTCATCAAGCGCCTGCTCACGGCGAAGCCGAAGGGTTGGTTTGCCGAGATCGCTGCCAATGTGAAGGGCGTTTCCGAAGAGACGACCACCGGCGTGCACCGCCTGTACAAGCTCGCCGAGCAGGGCAAGCTTCTGTTCCCGGCGATCAACGTCAACGATTCGGTCACGAAGTCGAAGTTCGACAATCTCTACGGCTGCCGTGAATCGCTCGTCGACGCGCTGCGCCGGGCGACCGACGTGATGATGGCCGGCAAGGTCGCGTTCGTCGCGGGCTTCGGCGACGTGGGCAAAGGCTCCGCCGCTTCGCTGCGCCAGGCAGGCTGCCGCGTGATCGTCGCCGAGGTCGATCCGATCTGCGCGCTGCAAGCGGCCATGGAAGGCTATGAGGTCGCCACCATCGAGGATGCGCTGCCGCGTGCCGACATCTACGTCACCGCCACCGGCAACCGCGACGTCATCACGCTCGACCACATGCGGCGGATGAAGGACCGCGCCATCGTCTGCAACATCGGCCACTTCGACAACGAGATTCAGGTCGCCGCGCTCAAGAATTTCAAGTGGACGAACATCAAACCGCAGGTCGACGAGATCCAGTTCCCCAAGGGCAACCGCATCATCCTGCTGTCCGAAGGCCGGCTCGTGAACCTCGGCAACGCGATGGGCCACCCCTCCTTCGTGATGTCGTCGTCCTTCTCGAACCAAACGCTCGCCCAAATCGAGCTGTGGACGAACCAGGGCAAATATCAGAAGAAGGTCTACACCTTGCCGAAGGTGCTCGACGAAAAGGTCGCGGCGCTCCACCTCGACAAGCTCGGCGTCAAGCTGACCAAGATGTCGAAGGCCCAGGCCGACTACATCGGCGTGTCGGAGAAGGGTCCGTTCAAGCCGGATCACTATCGGTACTGAGCAAGCATCTTGCGCCAGCCACGATCAGGGCCCGGGCTTGTCCCGGGCTCTTTGCATATCGCAGCCAGCCGACGCGCCCCCTGCGGAAGGACGCCGGTTCTCGTTTCGGACTCGTAGGCCGCGAGTCGCAAATCAGGCATGTTCTCGCCGAATCGCGTCGGGTCGGGTGAGCGCGAAACAAGTGGCGAGAGGTCGGTTCGGCATGCGCGCGGGCGAGGAACGACGCACGTTCAGGCGTCGGATGGCCGGGGCCATGCTCGTCGCCGCAACGGCGCTCTCCTCCACGCCTGTCCTGGCATCGGACGACATCGTCGGAGTCCAAGCGGCGGCAGCCGCGCTCGTCAGCGGACTGGCGCTGTTTGCCGCCTTGGCCGGCGTCGCGATGCTGCGGGCGCGGCGGCGGACGGTGCAGACGGAGCGGGACTTGGGGGATGAGATCGCGCGCTTGAACGCGCGCCTCGCCCGCGCGGAGGCGCTCAACCGCTTCGACGATCAGGTGGTGATTGCGTGGGACGCGCCAGGAGAACCTCCGCGCGAAGCGATCGGCCGCATGAGCGGGCTTGCGGGCGTGCCCCCTGACGCGACCTCGCTCGTGGCATTCGACGGGTGGCTCGCGCCCGACAGCGCCAGGGGCCTCGGCAACCTGGTCAATTCACTTCAGGATCGTGGCGAGAGCTTTTCCACGATCGTTCGCACGTTGCACGGCGAGCATGTCGAGGCGGAGGGGCGATGCGCGGGGAGCTCTGTCCTCTTGCGCTTTCGCGACATCTCGCCCGAACGCCTCGAGCTGACGCGCATCGCCGAGCGGCACTCGGCCTTGCTGCGCGACGTTGAGGCCCTGCGGGCGATTCTCGTCGAGGTACCGCATCCAGCATGGATTCGTGATGCCTCCGGTGCACTCGCTTGGGTCAACAATGCCTATGCCCGCGCCGTCGATGCGAGCGATGCCGCGAGCGCCGTCGAACGCGGCGTGGAGTTCCTCGACAACCCAGCCCGCGAAGAGGCCGGGCGATACCTTGCTGCGGGCCGCCCCTGGCACCGACGCATCACCTGCGTCACTGCCGGCAATCGCCGCGCCTTCGACGTCGTCATGGTGCCTGTGGCGCGCGGCATCGCCGGCATCGCCACCGACGTTTCTGAGGTCGAATCACGCCGCGGCGAACTCGAACGTCTCGTCGCAGCGCATCAGCGCACGCTGGACAATCTACCGACACCCGTTGCCGTGTTCGGTGGCGATCGTCGGCTGGTCTTCCACAACGCTGCCTGGCGCGACCTGTGGGGCCTCGATCCCGCCTTTCTCGCCGAGCGTCCCGACGAGGGTGCCGTGCTCGACCGCCTGCGCGAAGCGCGGAAATTGCCCGAGCAAGCGAATTATCGCGAGTGGAAGGCACAGCACCTCGAGGCCTATCGCTCTGTCGAATCCCGCGAGTGCTGGTGGCACCTACCCGACGGACGAACGATCCGGTCCTATACGCAGCCCAATCCGCAAGGGGGGCTGACGCTCATCCAGGAGAACGTCACCGAAGTCCTCGATCTGAGAACCCAGATGTCGGCGAAGGAGCGCACCCAACGCGAGACCTTCGAGGCGTTGACCGACGCTGTTGCGGTGTTCGGGTCGGACGGCAAGCTGCGCCTGTCCAATCCCGCCTTCGCGCGCATGTGGCAGCTTGATCCGGCGGTCCTCGCGGCGGGTCCCCATATCGATGCCGTCATCGCCGGCTTCCGGGCCATTCATGACGATCCGGGCTTCTGGGCGCGCCTCAAAGGGGGGGTCATTGCGTTTGCCGAAGACCGGGCGGCTGCAACGCTGCGCCTCGAACGGCGCGACGGCATTGTCATCGATATCGCGACCGTTCCCCTCCCCGAAGGCGCGGCGCTGGTGACCTTCGTGGACGCCACCGCATCCGTGAACGTCGAGCGAGCGCTGCAAGAGAAGAACGATGCCCTGGTCGCAGCCGACAGGCTGAAGAACGCCTTCGTGCAGCACGTCTCCTACGAGCTGCGCTCGCCGCTCACCAACATCATCGGTTTTGCACAGCTCCTGTCCGACCCCGGCATCGGACCATTGAACGACAAGCAGCGCGAGTACATGGGCTACATCATGTCCTCGTCGTCCTCGCTTCTTGCCATCATCAACGACATCCTCGATCTCGCAACCCTCGATGCGGGCGCGATGCAGCTCGACCTCACGCGCGTCGACATCCGCGAAACGATGGCCGCCGCAGCCGAGGGGCTGCGCGATCGATTGGCCGATGAAGGCATCAAGCTCGAGGTCTCCGCAAGCCCCGACATCGGGGGCGTCGTTGCGGATGCGAAGCGGGTGCGCCAGGTCCTCTACAATCTCTTGTCGAACGCCGTTGGCTTCTCGGAGAAAGGACAGGTCGTGCGGATAAGCGCCCGGCGCAATGCCGCTGGCGACGTGGTCTTCACCGTGTCCGACTCGGGCCGGGGCATCGACGCAGAAACGCTGGCTCAGGTCTTCCAACGCTTCGAGACGCGCACGGCCGGGTCGCGCCATCGCGGTGCGGGGCTCGGGTTGTCCATCGTCAAAGCCTTCGTCGAGCTGCACGGCGGAACCGTTGACATCGAATCGGCACCGGGGCGCGGCACGACGGTGACGTGCACCTTCCCGGCGGTTGCGCGCGAGCGGCCCGCGGAAGGGCAAGCGGCGTGAGCGTGCGGCGCATGCTACCACCCGCGGCATGACGCCGACCGATTGGATCATCCCCCTCCCCGATCTGCCAGCCAGCGAACGGCTTGGCGAGGCGCTGGCCCGCATGCTCCGGCCAAGCGATGTCGTCGCGGTGTCCGGCCCGGTCGGCGCCGGCAAGACGACGCTGGCGCGCGCCATACTGCGCGCGTTCTCTGGCCGCCCGACGCTCGATGTGCCGAGCCCTACATTCACGCTGGTTCAGCCTTACGATGGGGAAGGATTTCGCTTCCCCGTCTGGCACATCGACCTTTACCGGATCACGGATGCGGCTGAAATTGGCGAACTCGGGCTCGACGATGCGCTCGCGCAAGGCGCGGCGGCTCTGATCGAGTGGCCGGAGCGCGGTGGCTCACATCTGCCGGCAGCGCGGATTGACGTCCGCCTCGATGAGCGCGGCGGTGATCGGCGCGCCACCGTATCGTCCGCGGATGCCGGAATCGCTTGCCGGATCGGGCGTGCCGAAAGCATTCGGCGCTTTCTCGCCGCGACGCCCTTCGCGACCGCCCGTCGCGCATTCCTGCAAGGGGATGCGAGCCCGCGCGCCTATGAACGTCTCACCGACGCGCAAGGCGCGACCGCCATTCTTGTCGATGCCGATGCGCAACCCGATCGTCCGGTGACCGGCGCCCGCAGGCAATACATGGCGGCGACGCATCTTGCGCCGAACGAGGATATCCGCCCGATCCTTGCCATTGGCGCGGAGCTCGCTTCGCGCGGCTTCTCGGTCCCACAGGTGATCGCGGCCGATGTCACGGCCTCGCTGCTGCTGGTGGAAGATCTCGGCCGGGCCTATGTCGCAGACGGTGGCGTCGCGATCCCCGAGCGCTACGGCGCGGCAACGGATGTGCTCGCACGCATGCACGCCTTGACCTGGCCTGATACGGCCCGAGGCCCTTACGGCGCCACGCATCGCCTCCCGCGCTACAGCCGCACGGCGCTCGAGACCGAAGCGCTTCTCTGCGTCGAGCGGTTCTTGCCGGTCGCAGCGGGCGGCCCCGTCTCATCGGACACGCGCGATGCATTCCTCGCGGCGTGGGCCGAGGTGTTCGACATCGTCGACCAAGCGCCGCGGACATGGACGATCTTCGACTACCATTCGCCGAACCTGCACTGGCTGCCGGAGCGCGTTGGCATCGCACGCATCGGCATCATCGATTTCCAGGACGCGCGCCTCGGGCCTGCGGCGTATGACTTGGTATCGCTTCTCCAAGACGCGCGGGTAACGGTGCCGCCAGAACTCGAAGCGGAGCTTCGCGATCGGTACCGCGCGAGGCGACGCGCGGATGGTACGCAATTCGACGGCGAGGCCTTCGATGCGCTCTACGCCATTTGCGGCGCGCAGCGCGCGACGCGCATCCTGGGAGTTTTTGCGCGTCTCGCGCACGACGACGGCAAGCCGCACTATCTCAGGCACATGCTGAGAATCTCGGGATATCTCGACCGATGCCTCACGCACCCGCTGCTCCGCCGCGTCGCGCAATGGTATGACGCTCACGCGCCAGGAGAGGTTCGCGCGGCTTTCGCCGCGCACAGTTCGTAAGGATATCCCATCGTGACACTTGTCGATCACGGCCTGTCTTCGACCGCCATGGTTCTGGCGGCCGGACTTGGCACGCGAATGCGGCCCCTGACCGAGCGGGTGCCGAAGCCGCTCATCCGCGTGTCAGGCCGCACATTGCTCGATCACGCCCTCGATCGCCTCACCGAGGCTAACGTCGAACGCGCGGTCGTCAATGTTCATTGGCTCGCCGATCAGATCGAGGCGCATCTCAAGGAACGACGCGCCCCGCAGCCGATCATTTCGGATGAGCGTGCAGCGCTGCTCGATTCGGGTGGCGGCGTGAAGAAGGCTTTGCCGCACCTCGGCCCACGCGCCTTTCTTCTGATCAATGCGGACACGCTGTGGATGGACGGTGCTCGGTCAAACATGCGCCGTCTCGTCGAGGCCTGGCGGCCCGACCAGATGGACATTCTTCTTCTGCTAGCTGCGACGGCGACCTCGATCGGTTTCGACGGCAAGGGGGATTTCGCGTTCAGCTCCGACGGACGCCTCGTCCGCCGCCGCGAACGCGAAGTCGTGCCCTTCGCCTATGCGGGCGTTGCGATCCTCAAGCCCGGCCTGTTCGCCGAAAGCCCGGACGGCCCGTTTTCGCTCAACCGCCTGTTCGATCGCGCGATGGAGAGCAAACGGCTGTTCGGCGTGCGGCTGGATGGCGTCTGGATGCATGTCGGCACGCCTGACGCGATCACCGAGGCAGAAGCCTGCCTCGCGCGCAGCGCCGCCTGAACTGCCATGGCCGCAGCAGCGACGCCTCGGGTCGCGTCGATTCCGCCGGGAGTGCCTTTTCTCGATACCCTCGTCGATGAGCTGCTGTCGGGACGGCTTGTTCCCGGCATTCCCGATTCCAGCGATCCGCTGGCGCTCGCGCGCGCGACCATCCTGCTGCCGACGCGCCGCGCGGTGCGTGCGTTGAGCGACGTGTTCCTGGCGCGCGGGGGTCCGGCGCTGTTGCTGCCGCGCATGCGCCCGATCGGCGAAACCGATGAGGACGAACGCCTGTTCGAGGACCCGGACGAACTCGACGACGCCGATATCGAACTTCCGCCGCCGATCCGCCCCCTCCAGCGCCAGATCGCCCTGACGCGGCTGATCCTCAGTTGGGCCAGGACGCTGGAGCAATCCGGCGTCCAGGTTCTCGTTCCGGCGTCTCCGGCGGACGCCGCGCACCTTGCGCGCGAACTCGCCCGCCTGATGGACATGGTTGCCACCGAAGGGCACGGATGGGACGCGCTGGACAGCATCGTTCCGGATTCGCTGCAGGAGCACTGGCGCCTGACCACGCGCTTCCTTTCCATCGCGACCGAGCATTGGCCGCGCTTCCTCGCCGAGCGCGGCCTGATCGATCCGGCCGAACGCCGCCGCCGCCTGTTGGAGGCCGAAGCCGCGCGCCTCGCCCGCCAACCGGATGCACCCGTCATCGCGGCCGGATCGACGGGGTCGATTCCCACGACCGCGCGGTTGCTCGCAACGATCGCGCGCTTGCCGCGCGGGGTCGTCGTGCTGCCCGGGCTCGATACGGTGCTGGACGAGACCGCCTGGACGCGGCTCAAGCGGAACGGAGCCGGGAGCGATCCGGTCCCGAGCCATCCGCAGACGAGCTTGCGCGCACTCCTCGACGAGATCGGCATCGAGCGCCATGAGGTGCGGTCGATCGGCGCGCCGCCCGAAACGGCGCGCCACCGCGCGGAACTCCTCTCCGATGTCATGCGACCGGCCGACACGACGGATGCGTGGGCGATCGGTCGATCCGTCGACGTCAGTGCCGCGCTCACGGGGCTGGCACTGGTCGAAGCCCAAAACGAGCGTGAAGAGGCGATCGCGATCGCGCTGGCGATGCGCGAGACGATCGAAGCGCCGGACGCGTCCGCAGCCCTGGTCACGCCGGATCGCATGCTTGCGCGACGCGTGGCGGCCGAGCTTCGACGCTTCGGCATCGACGTCGACGACACGGCCGGACGCCCACTTGCGGAGACGCCCGCCGGGATTCTCGCGCGCCTTGTCGCCGAGGCCGCACGTGATGCCCTGGCCCCGCGCTGTCTTCTGGCCCTGATCCAGCATCCCTTGGCCACCTTCGGTCGGGAAGCGCCGGAAGCACGACGTGCCGCACGCGCGCTCGAACGCCTCGTTCTGCGCGGCCCCGCGCCGGGACCAGGCGTCGACGGTCTCCTCGCGGCGGTCGCGCATCTCGATGACCGGCCCTCGACTGTCGCCGCGGCAGGCGTTTCCGCCCGGGATCGCACTCTTGCCGTCGCGCTCTCAGATCAGCTCGCTGCGATCTTCCGACCGTTCGGGAACGTCCTTGCACGCGACGACCTCGACCTGCAGTCCCTTGCCGATGCGCATGAGTGTGCGCTGGATCAGGTCCTCGGCGCGGGCGGCGGCGCTGATCCGCTCGAGCGGCACGAGGATGGGCGCGCCGTGCGGCAGTTCTTCGCCGAAATCGGCGAAGCCGACGCGAGCGCCTTAAAGGTCGCCGGCCGCGAGTATCCGCAGCTCATTGCAAGTTTGATGAGCGGGCGAACAGTTCGGCGCGTTGCGCCCGGCGATCCGCGCTTGCACATCTATGGTCTCCTCGAAGCTCGCCTCGTTCAGCACGATCGCTTGGTTCTCGCCGGCCTCGATGAGGGCGTTTGGCCAGCGACGATGCGAACCGACCCATGGCTTTCGCGGTTGATGCGCGCCGACATGGCGTTGCCGGCACCAGAGCGCCGGATCGGCCTGTCCGCGCACGATCTCGTGCAGGCGCTCGGAACGCAGGACGTGGTCCTGATACGATCACAACGGTCGAAAGGGGCGCCGACCGTTGCCTCGCGCTGGTTGCAGCGCTTGTCGGCCGTCGTCGGTTCAGCCGCAATCAATGAAATCCGCGCGCGCGGCGACCGATTGCTGACGATCGCGCGCGCACTCGACGTCGCCTCTGAGACGGCGCGCCCGGTGCGCGCCCCGCAGCCGAAGCCACCGGTCAGCGCGCGGCCACGCCGGCTGTCCGTGACCGAGATCGAAAAGCTCGTCCGCGATCCCTATTCGATCTACGCCCGTCACGTCCTGAAACTGCGGCCCTTCGAAGCGGTGGCCGAAGCGCCGAACGCGGCCGAACGTGGGACGATCGTCCACGATGTTCTCGCCATGCTGTCGCGCGCGGCCAATGCCGGCGCCGTCTTGTCCGAAGCAATGGCCCTCGATGCCGGTCGACGGGCATTGGCGGCAATCGCGGCTTATCCCGAGCTTCATGCCTTCTGGTGGCCGCGGCTTGAACGCGTGCTGCGGTGGTTCATCACCTACGAGGCGGCGCGGCGGCGCGCGGGCGCGCGGGTGCTGGTCGAAGTGACGGGGCAGCTTCGGCTCGACCTGCCCCGTGGCCCTTTCACCCTGGTCGGCCGCGTCGACCGTTTCGAATGTGACGCGGACGGCGGCTTCGCGGTGCTCGACTTCAAGACGGGGGCCGTCGCAGGTCCGAAGGAGGTCCGCGTCGGGTTCGCGCCACAACTGCCGCTTGAAGCCGCCTTGGCGATGCGGGGAGCGTTCGCGGATCACGGCATCGAGCCGGGTGCGACGCCGAAGGCCCTCGTTTATGTGAAGCTCGGTGGCAGCGATCCGCCCGCCGAGTTGAAGAACAGGGCCCCGGATGATCAACCGCTGAGTGCCTTCGCGCTCGCGACGCTCCAGGACGCCGTGCGCCTCCTCGCGCGGTTCGACTCCGACGACACGCCGTATCGCTCGCTGGCCGCCTCCAAGTGGCGGCTCAAATATGGCGACTACGATCATCTCGCGCGCGTGAAGGAATGGGGTGTGATCGGCGAGGGGGGCGAGGAATGACGGCGCCCGTGGCCGACACCATCCGCCGGCAGCGCGAGGCGTCCGATCCTGACGTGTCGGCGTGGGTGTCGGCGAATGCCGGTTCCGGGAAGACGACCGTGCTCGTCGAGCGCGTGAAGCGATTGCTTCTGCGCGGTGTGCCGCCGGGGCGAATCCTGTGCCTCACCTTCACCAAGGCGGCCGCCGCGAACATGTCGAACCGGCTGCTTGTGGAGCTTGCGGCATGGGTGCGCCACTCGGATGCGGAGTTGAACGCGGCGCTGGCGAGGATCGAAGGTGTTTCCCCGGACGGCATCACGGCGCCTCGGCGCGCGGCCGCGCGACGGGTCTTTGCCATGGCCCTCGAAACGCCGGGCGGCCTCAAGATCCAGACGATCCATGCCTTCTGTGAGGCGCTCCTGCATCAGTTCCCGTTCGAGGCCGGGGTGCCGGCAAGCTTCGAGGTTCTCGACGACGCCCAAACGGCCGAGATCGCCGCCGGCGCGCGCGAGCGCGTGCTGCGCCGTGCGGCCGGCGCGCCCCAGAGCGCGCTCGGCCCGGCCCTCGCGGGCGCCAGCAGCGCGGCGACCGAGGGCACCAACGTGGAACTCCACGGCGGCGCTCTGAAGTGCCGCGAGCATCTTGCCGCGGTGCTGCCCGACCCCGCTGATCCGGCGGGGCTGCGCGGGCGCATTCGCGGACGACTCGGTCTCGGCGATCCGCCGGGAGAGGGCGATCTTGACGCCCGTATTCTGCAAGAGGCCTATCTTCCGCCGGCGCGCTGGGCGGAGGCGATCGCGATCCTCGGCCGATCGGGTCCGAGTGACGAGCTTCGCGCGGCGGCGCTCGCGGCCGCGCACGCGGCAACCGATACCCAAATGCGCGCGCGGCTCTACGAAGCCTTCTTTCGAACCGCGGACGGCGACTTTCGGACCAAGAAGTCCCTCCTGACCAAGAGCAGCCGCAACGCGGCGCCATGGCTCGCGCACGCCTTGGAGGCGGACCTCGAACGGCTCATCGCCCTCGATACGACGCGTCGGGCCGAGCGGATCGCCGACGTCTCCGAGGCGCTTCTTGTCCTGGCGCGTACAGTTGAGGTGGAGATCGAGCGCGCCAAGCGGGCGCGTGGGCTTCTCGACTTTGCCGATCTGGTCACGCGCGCGGTCGCCCTCCTGTCAAGCGACGCCGCAGCCTGGGTGCGCTTCAAGCTCGACCGCGGCATCGATCACGTCCTCGTGGACGAGGCGCAAGACACCAGCGCCGAGCAATGGGCGCTCATCGACGCACTCACGCAAGAGTTCTTTGCCGGCGAAGGAGCGGCGGGCGCGGCGCGGACCATGTTCGCGGTCGGCGACGACAAGCAGTCGATCTTCTCCTTTCAAGGCGCGGAGCCGGCGCTCTTCGATCGCGAGCGGCGGCGCTATGCGCGCGCCGCCGAAGGCGCGGGGCACGCGTTCCGCTCGGTCGACCTCCTGGTGTCGTTCCGCTCGACGGATGCGGTCCTGTCGGCGGTCGATACGGTATTTGCCCGTGCGGAGGCGGGCGCCGGCGTCACCAGCGCGGAGTCCTTTCCGCCGCATGTGACCGCGCGACGGGGCGCTCCAGGGGCGGTCGAGATCTGGCCGATGATACCGCGGCCGGAGCGGGAGGAGGCGTCCGCCTGGTCGCATCCCTTCGACGAGCTGAGCGCGCAGGACCCGAGGCTCGTGCTTGCACGGCGCATCGCGCGCATGATCCGCGCCCGGCTCGGCCGGGAGGACGTCTCCGACAGGGGCCGGCAGCGCCCGCTCGCGGCCGGCGACGTGATGGTTCTCGTGCGAACGCGCGGGCCGTTCTTTGAAGCGATGATTCGCGCGCTCAAGGACGCCGGCATTCCCGTCGCAGGCGCAGATCGCCTGGTGCTGGTGGAGCACATGGCGGTGATGGACCTGATGGCGCTCGGCGACGCGGTCCTTCTGCCGGAGGACGATCTCACCTTTGCGGAGGTCTTGAAGTCGCCGCTGCTCGGCCTCGACGAGGAGGATCTCTTGGCGTTGGCCGCAGCACGCAAGGAGCCGCTGGTCGCGGCACTCGCGGCGCGGGCTCGGGAACGGCCGCACTGGGGCGCGGCATGGGCCCGGTTCGCGGCATGGCGCGGGCGCGCCGACATCGACCGGCCCTTCGAGTTCTTCGCGCAGGTTCTCGGTGCCGATGGTGGACGCGCCGCGATCATCGCACGGCTCGGCCGCGAGGCCGAGGATGCCCTGGACGAGTTCCTGGCCCGCGCCCTCGACTACGAGCAGCGGCATGCGCCGACGCTCAACGGCTTTCTCGCCTGGCTGCGCGAGACCGCCGTCGAGGTGAAGCGCGAGATGGAGCAGGGCCGCGACGAGGTTCGCGTCATGACCGTGCACAATGCCAAGGGACTCGAGGCAAAGCTCGTCGTCCTCGCGGACACGACGGGGGTGCCCAGGAAGACGGGGCCGTGGTTCGAAATCCAGCCCGAGACGCCGCATGCTCCGCCGTTGCTGCTGTGGTCGCCGTCGGGCAAGGCCGATGCCGGGCCGCTCGCGGCGGCGCGCGAGGCGGCTCTGTCCCTCCAGCTCGCCGAATATCGGCGTCTTCTTTATGTCGCCATGACGCGGGCCGAGGATCGCTTGATCGTTGCAGGTTATCCGACCGGCAATGCCAAGGAGCCGGACCCGGGCTCGTGGTATGCGCTCGTGCGCGATGCGCTCGTGCCGGGTGCCGTGCTGGAGACGGACGATGCAGGCGAGCCGCGGCATCTGTGGCGAGCCGCGGCCGCCGCGCCGCGCGCGCCCGCGCCGCCGGATACTGCACGTCGACGGTTGCGCCCGCCATGGGTTGGACCGGCCGCCGCGCCGCGCCTTGGACAGCGGACCATCGCCCCCTCGCGAATGGCGGAGGAGGCGCCGGCCGGGAGTTCAGGTTCCTCCGTGCGCCTGGAGGCCCGGGCACGCGGTGTGATCCTGCACCGCCTGCTCCAGACATTGCCGGATGTTCCGCCGCATCGGCGCGCTGAAGCCGCCGAGCGTTTCGTGTCGGCACGCGCGCCTGACCTGACGGATACCGTCGTGGCGGAGGCGCTTGGTGTCCTGAAGCTTCCCGCCTTCGCGCCGTTCCTCGATGCCGGTGCGCTGAGCGAAGTGCCCGTGATCGGAGACGTCGAACTTGCCGGCGGGGGCACCATCGCAGTCGCCGGCCGGATAGACCGCCTGGCGGTCAGCGCCGCTGCGATCGACATTCTCGACTACAAGACCGGCGCGCCGCAGGCGGACATGCCAGATGCGATCCTCACGCAGCTTGCTCTCTACCATGCCGTGGTCTTGCGGGCGCATCCTGACCGCACGGTGCGCTGTCACGTGTTGTGGACGGCTGCACCGCGCCTCGACAGCGTGCCGACCGAACGTCTCGATGCGGCGCTTCGCGGTCTCGCGCGGCGGTGATCGGTGAGTTCCTCTCCTGGTTCGGAGAGATGCGTGAGGAGGAGGGGATGACACGCGAGAGGCCCGCGCGTTCGCTGTCGTCCCGTGCGCGGTGCGGCACGCCGTGACGCACCGCAGACACGGGACCGCTCGACGCGAAGACACCCCCGCCGATCCCGGATCAGCGGCGCACCGCTGCGCGCTGCGCCGCATCCGGGATGACGAAAGGTATTGACATCATTCCTATCGTGTGCCTATCCTCCTTGCACCGCTCCCCGCCGGGGCGCGCTCGCGAGGCGTCGTGATCGGGGGAGCGGGCGAGGCCTGGCCCTATCCTGCGCACGGGTGGAAGTCAGGCGATGACCGGGCACCGCCCGCCGCGGGGAGACCCGCGGCCG
>JBGFRS010000038.1:0-21707 GCA_041694995.1 Pseudomonadota bacterium | reverse complement strand
GTCACGCAGCCGCTGCCGGTCGCGCCCGCCGCGCACTACCACATGGGCGGCGTGCTGGTGGACGCGAACGGGCGCACCGTGCTCGACGGCCTGTGGGCGTGCGGCGAGGTCGCCTGCACCGGGGCGCATGGCGCGAACCGGCTCGCGTCCAACTCGCTCCTCGAGGCGGTCGTCTTCGCCGGCCGCGTCGCCGACGACATCCGCGACCTGCACACCGTGCCGCTCGTCCTGCCGCTCCCCTCCGCGATCGGCGCCGAGCCTGCGCCGGAGGATGTGCGCGATCAGGAGATCGTCGCGCGGCTGCGCCGGTTGATGTCAGCGGAAGTCGGCGTGATCCGCAGCGAGGATGGCCTGCGCACGGCGCTCGCCGAGCTCGATGGGTTGGGACGAAAGACGACCAGCGCCAGCACGACCAACATGATCATCACCGCGAAGATCATCGCCGCCGCGGCGCTGCGCCGCGAGGAAAGCCGCGGCGGGCATTATCGCTCCGACTTCCCCGAACCGCGACCCGAATGGAAGCGGCGCACCTTCCTGACGCTCGACGAGGCGGAGGGGATGGTGGCGCAAACCGCGCGCGCGGCGACGCGCGCAGCGGGATAAGGGGTCGTACCGGTCATCCCGGGCGCGGCGCAGCGCAAAGCGGTGCGGCGCGGACCCGGGATCGATGGGGTGTCTTCGCGTCGAGCGGTCCCGTGTCTGCGGTGCGTCATGTATGCCGCACCGCGCACGGGACGACAGGCTTGCCACTCCGCGCCACATCGTTATTGCGAGCGAAGCGAAGCAATCCGGTCTTGCACGCGCAAAGACCGGATCGGCCCAAGTCGAGCTTCGCGCTCCAGGCGATGACGATGCCTGGTTCGGCCTCAACGCTGGTCTCCACGCCCTTTCGCGGCTAGGAAGCGTGCATGTCCTCATCCCTCCCCGCCCTGCCCCAGCTCCTCGTCGACGATCTCGTGGCCATGGCGCTGCGCGAGGATTTCGGCCGCGCCGGCGACATCACTTCGCAGGCGACGATCCCCGCGGGCACGCCGGCGCGCGCCACCATGTCCGCGCGCAGGCCGGGCGTGATCGCCGGCCTGCCGCTCGCCGAGGCCGCGTGCCGCCTCGCCGGACCGGGGCTCAGCTTCACCGCGCAGCTCAGCGAGGGGGCGCGCGTCGAGAAGGGCACCGTCGTCGCGGAGATCGCGGGCGATGCGCGCGCGCTGCTCGCCGCCGAGCGCACGGCGCTCAACTTCGTCGGCCGGCTCTCCGGCATCGCCACGCTGACGCGCGCCTATGCCGACGCGATCGCGCACACCAAAGCGCGCATCGTGTGCACGCGCAAGACGACGCCGGGCCTGCGCGCCATCGAGAAATACGCCGTGCGCTGCGGCGGGGGCATGAACCACCGCTTCGGCCTCGACGACGCCATCCTGATCAAGGACAACCACATCGCGGTTGCAGGCGGTGTTGCGGCGGCGCTGCGGCGGGCGAAGGCCTTCGCCGGCCATCTCGTCGCGATCGAGATCGAGGTCGACCGCCTGTCGCAGTTGCAGGAAGCGCTGACCGAGGGAGCGACCGCCGTGCTCCTCGACAATATGAGCCTGGGCGACATGCGCGAGGCCGTGCGCCTCACGCAAGGGCGCGCGGTGCTCGAAGCCTCCGGCAACGTGACGCTCGACACGGTCAAGGCGATCGCGGAGACCGGCGTCGATCTCGTCTCCTCCGGCGCGCTCACGCATTCGGCGCCGAACTTCGACGTCGGCCTCGACGTCGTGACGTGATCAGCTGCCGTTGATGCTCACGCCGGGCATCGAATAGAAGATGTGCGTGCCGATGCGCTCGGTGCGGTTGAGCCCGCGCCGCCAGCGCGGCGCGACATAGCTCGCGTGATAGTGCGTCGAATCGCCGATGCCGTCGAGAAAGACGCGGCCGGCGATGGCATCATCCGCGATGCGGCTCGCGAGATCCCAGGCGCGCTGGTCGCGAATGGTCTCCGCCGTGCCGTCGCACGCGTAGGAGAACTGGCAGCGATTGCGCCAATGCCGGTTCTGGTAGATCACGTCGCAGACATTGTCGGGATAGCGCCCGCTCTTCACGCGGTTGAGCACGACCTGCGCGACGGCCTGCTGACCGCGCTCGGACTCGCCGCGCGCCTCGAAGTAGATCGCTTCCGCGAGGCAGCGATGCGCCTGTTCGAGATCGCTTGAGGAGCGGATGGCCAGGCGGCGCATGCGGGCGAAGGCGTCCTCGATCGATTCCGGCCGGTCGAGCGGCAGGGGCGCCCAGGCGAGCGATTGGTTGGTGCCGTCATCGCCGAAATCGAGGATGCGCGGCTCGTTCGGATCGAGGCGCGCCATGATCGGCGGCAAGGTGCGCGAGAAGCTCGGATCGCGCGAGCCGATGTCGGAGTAACCGAAGGCGACATTGAACCAAGCCGTGACCGCCTCCTGCGCCTCCGTGCGCGCGACGCGCGTGATGTGCAGGTCGCCCTTCGCCGCGCGATTGACGCGCACGCCCTCGCCAAGCACGTCGCCGCGCCGCAGCGAGCCGGTGATGTCGCCGGTTTCGGTGCGCAGCACGGCGGGGCCGTTCGTGCCGAAGGCAACTCCCGTGGCCAGGATCGGCGAGGTTTCGACCGTTTCCTGATCGCTGCGCATGGCCGCGCGCGTTCCCGCCGGCAGACGGACCAAGGTTGCCCGGGACGCTTGACCGGGCGGCGCAAACAGCGCGGTCACATCCTGCCGCCCCCCATCGGTCGGCGTAAGCAGAACACTGCAGGCGGCGAGCGCGGCACCCGACACGACCTGCCGGAGCCACCGCGGAAGGGGAAGGTTGAAGCCACGCATACGCCAACTCGTTCGGATGGTCGTAGATCGTCCCCGACCGTGACGCGTTAACCTTGAAAAGGGCTTAACGAGCGGACCCGAGCAGCGCGAAAGCGGCCTGAATCGCCGCGAAGGGCGCGTCGGCGGGTGCGATCGGCAATTGTGCGGCGAGGCGGGCGAGGCCGGCGCGGCCGAACTCGGCCGTCACCGCGTCGGCGATCCAGGCGGCCGCCTGCGCGCGGCGCTGCGCTATTCCGCGGCCCTTCTCGGCGAGATGCTGCCGATGCGCCGCGACGGCGTCTTCGAGCGCGTCGAGGCCGTCGCCCCGCGCCGCCGACAGCATCACGACGCGCGGTATCCAGTCGTCGCCGGCGCGCGCGGCAAGGGACAGCGCGCCCTCGACGTCCGCCCGGGCCCTCACCGCCATCGTCCCGAGGTCGGCCTTCGTGACGGCGATGACGTGCGGCAACTCCATCACGCCGGCCTTCATGAATTGCAGCGCGTCGCCCGATCCGGGCTGCACGCACAGGATGACGGTGTCGCAGGCGAAGGCGATGTCGGCCTCCGACTGCCCGATGCCGACGGATTCGAGAATGACCGCATCCTTGACCGCGCGCATCAAGACCATCGCCGCGATGGCGAATTCGGAGAGCCCGCCCAAACGGTCGCGTGCCGCCAGCGAGCGCACGAACACACCATCATCCTCGGGATCGGTGTCGAGACGCGCACGATCGCCGAGAAGCGCGCCGCCGGAGCGACGCGAAGACGGATCGACCGCGACCACCCCGACCGTCTCGCCAGCCTTGCGCCGCCGCGCGATCAGAGCGTTGACGAGCGTCGACTTGCCCACCCCCGGCGGGCCGGTGAGCCCGAGCACATGCGCCTTCGCGGCGCGGTGCGCCTCGTCGAGAAAGCGCGCCGTTTCAGCCTCGCGCGCCGCAACCTCGGCACGAGAGAGGGCGCGCGCGAGCGCCGGCTTTCCTCCCGCGCGCAGGGCCGCGAGGTCCACCTCACGCGCCCATGCGCCAGGGGATGAGGACGGAGAGGCCCGCGCCGGCGAGAAAACCGATGACACGCCACTTCATGTCGAGAGCCTGCCCCTTGCCTTGCGTAGCCATCTGGTTGGCCCAGACATCGAACAGGAGCGAGACGGCGAGGAGCCAGAGAAGCGGCGGCAGCTGCCACAGTGGCGACGTCGGGTAGAAGCCGTTGGCAACGCCGAGAGCAAGCCCGGCCGCGAGCATGAGCGCGACGTAGTAGAGCGCGGTTTGCGGAATCGATGACACGGCTCAGCCCTCCGTGGCCGTAACGCGGCCGAGCGCGGCTTGCGCGGCAGCGAGCCGCGCGATCGGCACGCGGAAGGGCGAGCACGACACGTAATCGAGCCCGAGCTGCTCGCAGAAGCCGATCGAGGCCGGGTCGCCCCCGTGCTCGCCGCAAATACCGAGCTTGAGGTCGGGCCGCGTCTTGCGCCCGCGCTCGACTGCGATCTGCACGAGTTCACCAACGCCGTCCTGGTCGAGCGAGACGAAGGGATCGACCTGCAGAATGCCCTTCGCCGTGTAGGCGCCGAGGAAGGACGCCGCGTCGTCGCGCGAAATACCGAAGGTCGTCTGCGTCAGATCATTGGTGCCGAAGGAGAAGAACTGGGCGCTTTCGGCGATCTCCGCGGCGCGCAGCGCCGCGCGCGGCAATTCGATCATCGTGCCTATCTGATAGGTGACCTTCGCCTGCTTTTCCGTCGCGACTGCCTCAGCCGTGGCGACGATGCGGGCCTTGATCAGGTCGAGTTCGGCTTTGGTCGCAACAAGCGGGATCATCACCTCCGGCACGACCGGCGCGCCCGTCGTGGCCGCCGCTTCGAGCGCGGCCTCGAAGATCGCGCGCGCCTGCATCTCCGCGATCTCGGGATAGGCGATGGCGAGGCGGCAGCCGCGGAAGCCGAGCATCGGGTTGAACTCGTGCAGCTCGGCCGCGCGGCGCTCGAGCTTCTCCGCCGGCTGGCCCATGGCGGCAGCGACCTCGGCGATCTCCGCGTCGGTATGCGGCAGGAATTCGTGCAGCGGCGGATCGAGCAGGCGAATCGTAACCGGCAAGCCGGACATGATCTCGAAGAGCGCCACGAAGTCTTTGCGCTGCATCGGCAGGATCTTGGCAAGAGCCGCACGGCGGCCCTTCTCGTCATCGGCGAGGATCATCTCGCGCATGGCGACGATGCGGTCCTCGTCGAAGAACATATGCTCGGTGCGGCAAAGCCCGATGCCTTCGGCGCCGAACTCACGCGCCGTGCGCGCGTCGAGCGGCGTCTCGGCATTGGCGCGCACCTTCAAGCGGCGCGTGCCGTCCGCCCACGTCATGATGGTCGCGAAGTCACCGGACAGCTCCGGCTGCAGCATCCGCACGCGCCCGATGAGAACCTCGCCCTTGGACCCATCGATGGTGATCCAGTCGCCCTTCTTCAGCGTGGTTCCGGCCGCGGTCAGAGTTCCCTTGGCGTAGTCGACACGGATCGCGCCGGCGCCGGACACGCAAGGCTTGCCCATGCCGCGCGCGACGACGGCGGCGTGGGAGGTCATGCCGCCGCGCGTGGTCAGAATGCCTTCGGCCGCGTGCATGCCGTGGATGTCCTCCGGGCTCGTCTCGACGCGCACGAGGATGACGGCCTTGCCTTGCGCCTTCAGCGTCTCGGCCTCGTCTGAGGAAAAGACGATTTCGCCCGCGGCCGCCCCTGGCGAGGCGGGCAGGCCCGCGGCGAGCACCTTGCGCTCGGCCTTCGGATCGATCGTCGGGTGCAGGAGCTGGTCGAGCGATGAGGGGTCGATGCGCTGCACGGCTTCCTGCCGGGAGATCACGCCCTCATCGGCCAGGTCGACGGCCACCTTCAGCGCCGCTTTTGCGGTGCGCTTGCCGGCGCGGGTCTGGAGCATCCACAGCTTGCCCTGCTCCACCGTGAACTCGATGTCCTGCATGTCGCGATAGTGCGCCTCGAGCTTGCGGCAGATCGCACGGAACTCGGCGAAGGCCGCCGGCATGACGGTTTCCATTGAAGGCTTGTCCGAGCCCGCGGCACGGCGCGCAGCCTCGGTGATGTCCTGCGGGGTGCGAATGCCGGCGACGACGTCTTCGCCTTGCGCATTGACCAGGAATTCGCCGTAGAGTTCGTCTGCCCCCGTGGAGGGGTTGCGCGTGAAGGCAACGCCCGTCGCCGAGGTGTCGCCCATGTTGCCGAACACCATGGCCTGGACGTTAACCGCCGTTCCCCAGTCTTCGGGGATCATATGCAGGCGACGATAGGTGATGGCGCGCGCGTTCATCCAAGAGGAGAACACCGCGCCGATCGCGCCCCAAAGCTGCTCGCGCGGATCCTGCGGAAAAGGCTTTCCCAGCTCGCGCTCGACGAGGGCCTTGTAGCTTGCGACCAGCGCCTCCCAATCCGTTGCGTCGAGATCGGTGTCGAGAATGAAGCCGTGCTCCTCCTTGTACGCCTCCAGCACCTCCTCGAAGGCGTGATGCTCAATGTCGAGAACGACGTTCGAATACATGGTGATGAAACGACGATAGCTGTCGTAGGCGAAGCGGCGATTGCCGGTTGCCGCCGCCATGCCCTCGACGGTCGCGTCGTTGAGACCGAGGTTCAGAACCGTGTCCATCATGCCCGGCATCGAGGCGCGGGCCCCGGACCGCACGGAGACGAGCAGCGGATTTCCGACATCCCCGAACGACTTGCCGACGAGCCGACCAACATGCGCGACCGCCGCATCGACCTGTGCGGCGAGATCGGCCGGATAGCTGCGCTCATGCGCATAGTACCAGGTGCAGACTTCCGTGGTGATCGTGAAGCCTGGCGGCACGGGCAGGCCGAGATTTGACATCTCCGCGAGGTTCGCGCCCTTGCCTCCGAGCAGGTTCTTCATCTCCGCCCGGCCCTCGGCCTCGCCGTCGCCGAAGGTGTACACCCATTTGTTCATGTCATGTCCCGATGGCGCATACGAAAGTCCGCGCCGTTCTGGCGCGAACGGCGCGACTTGTCCATGCGATGAACGGCGAACCGACGGACCCTTGAACGGTCAGCCGCCCTGGCCAGACGTCCTGTTCTCGGCAGCGGGGATGGGGCGGCCGAGCTCTTCCGTCAGCCCTTCGCGCAGCTTGCGCTCGATGCGGACAAGATCCTCGGGCTCCGGCCGCATGTCGCGGGCATGGCGCCACTGGAAATGCGCTTCGAGATAGCGCCCGACGCGCCAATAGGCATCACCGAGATGGTCGTTGATGACGGGGTCGGCCGGTTTGCGCTCGATGGCGCGCTCGAGCCAGCTCACCGCCTCTTGAAAATTGCCGATGCGGTAATAAGCCCAGCCGACCGAATCAATGATGTAGCCGTCGGTCGGGCGCAACTCGACAGCGCGCTTGAGCATGCCCATGGCGACGTCGAGATTGACGCCCTGATCCACCCAGGAGTAGCCGAGATAATTGAGGACGAGCGGTTGATCGGGCTGCAACTCGAGCGCGCGCTTGAAGTCGGCCTCCGCCTGCGCCCATCGCCGCGTGCGTTCAAAGGTGATGCCGCGGAAGTAGAACAGCATCCAGTGTCGGCGCTCCGGGTTTGGCACGAGAGCGATCGCACGCTCATAGGCGGCGTTCGCCTCTTCGAAGCGCTTCTTGCCACGGAGGATGTTGCCACGCGTCGTCCACACCTCGACATCGTCGGGGTTGTTGCGCAGGAGCCCGTCGAGATGACGCAAGGCCTCGTCGGTGCGGTCGAGGTCATCGAGGGCGAGCGCCAACTGGATTTCGGCGGTCCGCTTCATCGGCGAGTTCGCCGGCACGCGCTCGAACGTCTCCACGACCTTGGCCGGGCGCCGCATCTGCTCGTACAGATCGGCGAGCGAAATCAGGGCGAGGCCGTTCTCGCCGTCCAGGTAGATCGAGAGCTGCAGGTAGATGGCTGCAAGCTCGTCGCCGCCGTCCCGTGCGAGCGCAGACCCAAGACCGAAGAGCACCTCTGCCGCGCCGCGCTGCGCGTCGCGCACCAGGGGCGAGATGCCGCGTCCGGCCGTGATGTCCGCGTGCAGCGTGTTAATGACGGGGTTGTCGGGAACGCGGTTCCGGAACGTCCGGAGGATCTCCAGCGCGCGGGAACGGTCGTTTGTCCGGGCCAAATGGCGGGCATAGGCCTCAACGATGCGCAGCGCATTCGGGTCGGCCGCGTGGGCCGCGGCCAGGCGACGGCCCGCTTCCGCCCGGCGCCCGGCCGCGTCCGCGATAAGGCCGGCATGGAAGTCGCGGAAGATGTTGTACCAGTCCGCCCCGCGCAGCCGCTCCAGGATACCGAACGCCTCGTCGGTCTCGCCGAGGCCGTGCGCCGCCCAGGCGCCGACGAGGGCGCCCGTGATGTCCGACACATTGCCCCGCTCGGCGAGCCGCAATGTCTGAACGGCGGAGCGGAAGCGCCGGTCGGTGATGGCCTTGATCGCCAAAACCAATCGGGCCAATCGATCATTGCCGTCGGCCCGGATGACGCGAGAAGCAAGCTCGACGCCCTCCTCGATCTCCCCGGCCGCCAGCTTCAGCACGAAGGTTCTTGCAAGAAGTTCCGGGTTGCGCGAGTCGCGTTGCAAGGCGCGCGCGAAGAAGTTCGCCGCCGAGTCAAGATCGCGGGAATTTACCGCCGCGCGGCCGGCAAGGAAGCTGCCCGCGAGAGACGGTTGCGACAACCGTTCACGAATGTCGACGCGCCGAGGTTCGCTGCGCTGCTGCGCAACGGCTGGCCCAACGGCCAGAAAAGTCGCGGCAGCAAGGCAGAGCGCCAACGCGGTGCGCGGTCGTGGCGACATCATATCGTATGAAAACTCCGGCGGCGCGTGGGCCTCGCGCAAGGCACCCCTACTGCCGGCACCATGGCCGCTTTGCCGCGTGGCGGCAAGAGCGACCTATGCCGCGCTGCGAACGCGACCGACGCGCGTCGCAGATGCGTTGACTCCTCACATCCAATTCCGGCATTCGTGCGGTCGTGACGCTGTCGAATCTCGCGCATAGCCGGTGGCTGCGGCCGTTTCTGCCGGCCCGATTTCGGGAACGCCACCCGATCGTGCCGGTCGTTCGCTTGTGGGGCACGATCGGCAATCTGTCGCCGCTCTGGCCGGGCCTGACGCTCGCGAGCGTCGCTCCCATCCTGGAACGCGCCTTTTCTATCGACGATGCGGCCGCTGTGGCCATCGTGGTCAATTCGCCGGGTGGCTCGGCGGTGCAGGCGCACCTCATCTACCAACGCATCCGGGCCCTTGCGGAGGAGAAGAAGCGGAACGTCTTCGTGTTCATCGAGGATGCCGCAGCCTCCGGCGGCTATATGATCGCCTGCGCCGGTGACGAGATCTTCGCCGACCCCTCCTCGATCGTCGGCTCGATCGGCGTCGTCTATGCCGGCTTCGGTTTCGAGCACGCCATCGAGAAGCTCGGCATCGAGCGGCGGCTGATCACCGCTGGGCGCTACAAGGGCATGCTCGACGCCTTTCAGCCGCTCAAGCCCGACGAGGTCGAACGCCTCGTCGCCCTGCAGGCGGAAATCCACCGCCACTTCATCGCGCTCGTCGAAATGCGGCGGAGCGGCAAGTTGTCGACGGCGAACGGCGATCTGTTCACCGGCGAGTTCTGGAGCGGCGCGAAGGCCAAGGAACTGGGTCTCGTCGACGGCGTCAGCGATTTGCGCTCCGTGCTGCGCCAGCGCTTCGGGGAGCGCGTCACCTTGAAGCTGCAATCGGCGGAACGCTCGCTGTTCCGCCGTCGCGCGGCCGGCCTTCTCGACGGTGATGCGAGCTTGCCAGCCGCGGCGCTCGTCGCGCTGGAAGAACGGGCGCTTTGGGCGCGCTACGGGCTTTAGGGTTCGCCACCATTCCGCCGCAGTGTCGACGGAGCGTTGGAAGGTTGTGGGAGGTTCAATTGATGCCGCCGCTCCTGCTGTTCTCGGTGGGCGTCGCAGGCGCCTATCTCGCCTATCGCTGGCTCAAGGCGGAAGCCGATCGGGCGGCGGCACTGCGGGCCGAGGCGCGCAATAGCATGGCGGAGAGGACCGCCATGGAAACCTTGGAGCGGGACCCGGAAACCGGCGTCTACCGGCCCCCGAGCCGTTTGAATTGACGTTTCGGCGCCTCTTGCCGCGTGACGCCTTGGTCAGGGCGTGGGCGACATTGCTTGACGGCTTTTGCCGCCGTACCTACTGCTCCCGGCGCCGCTCACCCTTCGGATCGCACCATGGCCGCCGCCGCTCTCGACCCGCGCCGTTCGTTTCAAGGACTGATCCTCACCCTCCAACGCTTCTGGGCGGAGCAAGGTTGCGTCGTTCTGCAGCCCTACGATATGGAAATGGGGGCCGGCACGTTTCATCCGGCAACGACCCTGCGGGCGCTCGGTCCAAGGCCGTGGAAGGCGGCCTATGTGCAGCCCTCGCGCCGGCCGAAGGACGGACGCTATGGCGAAAACCCGAACCGGTTTCAGCACTATTATCAGTTCCAGGTGATCCTGAAGCCGTCGCCGCCCGATCTACAGGGGCTCTACCTGCGATCGCTCGAAGCGATCGGCATCGATCCGGCCGTGCATGATCTGCGCTTCGTGGAAGACGACTGGGAGAGCCCGACGCTGGGCGCCTGGGGCCTCGGGTGGGAGTGCTGGTGCGACGGGATGGAAGTGTCGCAGTTCACCTATTTCCAGCAGGTCGCCGGCATTGATTGCCAGCCGGTGTCGGGTGAACTCACCTACGGCCTCGAACGCCTCGCCATGTATCTCCAGGGCGTCGAGAACGGCTTCGACCTCAACTTCAACGGGTTCGAGGGCACCGCGAAGGTGACCTACGGCGACGTGTTCAAGCAGGCGGAGGAAGAGTATTCGCGGCACAATTTCGAGCATGCCGACACCGAGATGCTCTTCCGCCAGTTCGCCGACGCCGAGACGGCCTGCCGGCGCTATCTCGCGGCCGGCGCGCCAACCGGGGGCGCCGCCGATGCGCACCACGAGATGGTGCTGCCGGCCTACGACCAGTGCATCAAGGCAAGCCACGCCTTCAACCTGCTCGATGCGCGCGGCGTGATCGCGGTCACCGAACGGCAGAACTACATCGGCCGCGTGCGCGAACTCGCGAAAGCCTGCGGCGCCGCCTGGATGAAGACCGAAGCAGGCGGCGCCGCGCAACACGCCTGAAATGCCGAAGGCGCACAACGTCTCCGAAACGCCCGGGAGACATCGATGGGCCTTTGGGCCGCCGCGGCGCGACGGGCGGTGCTCCTTGCCGCTGTCAGCGCGCTGCCCGTGCCCTGTCGCCGCTGGCATGTCTTCCGACTTGATGCGGCCCGATCACTCCACGACGATGGCCGCGCACAGAGGAGGCCTGCATGTCCAACACCCCCGCCATCGGCGGCCGCGAGCCGATCCGTGTCGAAGTCGAAGCGGGGAAAAGCTATTGGTGGTGCGCGTGCGGCCTGTCGAAGACACAACCCTTCTGTGACGGCTCCCACAACGCCGAGGGCATCTATTCGCCGGTCGAGTTCAAGGCGGAGGCATCGAAGCCCTTGTTCTTCTGCACGTGCAAGCGCTCGGCCAAGCAGCCGCTCTGCGACGGATCGCACAAGCGGCTCTGAGGCTTCACCGCGCTTCGAGGAAGCGCATGGCAAGGGCTGTCCTGGTCGCCGTCCGCCGCGTTCGGGCGCATGACGTCGTACCGCGTGAGGCGGCGGCCTATGGCCGCTTCGATGCGCTCGTAGAACTCGGCGAGCGCGCGCCAACGCACCCGCACCGGGGCTCTCTGGACAAGGCATGCGGCAACAGCGTGGCACCGGTCACGACTTGCCGCGGACGCGAGCGGCCTGTTAGGTGCCGCGCCGACACCGACGGTGAGCGATGCCCGACCTTCTTCTCGAACTGTTCTCCGAGGAAATCCCCGCCCGCATGCAGCCGCGCGCGGCGGAGGACCTGAAACGGCTCGTCACCGACGGGCTGGTTGCGGCCGGGCTCGCCTATGAGGGAGCCAAAGCCTTCGCGACGCCCCGGCGCCTCGCGCTCACCGTGCACGGGCTTCCCGTCGCCTCGCCCGACCAGCGCGAGGAGAAGAAAGGGCCGCGCGTCGGCGCGCCTGACGCCGCTGTGCAGGGCTTTCTCAAGAGCGCAGGGTTCGCCGACATTGCCCAGGCGCACGTGCAATCTGATCCCAAAAAGGGTGATTTCTACGTCGCGACGGTGGTGAAGCCCGGCCGGCCGGCGATCGCGGTGATCGCGGACCTCATTCCGGCCGTGGTGCGCGACTTTCCCTGGCCGAAGTCCATGCGCTGGGGCGAAGCCTCGGCTTCGCCCACGAGCCTGCGCTGGGTGCGCCCGCTGCAGTCGATCCTGTGCACCTTCGGGCCCGAGACCGAGGAGCCGGAGGTGGTGCATTTTGCGATCGACGGCCTCGCATCCGGCGACGTGACCCATGGCCACCGTTTCCAGGCCCCGCAGGCGATCACCGTCCGGCGGTTCGACGACTATGTCGCCAAGCTCGAAGCCGCCAAGGTCGTGCTCGATGCGGAGCGGCGCAAGGAGATCATCCGGCACGACGCCGGCAATCTGGCGATGGCGCAGGGCCTTGAACTCGTCGACGATTCCGGCCTGCTCGATGAGGTCGCGGGTCTGGTCGAGTGGCCCGTCGTGCTGATGGGATCGTTCGATCCGGCCTTCCTCGACGTGCCGGACGAGGTGATCCGCGCGACCATCCGCGCGAACCAGAAATGCTTCGTGCTCAAGGACCCGGCGACCGGCAAGCTCGCGCCGAAATTCCTGCTCACCGCCAATCTCGACGCGACCGACGGCGGCGCGACGATCATCGCCGGCAATGAGCGCGTCATCCGTGCGCGCCTCTCCGACGCGAAGTACTTCTGGGAGACCGACCGCAAGCCCCTGCCGGACTACGCGCATGTTGCGCCGGCCAAGCCGCTCGACCAGCGCCTCGCCAAGCTCAAGGCGTTGAACATCGTCTTCCACGAGAAGCTCGGCACGCAGGGCGAGCGCGTCGAGCGCATCATGGCGCTTGCCGAAGGGATCGCGCCGCTCGTCGGCGCGAACCCGAAGGATGCAAGACGCGCGGCCGAGCTGTGCAAGGCCGATCTCGTCAGCGAGGTGGTCGGCGAGTTTCCGGAAACGCAAGGGTTGATGGGCGCGACCTATGCGGCGCTGCAGGGCGAGCCGGGCGACGTGGTCACGGCCATCGAGGAGCACTACAAGCCGCTAGGGCCGAGCGACCGCGTGCCGACGAATAAGGTCGCGATCGCGGTGGCGCTGGCGGATAAGCTCGACACGCTCGTCGGCTTCTGGGCGATCGACGAGAAGCCGACCGGATCGAAGGACCCCTATGCCTTGAGAAGGGCGGCGCTGGGAGTGATCCGGTTGGTGGTGGAGAATGGGGTGCGGCTCGACCTTCGCAAGATTGCCGCGACACACAGACCTCGGTTTGCAGCGGCAACACGCGGGAAGGTAAAGATTACCGGACCCGTTGTTATCCGGAAAGCGCAAATCGAGGCGGTCCCGACCGCCAGTCTGGACCCAAACGTTCAGCGCGCACAATTTGCCGACCTCCTCGCCTTCTTCCACGACCGCCTCAAGGTCATGCTGCGCGAGCAGGGCGCACGGCACGATCTGGTCGACGCGGTGCTGGCCTCCGGCGAGCAAAACGACGACCTCCTGCTCATCGTGCGCCGGGTCGAGGCGCTCAGGCGCTTCCTCGGCACGGAAGACGGCACGGCGCTGCTCGCCGGCTTCAAGCGCGCGGCGAACATCCTGCGCATCGAGGAGAAGAAGGACGGCGTCTCCTACGACGCGCCGCCCGATCACCATCTGATCGAACGCCAGGGCGCGCCGGAGGAGCGCGCGCTCCTCAACGTGCTCGACGCGGCGGCCAAGCACGCCGCCGACCACGTCGCGCGCGAGGACTTCGAGGGCGCGATGGCAGCGCTCGCGCAGGCGAGGCCGGCGGTCGATGCCTTCTTCGAGCACATCCTCGTCAACGACCCCGACCCGGCGGTGCGCGCGAACCGGCTCAAGCTCCTCTCCCGCCTGCGCGCCGCGACGCGCACGGTTGCGGACTTCGCCAAGATCGAGGGGTAGCGCTGCGCAAGTTTCGTGCTGGATTCCGGGTTTCGTTCCGCTCGGCTCCGCCTCGCTGCACGACCCCGGAATGACGTGCACCCGTCATTCCGGACGCCGGAAGCGTCAGCGGACGGCGATCCGGAATCCAGCACACAAGCTGCGCAGCACCAAATCATCCCATTACATCGTCGGCGAGGTTCCGCCATTCTGGATTGGTGCTTTCGATCAGAGCGATCTTCCAAGCACGCCGCCATTTCTTCATGGTCTTCTCAGCGGCGATCGCATCTTCGATGGTGGGCAGTGCTTCGAACCAGACGAGGCGCTCCACGCTGTAGCGCGCCGTGAACCCGCCGAGCGTCTTCTGTCGGTGCTGCGCCATGCGGCGGGTCAGGTCCGACGTCACGCCGAGATACAGGGTCCCGTTGCGTCCACTCGCAAGCAGATAGACGAAACCACCCTTGACCATGCAGCGGTTAGCTCACCTCAATGCGTGCGCTCCACGCTGAAGTCGACGACGTTAAGGAGAGCGTCGCGCACGAGGCCGGGCGGGGCGGCGTTCAGTGCGTCCTTGGCGGCTTGCGCATAGGTGCGGGCGCGGGTGAGCGTCTCGGCAACGGCCCCGTGTTTGGCCACGAGGGCGGCCGCCGTTTCGAAGTCCCCGTCGTTGATCTCGCCACGCTCGATGGTGCGGCGCCAGAACGCCTTCTCGTCCGCGCCGCCGCGCTGGTGCGCGAGGATCACCGGCAAAGTCACCTTGCCTTCGCGGAAATCATCGCCGATGCGTTTGCCGAGGGCCGCTTCCTCGCCGGAATAGTCGAGGGCGTCGTCGACCATCTGGAAGGCGAGGCCGAGATTGAGGCCATAGGTCTCCAGCGCGGCGCGCGCCGTGGGGTGGCCGGCAATCGTCGGGCCCACTTCGCAAGCGGCCGCGAACAGCGCCGCGGTCTTCGCGCGAATGACGGCGAGGTATTGCGTCTCGCTCGTGCTGAGCGACTTCGCGGCGGCGAGCTGCATCACCTCGCCTTCGGCGATGATCGAGGAGGCGCGCGACAAGATATCGAGCGCGTCGAGCGAACCGACCTCCACCATCATGCGGAAGGCCTGGCCGAGGAGAAAGTCGCCGACAAGCACGCTCGCCGGATTGCCCCAGAGCATGCGCGCGGTCTTCTTGCCGCGGCGCATCTCGGATTCGTCGACGACATCGTCGTGCAGGAGCGTCGCCGTGTGCATGAACTCCACGGCGGCGGCAAGCCACACATGCCCGTCACCGCGATGGCCGAACATCCGCGCCGCGGCGAGGGTGAGCATCGGGCGCAGGCGCTTCCCGCCGGAGGAGATCAGGTGGTTTGCCACCTCCGGGATCATTGTCACGTCCGAGCCGGTCCGCGACAGGATGAGGGTATTGACGCGCTCCATGTCGGCGGCGGTAAGGCCGATGAGCGGTTCGGTCCCCGCCTTCTCCGACGCGCGGGGGGCGGGTTTGACAACGGCTGCGGTCACGCAAAAATCCTTTCTGCCGGCGAGCATAGGTACCCCACGGCGGAGCCACAAGCATTCGAAATCGCGCGTTTCATCGCTATGCTGGGGAGATGATCGAGCTCTTGCGCACCAACGATGCGGTCCTGATCTCGGCGGTCGAAGCGCTGCTCGCGGCCGCGGGGGTGGCGAGCTTGCGGCTCGACGAGCACACGAGCGCGCTCGAGGGCTCGATCGGCGCCCTGCCCCGCCGGCTGATGGTGTCGTGCGACGACGCGGCGGCGGCGCGCGCCCTTCTGGTCGAGGCGGGCTATGGACACGAACTGCGCCCCGCCGGACCTTGAGGGAGACACGACCGAGGATACGCTCCTCGGCGGGCGCGTGCGCCTGATCCAGCCGCGGCGCGGCTACCGCGTGGCGATCGATTCCGTCCTGCTGGCAGCCGCCGTTCCCGCCGCGCCGGGGGACGCCGTGCTCGATTTGGGATGCGGCGTCGGGGCGGCGGCGCTCTGTCTTGCCGCGCGCGTGCGCGACCTCGGCTTCCACGCCGTCGAAATCGACCCCGCGATCGCGGCCATGGCACGGAGCAACGCCGAGGCGAACGGGCTGCAAGGACGAATGACCGTCACGATCGCCGATGCGATGCGTTACCGCCGGCCGCGCGGTCATCCGGGCTTCGATCACGTCATGACAAACCCGCCCTATCACGCGAGCGAAACCCATCGCGCCGCCGCGAGCGCGGGGAAAGCCCGCGCGAACGCCGCGCCCGCATCAGACCTTGGGGCTTGGATCATCGCGGCCTTGCGCGCGTTAAAGAGCGGCGGAACGCTCACCCTCATCCACAAGGCTGAGCGGCTTGGCGACATTCTGGCCGCACTCGACGGAAGGTCCGGGCGCCTCGTCGTGCTCCCGATCCAGCCGCGCGCGGAGAGCGCCGCGACACGCGTGATCGTGCAGGCGATCAAAGGGCGCCGCACGCCGCTCAGCTTGCGACCGGCGCTGATCCTGCATGGAGAGGCGGGTTACCGTCCGGACGTTCTGCAGATTTTGACAGGAAATGCGGGCTTGCCGCTCGCTCCGTAGCCCCGGACAATGCGCTGGTGGACGGGGGTGCATACGGGTTCGGTGCAGGCTTGCAATACGCCCCAGGTGCAGCCGCGCAGCTGAGGCCCTCACCCGCCAAGGCGCGCGGCGCGCACCCACCACGCCGGCTGGCGTGCAGCAATGTCCATCGCCGCAAGCTGTGCCGCCTCTGCGCTCGGGAAGAGGCCGAACACCGTCGCGCCCGACCCTGAGAGCCGGACGAGGCGGGCGCCGGCTGCGCTCAGTGCAGAGCGAAGCTCAGCGATGCCGGGCGCGAGGCGGATTGCCGGCGGTTCAAGGTCGTTGCGGGCGCCGGCGAGGGCGGCCATCAGCGCCGCAGGATCGGAGAGGCCTGACAGGTTCGGATGCGCAGCCCCGGCAAGTGCCTGACCCGGTGCGAGACCGAGCGCTGCAAACACGGTGCGCGTTTCGAGCGCCACGCCAGGATTGACCAGCACCGCGTCAAGCGTCGGCATGTCGAGAACATGAACGACGTCGTCGCCGCGGCCGCGCATGAGCGCCGGGCGCGGATCGAGGCAGACGGTGACGTCCGCGCCCGTCGCAGCCGCCGCCGCACGCACGCGCGGATCGTCCAAGGCTAGACCGTTGGCGCGGGTGAGAAGGCGCAGTGCGCCCGCCGCATCGGACGATCCACCGCCGAGGCCCGCGGCAACCGGCAGTTCCTTCTCGAGAAGGAAGCGCCCAAGCGCGAGACCCGGCACCAATGCGGCAAGATGGCGTGCGGCGGCGAGCACCAGATTGTCCGAGAGCGGCCCGGCGCGGGTTGCCGTGTGCCCGGCAACCGCGAGGTCGAGCGGCAGGTTCGGCAACAGCGTCAAGCGATCGCCGACATCGGCGAAGGCGACGAGGCTTTCGAGATCGTGCCAGCCGTCCGTGCGACGACGGTGCACGTGCAAGGTGAGGTTCACCTTGGCCGGACACGTCGTCTTAAGGAGCGGCATGGCGCGCAGCGGGTTCAAACGAAAACGCCCGGGAAGCCCGGGCGTTCAGCGTCGCAGATCGACGGCCCGCGTCAATGCAGGCGAGCCTTCACCTCATCGATCGACTTCGCGACGAGGTCGGCGCCAAGACCGGAGCCGACGCGCGCCTTGAGGACCTTCTCCGCCGCGTTGATCGCAACGTCGGCAGCGACCGCGCGCACATCCGCCATGGCGCGTCGCTCGGCTTGCGAGATTTTCAGTTCGGCGGCCTTGGTGCGCCGCTCGATCACGTCCGCCAACGTCTTTTCGGCTTCCGCCTTCATGCGCAGCGCGTCTTCCTTCGCCTTGGCGACAATGTCGGCGGCTTCAGCCTCCGCCGCCCGCGCCTTGCGCTGATACTCGGCGAGCAGCTGCTGCGCCTCCTCGCGCAGGCGCTTGGCCTCGTCGAGTTCCTTGGCAATGCGCTCGGCACGATCGTCGAGCGACTTGGCAACGGCCTTGTGCGCGCCGGCCTTCCAAACGATCGCGAGAAAAATGACGAGCGCGACGCCGGTCCAGAAGGTCGGGTTCGACAGCATATAGGCCATACGTCCCTCCTCAACGCTTCAAGGCGTCAGCGACCGCGGCGTCAAGATCCGTGCGGCCAAGGGCTGGGCCGACGAGGCGCGCAATGATCGCTTCGGCCGTTTCCTTTGCGATGCCGCCGACCTCCGCCATCGCCTTCTCCTTGACGGCGGCGATGCGCGTTTCGGCGTCGGCGAGCCTCCGCGCCATTTCGGCTTCCACCGACTCTTTCTTGTCGTCGATCTCGCGAGCGAGCGCGGCGTGCGTTTCCTGCGCGAGCTTGGACGCATTCGCTTTCGCCTCGGCCAGCGCCTTCTCGTAGGCGGCATGCGCCGCGCTCGCGTGATCGCGCAGACGCTCAGCTTCGTCGAGGTCGTTGGCGATGCGGTCGCGCCGCGTTTCCAGGATCGCTCCGATGCGCGGCAAGATGACCTTCGCCATCAGCCACCACAGCACGCCGAAGGTCAGCGCGAGCCAAATGAGCTGCGAGGCGAAGGTATCCGACTGGAAGGGGGGGAATGCGCCCCCGGCCTTGCCGCCGTGTGAGTCCTGTACGGTGCCAGTGGTCGTGGCCATCGACCATCTCCGTTACGAGGCAAACCGCAGCGCGCCGCGGTCAGCCGCGAGGAAAGCGAACGTCAGACCGCGAAGAGAAGAAGGAGCGCGATCAACAGCGAGAAGATGCCCAGCGCTTCCGTCACGGCGAAACCGAAGATCAGACGCGCGAACTGCCCATCGGCAGCGGACGGATTGCGCAGCGCGCCCGCGAGATAATTGCCGAAGATGTTACCCACGCCGATCGCCGCACCGGCCATGCCGATGCAAGCGAGACCGGCGCCGATGTACTTGGCAGCAACGGGATCCATGGTTCGAACTCCTTCAGGTCGTGGGTTTGTGTCGTGGGGATATCTGGGACCGCTCAGTGTCCCGGATGAAGCGCATCGTTGAGATAGATGCAGGTGAGGATGGTGAAGACGTAGGCCTGCAGGAACGCGACCAGGAATTCGAGCGCGGTCAACCCAACAGCGAGCGCAAGCGGCAAGGGGGAGAGCACGACCCAGGCCCCGGCAGCGCCAAGACCGACGACGAAACTCGCGAAGATCTTCAGCGCGATGTGGCCTGCCAGCATGTTGGCGAAGAGACGAACCGAGAGCGAGATCGGCCGGGACAGGAAGGAGATAACCTCGATAACGACGACGAGCGGCAAGACGTAGCCCGGTACGCCCGAGGGCACGAAGAGACGCAAAAAATGCGTGCCGTGCATCGTGACACCGACGGCGATCACCGTCAGGAACACGAGCATCGCGAGGGCAAACGTCACGATGATGTGGCTCATCACCGTGAAGGAGCCCGGAATCATCCCGAAGAGATTGCAGATCAGGATGAACATGAAGAGCGAGAAGATGAGGGGGAAGAAGCGCATCCCCTCATGGCCGGCGGAATTTCGGACCGTACTCGCCACGAACTCGTAACTGAGCTCGGCGAGGGACTGCATACGCGACGGGACCAGCGTGCGGCCGCGCGTCGCGAGCATCAAGAAGCTCACGATGAAAGCAACGGCGATCACCATCCACAGCGCGGAGTTCGTGAAGGCGATCTCGACACCGCCGATCTTACCGAAGGTCGCGATCTTCTTGATCTCGAATTGATCGATCGGTCCGGCCACGTCCGCTTCCTTAAACCACGAGACGCCACAGGCGTGACGTCCGTCCCCTTCCTTCGCCTCACCGACCGCGGCTGCCCGGCTTGGGCACGAGGCCGATGCTGCGCATCAAATTGAGCACCCCCGCGGAGAAGCCCAGCAGGGTGAAGACGATCAGCCCCCACGGCGAGATACCGAGCCAGCGATCGAGGAGCCAGCCGATGCCAACCCCAACGATCACGCCGCCGAGAATATCCCCCGCATAGCGGAAACCCTTGGCGACCGCCGTAGCCTCGGTCTCAGCTCTTGAAACCGTCGGCTCGGCCTTGGCCTCCTCGGCGGCGAGACGTGCCGACAGCTTCGACAGCCGTTCGGCGAGACGCGCCTCCTCCGGGTCAGGCTCAGGGCGCCGGCCGGCGTTTCCCGACGTCGTCTCCCCGCGGGAGCTCTTGGCCATGGGCGCACCGATCGACGCTTCGGGGCACCCCCTCCCCGAAGCGCGCGCAACCTACTGACGGCACCCTATCGTGTCAAGGCAACGTGGTCACGGTTCAACATGTTGTTTTTGAAGACGATTCCCGCGATTTGATCGAATGTCGCAGGAGCGCGTGTCTACGCCGCTTCGACGAAGCGCTCCGCATTCTCCAGATCAACCGAAACGAGCTGGGAGACGCCCCGCTCGGCCATCGTCACGCCGAACAGGCGGTGCATGCGCGCCATGGTGATCGGGTTGTGCGTGATGGTGACGAAGCGCGTGTCCGTGATCCGCACCATTTCGGCAAGAAGATCGCAATAACGCTCCACGTTGTGGTCGTCGAGCGGAGCGTCGACCTCGTCCAGCACGCAGATCGGCGCCGGGTTCGTCAGGAACACCGCAAAGGTCAGCGCCGTCGCGGTCAATGCCTGCTCGCCGCCCGACAGAAGCCCGAGCGATTGCGGCTTCTTGCCTGGGGGCTTGGCGATCATGTCGAGACCGGCTTCGAGCGGATCATCCGATTCGGTCAGCACGAGTTCTGCCGTGCCTCCGCCGAACAAGGTCTGGAACAGCTTCTGGAAGTGCGTGTTGACCTGCCCGAAGGCAGCGAGAAGGCGCTCGCGCGCCTCGCGATTGAGATTGCCGATTCCCGTGCGCAGGCGGCGGATCGCTTCTTCGAGGTCTTCCTTTTCGGCGAGCAGCCCTTCGTGCTGAATTGCGACCTCGGATGCCTCCTCGTCGGCCCGCAAATTGACGGGGCCGAGACGTTCGCGCTCACGCTTTGCCGCATCGAGCTTGGCTTCCAGGACGGCCGCAGGCGGCAGTTCCGGCTCCGCGGCAAGGCCCAGCATGTCCGGAATGCGATCGGCCGAGATTTCGAGGGCTTCCGCGGCGGCGCGCTCGATCTCGGCGCGGCGCTCCCGCGCAGCTTCGAGCCGCGCTTCGGCGCGGGCGCGCGCCTCACGCGCCTCGGACATGGCCGCCAATGCCTCGCGGGCCGCACGGTCGGCGGCGGCGAGACGCGTCTCGCCTTCGGCCCAGCGATCGGCGGCCGTCGATCGTGCCGCTTCCGCGCGATCAAGCTCGCTCAAAAGCGCAAGCCGCTTTTCGCGGATGAGGCCCGGCACGCCGTCGAGCGATTCGCGCTCAATCCTCACCTCACCGAGGCGCGCTTCGAGGGTCGTCACATGCTCTTCGGCTTTGCGCTTGCGCTCGCTCCACTGGCTGCGCTCACCCGCGATGGAGGCCAGACGACGCGCGCGCAACTCGGCTTCGCGTGCCAACGACTGATGCTCGCCCCGCGCTTCCGCAAGCGCTGCACGGTCCTCGGCGACGCGGGCGCGCAGCGCTGCCGCATCCGCTTCGAGGGCTGCGACATCCTCCATGCCGTCGAGCAGCGCACGCGCCTCGTCGCGCACCGCTTCGCTCTCGCGCCGATTGGCAGCGAGGCGTTGACCGGCCTCCGCCAACGCCGAAAAGCGAGCGTTCATTTCACTTGCGCGGCGCTCGGCGGTCGCCAGGCGGTCCTGGGCGGCAGCAACCATGGCTTGGGCAGCGCGCGCCGCAGCACGCGCAGCCTGCTCAGCCTCGGCGGCCGCGCGCGTCTCCGCATGCGC
>JBGFRS010000037.1:0-22274 GCA_041694995.1 Pseudomonadota bacterium | reverse complement strand
CGCGGCGACCCGCGTCGCCGCCTCGACGCGTTTGCCGTCGAGCCGCACCTGCCCCGTGCGCAGAAGCTTCTGCAGGTGCACATGCGTCAGCGCCGGGTAGCGCGCCTTGAACCAGCGGTCGAGGCGCATGCCCGCTTCATCTTCGGTGACGGCGATTGTTTCAACGGCCATGCCGCACGCTCTACCCGAGGCTGCGCGTGATCGCGAGGCTGACGAGCAAGGCGCCGATCGACAACAGCACCGAGGCGACCACATACGCGGCGGCAAGGCCCATGCCAATAAAGACGAGGAGAAGCGCCGTCATGGCCGCTTCTCCTTCCTGAGCTTTGCCCACCATTCGAGGCGCTTCTTGATCTCCCGTTCGAAGCCACGCTCGACCGGGTGGTAGAAGCTCTGCCGCCCGAGCGCTTCGGGGAAGTAGTCCTGGCCGGAAAACCCCTCCGGCGCGTCATGGTCGTAGACGTAGCCGGCGCCATAGCCTTCCGCGCTCATCAGCTTGGTCGGCGCGTTCAGGATGATCTTCGGCGGCAGCAGCGAGCCGCCCGCTTTCGCCGCGTGCATGGCCGCACCAAAGGCCGTGTAGGCCGCGTTCGATTTCGGCGCGGTTGCCAAATAAAGACAGGCATTGGCGAGCGCGAGTTCGCCTTCCGGCGAACCGAGAAAGTCATAGGCGTCCTTCGCAGCATTCGCGACCACGAGCGCCTGCGGATCGGCAAGCCCGATGTCCTCGACCGCCATACGCACCATGCGGCGCGCGAGAAAGAGCGGGTCTTCGCCCGCATCGAGCATGCGCGCGAGCCAGTAGAGTGCGGCGTCCGGATCGGAGCCACGCACGGATTTATGGAGCGCCGAGATCAGGTTGTAGTGGCCGTCTTGGCTCTTGTCGTAAATCGGCGCGCGGCGCTGCACGATCTCGGTGAGGCGCGCGACGTCGAACGATTCACCGGGACGCGCGGCGCGCCAGACATCCTCGGCGAGCGTGAGCGCGGCGCGCCCGTCGCCATCGGCCATGCGCACGAGCGCAAGCCGCGCGTCCGCATCAAGCGGCAGCGGCTTGCCCTGCATCGCTTCAGCGCGCGCGAAGAGTTTATCGATCGTGTCCGCGTCGAGCGCGTGGAAGACGAGAACGCGGGCTCGCGAGAGCAGCGCCGCATTGAGTTCGAAAGACGGGTTCTCCGTCGTCGCGCCGATCAAGGTGACAGTGCCGTCCTCCATCACCGGCAGGAAGGAATCTTGCTGCGCGCGATTGAAGCGATGGATCTCGTCGACGAAGAGAAGTGTGCCGCGCCTCGTCAGGCGGCGTGCGCGGGCCTGGTCGAACAGCTTTTTCAGGTCCGCGACGCCGGTGTGGATCGCCGAGACCTGCTCGAAGGCCAGATCGACCTCGCGTGCGAGAAGACGCGCGACCGTGGTCTTGCCCGTGCCCGGCGGCCCCCAGAACACGAGCGAGCCGACATCGCGGTTGGCGATGAGCCGCGTCAGCGCCCCGTCCGGGCCGACCAAATGATCCTGCCCAACCACGTCAGCGAGCGCCTGCGGACGCAGACGGTCGGCGAGCGGGCGCGGACCCTGTTTGTCGAGCCCGGCGGCAGCGAAGAGATCGGACATCATGGCAAGATAGGCGCGCGCAGAGCGTTCGGCCAACCGCTTAACGCGACCAACATTTTATGTCACCAAGAATGACACGAACTCTATTGGAGTGGCACGGTACAAGTCGCCACATTCGCGCCGAGCCTCCTCGCCTTCTTCGAGGCGCCGCCGGCAGAAGCTGTCGCGGCCATCACGCGCGCGACTACGCAATACGGAATCCGCATGTTGGAGGTGGTGTGAACCGCGCCTCAGCCGCCGACAATGGTGTTGAGCATCTGACCGTTGCGCTCGATCTGAATGCGCCACAGCCGCGCACGCTCGCCGAGCAGCCGGCGGAATTCCTGCACGTTCGGAACACCCTCGCCGTTGACCTGCCGCACGATATCGCCGCGACGTAGGCCAAGCTGTTGGGCCGGCGACTGCACCTCGACGTCCATGACCGCGACGCCAGTCGCATCGGGATCGACGCGCAATTCGTCAGCCAGTGCCGGCGAGAGATTGCCGACGGTCGCACCCGCGAAGGGCACGCGGCCCGTGACCGCCCAGGCTTCGCGCGGCCGCGTCTCCGGCGCCGTTTCCAATCGCACGGCAACGGTCTGACGACGGTTCTGCCGCAATAGCTCAACGCGCGCTTCGCCGCCAATCGGCTTCGTGGCGAAGCGAAAGCCAAAGGCATCCGGGTCGGTGATCTCCTGTCCGTCGACGGACAGGATCACGTCGTTGCGCCGCACGCCCGCGCGTGCCGCGGGTGACCCATCGACGACGGAAACGACGAGCGCGCCCGTTGGCCGTTGCAGGCCGAGCCCATCAGCGATGTCGGCAGACACGGTTTGCAGACGAGCCCCGAAATAGGGACGGCGCACCGTCTGCCCGCCGGCCCGCGCCGATTCCACGACCACGCGCACCATGTTCACGGGTACCGCGAAGCCAATGCCATGCGACGCGCCGGTGCGCGAGAAAATCGCCGTGTTGATCCCGACGAGCTTGCCATCCATGCCGACGAGAGCGCCGCCCGAGTTCCCGGGATTGATGGCTGCGTCCGTCTGAATGAAGAACTGGTAGTCGGTGATTCCAACCTGTGTGCGCGCAAGCGCGGAGACGATACCTTGCGTCACCGTCTGGCCGACACCAAACGGATTGCCGATCGCGAGCACCAAATCGCCGACCTCGAGCCGATCCGAATCGCCGATCTCGATTGTCGGGAAACGTTCGCCCCGCGCGCGCAGGCGAAGAACCGCCAAGTCCGTCCGCTCGTCGCGCAACACGATGTCGGCCTCGAATTCGCGTCGGTCGCCGAGCTGCACGCGCACCTCGTCCACATTGGCGATGACGTGGTGGTTCGTGACCACAAGACCGTCGGGTGACACGATGACGCCGGAACCGAGCGACGACTGCACGCGACCGCCCTGCCCGCGCTCGCCGAAGAATCGCCGGAAGAGCGGATCGTCGAAGAAGCCGCCCATCGGGCTCTGCACGACGCGCGCGCCGAATACGTTGACGACCGCGGGCGCAGCGGACCGCACAACCGGTGCGAAGGACAGCGTGACCTGTTGGCGCGTTTCGGGCACGCCGCGCAATTGCTGCGCATTGGCCGACGCGGCAGCTGCCAAGAGAAAAAGGGCGAGAAAGGCGGGTGAGCGGGTCATGGAATCGCGGTCTCTCCGGCCAACGAGGACGCGCGCGATATAGCCGCCCGAGAAAGGCGACGATAGGGCGCGCGTCCGCACGAGGTCAGCGCTGCGGTGGAACGAACCGCACGGACGTGGCCGGTGCCGGCGGTGCCAGCGCGGCCTTCGCCGCGCGCCGCCGTTCGGCGAGTGCACGGATGCCGAACACGCCGGCGATCGCGACGGCAAAGATGATTCCCGCAACGATCGGGCGGAACCACAGCCAGGCCAGCGCCATGATCGGCAAGCCGACGAGCAAGGTCAGGAGGGCTGCCACCGCCGTTGCACCGGCCTCGACGACGACGCCGATGAGCGGGATCCATTCCGCAAGCACCACGAAGGGGCGGAACACGAGCACCCAACCGAAGAACATCACGAGAAGCCCGACGAAGCGGAGAACCCATGTGAGAACACGGTTGTCTTCCTGGGCCCGATCGAACATCTCCGCGGACGTGCGGTTGCCGATCTGCGCCAGCAAGAATTCTTGGCCATTGGTGGCGCGATAGGCGGTGAAGCTCTCGCCCTGCTGGCGGGCCGCGATCGATAGTGGCCCCTCTGGCAGGGTGCGGAACGTGATGCGCATGTCTCCGATCGTCGGCGCGCCGGGATCACCGCCGACGAAGATCGCGCCATCGACGACGCGCGCCCGCGGCCCGAGGCGATCTGCAACCGCCCGCGCGTCATTGTCCGACAGACGATGCTCGCGGAGCGCACCGGTCGAGATGGCGCCGATCGTGGCATCGTTCAGACGAAAGCCGCCGAGCGTCGCGTCCTGCGCCAGGATGGTGCGCGAGCGTAGTGTCATCTGCGGATTGCGATGATCGGTGGCGCGACGAAAGCGCGACGAGTCGATCGGCTGATCGGACCACACCCTGTTGTAGGAATAGGTCGTCACGCGTTGGCCATCGCGGGTCTCAGTGCGACTGTCTTCACGCCACTGATACATCTCCACCCGGCGATCGAGGCGCAGGCCGCGCGCGGCAATGCCAATGTCGGCGTCGCGCAATTCGCGCGCCGCACGCGACTCGCCGGTGACATGCACGAGCTTGCCGTCATTGGCGGGATCAACGCGAGCGGCGTTGACGGTGACAGCGAGCCCCGCACCCTCGGTCAAGGCGCGCTCGACCTGAACGGCCCGACCCTCGTTCCAGAACAGGCCATAGCCTGAGGCGCAGATGAGTCCGAGACCGACCAAGATGCCGGTCAAAGACTGCATCAATCGCTCCCAGAAGGATTGCGGCTCAGAAACAGAATCGACGCCCTCGGCGCCGGTCGCATCCGCAGCGTTGTCAGCGATGCTCTCGTTGCTCGAAAAGCCGCCGCTGCTGTCGTCATCACTCATCTGCCGCCCCCTCAGGCTTGCGCGATGAGAAGATCCACCGCGCCTCAGCGAGGCAAGATGGGGATTGAGTCTTTCCGCCGCTTTGCTTCGTCCGACAGCATTGTTTCTTCGCTCGAAATGAAACGGGCGGCCGAAGCCGCCCGCGGGATGTGGATCGAGCCCTCGTCATTCATGGCGGGCAGCATAGATCTCGAGCCCATCAAGACAGCCAGCCCAGCCACGGAGGTGGTCATCGCGAATTTCTGGTCGCGGAATTCGGTCATGCACGACTACGACTGCCGTCGCCTCACCCACGTGTTCGAAACTGACCCGCACGCGCTCGGCGGTCGCTCCAGCAACGCCCGTCGGTTCGAGACGCCACGTGAAACCCAGCCGATGCGGCGGCTCGTAGACGTCAATCTCACCGACGATGCTGACGGTACGGCCGTCGACCATCTGATTGTCGATTCGATACTGCCCGCCGAGACGGGCATCGATCTCGGCTTGCGCGCTGAGCACGTTGCGTGGCGCCCACCACTTGGTGAGTTCGGCCGCGCTTGTCCACGCGCGAAAGAGCCTGTCTGGTGGCGCCTTGATCAGCCGGCGCATGACGAGGCTCGCGGACGCATCACCGTGCGTTTCGCGGCGAGGTTCGAGAGTAGGACTAGCCATGGCGGCCCTCGCCCTCGACTGCGGCCTTCTCCTCGACATAGTCCGCCAAACGATCGAGTGCACCGTCCCAGAACAGCCGCGTGCGAATGAGCCACGCTTCGATCTCGCGCATCGGCGCGGTCGCGATCGCGCAGTGATGTACGCGCCCATCGACCGTTCGCCGCACGAGTTCCGCCCGTTCCAGCACCTTCAGGTGTTTGGAGACGGCCGGCAGCGACATGCTGAATGGCCGCGCCAGTTCGGTCACCATCGCCGGCCCTTCTGCGAGGCGCTGGAGAAGCCTGCGCCGCGTCCGGTCGGCCAGCGCGTGAAAGACGAGGTCCAAACGATCATCGGACAGCGCGATTGACTCGTGTGCGATCATGGTTGAATATTAAACTATCTGGTTAAATATTGCAATGCAGCGCCCGCGAAAGGAGGTCGTCATGCCGGCCACGCAACAGGTATCGCTTCAGCAAGACATCGTTCTGCCTGCGACACCGGACCGCGTGTTCGCTGCCCTGACCGATGCGACGTCGTTCAGCGCATGGACCGGCGGCGCTCCCGCTGTGATCAATGCGACCGCCGGCGGAGCATTTTCGTGTTTCGGCGGCATGATCACCGGGCTCAATCTCGAGCTCGTCCCGGGCCAGCGTCTAGTCCAGGCCTGGCGCGCGAAATCCTGGCCTGAGGGCACCTACTCGATCGTGCGCTTCGACCTTGCTGCCGCGCCCGGTGGCACGCGGATGGCGTTCACACAGTCAAGCCACCCCGCCGAGCAGCACGACCATTTGGCCGAAGGCTGGAAGAAAATGTATTTCGAGCCGCTCACCGCGTATCTGCGCTGATCGCGCCAAAGAAAAAGGGCGGCCAAAGCCGCCCTTCAATCTGTGAGCGCTGGAGTGCGCTACGCCGCTGCTTCCGCCGTCTCTTCCTTGGCGACGACCGGACCAGAGTCCTTGCCCTTCGCCGCAACATCGCGATCGACGAACTCGATGACGGCAACGGGCGCTGAATCCCCATAGCGGAAGCCCGCCTTCATGATGCGCGTGTAGCCGCCGGCGCGCGACGCGTAGCGCGGGCCAAGGACGCCGAAGAGCTTCTTCACCTGGTCGAGATCGCGCACCTGCGAGATTGCCTGGCGGCGCGCATGCAAGTCACCGCGCTTGGCCAGGGTGATGAGCTTCTCGACGACCGGTCGCAGCTCCTTCGCCTTCGGCAACGTGGTCACGATCTGCTCGTGCTTGATGAGGGCCGCCGCCATGTTGGCGAACATGGCCTTGCGGTGCTGGGTCTTCACGCCCAGCTTGCGGTGGACTTTGCCGTGACGCATGGCGGTTCATCCTTTCGCGGCAGCGACCCTCGAGGATCGCCGCAAGATCAATACTGGTCCTCGTAGCGCTTCGCGAGATCGTCGATGTTGTCCGGCGGCCAGTTGCTGACCTCCATGCCGAGATGGAGGCCCATCTGGGCGAGAACTTCCTTGATCTCGTTGAGTGACTTGCGGCCGAAATTCGGCGTGCGCAGCATTTCGGCTTCGGTCTTCTGGATCAGGTCACCGATGTAGACGATGTTGTCGTTCTTCAAGCAGTTCGCCGAGCGCACTGAAAGTTCGAGCTCGTCGACTTTCTTGAGAAGCGCCGGGTTGAACGGCAGTTCGGGCACTGCCTCCGAAGCTTCGGCCTTCTTCGGCTCCTCGAAATTGACGAAGACGTCGAGCTGATCTTGAAGGATGCGCGCGGCATAGGCGAGCGAGTCTTCCGGCGTCACCGCGCCATTCGTTTCGACGCTGATGGTGAGCTTGTCGTAGTCGAGAATCTGACCCTCGCGCGTCGCTTCGACCTTGTAGGAGACCTTCTTCACCGGCGAATAGAGCGAGTCGACCGGGATCAACCCGATTGGCGCGTCGTCCGGGCGGTTGCGCTCGGCAGCGACGTAGCCCTTGCCGTTGTTGACGGTGAACTCCATACGGATTTCCGCACCCTCGTCGAGCGTGCAGATTACATGGTTCGGGTTCAGAATGGTGATGCCGGCGATGGTGTTGATGTCCCCGGCGGTGACCGTGCCCGGGCCCGTCTTGCGCAAGATCATACGCTTCGGCCCCTCGCCGTCCATGCGGATGGCGATTTCCTTGATGTTGAGGACGATATCGGTCACGTCCTCGCGCACGCCGGGAATGGACGAGAATTCGTGCAGCACGCCGTCGATCTGCACCGAGGTGACCGCCGCGCCTTGCAGCGACGACAAGAGCACGCGCCGGAGTGCGTTGCCAAGCGTTTGGCCGAAGCCGCGCTCGAGCGGCTCTGCGACCGCGGTGACGAACCGCTTCGGATCGTTCGTCGGCTGTATCTCAAGCTTGTTCGGTTTGATGAGTTCCTGCCAGTTCTTCTGGATGCTCACGTCTCTACCCTTTCGATAACCGGGCCGTTGTCTCGTCCCCATGCGCCGAAGGGAACGGCGCGGAAGACCTTGGCGACCCGTCCGCGGATGCGGAGGAAATATGAACGACGGATCAGACGCGCCGGCGCTTGCGCGGGCGGCAGCCGTTGTGCGGGATCGGTGTCACATCGCGGATCGACGTGACCGTGAAGCCGGATGCTTGAAGAGCGCGGAGCGCCGACTCGCGGCCGGAGCCTGGGCCGCACACCTCGACCTCGATCGTGCGCATACCGTGCTCGGACGCTTTCCGCGCCGCATCCTCGGCCGCGATCTGCGCTGCATAGGGCGTCGACTTGCGCGATCCCTTGAAGCCCATGGTGCCCGCGGAGGACCACGAGATCGTGTTGCCCTGCGCGTCGGTGATCGTGATCAGCGTGTTGTTGAACGTCGCGTTCACATGCGCAATGCCGGAAGCGATGTTCTTGCGTTCGCGGCGGCGGACGCGGGTGGTGGCTTCTTTCGCCATATCGTGTCAGGTCCTTCAAGCGCGCCCGTCATTCCAGGCGCTCGGGATGAAATCTTGCGGCGGATCGAACCGCCGCGCGGTTACTTCTTCTTGCCGGCGATCGGCTTCGCCGGGCCCTTGCGGGTGCGCGCATTCGTGTGCGTGCGCTGGCCGCGCACAGGCAGACCGCGGCGATGGCGCAGGCCGCGATAGCAGCCGAGGTCCATGAGCCGCTTGACGTTCATCGCGACGTCGCGGCGCAGATCCCCTTCGACCATGTAGTCGCGGTCGATCGTCTCGCGGATGTGCAAGACCTCGGCGTCGGTCAGCTGGTTGACGCGCCGCTCCGGTGTGATTCCGTTCTTTTCGCAGATTTCCTGCGCCTTCACGGGGCCGATGCCGTGGATGTACTGGAGCGCGATGACCACGCGCTTGTTGGTGGGGATGTTGACCCCGGCGATACGAGCCATATCCGGCCGTCTCCATGTGGGGCCGCGACCGCGGCCGGCTGCAAGAAACATGCGCGTCCGGTGGAGGCCGGCCCATGCGCACCGCTCAGGACGCGAAAAACGCTCCGACCCGCTCAACGAGCGGTTCGAGCGTTCCCGGTTGTCCCGAAACTGCGGGGTGGTTAGCGGGAACAAGAGCGAGAGTCAATGGCGGGAAGGCTTGTCGCTGCGCCGCCCCTCCAGTAGCCGCCCAGCCGCCCGCGCCGCCGCCGCCGCGTAGCTCCGATCGCCGTGTACGAGCATCAGCGAAATCGCCCCCTCCGAGAGGAGCCAGATTTCGCGCGCGATCCGGGTTGCGTCGCAAAGACCGCTCCTGGCCAGAACCGCGGCGAGCTCGGCCTCAAGTGCGGCCTTGTGGCGGCGCGCAATGGTCCGCGCGGGATGCCCCGGCAGATCGGCGAGTTCGACGACAAGGCGGGTGAAGCCAGACCCCGCCCAGCGTGGACGGTCAGCCCACACCGCAAGCTGCGCGAACAACGACTCGATGATCGCCTCTGGTGACCCGGAGAGACCGTCACCGAACGTCTTGAAGGCCGCGAGCGACAGCTTATGCTGGTTCATCAGAACAGCGGCCAGGAGATCATCCTTGCTGCGGAAGTGGTGATAGAGCGTGCGCTTCGTCACGCCGGCGGCAGCCGCGATCTCGTCCATCGACATACGAGTGTAGCCGCGGCGCCGGAAGGCCATGTACGCGCGGCTTAATATGCGCGCCTTCGTCCGTTCGCCCGAGCGTGGCATGGCTCTCCGGTTTGTATACCACCCAGTGAATGTACATCGCGCGCCGCCGTGCCGAAACTCGCCCCGAATGCGCGAGCAGCGGGATATGCCATGCGGATCGAGACACTTACCCTTCGCGACATCAGGGCGCGCGCCGTCATCTTGCCCCTCGCCCGGCCGATCGTCGCGCGGATCGCGACGATGGACACCTGGCCGCTCGTACTGATCGACCTCGTGACGGAGGAAGGCATCGTCGGCCGGGCTTACCTTGAGCCCTACGTGCCGCGCGCCGCGCACTACCTCGTCGCGATGCTACACGACCTCGGTGCGCTGCTTGCCGGCCGGCGCGTCGCGCCGGTCGAACTCTTCGAGGCTGCGCGCAAGTCGCTGCACTTCGTCGGCTATGAGGGCCTGTCGATGATCGCCGTCTCCGGTCTCGACATGGCGGCTTGGGACGCGCTCGCCCGCGCCGCGGACCTGCCGCTCTGCGAACTGCTGGGCGGTTCGACCGGTCCCGTGAAAGCTTACAACAGCAATGGCCTGTGGCTGCGCGCGCCGGAGGCGCTCGGGGAGGAGGCAAACGAGCTCGTCGCCGAAGGTAGTTTCGCGGGCCTCAAACTGCGTATGGGCCGCGCTCACCTCTCCGACGATATTGCAGCTGTCGCGGCGGTACGCCGTGCGGTGGGTGAGAATGTCGCGCTGATGGTCGACTTCAACCAGGGCCTCGACCGCGCCGAAGCGCTCGCACGCTGCGCCGCGATCGATGGGCTTGGTCTCGCCTGGATCGAAGAGCCTGTCGCCTACAACGACTTCGAGAGCTATGCGCGCCTCGCCTCAGATCTGAAAACGCCGCTCCAGCTCGGCGAGAATTTCTACGGGCCCCGTCAGCTCCACGCCGCGATCGAGAAGAAGGCCTGCGATCTCGTCATGCCGGACTTCATGCGCATCGGCGGCGTGACGGGGTGGCTCCGCGCCGCGGCGATCGCGGGGGCCGCGGGGGTGCCGGTCTCCACGCACCTCTACCCGGAGGTCGCAGCCCACGTCATGCGCGTGACGGAAACCGCGCACTGGCTCGAATGGCAGGACTGGGCCGATCCGATCTTGCAAGAACCCTATCCGGTCGACGGCGGATCGATCCACGTGCCGCGCAAGTCCGGCCTCGGCTTCGACTGGAACGAGGATGCCGTTCGGGCCTACGCCGTCGCGTGACGCATCCACCCAGAATTTCAGCCGACGGGAGCGCTCAACGCCCGGTCAATCGCCGCGGCAACCGCCTCGATCGAGGCCATGCCGTCGATCTTGGTGAGCTGGCCGCGCTTTTCATAGTAGGGCGCAACCACCGCCGTATCGCGGTTGTACGCCGCAAGCCGAGTTTTGAACACCTCTGGGTCATCGTCCTTGCGTACCGCCTCGCCGCGCGACTTGGTCTCGGCAGCGCGCTTAACGATCCGCGCGATCAGTGCGCCTTGGTCGACAACGAGTTCGACGACAGCGTCCAGCTTCACGCCCTTCTTCTCAAGCATGGCGTCGAGCGCTTCGGCCTGCGCAACCGTACGCGGGAACCCGTCGAGGATGAAGCCCTTCGCCGCATCTGGCTCGGCGATGCGGTCGGCGATGATCCCGATGACGATTTCGTCCGAGACGAGCGCGCCTGATTCCATCACCGCCTTGGCCCTCTGTCCGATCGGGGTGCCGGCGGCGACGGCGGCGCGCAGCATGTCGCCGGTCGAAAGCTGGGGAATGCCGTATTTTGCGACGAGGCGTGCAGCCTGGGTCCCTTTGCCCGCCCCCGGCGGACCCAGCAGAATAAGCCTCATCGTCGCGCCCCCCTCAGCTTGGCCTTCTTGATCAGCCCCTCGTACTGATGCGCAAGGAGGTGGCCTTGCACTTGCGCCACCGTGTCCATCGTGACGGTCACGACGATCAAGAGCGAAGTTCCCCCGAAATAGAACGGAACAGCGTAGTACGAAATCATCAATTCGGGGATGAGGCAGACGAAGGCGAGATAAGCCGCGCCGACGACGGTGATGCGCGTGAGCACGTAGTCAATGTACTCCGCTGTCCGCTCACCCGGCCGGATGCCCGGGATGAAGCCGCCATGCTTCTTGAGGTTGTCTGCCGTCTCGGTCGGATTGAATACGATCGCTGTATAGAAGAAGGCGAAGAAGATGATCAGCGCGAGGTAGATCGCGATGAACAGCGGCTGCCCGTGCCCGAGTAGCGTCGCCGTCGTCTGAAGCCAGCCCGGCGTTCCGCCCGCGTAGAACTGGGCGAAGGTCGCAGGCATCAAGAGAAGCGAGGATGCGAAGATCGGTGGAATGACGCCCGACGTGTTGAGCTTCAGGGGCAGGTGCGAGGACTGCCCCTCGTACATGCGATTGCCGACCTGGCGCTTCGGATACTGGATCAAGAGGCGCCGTTGTGCGCGCTCCATGAACACGCAGAAAGCGACGATCGCGATCGCCATCAGAATCACGAAGATGATGAGGAAGGTCGAGAGAGCGCCCTGGCGGCCGAGTTCGAGCGTACCGGCGATGGCGCGCGGAAGCTCGGCGACGATGCCGGCGAAGATGATGAGCGAAATGCCGTTGCCGATGCCGCGCTGCGTGATCTGCTCCCCGAGCCACATCAGAAACATCGTGCCACCGGTGAGCGTAATCACCGTCGAGATGCGAAAAAACCAGCCCGGATTGTGCACGATGTTGCCCGCAGCCTCGAGGCCGATGGCAATGCCATAGGACTGCACGACGGCAAGAAACAACGTGAGATAGCGCGTATACTGGTTGAGTTGCTTACGCCCCGCCTCGCCTTCCTTCTTGAGCTGTTCGAGCTGTTTCGAGACGGAGGTGAGAAGCTGAATGATGATCGATGCCGAGATGTACGGCATAATGTTCAGTGCGAAGATTGCCATGCGGCCGACGGCCCCGCCGGCGAACATGTTGAACAGTCCGAGGATGCCGGTCTGCGCTTGCTGGAAGGCCTGGGCTATCGCTTGTGCGTCGATGCCCGGCAACGGGATGTAGGTGCCAAGCCGGTAGATGAGCAACGCGCCAAGTGTAAACCAAATACGCTTCTTCAGCTCTTCGGCTTTGGCGAAAGCGCCGAAGTTGAGATTTGCGGCCAGTTGTTCTGCGGCAGACGCCATCGATGCTCTCCCATCGCGGGGCCCGCTCGAAGGGAGCGGGGGCCGAACGTTCAGCCGGCGCCCCTCGATGTCGTTGGGTCGGCGCGAAAACGCAAGCCCCGCGCGACGATAGGATAACGCGGTAGCGGCTCGGAAGTCCGGGCCGCTACCCCTAATGAAAACTTACTTGGTCGGCGCTGCCGGGACGGTCAAGGTAAGCTTGCCTCCGGCCTTTTCGATAGCGGCGGCAGCGGGTTTCGACGCGCCGTGCACGGCGAGTTCGATCTTCGCCTTGAGCTCGCCATTGCCGAGCACGCGTACACCGTCCTTAACGCGGCGGATCACGCCGGCAGCGACAAGCGCCGCGCCGTCGATCGGCTTTTCGGCGTCGAGCTTGCCGGCGTCGATCGCTTCCTGGATGCGGCCGAGATTCACCTCGACGAGGTCGAGGCGGAACAGATTGTGGAAGCCGCGCTTCGGCAAGCGCCGGTGCAGCGGCATCTGGCCGCCCTCAAAGCCGTGGATCGAGACGCCGGAACGCGCCTTCTGGCCTTTGACGCCGCGGCCGGCGGTCTTGCCCTTGCCGGAACCGATGCCGCGCCCGACGCGCTTGAACGTGCGGTTCGCGCCGGGGTTGTCCCGAAGGTCGGTGAGCTTCATGTCACCCTCCCCGTCACGCCTTCGGCGCGTCGACGACGCGCACGAGGTGACGCACCTTGTGAATCATGCCGCGCACGGCCGGCGTATCTTCGAGCGTCGACACGCGGTGGCGCTTGTTGAGGCCGAGGCCGAGCAGCGTCGCACGCTGGCTCGCCTCACGGCGGATCGGCGAGCCGGTCTGCTCGACCGTAATGGTCTTCTTCTGAGCCATGGTCGACCTCTTACGCCTCAGCTGCTTCGCCCGCTTCCTCGCGGCGGCGGGCCTGCAGCACGGACACCTTCAGGCCGCGGCGCGCGGCGACCGAGCGCGGGCTGTCTTGATGCTTCAGCGCGTCGAACGTGGCGCGCACCATGTTGTATGGGTTCGACGAGCCAAGCGACTTCGACACGACGTCGTGGACACCGAGCGCCTCGAACACGGCGCGCATCGGACCACCCGCGATGATGCCCGTGCCGGGCGGTGCGGCGCGCACATAGACGCGACCGGCGCCATGATGACCGGCGACGTCGTGATGCAACGTGCGCCCTTCGCGCAATGGCACGCGCACGAGGGCGCGCTTCGCCTGCTCGGTCGCCTTGCGGATCGCTTCCGGCACCTCGCGGGCCTTGCCGTGGCCGAAGCCAACGCGACCCTTCTGGTCACCGACGACGACAAGCGCCGCAAAGCCAAAGCGCTTGCCGCCTTTCACCGTCTTCGACACACGATTGATGTGGACAAGGCGGTCGACAAAACCGTCGCCTTCACCCTTGTCGCGATCCCGACCGCGGGAACGTTCTTCAGCCATGGATCATCCTCACTTGCGCGGATGGCCGGCTTGGGCCCCCGCTCGCTTCGGGTTCGATTTCAGAATTCGAGGCCGCCCTCGCGAGCGGCATCGGCCAGCGCCTTGACGCGCCCGTGATACATATAGCCGCCGCGATCGAACACGACCTGCAAGACCCCGGCCTTCTTGGCGCGCTCCGCGACGAGCTTGCCGACGGCAGCGGCCGCGGCAACATCCGCGCCCGTCTTCAAGCTGCCGCGCAGATCCTTCTCCAGCGAGGAGGCAGACGCGAGCGTCAGGCCCTTCTGATCGTCGATCACCTGCGCGTAGATGTGCTTCGATGACCGGAACACGGCGAGCCGCATCCGCCCGCTCACCGTGCCGCGAACTTTTCGGCGAGTGCGCACTTCGCGGCGCGTTTGCGCCTCTTTCTTCTGCGTCGTCATGGTGCGGAACTCACTTCTTCTTGCCTTCCTTGCGGAATATCTTCTCGTCGCCGTACTTTACACCCTTGCCCTTGTAGGGCTCGGGACCGCGGAATTCGCGGATTTCCGCCGCAACCTGGCCGACCTTTTGCCGATCGATGCCGGAAATAATGATCTCGGTCGGTTTCGGTGTCTCGACCTTGATACCGTCCGGGATCGGATAGTTGATGTCGTGGCTGTAACCCAGCGCAAGATTGAGCGTCTTGCCCTGGACGGCTGCTTTGTAGCCGACGCCATTGATCTCGAGCCGCTTCGAGAAGCCGTCCGAAACGCCGGTGACGATGTTTTTCAACATTGCCCGCGAGAGGCCCCAATTGGTACGAGCTTGCTTGGTCTCGGCGCGCGGTGCGACCACGAGTGTGGCGCCTTCCTGTTTCACCTCGACATCAGTCGGGACGATGAAGGCGAGTTCGCCCTTCGCGCCCTTAGCCTTCACGGTCTGGCCCTCGATCGTCGCGATCACCCCTTTCGGAACCGCGACGGGCATCTTGCCGAGACGGGACATGGTACCTTCTCCTCAACCCGTCAGAACACGGTGCACAGAACCTCGCCGCCCACGTTCTTCTCGCGGGCTTCGTGGTCCGCCATGACGCCCTTCGACGTCGACAAGATCGAAACGCCTAGGCCGTTGTAAACGCGCGGCAAGCCATCGACCGCCGCGTAGACGCGCCGGCCGGGCTTCGACACGCGGTCGATTTCCTTGATGGCCGGTTCGCCTTCGAAATACTTGAGTTCAATCTGGAACTCAGACTTGCCGTTGCCGAAGTCGACCGAGGTGTAGCCGCGGATGTAGCCCTCCGCCGTGAGAACGTCGAGCACGTGCTTGCGCAGCTTCGAAGCCGGGGTCGTCACCGACATCCGCTTGCGCATCTGTGCGTTGCGGATGCGGGTCAGCATATCACCCAAGGGATCGTTGATCGCCATCCGATCCTCCTCACCAACTCGACTTGACCATGCCCGGGATCAGGCCCTTCGAGGCCAATTCCCGGAGCGCCACGCGCGACATCTTCAGCTTGCGATAGTAGGCGCGCGGCCGGCCCGACACTTCGCAGCGGTTCTTGACCCGATTGCGCGCCGAATTGCGGGGTAGTTTGGCGAGCTTGATCGTCGCCTCGAAGCGCTCCTCGATCGGCACGTCCTTCTTCATGACGATCGCCTTCAGGCGCCGCCGCTTGCCCGAATACTTCTTCGCCATCCACTGACGGCGCTTGTTTTTCTCGACGGACGACGTCTTAGCCATCGCTCTCTCGCCCTCAGTTCTGACGGAACGGGAAGTTGAGGAGGCGGAGCAGCTCTCGCGCCTCCTCGTCGGTTCGTGCCGTCGTGCAAACGACAACGTCCATGCCCCAGATCGCCTCGACCTTGTCGTAGTTGATTTCCGGGAAGACAATGTGCTCTTTGATGCCGATCGCGTAGTTGCCGCGCCCATCGAAGGAGCGAGGCGACAGACCGCGGAAGTCGCGCACGCGCGGCAGCGCGATCGTGACGAGGCGGTCGACGAACTCGTACATGCGCTGCTGGCGCAGTGTGACCTTCGCGCCGATGGGCATGTTCTCGCGCAGCTTGAAGGTCGAGATCGCCTTGCGCGCGCGCGTGATCACCGGCTTCTGCGCGGCGATGAGCTTCAGGTCTTCCGCGGCGACGGATGCTTTCTTCGAGTCGGACGTCGACTCGCCGACGCCCATGTTCAACACGACCTTGTCGAGCCGCGGCACTTGCAAGCGGTTCGAATAACCGAACTTCTCGATCAGCGCTGGGCGCACCACCTCGTCGTAGTGCTTGCGCAGACGCGGGACGTAGATCTCTTTTTCAGACATCGATGACTTCCCCCGAGCGCTTCGACACCCGGACCTTCCTACCGTCCGCGAGAATCTTAAAGCCGACCCGCGTCGGTTTGCCGTCCTTCGGATCGACGACAGCGAGATTCGACAGGTCGATCGTCGCTTCCTTCGAAACGATCCCGCCAGACTGGTTCGCGGTCTGACGCTGATGGCGCTTAACAATATTGACGCCGCGCACGAGCGCGCGGTTTTCCTTAGGCCGGATCTCGTAGACTTCACCCGTCCGACCTTTATCGCGGCCGGCGAGGACGAAGACTTTGTCGCCCTTCCTGATCTTCGCGGCCATCACAGCACCTCCGGCGCGAGCGAGATGATCTTCATGTGGTTCTTCGCGCGCAGCTCACGCGGAACTGGCCCGAAGATGCGCGTCCCGATCGGCTCTTTCTGATTGTTGATGAGAACGGCGGCATTGCGGTCGAAGCGGATGATCGAACCGTCGGGGCGACGAATGTCCTTCGCCGTGCGCACGACGACGGCCTTCATCACTTCGCCCTTCTTCACACGGCCGCGCGGGATCGCTTCTTTCACCGAAACAACGATCACGTCGCCAACGCCGGCGTATTTGCGCTTCGAACCACCAAGCACCTTGATACACATGACGCGGCGCGCACCGGAATTGTCGGCCACGTCTAGGTTCGTTTGCATCTGGATCATGGGGAGCTACCTCTTGTTCACTGCTACGCCACGCGTGCGCACGTCTGACCCCAAGGGTCCCCTCAGATCTTCGCCGCAGGCTTGGGTTTCGCGGCTCGGGCTTTCGACGTATCAGCAGCCGGAGCCACTTCCCCCGCCAGTACGATCCAGCGCTTCAGCTTCGAGATCGGCGCCGTCTCTTCGATACGGACGACGTCACCGGTCTTCGCCGAGTTCGCCTCGTCATGAGCATGGTACTTCTTCGAACGGCGCACGGTCTTCTTGAGGAGCGGATGCGTGAAGCGCCGCTCGACCTTGACCACCACCGTCTTGTTCTGGACGTCGGAAACGACGACGCCCTGGAGAACGCGTTTCGGCATCGTTCACATCCTCACTTCGTTGCTTGCTTTTTCTGGGCGAGGATCGTCTTCACCCGCGCGATGTCGCGGCGAACGACGCGGACCCGCGCCGTGTTCTCGATCTGGTTGGTCGCCTTCTGGAAGCGCAGGTTGAACTGCTCCTTCTTCAGCTCGACGAGCTTGTCCTCGAGCTGGTCGGAGGTCATCGCGCGAACCTCTTCGGCCTTCATCGGATGCTCCTCTCACTCGGCGATGCGCTGAACGAAGCGCGTCTTGATCGGAAGCTTCGCCGCAGCCAGTTCGAGCGCCGTGCGTGCGGTCTCGACCGAAACACCATCTATCTCGAACATGATGCGGCCGGGATGCACTCGCGCGACCCAATACTCCGGCGCGCCCTTGCCGGAACCCATGCGGACTTCGGCCGGCTTGCGTGACACGGGTACGTCCGGGAAGACGCGAATCCACACGCGGCCCGCGCGCTTCATCTCGCGGGTCAACGCGCGGCGCGCGGCCTCGATCTGGCGGGCCGTCACCCGCTCCGGCTCCATGGCCTTCAGGCCGAATTCGCCGAAAGCAAGCTCGAACCCGCCTTTGGCCTGGCCGTGAATCCGCCCCTTGAACGCGCGGCGGAACTTGGTGCGCTTCGGTTGCAGCATCGTTCAATCCCCGCCGTCAGCCTTCGGCCGAACGACGGCGGCTCCCTTCCTGCTCGGCCCCGCCGGTGCGCTTGTCCTGCGCCATCGGGTCGTGTTCCATGATCTCGCCCTTGAAGATCCAAACCTTCACGCCGCACGTGCCCATGGCGGTGTGGGCGGTCGCCGTGCCGTAGTCGACGTCGGCGCGCAGCGTGTGGAGCGGCACGCGGCCCTCGCGATACCATTCGAGGCGCGCGATTTCAGCACCGCCGAGACGTCCCGAGCAGTTGATGCGAATGCCTTGCGCGCCCATGCGCATCGCCGACTGAACGGCGCGCTTCATGGCACGGCGGAACGCAACGCGACGCTCGAGCTGCTGGGCAATCGATTCGGCGACCAACGTCGCATCGATCTCAGGCTTGCGTATCTCGACGATGTTCACGACGACGTCCGACTTCGTCATGTCCGCGACCTTCTTGCGGATCTTGTCGATGTCGGCGCCCTTCTTGCCGATGACGATGCCCGGGCGCGCCGAGTGGATGGTCACGCGGCACTTCTTGTGCGGCCGTTCGATGATGACTTTCGAGACAGCGGCCTGCTTCAGATCTTCGAGCAGCGCATCCCGGATCTTGATGTCCTCGTGCAGGAGCTTTCCGTACTCGCCGCGACCGGCATACCAGCGGCTGTCCCACGTCCGGTTGATCCCGAGACGAAGACCGACGGGATTGACCTTCTGACCCATCACGCACGCTCCTCGACTTGGCGCACGACAATCGTCAGATGCGCGAAGGGACAGTAGACCGTCGCCGCCCGGCCGCGGCCGCGCGCATGGAAGCGCTTGATAGCGAAGGCGGTTCCAACGTGAGCTTCGGCGACGATGAGATCGTCGACGTCGAGCTCGTGATTGTTCTCAGCATTGGCAATGGCGCTCTCGAGCGTCTTCTTCACGTCGCGCGCGATGCGCTTGCGTGAGAAGGCGAGATCGGCGAGTGCACTGGACGCCGACTTGCCGCGGATCATTTGCGCGACGAGGTTCAGCTTCTGCGGACTGACCCGGAGATTCCGAGCGACCGCCTTGGCCTCGTTGTCCTTCAGGACCCGCTCACGGGCAGGCTTACCCATGGCTCACTTCCTCTTCGCTTTCTTGTCGCCGGAGTGACCGTAGAAGGTGCGTGTCGGCGCGAACTCACCGAACTTCATGCCCACCATCTCCTCCGACACCGAGACGGGAATGTGCTTCTGACCGTTGTAGACGCCGAAGGTGAGCCCGACGAACTGGGGCAGGATCGTGGAGCGGCGGCTCCATATCTTGATCACTTCCGAGCGTTGCGAGCCTCGCGCGGTCTCTGCCTTCTTGAGCAGATAGCCGTCGACGAACGGGCCCTTCCAAACCGAACGCGCCATCGCTGCTACCTCACTTGCCCTGCTTCTTCGCGTGCCGCGAGCGCACGATGAACTTGCTGGTCGACTTGTTGTTGCGGGTCTTCTTGCCTTTGGTCGGGAAACCCCACGGGGTGACCGGGTGACGGCCCCCCGATGTACGGCCTTCGCCACCACCATGAGGGTGATCGATGGGGTTCATGGCGACCCCGCGATTGTGCGGGCGACGACCCATCCAGCGCGTGCGGCCAGCCTTACCGATCGACTCGTTCATGTGATCGGGATTGGACACTGCACCGACCGTGCCGAAACACTGGCCGTGCACCAGACGCTGCTCGCCCGAGTTCAAGCGCAGGATGACATAACCTTCCTGACGCCCGACGATCTGCGCGTAGGTACCGGCGGAACGCGCCATTGCACCGCCCTTGCCGATTTTGAGCTCGATGTTGTGCACAATGGTGCCGACCGGCATGCTCGCGAGCGGCATCGCGTTGCCTGGCTTCACGTCGACATGGTCGCCCGCGACCACAGTGTCGCCAGTGGCGAGGCGCTGCGGCGCGAGGATATAGGCGAGCGTGCCGTCCTCGTACTTGATGAGGGCAAGGAACGCCGTGCGGTTTGGATCGTATTCGAGGCGCTCGACAATGGCCGATTTGCCAAGCTGGTCGCGGCGCTTGAAGTCCACGACGCGATACGTGCGCTTGTGACCACCACCGCGGAAGCGGACGGTGACCCGGCCATTGTTGTTGCGCCCGCCCGAGGCGGACAGCCCCTCGGTCAGCGTCTTGACCGGCTTGCCCTTGTGCAAGTGCGACTTGTCCACCAGCACCAGTTGACGCTGGCCCGGGGTCGTCGGCTTGTAGGTCTTCAGCGCCATCGTGCGCTCCTCACAGGCCCGTGGTCACGTCGATCGACTGGCCGTCCGCCAGCGTCACGACGGCTTTCTTCACATCGCTCCGCTGACCGAGACGGCCTTTGAAGCGCTTGGTCTTACCCTTGGTGACGAGGGTGTTAACCGCGGCGACCTTCACGTCGAACAGCTTCTCGACTGCTTCCTTGATCTGCGGTTTCGTCGCATCCATCGCGACGCGGAAAATCACTTGGTTGTTTTCCGATGCCGCCGTCGATTTCTCGGTGATGACCGGCGAACGGATGACGTCGTAGTGGCGTGGGTCGGTCATTTGAAGCGCGCCTCCAGCGCATCGACCGCGGCCCGCGTCAGCACGAGCTTGTCGCGGCGCAGGATGTCGTAGACGTTGATGCCGGCGACCGGCAGCACGTCGATGTTCGGAATGTTGCGGGCAGCGAGCCCGAAATTATGGTCGACGCTGGCGCCGTCGACGATTAGTGCGCTGGCGAGACCGAGCTTGCCGAAACGCGCGATAAGGTCCTTCGTCTTCGCCGCATCAATCGCCGCCGCATCGACGACGATGAGGTCAGCGCTCTTGAACTTTGCCGACAGCGCGTGCTTGAGCCCGAGCGCACGCACCTTCTTCGGTAGACCGTGACCGTGGTCGCGCGGCGTCGGCCCGAAAACCCGGCCGCCACCACGGAATTGCGGCGCACGGGCCGAGGAGTGACGGGCGCGGCCCGTTCCTTTCTGCCGGTACATTTTCTTGCCCGTGCGGTTGATCTCCGCGCGGTTCTTCACGTCGTGCGTCCCGGCGCGACGCTTGGCGAGCTGCCAGCGCACGACGCGGTGCAGGAGGTCAACGCGTGGCTCGAGCCCGAAGATATCGTCCGAGACTTGGACCGATCCGGCATCCTTGCCGTCGAGGGTCGTGACTTTGAGGTCCATCTCAAGCCCCCTGGTTTTCGGTCGCCGGCATGCGGAAGGCACCCGGCTTCGGTGCTTCCTTCGGCAGCGGCCGCTTCACGGCATCGCGTACGAGGATCCAGCCGCCCTTCGAACCCGGTACCGATCCTTCGACGAGAATGAGACCGCGCTCTGCGTCGGTCTTCACGACCTTGAGGTTCTGCGTGGTGACGCGCTCCTGGCCGAGATGGCCGGCCATCTTCTTGCCCGGAAAGGTACGGCCCGGATCCTGGCGGTTGCCGGTAGATCCATGCGAGCGGTGCGACACGGAGACACCGTGCGTTGCGCGCAGGCCACCGAAATTCCAGCGCTTCATAGCACCGGCGAAGCCCTTGCCGATGCTGTTGCCGGTCACGTCGACGAACTGCCCGGCGACGAAGTGATCTGCGGTTAATTCGGCGCCGACTGGGATGAGCGCGTCAGCATCGACACGAAACTCTGCGAGTTCGCGCTTCGGCTCCACTTTCGCCACAGCGAAGTGACCGCGTTGGGCCTTCGGCATGTTCTTTACTTTCGCTTTGCCGCAACCGAGTTGAACGGCGACATAGCCGTTCTTCTCGGCAGTGCGGTGCGCGACAACCTGGCAGGAGTCGAGCTTCAGCACCGTCACCGGGACGTGCTCGCCTGCATCGGTGAAGATGCGGGTCATGCCGACCTTCTGTGCGATGACACCGGAACGCATCGGGTCATACCTTCTTCGTTTCGGGGCGTGGCGTGCGGCCGCAAGCCCCGGGGTTTCCTCAGAGCTTGATCTCGACGTCGACGCCCGCCGCGAGATCGAGCTTCATCAATGCATCGACCGTCTGCGGGGTCGGGTCCACGATGTCGAGGAGCCGCTTGTGCGTGCGCATCTCGAACTGTTCGCGCGACTTCTTGTCGATGTGCGGCGAACGATTGACCGTGAACTTCTCGATGCGCGTCGGGAGCGGAATTGGTCCGCGCACCTGGGCACCGGTTCGCTTCGCGGTGTTGACGATCTCGCGTGTCGAGAGATCGAGCACGCGGTGATCAAACGCCTTGAGGCGGATGCGGATGTTCTGACCGTTCATGGTCCTAGGTCCTCGAACGCGTCGGCGCGCGGGCGGTGAGGCCAGCGCGCCGGAGCGGGCTCATTCACTCGACGATGGAAGCGACGACGCCGGCGCCGACGGTACGGCCGCCCTCGCGGATGGCGAAGCGCAGCTTCTCCTCCATGGCGATCGGGGTGATCAGCTCGACCGACATGGTCACGTTGTCGC
>JBGFRS010000056.1:0-111996 GCA_041694995.1 Pseudomonadota bacterium | reverse complement strand
ATGGCCGGGCAGGCCAATCACCTGCATGGGGGTCTCCTGACGATTCGAGCTTCAGCAACCCGAACCTGACGGGACCCCCATCATTCGTCACCCAGTCTCAAACGTCTCCGATCCAGCACAGTGGCTGTGGCGGGTTGACGCCGTCGATCCGGGGCGTACATCCGGGTGCGTCCGCCCAAGGCCCACCTGCAGGATACTTCCGTGACCGCGACGCTCCGCGATCTTCTTGCGCGGCCGATCACCGAACGCGTGATCATGGCCCTCATTCTCACCAATGCCGTTACCCTCGGGATGGAAACGTCGAAGTCCCTCATGGACGCGTGGGGCGACTGGATCCTGTGGGCCGATAAGATCATCCTGTCCATCTTCGTCGTCGAAATCACCGCCCGGCTCATCGTGAACCGGTGGTCCTTCTTCAAGGACCCATGGAGCGTGTTCGACTTTCTGGTCGTCGTGATTGCGTTGATCCCGGCCACGGGGTCGCTATCGGTGCTGCGCGCGCTGCGGGTCCTGCGCGTCCTGCGTCTCATCACCGTTCTGCCATCGCTGCGCCGCGTCGTTGGGGGGCTGATCACGGCGTTGCCGGGGATGGGCTCGATCACGCTTCTCCTTAGCATCATCTTCTACGTCTTCGCGGTGATGGCGACGAAGCTTTTCGGCGAGGATTTCGAGCGCCTGTTCGGCACGCTCGGCGCCTCGGCTTTCACGCTCTTTCAGATCATGACGCTCGAAGGTTGGGCGAATGAGATCGTCCGGCCGGTCATGGACAAGTATCCCGCGGCTTGGCTCTTCTTCATCCCCTACATCGTGGTCACGACATTCATGGTGCTGAACCTCTTCATCGGCGTGGTCGTCACCGCCATGCAGAAGGAAACGGAAGCCGCGACAGAGAAGGTCATTGCCGCCGAGACCGCCGTCGAGGCTCACATCCTCGCCGAGCTTCGCGCGCTGCGCGCCGAGGTCGCCGACCTCAAACGACAACCAATGAACCGCGGTTCGTGACCATGCAGGGTGCCCCAATGCTCGACAAACTACGCCATGTCATCTCCGATGCCCGCTTCGAGCGGTTCATCGTGATCCTGATCGTGATCAACGCGATCACGCTCGGGCTCGAAACGTCAAAGACGGTGATGGACGCCTTTGGCGGTATCCTGCAAGCGACCGATCAGGTGATCCTTGCCATCTTCGTGGTCGAACTGATCGCGCGCATTGCGGTCCATCGCGGCGCCTTCTTCAAGGATCCCTGGAGCCTTTTCGATCTGTTCGTCGTCGCCATTGCTCTGATCCCGACGACGGATTCCCTGTCGGTTCTGCGGGCGCTCCGCATCCTCCGCGTCTTGCGCCTCGTCACCGTCGTGCCTTCGCTGCGCAAAGTGACCGCGGGCCTCATCGGCGCGTTGCCGGGCATGGCTTCGATCGGGCTTCTGCTCGTCATCGTCTATTACGTGTTCGCGGTGATCGCGACCAAGCTCTACGGGGAAACCAATCCGGAGCTGTTCGGCACGCTGGGCAATTCAATCTATACTTTGTTCCAGGCGATGACTTTCGACGATTGGTCGAACGGTATCGTCAAACCGTTGAGCGAGAAGGAGCACCGCTTCGCGTCGTTCTTCATTATCATGTTCATGATGTTGTCCGCGTTCATGGTGCTCAACCTGTTCATCGGCGTGGTCGTCACCGCCCTCGACGAGGTTACGGCGGACGAGGCGCCGAAGATCATGCACCCCGCGCACAGCGAAGAACAGCTCATCGCGCGCATCGAGGCGCTGACCGCCGAAGTGAAGGCCATGCGCACGGAAATGGCGCGGCGATCGTGACGTTCACTGAACAGCGAGAAGGCCGTCGAGGTCGAGAGGTTCGGTGACCATGGCGAGTTCGCCGCTCGGACCGCGCGGCCACTCGGTCTCGGGGCGGTCGCGGTAGAGCTCGACGCCGTTGTCGTCCGGATCGCGCAGATACAGGGCTTCGCTGACGCCGTGATCGGACGCGCCGTCGAGGGCGATGCCGGCGGCGATGAGGCGCCTGAACGCATCCGCGAGCGCCGCGCGCGTCGGATACAAGACCGCGACGTGGAAGAGCCCGGTCGTTCCGCGCGGCGGCGGCGAGCCGCCCCTGCTCTCCCAGGTGTTGAGGCCGATGTGATGGTGGTAGCCGCCGGCCGACACGAACGCCGCCTGCGTGCCGTAGCGTTGCATCAGCTCGAAGCCGAGAACGCCGCACCAGAACCCAAGGGCCCGGTCAAGGTCGGCGACTTTCAAATGGACATGGCCGATGCGCGTGCCGGGGTCGATGGGCGTGGTCATCGCGGGTCTCTCCGTTCGACCAGCAAGGTGAAGCCACAGCTGCCGCGCCGCCAGCGCAAATCATGCCCGCCGCGCTTGCGGCGGCGCACAGATCACCGGAAATGCTTCGAGAGCTTCAGCCCCTGCCCCTGGTAGTTCGAGACCGGCGTGCGGCCGTAGAGCACGTCGGGTTCGCCGGCGAGGCGCTCGAAGACCAGGCGGCCCATGGCCTGCCGGTCTTCGAGCAGGAAGGGCACTTCGTGGCTGCGCACTTCGAGCACGCCACGACTGCCCGGCATATTGCCCTCGCTCCACCCGAATCCCGGATCGAAGAAGCCCGCGTAGTGCACGCGGAACTCGCCCATCATCGGATCGATCGGCACCATCTCGGCGGCGAGATCCGGCGGGATGTGCAGGCGCTCGGCCGAGGCGAGAATGTAGAATTCGTTGGGGTCGAGGAGGAGTTGCCCCAGCGGCCGGGCGCGTACCGGTTCCCAATAGTCCTCGACGTCATAGGCTGCGATGCGGTCAAGGTCGATGACGTCCGTGTAGGGCTTCGCTCGATAGCCGACGACACCGTCCGGCGCGAGCCCGCTCGACAGGTCGATGCGAAAGACGAGGCCGTTGCGGATCGTCGGCTCGCCGTCGACCAGCGGCATCGCGGCGTGGCGCTCCGCAAGGTCCTTGTCGGACAGGTGGAACGCCGCGTAGGCGCCCTGCAAGCCGACGCGGCGACGGAAGCGGATTTGGTTGAGCCGCGTACCCCGGCGCACGCGGATCGAGAAGCTGCGCGGCGAAATCTCCGCATAGAGCGGGCCGTCATAGCCACCGGGCACGGCATCGAAGGCGTCGGCCCCGTCCGCGATCAGGCGCGTGAACACGTCGAGGCGGCCCGTCGAGCTCTTCGGATTGGCAAGCGCGGCGATGCTCGGCGGCAGGCGCAGGAATTCCTGCAGCTCGACGAGGTAGACGAAACCCTTGTCGAGGACGGCACCGCCATCGAGGGTGATCTCGTCCGAGGCGAGCGCCTCGAGCCGCTGCGCGACCGTGCGATCGGCCCCCGGGAGGAAGCTCGCACGAATCCGGTACGCCTTGGCGCCCAGGCGCAGATCGAGGCTCGCCGGCTGGAACTGCGTCTCCTCGATGCCGGCCGTCGCTTGCACCATCTTGCGCAGCACGAGCTTGCGGATCTCCTGGCGCGGCAAGAGACCCGACATGGTCGGCAGCGCCGCCGACTGCTCGGGACTGGTATCGAGATCAAGATCGTCCGGCATGATGCGATGGACCCGAGCCGGCATGGCGTCGTCCTTCAACTGGCTTCCCGAGCTTACGCCAACAACCACGCGCGTGCGCCAGCAGGCGCTTCACGATGCCGGCTTTCCACAGCAAGCTTGCTCTTGACCCGAACGGATCGTTCGTTATATCGAACGATCCGGCGACGGCGTCGCCCGTGGTGATTTGGCCCGGCCGGCTTGCAGCCACGCAAAACAATTCGCTAAAGGGCCGGTTGGCGTGTCTTCGGCGCGCGCGATCGGCTCAGGCCGGGCGCTTCGTGCCGCTGGTGACCCGTCGTGACCGCCCTCCCTCGCCGCCTCGACCCGCACAACCTCCATCCTGAAACCCGCGCCGTGCATGCGGGGCAATCCCGTTCGTCGTTCGGTGAAACGTCGGAGGCTCTCTATCTGACGCAGGGCTTCGTCTACGACGACGCGGAGACATGCGCTGCGCGCTTCGGAGGCACGGAGCCCGGCTTCATCTATTCGCGCTTTTCGAACCCGACGATTGCGATGTTCGAAGAGCGCATGGCCGCGCTCGAGGGGGCGGAGGCCGCCCGCGCCACCGCTTCGGGCATGGCAGCGGTCACCACGGCGCTGATGGGCCTGGTGAGGGCCGGCGATCATGTCGTTGCGGCCTCGAAGCTGTTCGGCTCGTGCCGCTACGTGGTCGAGGAATTGCTGCCGCGCTTCGGTGTCGCCTCGACGCTCGTCAACGGGACCGACCTTGATGCGTGGCGCGCGGCCGTTCGGCCGGAAACGAAGGCGTTCTTCCTGGAGAGCCCCACCAATCCCACCCTCGACGTTCTCGACATCGGGGCGATCGCGGAGATCGCACGCGCGGCGGACGCGAAACTCGTCGTCGACAACGTGTTTGCGACGCCCCTGCTGCAATCGCCGTTCCGGCTTGGCGCCGACGTCGTCGTCTACTCGGCGACGAAACACATCGACGGCCAGGGGCGCTGCCTCGGCGGGGTGATCTTGTCCTCCAAGCAGGTCGTGCAGGACCACTACCATACCTTGCTGCGCCAGACCGGGCCGTCGATCTCCCCGTTCAACGCATGGGTGTTGCTGAAGGGCCTCGAGACCTTATCCGTGCGCGTGGCACGGCAAGTTGCAACCGCCACGGCTCTCGCGGATCGTCTTGCCGATCATCCCGCGCTGAAGCGGGTCGTCTATCCTTGGCGGAAGGACCACCCGCAAGCGCTCCTCGCGCGCTGGCAGATGGCGGGCGGCGGAACCTTGATCGGGTTCGAGCTGCCTGGGGGGCGCGACCGGGCGTTTCGCTTTCTCAACGCCCTGTCGATCATTCGCATTTCCAACAATCTCGGAGATGCCAAGAGCCTCATCACCCATCCGGCGACCACCACCCACCAGCGCTTCAGCCCGGAAACCCGGGTGGAGATGGGTATTTCGGAAGGTTATGTGCGCTTGTCCGTAGGCCTCGAACATGTCGAAGACCTGGTCGCCGACATTGACGGCGCGCTTGCTGCTGCCTAACCCACGGCAGGGATGATCGCCGCGGCCGCCCTGCCGCGGCTTATATGACTGCCGGGGGTGCCATGCCCTACGAGAAGGTAACGCGTTCGATCCGCGTGCGCGTCGAGCCGCGATTCCTCGACGACCAATCGGCACCGTCGGACGGCCTCTACTTTTGGGCATATACCGTCGACATCGCCAATCTCGGGAGTGAGACGGTGCAGCTGCGCTCCCGCTATTGGCGAATCACCGACGGCAACGGCAAGGTTCAGGAAGTCCGCGGCCCGGGCGTGGTCGGCCAAGAACCCGTCCTCGCGCCGGGCGGCCACTTCGAATACACGTCCGGCTGTCCGCTGGCGACCGCCACGGGGTTCATGAGCGGCCTTTACGACATGCAGACCGAAAGCGGCGAGATGTTCTCGGTCGAGATTCCCGCGTTTTCGCTCGACAGCCCGTATGGAAAGCGCACGGTGAACTGAGCCCGTAACGCGCGAAGCGTCAGCCCTCACATCACAATCGGTTCTGGAAGCGCCTTTGCTCGACCTCCGCCCGATCTTCTCCGTCAACGGCGTCCTGCTCGTCACGCTCGGGACCTTCATGTTCATCCCGGCGTTGTTCGACGTGTCGGTTGGGAATCAAGATTGGGTCGTCTTCGTCGTCTCGGCCGGTGTCACCATCTTTCTCGGCGTGAGCATGACGCTTGCCGGGCGCCAGAGTGGCCCGACGCGGTTGTCGCTTCGGCAAGCCTTCCTCCTCACGACACTCGCCTGGGTGATTGTCTCCGCTTTCGCGGCATTGCCGATCTACTTCTCCGAATTCCGGCCGAGCTATGCCGGCGCTTATTTCGAAGCCATGTCCGCCCTGACCACCACCGGCTCGACGGTTCTGGTGGGCCTCGACACCGGCCCGCCCGGCATCCTGATGTGGCGCGCGCTCCTCCAGGGCCTTGGCGGCATCGGGATCATCGTGCTCGCGATATCCGTTCTGCCCATGCTGCAGATCGGTGGCATGCAATTGTTCCGCACCGAGTCGTCCGACCGTTCGGAGAAATTGTTGCCACGCACGGCCCAGATTTCCGGCGCCATCATCACGATCTATGTGCTTCTGGTTCTCGGCATCACGATCGCCTTCGCGCTCGCCGGCATGACGCTGTTCGATGCGTTCGCGCATGCGCTCCCGGCGATCTCGACGGGCGGCTTCTCGACGAAGGACGCCTCCATCGGTTTCTTCAAGAGCGCCGCAATCGAATGGGTCGCGATCGTGGGCATGCTTCTCGGCTCGCTGCCGTTCTTGGCCTATCTGCACTTCTTGCGCGGAAAACCTGCTGTCTTCTTCCGCGATCGTCAGATCCGGGTGTTCATCGGCATCATCGTCGTCGCCACCTTGGCCTATTGGCTCTATGTCGAACTTCGTGGCATCGTCAGCGGTCACGATGCGTTGCGCTGGACGCTGTTCAACGTCGTGACCATTATATCGACGACCGGTTTCGTCGCCGCGGACTACACGAATTGGGGACCGTTCTCCGACGTTCTGCTTTTCATCATCATGTTCCTCGGCGCGTGTTCTGGATCGACGGCCGGCGGCATCAAGACATTCCGATGGATGATTGCCTTTGAAGGCATGCGCAAGGCGATGGTGAAGACGGTCTATCCCTCCTCCGTCATCGTCGCTCGCTACCAGGGCCGTACCATCGACGACGAGTTGATCCTGAGCGTCTACACCTTCATCGGCATTTACGTTTTCGTCTTCTTCTGCATCGGCCTCGCGATCACGGCGTGGGGTTATGATTGGGTCACGGCGTTCTCGGCCACGATCGCTTGCCTCTCCAACGTTGGTCCCGGCCTCGGGCCGATCGTGGGACCCGCCGGCAATTTCAAGGACTTCCCCGACGCCGTCCTCTGGCTCCTCTCCTTCGCCATGCTGGTCGGACGGCTCGAGCTCTTCACCGTGCTGGTTCTGTTGCTGCCCCGGTTCTGGCGCGGCTAAGCGAGCGTTGATAAGGAAGTGCAATGCCGCAACTGAGCACCGAAGACATCCTGGAGCGCCTCGTCGCGTTCGATACGACGAGTTCGCGCTCGAACGTGGCGCTCATCGATTGGGTCGAGAGCTACGTGCGCGATCTCGGCATCGAGCCTGTTCGCGTGCCCGATCCGGTGCAGGACAAGGCTTCGCTCTTTTTCACCGTAGGGCCGAAGGAGCGCGGCGGCATCTGCCTATCAGGGCACACGGATGTCGTTCCCGTCGCCGGGCAAGCGTGGACGAATGACCCGTTCACACTGACCGAGCGCGATGGCCGGCTCTACGGGCGCGGCGCCTGCGACATGAAGGGCTTCATTGCCTGTTGTCTTGCCAAGTTGCCGAAGTTCCTGGCCGCGCCGCTGGCGACGCCAATCCACGTGCTTCTGTCCTACGATGAGGAAATCACCTGCGAGGGCGTGCTTCACACCATCCGCCGGTTCGGCCAGGATCTACCGAAGCCGCTCGCAACCATCGTCGGGGAGCCGACCGAGATGCAGGTTGCAAATGCGCACAAGTCCTGCGCCGGGTTCGTCACTGAAGTCACCGGCAAGGAATATCATTCCTCGCAACCAGAGCAGGGGGCGAGCGCCGTCGTGGCCGGCGCCATGCTCGTTGTGGAGATCAATCGTCTGGCGCAAGAGTTGATGCAGCGCGGCGACCCCACCGGACGCTTCGACCCGCCCTATTCAACCATCCACGTCGGCACGTTTTCCGGTGGTACGGCGCGCAACATCATCGCGAAACAAGCGCGCTTTCACTGGGAATTCCGCGGCTTGCCCAACCTGGACCCGGAGGAGGTCCCGCGTCGCGTCCAAGCCTACGCCGCGGCCGAGGTTCTTCCGTTCCTGCGGCGCACCGCGCCCTTGGCGCGCATCGAGACGGTTCGGGAGTTCACGGCACCGGCGATCGGCCCTGAACCCGACTCGCTCGCGGAGCGCTCGGCGCTCCGTTTCACCGGATCGAACCGCACGATCACGGTCGGTTTCGCGACCGAAGGGGGCCAGTTCCAGAAGGCGGGAATCGCCACGGTCATCTGCGGGCCCGGTTCCATCGATCAGGCGCACCAGCCCGACGAATGGATAGCGACCGGTGAGCTGCGTCGTTGCGAGCGGTTCCTCGACGAACTCGCCACTGCCTGCGCCAAAGGGCATTTGTGAGGTCAGCGCTGCACGCGCGGAATATAGCGCCGGGCCAACCAAACAGTCACGCCGAGCGGAATGATCACGAGGGGTACGGCAAGCGCCGTCGCTTGCGCAATGGCCGTCGTCACATCCGCCGCGCTTTCGAGCGTGGCGAGGCTGCTGCCGAGCCAGGCGATGATCGTCGGCCGCATCCATACGACCAGTGCCGAGCCGATGAGGTAACTCAGCAGGGAAATGCCGAGCAGCGCAGCCATGACGTTCACAACGGCGTTGGGCACGCCAAGACCGAGACGCAGCACGATCGACGTGGCGATGCCGTCGCGGCGCGCCGCCGTGAAAACCGCCGAGCCGATCTTCGACTTCCGCTCTTCGATCAAGGCCTCGGCCCATCGCTGGAGCGGGCCAGCGATGCCAAGGTTGGCGAGCGTATAGTGGATCGGAGCCACGACGAGAATGGCCAAGACATGCGCCCCAAGTGCCATGGGCATGCCGATCAGATAGCTCGCGACGAAAAGGAGCACGTTGCCAATCGGAATCGCGAGCAGCAGCGTCGCCGCGATGATGAGGAAGTATCCGATAGCAGCCACGATGCCGAGGCCGCGCGCCCACACCTCCATCGCACGCGCGTTCGCGACGATGTGCTGAATCGTGTCGCCGCCAAACCAGGTGGCGGCGAGCCCGACGACGAACACGGCCGCCAGAACGATGCAGGCCGCGATGGTGAACGGCTTTCCGCGGATGCGCCCCGCCGCAAGCCCTCCCCCGCCGCCCTCGTCGATCCGGCGCATCAGGTCGCCACGGCGTCCGCGGCAAAGCCGAAGCTTTGCGAACAGAACTCGCACGTGACGGTGATGCGGCCGTCAACGGTCATGTCGGCCCGTTCATCGGCCGTGAAGCTGCGCAGCATGTCGGCGATCCGTGATTGCGAGCAACGACAGTGGGTTTCGACCATCATGGGAGTGAAGACACGTACGCCTTGTTCATGAAAGAGATGATACAGGAGCTGTTCTGGAGACGAGCTTGGGTCGACGAGTTCGTCGCTCCCGAGTGTTTCCGCCAGCGTTCGCGCGGTGACCCAGCTATCGTCTTCCCGGTGAACCAGGGGAACCCAGTCGGGCGGAGTATCACCCGGCGGCAGGTCCGCCATGCGGCGGCGCTCCGGGCTCTCCGGAAGGAATTGCAGGAGCATGCCGCCGGCGCGCCATTGCGACCGATAGGTCCCATCGGACGCGGTGACGCTCTCGGCAACCGCAAGGCGCACGAAGCTCGGGATCTGCTCCGAGCGTTGGAAGTAGGTATGCGCCGCAGCCTCGAGCGACGTGCCGTCAAGCTCGACCAGGCCTTGGTAGCGCTGCATGTCCGGGCCGCGATCGATGGTCATGGCAAGATGGCCGCGGCCGAGGAGGTCAGCTGCCGAGGTGTGGCCTGATCGGATCGCGGTATCGACGGCGGAGCGATCGAACCGCGCACAGGCGCGCAGCTTGTTGGGCGTTTCGAAGTCGACGACCAGCATTGCAACCGGACCGTCGCCTTGCGTCTGCAGGATGAAGCGCCCCTCGAACTTCAGCGCGGTGCCGACGAGGAGCGTCAATCCGACGGCTTCCGCCAGAAGGGTCGAGACCGGCTTCGGATAGTCGTGTCGCGCCAGGAACTCGTCGAGAATTGGGCCGAGCCGCACGATGCGCCCGCGCACGTCGAGCGACTCGACCTGAAACGGCAGGACGGAATCGTCGGGGACGTCGCGCGCGGGTCGCACGCCCGGCGTGATCACGGCGTCACACTGCCGAAGCACCATGCGAGAATGCCCTTCTGCGCGTGCAACCGGTTCTCGGCCTCGTCGAAGACGACCGAGTGAGGTCCGTCCATCACCTCGTCCGTCACCTCCTTGCCGCGATAAGCCGGCAAGCAGTGCATGAAGATCGCATCCCGTTTTGCTTCGCTCATCAACGCGCCGTTCACCTGATAGCGGGCGAGCAGGTTGTTGCGCCGCTCCTTGTCGCCGTCGCCCATCGACACCCAGGTGTCGGTGACGACGCAGTCGGCGCCTTCCACCGCGCGCTCGGGCGACACGACGTGACGCACGCGCGCGCCTTCTCGACGCGCCCAATCCATGAGATCCGGTCGTGGCGCCAATTCCTCGGGCGTTGCAATGTCGAGCGCGAAATCGAACCGCGCCGACGCGTGGACCCATGAGGAAAGCACGTTGTTGGAGTCGCCAGTCCAAGCGACCTTGCGCCCGCGGATCGAGCCGCGGTGCTCTTCGAAGGTCATCACGTCCGCCATCACTTGGCAGGGGTGCGAGCGTTTGGTGAGACCGTTGATGACCGGGACCGTGGCATGCGCCGCAAGCTCCATCAGTCGATCGTGCGACAGCAGGCGGATCATGATGGCATCGACATAGCGCGAAAAGACGCGCGCGGTATCCGCAATCGATTCCCGTTCGCCGAGTTCGATCTCTCTGCCCGTCAACATCATCGGCGTTCCGCCAAGATCACGGATTCCGATTTCGAACGAAACCCGCGTGCGGAGGGATGGTTGCTCGAAGATCATGGCAATCGTTTTGCCTTCGAGTGGCTTCGACGCGACGGCGCCGGTTTTCTTGGCTGCCTTCACCGTCCTCGCCCAGTCGAGCATCGCACGCAGCTCGGCCGGCGAATGGTTCGCGATGTCGAGAAAGTGGCGCACGGCGCCGTTCGTGTGCGCGGTCATGCGGCTGCTCCCGGCATCGCCTTCTCGGCCATCTGCGCCTCGACTTCGGCACAGGCGGCATCGATGCGCGACACGGCCGTGTCGACATCCTGTTCGGTCGCGATCAGGGGCGGCAGAAGACGGACGACGTTGTCGCCGGCAGCGGCGGTCAACAGCCGGTGCTTGCGCAGGAGCGCCACCATGTCGCCGGACGGCGTCTTGAGCTTCAGCCCGAGGAGAAGGCCTTCGCCGCGCACTTCTTCGATCACGCGCCCGTGCCGCCCGGCGAGGCTCGCGAGGCGCTGCTGGGCGTGGGAGGCCACGCGGCGCACGCGTTCCAGGAAGGCTGGATCATCGAGCACCACGTCGAGGACGGCATTCGCGACTGCACAGGCGAGCGGATTGCCGCCGAAGGTCGTGCCATGCGTGCCCGCCGTCATGCCGACGCCCGCCGCCTCGGTTGCAAGAAAGGCGCCGACCGGGAAGCCGCCGCCGATGCCCTTGGCAATGGTGAGCACATCCGGCTTCACCCCCGACCACTCCCACGCGAACAGCTTTCCCGTGCGCCCGACGCCCGTCTGCACTTCGTCGAAGACGAGAAGAAGGTCATGCTCGTCGCAAAGGGCGCGCAGACCTTTGAGACACTGCTCCGGAACGGTCCTGACGCCGCCTTCACCCTGGATCGGTTCGATCATGATGCCGGCGGTCTCGGGGCCGATTGCCGCCTTCAGCGCATCGTGATCGCCGAAGGGCACCTGATCGAAACCTTCAACCTTCGGGCCGAAGCCGTCGAGATACTTCTTCTGTCCGCCGGCGGCGATGGTCGCAAGGGTGCGGCCATGAAAGGCGCCCTCGAAGGTGATGATGCGATAGCGCTGCGGCCGGCCGTGGTGCGAATGATACTTGCGCACCAGCTTGATGGCGCCCTCATTGGCCTCGGCGCCCGAATTGCAGAAGAAGGCGTAGTCGAGCCCCGTTGCGTCCACGAGGCGGCGACCGAGGCGCTCCTGCTCCGGAATGCGATACATGTTCGAGACGTGCCAGAGCTTCTTCGCCTGCGTCTCGATTGCCGCGACGAGATGAGGATGGCAATGGCCGAGCGAATTGACGGCGATGCCGGCGGCGAAGTCGAGATAGGCCTGTCCGTCCGTGCCGTAGAGCGTTACTCCTTCGCCTCGCTCAAAGGTCAACTCCGCGCGCGCAAAGGTCGGCAGCAGCGGCGAGACGGTGGACATTTTCTGGCCCTTCTCCGGCGGGTGGAAAAAGAAGAGGCCGCCCCGCTGGCGGCCTTTCCTGGGATTTTCATTCTATTTTTCTGGCGGATTCTGTCAACGAAATCCGCTGAACCCGCAGCCGTTCAGCCGAGCTTCGGCCTGGCCCGGAGCGCGCTGGGAGGCGACTCATCTTCGCCACAAGCCTGTTGAAGAAGACCGGGACCGCCGGGGCGACTCTTGCGCCGCCGATTCAGCCCGTTGTAGCTTCGCCGACATCGGGTACGACATCTCGTAGGCGTTTCCGCATTCCGAACTCAGGGCCTCGATCAGCCCGTGCCTTGGCGAGCGCACGGCAACGGTGGGGGATTCGGCCGGTTGTTCAGGAGGATGATGGCAATGATCGTGTGGACGGACGAGCGCGTTGAGCAGCTGAAGAAGCTTTGGAACGACGGATTGTCGGCAAGCCAGATCGCCGCGCAACTCGGTGGTGTCACACGCAACGCCGTGATCGGTAAGGTGCATCGGCTCGGCCTGTCGGGCCGAACCAAGACCGTGACGACGACACCGCGCGCCTCGCGACCGAAGATGCGTCCGAACAACCACCATGGCCGTCCGAGCATCCAGCCGCTCGTCTTCGGAGCGAACGCGCTCAAGCGAGAACTGCTCCCGGCGGAAAATCAAGAACGTGCACCCGCCATTGCCATTCCCTTTCCAGCGCCCTCGCCGGAGGGCCGCGTCGGCATTCTCCAACTCAGTGAGCGCACGTGCCGCTGGCCGGAGGGCGACCCGGCCTCGTCCGATTTCAAGTTCTGCGGCGCGCAGACCGCCTCGGCTCTACCGTATTGCCCGTATCACTGCGCCATCGCCTATCAACCCTCCCAAGACCGGCGACGCGACAAGCGCGCCGCCGGCGCGCGGTGAGGGAAGCGGCTTCAGGTCGCGGCACCGAACTGATCGTTGAAGGCGTAGCCTGCGCTGCGCACCGTGCGGATCGGGTCTGCGGCCGTTCCTTTGTTGATTGCCTTCCGCAGGCGGCCGATATGCACGTCGACGGTTCGCTCGTCGACATAGACATCGTGGCCCCACACGCCGTTCAAGAGCTGCTCGCGCGAGAAAACGCGGCCGGGCGACTGCATCAGGAACTCGAGCAAGCGGAACTCCGTCGGCCCGAGATGAACTTCGCGGCCGGACCGCCTGACGCGACGCGTCTCGCGGTCAAGCTCGATGTCGCCAGCTCTCAGCAGCGTCGACACCAGTTCGGGTCGCGTGCGCCGCAGGATGGTGCGCACGCGCGCCATGAGCTCGGGGATCGAGAACGGTTTGACAACATAGTCGTCGGCACCGACGGAAAGGCCGCGAATGCGTTCCCCCTCCTCGCCGCGCGCCGTCAGCATGATGATCGGCAGGCGCTCGGTTTCCGGGCGCGCGCGCAGACGCCGGCACAACTCGATGCCCGACAGGCCCGGCAGCATCCAATCGAGGAGCACGAGGTCGGGCACGGTCTCACGCAGACGCGTTTCCGCGTCGTCGCCCCGCGCCGCGGAATCGACCGAGTAGCCTTCCGCCTCCAGATTGTAGCGCAACAGAAGAGTCAGCGGCTCTTCGTCTTCGACGATCAACACGCGCGTCGGCATGGCCCTTAGACCGCTTTCTCGACCAGGTCGTCGCTCTTGGGCCTGTCGTCCGCGATCGGTTGCCCTTGCACCACATAGTAGACGGTCTCGGCGACGTTCGTCGCGTGATCGCCAATGCGCTCGATGTTCTTCGCCGTGAACAGAAGATGCGTGCAGGAGGTGATGTTGCGCGGGTCCTCCATCATATAGGTGAGGAGCTCCCGGAAGATCGAGGTGTACATCGCGTCGATCGCCCCGTCGCGGCGCCACACGCCGAGCGCCTTGTCGCGATCCTTCAGCGTATAGGCGTCAAGGACGTTCTTGAGCTGTTCGAGCGCCAGATTGGACAGGGCCTCGACCCCGTGCACCAGTCGATGCGGGTGAACGGCGCCCCGCATCGCAAGAACGCGCTTGGCAATGTTCTTGGCGAGATCCCCGATCCGCTCGAGATCGTTCGAAATGCGCAGCGCGCCGACGATCTCGCGCAGATCCAAGGCAACGGGCTGGCGTCGAGCGATGACCAGCACGGTCATTTCTTCGATCTCGCGCTGCAACGCATCGATCCGGCTGTCCGACGCAATGACATTGCGTGCGAGATCGAAGTCGCGCCGCCCGAGCGCGGCCACGGAATCGGTGACCGCCTTCTCCGCGAGCCCCCCCATCTCCGCGATCCGTCTCGCCAGATTCTGCAGTTCGTTTTCGAAGGCGGTGACGGTGTGCTCTGTCACGGGCATCTCCTTCTTCCTCCAGATCAGCCGAAGCGGCCCGTGATGTAGTCTTGCGTGCGCTTGTCGGTCGGATTGGTGAAGATCTGATCCGTGTCGCCCTCCTCGACGAGATAGCCGAGGTGGAAGAAGGCGGTGCGCTGTGAGACGCGGGCCGCTTGCTGCATCGAGTGCGTCACGATGGCGATCGTGTAGTTCTGGCGCAGCTCGTCGATGAGCTCTTCGATCTTGGCGGTCGCGATCGGATCCAGCGCCGAACAGGGTTCATCCATCAGAATGACCTCCGGCTTGGTCGCGATCGCCCGCGCGATGCACAGGCGCTGCTGCTGCCCGCCGGACAGGCCAGTGCCGGGCTCGAACAGGCGGTCCTTGACCTCATCCCACAGCGAAGCGCGGCGCAGGGCCGTCTCGACCGCCTCCGCGAGCTCCGCCTTGTTGCGCGTGAGGCCATGGATCCGCGGACCATAGGCGATGTTCTCGAAGATCGACTTCGGAAAAGGGTTCGGCTTCTGGAACACCATTCCGACCCGCGCGCGCAGCTCGACGACGTCGATCTGCCTGTCGTAGATGTCCTGCGTGTCGAGGCGCAATTCGCCCGTGACGCGGCAGATCGGGATCGTGTCGTTCATGCGGTTCAGGCAGCGCAGGAACGTCGACTTGCCACAGCCGGACGGTCCGATCAGAGCCGTGACGGTATGCTCGCGCAGGTTCAAATCCACGTCGAACAGAGCCTGCTTCTCGCCGTAGAAGACGCAGACCTTGCGGCCGGACATCTTTGTGTGACCGGGGGTCTCCGTCCGGCCGACTTTCGGCTTTTCTGCGACGTCCGACATCACGCTACCCCCTGGCGCCTGATCACCAGCGCCGTTCGAATTTCTTACGAAGGATGACCGCCGCAGCGTTCATAACGACCAAGAACGCCAAGAGGACGATGATCGCGGCCGCGGTCTTTTGCTGGAACGCCACTTCCGGGAAGTCCGCCCACATGAAGATCTGCACGGGGATCAGCGTCGCGGGATCGGTAAGCGACGTCGGAACATCGACGACGAAGGCCACCATTCCGATCATCAGCAGAGGCGCCGTCTCCCCGAGAGCGTGAGCCATTCCGAGAATCGTACCGGTGAGAATCCCAGGCATCGCGAGAGGCAAGACGTGGTGCATCACGGTTTGCTGATGCGACGCGCCGATGCCCAACGCTGCCTCGCGGATCGATGGCGGAACCGCCTTCAGTGCGGCCCGTGCGGCGATGATGATGATCGGCAAGGTCATCAACGCCAGAACGAGACCGCCGACGACGGGCGCCGAGCGCGGCATGCCGAACCAGTTGAGGAAGACGGCAAGGCCGAGCAAGCCGAAGATGATCGAGGGCACCGCCGCCAGGTTGTTGATGTTGACCTCGATGATCTCGGTCCAGCGGTTCTTCGGCGCGAACTCCTCGAGATAGATTGCCGCGGCAACGCCAATCGGGAAGCAAAGCAGAAGAGTGATCCCGAGGGTGATGAACGAACCGACGATCGCCGTCCACATCCCGGCGAGTTCCGGCTCTCGTGAGGCGCCGCCGGTGAAGAACTCGCGCGAGATGCGCTTTTCGATAAGACCGCGCTCGCGCAGGCTGTCGACGAGGAGGAGCTGCGTGTCGTTGAAGCGCCGGTTCGCCTCCGGCACAATGATACGTTCCAGCCGCCACTCGCCGATCCGGGCGACCGCATCGGAGCGGAGCGGAATGATCACGGTGCCGGTCGCGTTGGCGCTCTGCACCTCGTTGAGCTTGATGGCACCGCCGTTGATGCGCACGATGTAGCTTGGCAGATTGCTGTCGAGCTGCTCGCGCTGGTCAGCGGCACGAGCCCTGCCTTCGAGCGACTGCGCAAGTTCGATCTGCTGTTGGATTTGCACGCGAGCTGCGGCGATGTCGCTCTGCAGCTGTGCCAGCCGATGATCGATCTGGGCGGCCTCGTTCCCAGAAGCTGCCGCCCTTCGACCCTGCAATCCCGATCGCTCCGCCTCCAGGCGTGCGACGGCGCGTTCCTGACCGGCCGCCGCTCCTCGTGCGCGCGAAGCGAGGAGGGCGAGATGCGCCTTCACCTCCGCGAGGATCGGCTGAAAATTATTGGCGGTGGAGGCAAGCTGCACTGTGCCGCGCACTCCGGAAACGCCGAGTTCCCCGCGTGTATCCATCCGATCGACGCGCGTGATCTGGCCCTTCAGGAAAAGATCGGCCAGATCGTCCATGGGTACCTGGTAGCGCTGCGTCGTTCCGATCCAATCGAGATTCCTGATGAGCGCCTCGCGGAAAAGAACCGGCGCTCCCGTCGAGATGATCGAGGTGATGGCGCGCTGGCCCGCCCGATCGGTGACGTCGGGGAACAAACTCCGCGCGCTCCGCGCAATGAGGCCATCGAAGTTCGCTTGAACGATGACCGCGCGATCGTTCGTGTTGTTCGGATCGACGTCGGCCCGCCCGACTGGGATTTCGAGCGTCACATAGTGTTGAAAGAACGCCGGAATGCCGTCGCGGAAGATGCTCGAGAGGAAGATGACGAGAAACAGGCCCGAGATCGCCAGGGCGCCGATGCCGATGGCCCGAAACCTGAACTCGGCCCCGTAGCGCCGGCGCAAGCGGCGCCGCGCCTCGTCCGAGGTGTGAAGCCCGGTCGCGACCGAAGTGCGTTCGGCGATGTCAGTCATACTGTTCCCGATACCGCTTGACGACGGAGAGTGCGTAGATGTTGAGCCCCAGCGTGATCGCGAACAACACGAGCCCCAGGGCGAAAGCGACGAGCGTCTTGGGGCTGTCGAACTCCTGATCGCCGGTGAGCAGGGTGCCGATCTGGACCGTGACGGTGGTCACCGCCTCGAGCGGGTTCAATGTGAGGTTCGCGGCCATGCCCGCGGCCATCACTACGATCATCGTCTCGCCGATCGCCTTGGAGATCGCCAGGATCAGCGCCGAGACGACGCCGGGCAGAGCCGCCGGCAGAACCACCTTGCGCATCGTTTCCGACTTGGTTGCGCCCACGGCGAGAGAACCGTCGCGCAAGGACTGCGGCACAGCATTGATGACGTCGTCCGACAGCGACGACACGAACGGCACGATCATGATCCCCATGACCACGCCCGCGGCGAGCGCCGATTCGGACGACACGTCGAGCCCGAAGCCCTGGCCCACATTGCGGATGAACGGTGCCACGGTGAGAGCGGCGAAGAAGCCGTAGACGACGGTTGGGATGCCGGCGAGCACCTCGAGGATCGGTTTGCCGACCGCGCGGATCTGCGGCGAGGCGTAGTCGGAGAGATAGATCGCCGACAGCACGCCGAGCGGCGCTGCGACGGCTATGGCGATGGTGCAGATCAGCATGGTGCCCGTGAACAGGGGGACGAAGCCGAACGCCGCCGTGCCGCCGACCTGATCGTCGCGGAAAGCCATCTGCTGCGGCGTCCAGGTCAAGCCGAACAGGAAGTCGATCGGCGAGACCATGGTGAAGAAGCGCAATGATTCACCGATGAGCGACGCGACGATACCGATCGTGGTGATAACGGCGATCGCGGCGCAACCGAAGATCGCCACCTTGATGATCGCTTCGACAACGTGGCGCGCACGGAAAGACGCGCTCAGGCTCCGCCAGCCCAGGAAGAGACCAACGACGATCAAAGCGACGATGCCGACGATCATCAGCGCGTCGCTCGTCGCGTTGATGCTTTGGTAGGCTTCGAGGCCTTGCTGGCGCAACGCGTCGTTCGCCGCCGGCGGCCCGCCCCCATGCGCGAGGATGCGGATGTCGCGCCACAGCGTCTCGAGTTGTGCCGTAGAGAAGTTCTGGATGGCCGGGCCGAGGCGGTCGAAAATCAAGCGCTCCTCGATGCGCGGGGCCACGATCTGCCATAAGAAGAAGAAGATCAGCGCGGGTCCGGCAGCGACCGCGGCGAAAAAACCGCCGTGATAGCCGGGGAGCGAATGAAGAACCGATGGCACACCCTCGGACAGCGCGACGGCGCGCAGGCGCCCGGCGACGAAGCACGCGAGGGCGAGGGCGACCAAGAACAAAAAAATGGTCCAGAACATGGAAGATGACCGCGCGGTTCAGCGGAAAGCGACGGCCGGCCAGTCATCGGGCCGGCCGTCGGGACTAGTCAGCTCATCAGTTCAGCGTGGTCAGAACGGTCAGGGCACGGGCCGCGGCCGAGACGCGGGCACGTTCAGCCTGCGGCAGCGGGACGAGCCCCTTCTTCTCGAGATAGCCGTCCGCCCCCATGGCCTGGTCCGAGACGAACTCGTTGATGAAGTCCTGCAGACCAGGAACGAGACCGATGTGCTCGCGCTTGGCGTAGAAGAACAAGGACCGCGCCAGCGGGTAGCGGCCCGAGGCGATGTGGTCGATGGTGCTTTCGACGCCGTTGACGCGCGCGCCCTGGATCTTGTCCTGGTTCTCTTCCAGGAACGAGAAGCCGAACAGGCCGAAGGCGTTCGGATTGGCGACGAGACGCTGCACGATGATGTTGTCGTTCTCGCCCGCTTCGATGAAGGCGCCATCGGCACGGATCTGCTGGCAGGCACGCGCGTCAGCCTGCAGATTGCGCGAGCGATGATAGGCTTGGCAGCCGGCGAGGAGCGCCATTTCATTGAAGGCATCGCGCGTGCCGGAGGTCGGCGGCGGGCCGAGAACTTCGATGCGCAACGCCGGCAAGGTCGGCGAGATGTCCGACCAGTTGCGGTGCGGGTTGGCGGCCAGCTGCCCCTGTGCGTTCGGAATCTGCGCGGCGAGGGCGAGGTAGATCTGCTCGAGCGTGAGGTCGATGCGGCGGCCCTGCTTCGAATTGGCCAGCACGATACCGTCGAAGCCGATCTTGATCTCGATCGGGGAGACGCCGTTCTGGCGGCAGGTGTTGAACTCCGACTGCGTGATGCGCCGCGAGGCATTGGCGATGTCGGGCGTGTTGAGGCCGACGCCCGAGCAGAAGATACGCATACCGCCGCCGGTACCGGTCGACTCGACGACGGGAGTCCGGGCGCCGGGCCGCTGCCCGAAGCGCTCGGCAACGGCCGTGCTGAACGGGAAGACTGTGGAGGAGCCCGTGATCTGGATGCGGTCACGGGATTGCGCGTGGGCCGGACCGGCCAGAGCAAGGCCAGCCACGACCAGTGCAAAAGCACCGGCGAAGGTTGAGGTTTTCAAGGGTCTCTCCTGCGGAATTCGTTGTCGAGGCGGTGGACATTCAGCCTGGCCAACCCCCAGAGCAACGCTAGAAGGGCGACGCAATGCTTCTATGACTGATGAATGACACTTCGATGACGATCGCCTTCGGCCGCCGTGTCCAGCGCCTCGAAACGCGCCGTGAACACCGAACCTTCGCCGAGGCGGCTTTCGACCTCGAGGCGCCCGCGATGGCGCGCGAGGATGTGCTTCACGATGGCCAGGCCGAGTCCGGTGCCGCCCTTCTGGCGGCTCGATGCCGTATCGACGCGGTAGAACCGTTCGGTGAGGCGCGGGATGTGCTCCGCAGCGATCCCCGGCCCCCGATCGGTGACGATAAGGACGACGGCCGCAGGAAACCCGTCGACCGGCGCTTCGCTGCGCACGACGATGTCGACGCGCTTTCCGCTCGCGCCGTATTTGATGGCGTTCTCAATGAGATTGTCGCATACGCGATAAAGCTCGTCGCGGTCGGCCCGGATCCGTTGCGGTCCGCCGGGCAAGCTCATCGCCACCTCGACACCGTTCTCCCGGGCGAGAGGCCCGAGCGCATCCACCGTCTGCGCGACGACGCTGCGCAGATCGATGACGTCCTGCGGTGGTATGTGGGCGTTGAGTTCGATGCGCGACAGCGACAGGAGGTCGTCGATCAGCCGGGACATCCGCAGCGCCTGCCCGCGCATGATGTCGAGAAAGCGCTCGCGTGCCTCCGGATCATTGCGCGCGGGCCCTTGCAGCGTCTCGACGAAACCGGACAAGGAGGCGAGCGGCGTGCGCAACTCGTGGCTCGCATTGGCGACGAAGTCGACCCGCATGCGTTCGATGCGCTGCTGGTTGGTGTTGTCGTGGATGGTGATCACGACGTGATCCGGCAGTGACGGCCCGGACATGTCGACACGGATCGGCGCGACATGCGCCTCGAACCATCGCTCGATCGGAACCTTCTCGTGGTAAGGCACCGTCCGGGCCGCGTCCGTTGTCAGAGCGCTCTGCACCGCCTCGGTGACATCCGGCGCACGCAAGACGAAGGACAAGGGGTCGCCCGAACGCAGCCCGGGCACGGCGGCGCGCGCCTTCTCGTTGTGCAAGACGACGATGCCGCGGCGATCCACCACGACGCACGGATCGGGCAGCGCCGCGATGAGAAGCGCAGCGCGTTGGTCGAGCGTCCGGCCCGGCCGTCGGACGGCGTTCGCCATCAGCGTTCGGGGCGCGCGAGCCGGTTGCGGGGACAATGTGACGGCGGCCACGACGGCCAGAACGCCGGCAAAGGCATAGGCCCAGTGCAGCGCCCCCACCACCGTCAGGATGAAAAAGACGACGGCCACCGCGGCGAGAACGCTTCGCAAAGCCCGCAAACGCGATCCGATGCGGGCCGCCAAGCCGGAACGGACACGCTCCCCATCGCCATTGTCGATCGCGGCCATCGCCGACCTCCGCCGAGGTCTCGTGCTTCGATCGGGAACGCGTGGCAGAACGCGACCGCGACGGCAAGATGTTTGCCGCGGCGGACCGGCGGCGTACAATCGCGCTCTTGCTTTGCCGTCTCACATCGTAGGGATGCGTCGTGTCGAAAGCTGCGAAGACGAAGAAGGCTCGGCCCCACCATACGGATCAGGCAGCCGGCGTCGCCTATGCCGATTTCTCGCTCGACGCGCCGGAGCTGCCGAAGGCGATCAAGAAAGGAGCCTTTCGATCAGGGAATTTTCCCTACGACGACAAGCTCGACCGCGATATCTACGAGAAGCGTCTCCCGCTCCTGCAGATCGAACTCCTCAAGGTGCAGGCGTGGACGCGCGACACGGGCCAGCGCATCGTCATCGTGTTCGAAGGCCGCGACGCCGCGGGCAAGGGCGGCACGATTTCACGTTTCCAGCAGCACATGAACCCGCGCTCGGCGCGAGTCGTCGCCCTGTCGAAGCCGACCGACGCCGAACGCGGCCAGTGGTACTTCCAGCGCTACGTCGCGCAACTGCCGACCAGGGGCGAGATCGTGATGTTCGACCGCTCCTGGTACAACCGCGCGGCGGTCGAGCCGGTCAATGGGTTCTGCACGCCGGAACAGACGACGGCGTTCCTTGCCGAGGTTCCGGGCTTCGAAGCGACCCTGGTGCGCGACGGCATTCGCCTGTTCAAGATCTTCCTCGACATCGGCCAGGAGTTGCAGTTGAAGCGCCTATGGGCGCGCCACCACGATCCCCTCAAGCAATGGAAGCTCTCCCCGATCGACGTCAGGGCCGTGCATCAATGGCCGGCCTATTCGGCCTGCATCGAGCGCATGTTCACGGAAACGCATCGCGCGGAGACACCGTGGACGGTGATCCTCGCGAACGACAAGCTGCGGGCGCGCCTGGCAGCCATCGAGCACGTCCTGAGCGGCCTGCCCTATGCCGGCAAGGACGAGACGCTGATCGGAAGACCCGACCCGAAGATCGTCGGCACCGGCGGGCATTTCTTCGACCAGGATGGGTGATCGCGCTGCTCGGCGCGGGCCTCACCTGCGCCACGGCCGGGGTCATCGGCCGCGATGACCGTGTGATGCTCGACCGGCTGGCGATCTCGACCAATCCGGAGGATCGAGCCCTCGCGCAGGCGGCGCGCGCCTCGGGCCTCCTCACCTGCGATAATGGGCGCTTCGGCTCGGCGTCCCTCGTTGCGCGGCCCGACATCATCATCACCGCGGCGCATCTCTTCTTCGGCGAGGTCGCGCGGGCGCGGCGCGGCGAGGTGCGCTGCGTCTACATCGCCGATGGATTGCCGACCTCGCCGCGCTACGACGTCAATCTCGCCACGCTGCGGCTCGGGGCCGAACGCGTGACGGCTGTGAACATCTGCTCGAACGGGCGCGACTGGGCCGTGATGCGCCTGCGCGTGCCGGTGCCGGGCGTCGCGCCCTACGCGCTGCCCGCACGCCTCCCCCCGGTCGGTGCCGAGGTCGCGATCGTGTCGCATGGCGGCGGGACCGGCGCGCTGCGCGGCCCTGGCGGGCATGCCGGGCGCTGCACGCTCCGCGATCACGTCGGACCGTGCCGCCAGACCGGCGTGCCGCTCCTCTTCACCGATTGCGACGCGGAGACGGGCTCCTCCGGCGGCGCGACACTCCTGCGCGAGAACGGGCGCTGGGTCATCGGCGCGGTCACGCGCGGCGCCTCGCCGAATGGCGGACCCGGCTACGATCGGGAGCGGGCCTATCACATGGCGGTGCCGATCGCGGGGGCTCTCCTCGGCGCACTCCGGGAAATGATGCGGTAGGCCGCCTCGACGGGCCGCCTCCGTCGTGGTGGCCTCTTTCCAAGCCGCCGCGCCCGCGCCACTGTCGGAGCAAACGGGAGAACGAGACGCCATGACCCACCGCCGCAAGACGCCCGAACAGCTCCGCTCGCACCGCTGGTACGGGGCGCAGGATCTGCGCGCCTTCGGGCACCGCTCGCGTACCTTGCAGATGGGTTATTCGCCCGACGAGTTCCTGGGCAAGCCGGTGATCGGCATCATCAACACCTGGTCCGACATCAACCAGTGCCACGCCCATTTCCGTATCCGCGCGGAGGAGGTGAAGCGCGGCGTGTGGCAGGCGGGCGGCTTTCCGATCGAGCTGCCGGCCATCTCGCTCTCCGAGCCGATGGTGAAGCCGACGACGATGCTCTACCGCAATTTCCTCGCCATGGAGACCGAGGAGCTGTTGCGCTCGCACCCGATCGACGGGGCGGTGCTGATGGGCGGCTGCGACAAGACCATTCCCGGCCTCGTGATGGGCGCAACCTCCATGAACCTTCCGGCGATCGTCATGCCGGCGGGACCGATGCTGCGCGGCAATTGGGCGGGCAAGATCCTCGGCTCTGGATCGGATGTGTGGAAGTACTGGGCCGAGAAGAACGCCGGCACCATCACCGACAAGCAATGGGCGGAGATGGAAGCGGGCATCGCCCGTTCCTACGGCACCTGCATGACCATGGGCACGGCCGCGACCATGATGTCGATGGCCGAGACGCTCGGCCTCACCTTGCCCGGCGCCTCCGCGATCCCGGCCGCCGATTCTGGCCATTCACGCATGGCGGTCGCCTGCGGCAAGCGCATCGTCGACATGGTGTGGGAGGACCTCAGACCGTCGGACGTCCTCTCGCGCGCCTCCTTCGAGAACGCGATAACGGTGCTGATGGCGCTCGCTGGCTCGACGAACAGCATCGTGCATCTGATCGCGATGGCGCGGCGCGCCAGCGTGCCGCTCACCCTCGATGATTTCGACGCCTTCGCGAAGACGGTGCCGGTCATCGCCAACATCCGCCCCTCGGGCGAGTATCTGATGGAGGACTTCTTCTATGCCGGCGGCCTGCCGGCCTTCCTCACCGAGATCAAGGCCCATCTGAAGCTTGCTGCCCGCACCGTCTCCGGTCGCACGCTCGGCGAGGACATCGCGGAGGCCAAGGTCTACCGCCCCGAAGTGATCCGCCCGATCGACAAGCCGATCTCGACGGCCGAAGGGCTCGCGGTCTTGAAAGGCAATCTCGCGCCCGACGGGTGCGTCATGAAGCCGGCGGCGGCCGACCCGCGCCTTCTGAGGCACACCGGTCCCGCCATCGTGTTCAAGACCTATGAGGAGATGTCGAAGGCCGTTTATTCGGACGATCTCGACGTCACGGCCGACCACGTCATGGTGCTCCAGAACGCCGGCCCCATCGGCGGGCCGGGCATGCCCGAATGGGGCATGCTGCCGATCCCGAAGGTCCTCCTGAAGAAGGGCGTGCGCGACATGGTGCGCATCTCGGATGCGCGCATGTCGGGCACGAGCTACGGCGCGTGCATTCTGCACGTCTCGCCGGAGAGCCATATCGGCGGTCCGCTCGCGGCGGTTCGCAACGGCGACCTCGTCACCGTCGATGTCCCGAAGCGCTCGATCCACCTGCACGTGTCGGACGCCGAGATCGCCGAACGGCTCAAGAGCTGGAATCCGCCGAACCGGCATTTCCCCCGCGGCTACGCCAAGCTGTTCGCGGCGCATATCCGCCAGGCGCATGAGGGCTGCGACTTCGACTTCCTCGAAGGCGCCGGCGGGGTGCCGGAACCCGAGATCTGGTGACCTCCGCCAGGAGCCGCGTCGCGCCTCGGCTTGCCCCTGTTCGAAGCGCGGCCTAGGTTCGGCTCATGCCCCATGATGACCATGATCACGACCACGAGCCCGGCTCCGCGCTGTCGGATGTGGAACTGCGCGTGCGCGCGCTCGAATCGCTTCTCGTCGAGAAAGGCTATGTCGATCCGGCCGCGCTCGATGCCATCGTCGAAACCTACGAGACCAAGATCGGGCCGCGCAACGGCGCGCGTGTCGTCGCCAAGGCATGGGCCGATCCCGCCTATCGCGAGCGGCTTCTGGCGGATGCGACGGCCGCAATCGCGGAGCTCGGCTTCTCCGGGCGCGGCGGCGAGCACATGATCGTCGTCGAGAACACGCCGGAGGTGCACAACCTGATCGTGTGCACGCTGTGCAGCTGTTACCCCTGGCCTGTGCTCGGCCTGCCGCCCGTCTGGTACAAGTCGGCGCCCTACCGCTCGCGCGCCGTCATCGACCCGCGCGGCGTGCTGGCGGATTTCGGCGTGACGCTGCCGGCGGGGGTGAAGATCCGGGTCTGGGACTCGAACTCGGAGCTGCGCTATCTCGTCCTGCCCATGCGACCCGCGGGCACCGAAGGCTGGGACGAAGACCGCCTCGCCACGCTCGTCACCCGCGATTCGATGATCGGCACGGGCTTGCCTTCGGCGCCCGGGAAAGCGCCGGCATGAACGGCGCGCACGACATGGGCGGCGTGGCGGGCTTCGGCCCGGTCGTGGTCGAGGCGGACGAGCCGGTCTTCCACGCGGAGTGGGAGCGTCGTGTGCTGGCGATCAACGTCGCGGCGGGCGCGACCGGCGCGTGGAACATCGACATGTCCCGCTTCGTCCGCGAGAACCGGCCGGCCATCGAGTATCTGACGACGCCGTACTACGCGATCTGGCTCGCCGGCCTCGAACATCTGGTGGTAGAAACCGGCCTTCTCACGGCGCTCGAGCTTGCGACCGGCGAGGCCCTGGTTCCCCCGAAACCGGTCAAGCAGGTTCTCGCCGCCGCCGATGTCGAAGAGCGGCTCCTGCGCGGCTGGCCGACCGAGCGGCCGGTCGGCTTTCCGCCGCGCTTCGAGGTCGGTGCCGCCGTGAGAACCCGGGTCATCGCTCCGGCGACGCACACGCGCCTGCCGCGCTACGCCCGCGGCCGCCCCGGCACCGTTCATGCCTGGCACGGCGCGCACGTCTTCCCGGACGCCCATGCACACGGCCACGGCGAGGCGCCGCACCATCTCTACACGGTCCGCTTCGAGGCGAAGGATTTGTGGGGCCCGGACACGACGGCCGACGCCGTCTATCTCAATTGCTGGGAACCCTATCTCGAGGCCACCTCGTGAGCGCGCCCGTCACCGGCATGCCTGCGACCGCTGGCGAGCCGGTGTTTCGCGCGCCATGGGAGGCACAGGCCTTCGCCATCGCCGTGAGCCTCCACGATCGTGGCCTGTTCACCTGGGCGGAATGGGCAGAACGTCTGTCGCAGGAGATCGCCGCTGCGCAGCGTGCCGGCGATCCCGGCACGGGCGAGACCTATTATCTGCACTGGCTCGCGGCACTCGAGCGTCTCGCGGTCGAACGCGGCGCGGCGTCGCTTGGCGAGCTTCTGGCGCGCAAGGCGGCGTGGGACCGCGCCGCGCGTGCAACACCGCACGGCAAACCCATCGTTCTCGGGGCCGATCAGCCGCCCATCGGTCCGTAGATCAGCGCGGCGGTCAGGAACATCAGGCCGAAGCCGAGCACCAGCACCGCCCCCATCACCTCGATGGCGTGGCTGATCCACACGCTGAGTTGCGAACGTCGTGCCGCAAGCTTGACCGCAAGCCCCTTCGCCGTCACCGCCACCGTCGCCAGCGCCGCGACCGTGAGCCCCGTTCCGAGCGACATGGCGAGCACCGCCAGCAGCCCGGCTGCCAACACGCCTTGAGCGAGCGCGAAGACGAGGATGAGGATCGCGCCCGTGCACGGACGAATGCCGACGGCGAGAACCGCGGCCGCCGCCGCCCTGAGATCGAAATGCCCTTGGAGGAGGCGTGGGTCCGGCGCGTGATCATGCGCGCAGCTCGCGTCATGCATATGGGCCACGGCCGCCGCCGACAAGGTCGCGGGCTGAGCACGTGGCGCGAGCGCGCGCAGCTTGCGGGCGAGCAGGACGGCACCGATCACGACGACCAGCGCGTAGCTCGCAATCTCCACGATCCCGGAGACGCGCGTCATCGTCTGGCTGGTCGCTTCAAGGACGATCGCGAGCGTGCCGACGATCGCCACGGCAACGGCGCCCTGCACCAGGGCGGAGGCGACCGCGATGACGATGCCGCGTTTGAGCGTCTGGTTCGTGGCGAGAAGATAGGACGAGATCACCACCTTGCCGTGGCCGGGGCCGGCTGCGTGCAGAACGCCATAGCCGAACGCCAGAGCGAGAAGCGCCAGCAACGCGAACGTGTCGGCGCGCACGGCCCGGATCGTTTCGCCGAACTGGCGGTAGATGTCGGCTTGGATGGCCGCGACGCGGGCGAAGAAATGGGCGAAGAACCCCGGCTGCGAGCGGACGGCTGGCGGCGCGCCCTCGGTCACCAAAGCCGGGAGGTCGGATAGGCCGATCTGGCGTGGGCGCGAGCCGTTGCTACCGCCCGGCGTCTGCGGCGGCACGCCGACCGCGGCAAGAAGCGAGCCTGAACGACCCGAACAGTCAATCGCAATGTCGTTCGAGAGCCCTGCCGTCAAAGCCTGGAGCTCCGGCGGCAGTTGCCGTTGTGACGCTGGTATCTGACCGAGCTCTGCGGCTGCATCGGCGTCGAGTTCGCGAGGGCGCTGCACCTCGAAGCGGCACGCCGCCGGCGCACCGACCGCGATCTTGACCGGATCGGACTCGACGAGTTCGAAGGCGACGAAGTATTCCGGGTCGAACACCTTGACGAGCGCCGGCGCCGCGCGGAGGTCGACCGGCACCCGCAGCGGCAGCGTGAAATGCAAGGTCAGCTGTCCGGAATTCGCGTCGTTCTCCAAGAAGTACTCCGTCGGGCGATCGAAGGCGCGCGCGGCACCCTCGACCAGCACGAAGGTGAAGTAGGCGAATTCGGCGACCGAGGTGACATTCACCTCCGCGAGCGCCTGAAGCTCCTCGCGCGAGTAGACATTGTCGCGGTTCGCGTCGAAGCCCTGCCGCGCGAAGGCAGAGTAGACCTCGTCGAAGGTCCAACGATGCCGGATCGCCGTCAGCCGCCCCTCAGCGTCGATGACGAGATCGCTCGCGACGTCCGTGAAGACGTGCGGATGTGCAACCGCCGGCGGCGTTGGCGCGATCAGGGCGAGAGCGACGGCGATGATGGCGAGAAAACGGGACACGGGCTCCGGGCGGCTGCGAGAGACGCGAATCGATCTAGCACAGCGGCCTTAATGGCGCCGCACCGGCTCAGTGCTGTCACACTTGGGCGAAAGCGGGGCGCGCGTTCGGCCTACAGCTCCTGCCGCACCATTTGCCGCGGACGCGTCGTGGGCGTCGGCTCGATCATGACGGCATCGAGATCGGCAGCAAGTTCGGCGTGGGGAACGTTGTCGTCCAGGAACCAAGACCCCCAGCGCCCGTCCTGATTGGCCTCGAGAAACGCCAGCCGCACGATCGCCAGGGCTTGCGTGGTTTCGGCAATCGAGCGCCCGAGCACGCGGGCAAACCAGTGCCTGATCGCCGCTTCCGCCGCCGAATCGAGTTTCTGCTGCAGCTCGTCCAAACCGCCGCCGGCCGAGATCACGTCGATCGCTGTGTCGGCGAGCTGCGCCTTGAGGCGCTCGATCGCATCCGGCTCGCTGACCCCGAAGGATCTGCACCAGAGGCGCGCCACGGGATCGGCGACCGCATCGATCGCCGGGACGCTCTTCAGCGCGCGAGAAGCCATCAGCGCATGCGCTTCCCGCAAAACGACGTCTTCGAACATGAGCGACCCGCCGAGGAGTTGACCCGAACTCCGTGCCACACGTACGCGTCAGCACCGTGACGGACCGTGATGCAATGCAACATTAACGCGCCATTGCGGTGTTGTTAAGACGCCGTGCCGCTGCTCGACGACCGGCTTAGCAGCCGCTTGCCATCGGACAACCGGGGGCGGCCGGCGAGAACCTGATCAAGCGGCTTCACCGGGTAGGATAGAAGCTTGATCTTCTCTTCGCGCGTGAGCGATTCTGGGCCAAGGCGCGAGAGCTTTTCATAAAGGAGGCTGACCTCGATGCGCACGCGCTCGGAGGGTGCCGCCTCCGGGACGAGCGCGGCATGGAGCGCGCTCGACACCGGGTCTTCGAGAATCTTCAGCAATCCGCGCGAGCGATCCGGCACGGGTGCCGCCGCGAGCGCCGCGACGCGGGCGAGTTCCTTCGGCGGCACGGTTTCCTCCGGCGTCAGGAACAGCCCATGCCGCTTCGCGCGGAGGCCGAGATCGACGCGGCTCGTCCAGTGCGTCAGGAACGGCGCAAGCACCATGCCCGCAATGACCGGCGTCATCCACCAGAAGAAGCCGGGATTGAACCAATAGGCGACCACGCCCCACGTGATGCCGATCGCTATGTGCCATTTATGGGTTGCGACCGCGGCCCAGAGCGGAACGCCGGAATCGTCGCGGTTCTGAGTTTCCCACTGCACTTGGAAGCCGAGAAGGTTGGTGGCCACGAAGCGCGAGTGCAGGAGCATCATGATCGGCGCGAGCAGCGCGGAATAGACGAGTTCGATCAAGGCCGAGGCCAGGATGCCGATCCGCCCACCGTATTTGCGGGCGGTGTCCGAGCGCACCATCAGGAGGAAGGCCGACAGGAACTTCGGCACGATCAGCATGCCGAGCGTGAAGCCGAGCAGGAGCAGCATGTCGGCCGCGCGGTCGACCGGCCAGGCCGGAAACAGCGCGGGGCTTCCCGTGAAGAAGCGATGCGTGCGCTGCGCTGCCTCCGCCGCGGTCAAGGTCGAGAAGATCAGCAGCATGAGCCACAGTGGCGACGATACGAAACTCATCACCCCCATGAAGAGGTGCAGGCGCGACAAGGGCCTGAGCTTCGTGGCGAAGACCACGCGGATGTGCTGGAGATTGCCCTGGCACCAGCGCCGGTCGCGGATCCCATAGTCGACGATGTTGGGGGGCAGCTCTTCCCAGCTGCCCTGGATGTCCGGCACGAGCCAAACCTTCCACCCGGCACGCCGCAGGAGCGCTGCCTCGACGAAGTCGTGGCTCAGGATTTGCCCGCCGAGCGGCGGCTTGCCCGGCAGGATCGGCAGACCGCAGCACTGGATGAAGGCTTCGGTGCGAATGATGGCGTTGTGGCCCCAATAATTGCCGGAGCCAAGCTGCCAGAAGGCAAGCCCCGCCGTCATGGTCGGGCCGTGCACGTGGCTGATGAATTGGAGGATGCGCGCGAAGAGCGTGCTGCGGCCTGTCGGCTGCGGCGGCGCCTGGATGAGGCCGACGTCCGGGTTCGCCTCCATGAGCTGGGCCATGCGCACGAGCGCCGCGCCGGTCATGGTCGAGTCCGCGTCGAACACGACCATAAAGTCGTAACCGGCGGCCCAGCGTTCGCAGAAGTCCATCAGGTTGCCGGACTTGCGCTCGACATTCTGCTCGCGCCGCCGGTAGAAGATCTTGCCGCGCAGCTTGAGTTCCCGGCGCAGCTCGCCCCAGGCGAGTTCCTCCTCGATCCAGATGTCCGGATCGCGCGTGTCCGAGAGGATGAAGATGTCGAAGGCGTTGGCGAAGCCGAGATCGCGGATCGATTCGTAGACCGCCCGGATACGCGCGAAGACGTCGCGCGGGCTTTCGTTGTAGACCGGCACGACGATCACGGTCTTCGTGTGAAGCCGCTGAGGAAGGACGTGCGGGCGATTGCGCCTGAGCGTGATCGGATCGAGATCGAAGATGCGCAGGATGAGGCCAGCCACGGCCGTGCAGCACGAGATCGCGATCCACAGAAAGTTGATGGTGAACAGCGCGACGATCGTCGCCTCGAAGAGCGTGAGCCCGTCGGTCGAAAGGATGTCGGCCATCGTGTACGAGGCGACCGCCGTGCCGACGACCGCGGTTCCAAACAGGACGATGCGCCGCGTCTTCGCCCCGGGACCATGGAGGCGCAGGCTCGTATCCTGCTTCGGCGCGATGACGGGCGCCGGACCGGCCGCTTCAGGGCTCATGGCGCCAAGGATAGGTCCAGGTTTCGGTCAAGGCTTTGTCGCCGGCGCGGAGGAAGGCGCGCAAGTTCGTGGTCTGATTGGGAACCGCGCGCAGATCGAACACCGCGCGGAAGCCGCGGATATGCGGGTTCGGCGTGATGAAGGAACGCAAGATCGTTCCGTGCGACGCGGAGGGGACCACCTGCACGAGATCGGGATGGCGATGATAGAAGGCAAGATCGCCGCCTTCGAAGTCGATCAGGAAGCGCCGCACCGCCGGGTCGCGATGCTCGGGCGCCTCGAACGGCATCAGGCGTTTGTGATAGGTGTTGACGACGCGCCCGCCCGGATGCCCGGCGACGCGGTCGGAGACCGACATCACCGAAGCCAGGCGATAGCGGAAATCGTAGCGCTCCTGCGGGCGTAGCTCGATGCGCGGCACCCACATGGCGACGATGTTGTCGTTCGTCTCGTCCGGTGTCGGGATCTCGATGAGCTCGACATGGCCTTCGCGCCACTCCCCGACCGGCTCGATCCAGTAGCTCGGCCGAAGCTCGTAGTTGAGTTCGAGGTCCTGGTAGTGCTCGAAGATGCGGTCGCGCTGCAAAAGACCGAAGCCCCGCACATTGTTGTCGACGAAGGCGGAGATCGCCAGGGTGCCGGGGTTGCGCAATGGGCGCCAGATCCATTCGCCGGTGCCATTATTGATGAGAAGCCCGTCGGAATCGTGCACCTCCGGCCGGAAGTCCGTCGGCGGCTTCGCCTGGTTCTCGCCGTAGAAGAACATGGAGGTCAAAGGCGCGATGCCGAGCTTGCGCACCGGGCGACGGAGAAACAGCGCAACCTGCGTGTCGACGACACTCGCAACCCCGGGCACGATGTGGAAGCGGAAGGCGCCCGCGAGCGAGACCGAATCGAGAAGCGCCATGACCGTGATCGAATCCGCGTTCCGCCGTGGCTGTTCGACCCAGAATTCCCGGAAATAGGGGAATTCCTCCCCGCTCGGGAGCGCCGTGTCGATGGCAAGCCCGCGCGCGGAGATGCCGTACTTCTGCCCGCGCGCGAGGATGCGGAAATAACTCGCCCCGATGAAGGAAACGAGTTCGTCGAAGACGGTCGGGTCGTTCAGCGGATAGTGCAGGCGGAAGCCGGCAAAGCCGAGATTGGTCGGCAGCGGCGGATCGAACCTGTTGCGCCCGTAGTCGAAGAGGTCCGGCGAATAGGGCACCGGCAACACCACGCCGTCGCGCACGACGTTCACCCCCACGGCGCGGTTGTAGAGGAAGCCGAGGTGGAACATCTGCATGCGTACCGGCGAACCGCCCTCGCCGAGGAGGGCGCGGTCGGCCCGGAAACGCAGTTCCCGGTAAGCGTCGAAGCTGAGATTGCGCAGCACCTCGGGCGCAATCCCGGCCTGCGGCTCGTAAGCGCGGGCGGCGAGTTCGCGGGCGCGCTCGACAACGCTGTCGAAGGTGAAGGGGGCGGCCTGCTGGGCAACCGCCGCGCCGGCGCTCCACCAGGGCGCCGTGGCGGCAGATAGGAGCAATTTCAGTGCGTCCCGTCTCAGCATCGCGTCCGTTCGATCGTCTGGTCACGCCCGCGCGTCCACGGGCCTCGCCGGCGTCACGATGACGCGGCACTTCCCATAGGTGCGACTGCGGTGAGCCACTTCGCACGCTTCTCCACGATGCGCAATTCGGCAGCGCGTCTTGCGCGTTTTGGCGGTGGCGGAATGAGCGGGGGATGAATGCGGGCTTCATTCGAAAAAAGGGCAAAAAATCCTCTTGCGTCGCGGGGCGGTTTGTCTCATATGACGCGCACCCAATTCTGCACGTGCCTGTGGTCGCGTGCTGGTCGGTGGGCATCCGGACAAGAGGCCGGACAGCCGCCCGGTGCCAATGGAAGCCGAGGGATCGGTTTCCGGGGGGATGACAGTCCCCGAGCACCGAACCTCGACCGGCAGCCGGAATAGACCGGTGAACCCCGTCCTCCGCGGGGGACGCGACTTGAAGCAACGACGGGGCGGGTCTTGTCTCTGCCGGTTTCCATCGCCGGCGGCTGAAGAGACTTCTCTATCTTTGCCGGGCGTGCGGGCGGGGTCTCCCCATCCAATCCAAGGCAGCAACGAGCGGGCCGGGCGACCGGCCGGGTGACTGCGTTTTCGTCGGCGGCGCCTCCACAGCGCGTCCGGCGAAGCAACGTCGCCACTGGGTTGATCTTGCGAGCCGGGAGACGCCGCAATGACCGATCGTATCCGTGATTTTCTCGCGCGACGGCGCTTCGACGAGCCCGTCGTGGTGATCGACCGTGAGCAGGTGCGCGACAACTACCTCGCCTTCGCCAAGGCGTTGCCCGACACGCGCGTCTTCTACGCCGTCAAGGCGAACCCGGCGCCGGAGATCCTGTCGCTCTTGGCCGAGCTCGGCTCCTGCTTCGACACCGCTTCGATCCCCGAGATCGAGATGGTGCTCGCGGCCGGCGCCACGCCCGATCGCATCTCCTATGGCAACACGATCAAGAAGGAAGCGGACATCGCGCGCGCCTACCGGCTCGGCATCCGCCTCTTCGCGGTCGACTGCCAGGCCGAGGTCGACAAGATTGCGCGCCAGGCGCCGGGCTCGAAGGTGTTCTGCCGCATCCTGTGCGATGGCGCCGGGGCCGAATGGCCGCTGTCGCGCAAGTTCGGCTGCGAGCCGGACATGGCGGTCGACGTGATCGAGCACGCGCATCGCGCGGGCCTCGTCGCCTACGGCGTGTCGTTCCACGTCGGGTCGCAGCAGCGCAATCCGAAGATGTGGGACCGGGCGCTCGCCGCTTCGGCCGCGATCTTCCGCGAGTGCGCCGAGCGCGGCATCGCGCTGTCGATGGTCAATCTCGGCGGCGGCTTCCCGACGAAGTATCTGAAGGACGTGCCGGCGGTCGACGCTTACGGCCGCGCCATCTTCGGTGCGCTGCGCAAGCACTTCGGCAACCGCATCCCGGAAACGATCATCGAGCCGGGGCGCGGCATGGTGGGCAATGCCGGCATCGTGCAGGCCGAGGTCGTGCTCGTGTCGAAGAAGCGCGAGGATGAGACGGTGCGCTGGGTCTATCTCGACATCGGCAAGTTCGGCGGTCTCGCCGAAACCATGGACGAGGCGATCCGGTATCCGATCAAGACCCCGCGCGACGGTGACGCGACGAGCCCGTGCATCATCGCAGGCCCGACCTGCGATTCAGCCGACGTGCTCTACGAGAAGGTCCCGTACGAGCTGCCGATCTCGCTCGAGATCGGGGACAAGGTCCTGATCGAAGGCACCGGTGCCTACACCACGACCTATTCGGCGGTCGCCTTCAACGGCTTCTCGCCACTGAAGCAGGTCGTGATCTGACGACGCAGGCCCCGCTCGGCGGGGCCTGCGACGGATGGCCGGGCGCCCGCCCGGCCATGGCGGAACCCTCACCGTCCTCCTTCGTCCGCAACCTCCTCACCGCGGGAGGATGACATGATCTTGCTCGACCAAGCCCGGCCCGAGGACGCGAGCGCCATCGAGGCCCTGCTCGACCGCGCTTTCGGCCGCAACCGTCACCGCAAGACCGCGCAGCGCTTGCGCGACGGCCGCGTCCCGGCGGATGGTCTCGCCTTCGTCGTGCGCGACCATGCCCCATGGGGCGAGCGCCTCGTCGGCACGCTGACCTTCTGGAACGTCGGCCTCGGTCCGGCCACCCCGGGCCTCATGCTCGGGCCCCTCGCGGTCGATGCGGAGTATCGCAGCCGCGGTCTCGGCGGGCTGATGATCCGCCGCGGCCTTGCCGCAGCGCGCGAGCGCGGCCACGGCGCCGTGATCCTGGTCGGCGATGCGCCCTATTACGAGCGCTTCGGCTTCACGCGGAGCCTGACCAAGGACTTGGTTCCGCCGGGACCGGTCGACCAAGCGCGCTTCCTTGGCCTGGAATTGAAGGCCGGCGCGATGGCCGGCGCGGCGGGCATCGTGCGGGCGACGGGAAAGGCGCTGCCGGCCGCGATCGCCACGCACGCGGCGTGAGCTTGGGGGCCGGTCCCCACCTGCGGCCCATGACGGTGGCCCCGCGCCGATGTCCCCCCGGCGCGAGGCTCCTGCCGTGGCAGCTTACGGATTCGGACAGCGGTGGACGGCGAGGTCGCAGCGCAGCGGCCGATTGCACACCGCCGTGTTCGGGTCGCCCGGCGCGAATCGGCAGGCGAGGGAGCCGCGCCGATAGACGGTGCCCGCACCGTCCCGCGACACGTGCGTGAACACGACGAGCCGTGCCGGATGCGGGTTCTGCTGACGCGCGCAGCGGCCGAAGGCCGGTGTGAACACGGCGGCGTATTCACCGATGCGCGTGCGCGGCACGATCATCAACGCCGTCGTGCTGAGATTGCTGCCGCGGGTGATAAGGCAAGCGGGCTCGACCGCGGCCGATTCGACCGTGCGCCCGCCGACGACGTCGCCGGGGGCGAGGGCCACGGTTCGCGCCGGGATCGGCACGCGCACCTGCGCCTCGGCGACCCCTGCAGCGAGCACGACCAGGCAGACACCGAGGCTCACCGTGCGCATGGTGCGAATCTCCTTGCTCCTTGCATCACCACCCATAGCGCGCGTCCGCGAAGGGTTGAAGGCGCCAGCACGAGAAGCACTCGGACACGCTGCTTGATCGAAGCGGCCTTCATGTCATCCCGGGCGCGAAGCGGTGCGGCGCTGACCCGGGATCGCTGGGGTGTCTTCGCGTCGAGCGGTCCCGTGTCTGCGGTGCGTCACGGCGTGCCGCACCGCGCACGGGACGACAGCGAACGCGCGGCAAGGATCGCGCACAGCGGTCGACTCCCCCGCCCCCATCGTGTAGCAAGCCCGCGTTTCCTTCCCTGAAACCGCATGCGACGCCTTGTCGTTGCCGAGGATCAGCACCCCATGGCCACGAAGACCCATCCCGTCTACGGCAAGATCACCGGCCCGATCGTGATGATCGGCTTCGGCTCTATCGGGAAGGGCACGCTCCCGTTGATCGAACGGCACTTCGAGTACGACAAGAGCCGCTTCGCGGTGATCGACCCTGAGGATTCCGACCGCGCCCTCCTCGACGAGCGCGGCATCCGCTTCATCCACGACGCCGTCACCAAGGACAATTACCGCGCGCTGCTCACCGGCCTGCTCACCAAGGGCGAAGGCCGGGGCTTCTGCGTCAACCTGTCGGTCGACACCTCCTCGCTCGACATCATGAAGCTCTGCCGCGAGCTGGGCGTCTTCTACATCGACACCGTCGTCGAACCCTGGGCCGGCTTCTATTTCGACCCGAAGAAGAACCCGGCCGCGCGCTCGAACTATATGCTGCGCGAGACGATCCTTGAGGAGCGCCGCCGCTCGCCGGGCGGCATCACCGCCGTGTCCTGCTGCGGCGCCAATCCGGGCATGGTGTCGTGGTTCGTCAAGAAGGCGATGATGGACCTCAATGCGAGTCTCGGTGTCAACGCGGCGGAACCGAAGACGCAGGCCGAGTGGGCGGCGCTCGGGCAGCGCCTCGGCGTCAAGGGCATTCACATCGCCGAACGCGACACGCAGCGCGCCAAGAAGCCCAAGCCGCGCGACGTCTTCGTCAATACCTGGTCGGTCGAAGGCTTCGTTTCGGAAGGCATGCAGCCAGCCGAGCTCGGCTGGGGCACGCATGAGCGCTGGATGCCGGAGAACGCACGCACGCACGAGGTCGGCTGCGGCGCCGCGATCTATCTCCTCCAGCCGGGCGCGAACACGCGCGTGCGCTCCTGGTGCCCGACGCCGGGGGCGCAATACGGCTTCCTCGTCACGCACAACGAGGCGATCTCCATCGCCGACCACTTCACGCTGCGCGATGCGAACGGCAAGGCGATCTATCGCCCGACCTGCCATTATGCCTATCACCCGGCGAACGACGCCGTGCTCTCGCTGCACGAGATGTTCGGCGCCGCCGGCAAACGCCAGTCCGACTGGCACATCCTCGACGAGAACGAGATCGTCGACGGCATCGACGAGTTGGGCGTCCTCCTCTACGGCCACGGCAAGAACGCCTATTGGTACGGCTCGCAGCTCTCGATCGACGAGACGCGGGACCTCGCCCCCTATCAGAACGCGACCGGCCTCCAGGTCTCTTCCGCCGTGCTTGCCGGCATGGTGTGGGCGCTCGAAAATCCGGAGGCGGGGATCGTCGAGGCTGACGACATGGACTACAAGCGCTGCCTCGAAGTGCAGGCGCCGTATCTCGGCCCGGTCAACGGCTTCTACACGGACTGGACGCCGCTGACGGACCGGCCCGGCCTGTTCCCCGAGGACATCGACACGAACGACCCCTGGCAGTTCCGCAACGTGCTGGTGCGCGGCTGATCTTCTTTAGAAGAGGTTCCAGCCGGGCGCGGCCGTCGTCCGCTCAGCGCGGCCGAGACGACATCGGTTCGAACGGGATCGTCTTCTTGTCGGCGCGGCGCCGCAGCGTCTTCGCCGAGCGCGACAGGCCGAAAACGACCAAGAGGCCGCTGACGAAGCCGACGGCTGCCGCAACTGCGCCGTCGACCGTCAACGGCACGGCCGGCTTGAAGTCGTCGAAGGCGCGGCGCGCGATCGACCCGTCGGCGGAACGCATCAACCACAAGCGTTGCAAGGGCGGCGCCTCGCGCATCGCGGTGTAGTGCGCGCCAAGCCGGTCGAAGCGCTCGATCGTCTGGCGGGCGCTCTCGCCGCGGTCGCGGATGAAATCGTCGGTGTTGCGCAGCATGCGCTGCAAGGCGATCTGCCGCTCCAAACCGAACGTCTGCGCATCGCGGTCGAAGTCGCGCACGAAGGCCGCGAGCTCGTCGACCGCGCCGCCGAGGCGCTGCGTGTATTGCTGCGCGTACTCGGGAAGCTGCGACGTCGTCGCGGCACCGAGAAGGCCAACGCCGAGAGCAATGGTGCGCACGAAGACCGGCATGTCGGGAACCCTCGCCTTGCGTCAGCCTAAGCGCGTGCACGGCAAAGTCGAGATCATCGTCATGTTGCGGTTGATCGGATGGCGTCCGCGACGCTCGCCGCGGTGACGGCCGTAATCGGCCCGGGAATTTTCATCGCCGCGGTGACCGAGGCGCGACCGCGCACGAGGATGACCGTTTCGACGCCGCCGGGACAGGCCGGATCGCCGCATTCGATTTCGTTGACCGAGACGGTCGTCGTCGCGTCGAGCCGCAGCGCCTCGTGCACCCAGGCCTTGACGCGAACAGCGGCCTGGTCGCGTTCGGGATCGGGCTTGAACCAACGGCCGAGCATTCACTCCCCCTGCATCGCCGGAAAGAGCCCCGCGGCGCCGGCTTCCGTACCCCAAGCGAGGAGCGCGCCGTCCTGAGACCATTGCAGCGCCGAGATGGGCGTGCCGCTCGGCCGCGCGACGAGGAGCTCCGCCCCGTCGGAAAGGCGCGTCAGCACGACCATGCCGTCGCCGAAGCCGGCGGCGAGAACCTCCACGGCGGGATGGAACGCGACGCACGTCACCGGCATCTTCGCCCGCGTCGCGACTTCCTTCGGCGGCTTGCCCATGGGCCCGTCCTTCGTCGCGAAAGGCCAGAGGATCGCCGCATCGGCGCCCGATGTCGCGAGCCATTTGCCCTTCGCATCCCATGAGAACGACCGCGTCTTGTTGGGGTAGCCGGTCATGCGCATGTGCTGCTTGTCCGCAAGCCGCCAACCATGCAGCGCGGCCTCCTGCATGGAGGTGACGAGGAACGCGCCGTCGGGCGAAAAGGTGACGTCGAGATGCGACCCCTTCCAGAACAGCACCATTGGCTCCGCCTTGGCTTGGCCTGGATACCAGAGCGTCACGCCGCCATTGTGCGCGGCGGCGACGCGCAGCCCCTTCGGCGCAAAAGCAAGCCCGGGGGCGAGCGACGGCGCTTCCGCCACGAAGTCAGGCTTGCCCGGCCGCACGACAAGCACCTTGCGCCCGACGGAGAGGGCGACCGCGCCATCCGGGCCGGCGGCGAGAGCAGCCGGCCAGCCGCCGCGCGTCTCGGCGATGTCGGTGGCTTCCGTGATCGTGACGCGCCGCACCTTGCCGTCGTCACCGGCGGTCAACAGTGCATCGCCTTCACGTGTCCCCGTCGCATAGAGGATCGCACCGTCATGCACGCGATCCTTGCCTTCCAGGCCGGCAACACGCGTCGCGGCCGCAACCTCGCCCTCGCCCGTTGCGAAGAGCGCGACGTTTCCGACAAAGCTCGCCCCAACGACATAGGCGCCGAGGTCGAAGACGGGGCCGAGATCAATGGAAGCGGGCGCACTCATGCGATTGACATGGCGCGCGGCGCGGGCGGACGCAAGCCTCCGTGCTCAATGCGCGCCTTCCCCGTCGGCATGAGGCTGTGGTGTGAGGTGAGAGGGAAAGCGCGAGCGCCGCGGCCGCAATGGCACCGCGCGCACGCCCCCGCGATCAGCTCTTCACCGCGCCCTGCGTGAGGCCCGAGACCATATAATTGCGGAAGGTATAGTAGATGATGACGGGCGGCAGCGCATAGATGAAGCCCGTCGCCATCAGAAGGTTCCACGGGCTGTCATCGGCACCGAGGAAGGTGCCGAGCGCGACCGCGAGCGTCAGCTGCCGGTCATGCGACAGGAGCAGGAAGGCGTAAAGGTACTCGTTCCACGCGAGCAGAAGCGCGTAGATGCCGATCGCAACGAGCGAAGGCTTCATGAGCGGCAGATACACCATGCGGAAGAGCTGCGGCACGGTCGCGCCATCGATGATCGCAGCCTCGTCGAGTTCCTGCGGCAGCTTGTCGGAGGCTTGCTTCAACACCCAGATCGCGTAGGGGCTGGCGAGCGCGACCATGGCGAGGATCAGCGCCGTCTTGGTGTTGAGGAGGCCGTACATGCCCATCACCTTGTACATCGGCACGGCGAGGAACGCGGCCGGTATCAGATAGGTCGCGAGCGCGAAGTTCATCACGAGCCGCCCGCCCTGGGCCTTGAGCCTGGAGATCGCGAAGGCGGCGAAGGTCGCGATCACCAAGGTGAGCACCCCGGTCGTGACCGCGACCAGGAACGAGTTGAACATCTGCAGCCAGAAATGGGTGAGGAAGAAATGGCCCTGCGTGACCACGAGGTAATAGTTGCGGAAGGTCGGATCCTCCGGCCATAGCCGCCCATCGAGCATCGCCTGCTGCGTCGAGATCGACAGCACGAACAGGTGGTAGATCGGAAAGACGGTCCAGAACAGGATCGGGATGGCGATCAGAAAGAGGCCGGCTTCGTTCCACACGCGTCTCATTCGCCCGGTCCTTTCGACAGGCGCTTGACCATGTACCAGACGAGGGGGATGACGAGCGGCATCGCGGTGATGACCGAAGCGATGCCGAGATCGAGCTGGTCAATCCGCAGATAGCGCACGCCGAGGGTTGCGAGCACGTGCGTCTGGTCGCCTGGACCACCGCCGGTCAACAGATAGACCGAGTTGAAATCCCCGAGCGTCCAGATCATCGAGAGCAGCGTCGAGGTGAGATAGAGCGTCGCCATCGACGGCCAGGTGATGTACTTGAACTGCTGCCAGCGCGACGCGCCATCGACGGCCGCCGCCTCGTAGAGGTCCTGGCTGATGGCGAGCCGGCCGGTGATCAGGATCAACGTCCAGAACGGCAGCGATTTCCAGATGTGTACGATCATCGCCCACATGAAGGCGAGATCGGGCCGGTTGAGCCAGCCGGGACCGTCTTGGAAGGTCCAGCGGAAATACTCCATGTTGATGACGCCCCATTCGGCGTTCAGCATGAAGCGGAACGAGAGAATCGTCGGGATCGACGGCATCGCCCAGGGCAGGATGAAGATCACCAGCATGATCTGGATCCAGCGCCGCTGCACGATGAAGAACCCGGAGAGCAGCATCGCGAGAGCGAACTTCAAGTTCACCGCGACGAGCAGGAACACGATCGTGTTGACATAGGTCCGCCAGAACGCCGGATCCTCGAACAAGCGCCGGTAGGTGTCCGGCGAACTGCCGAGCCAGAAGCCGTAGAGAACCGGGTAGACGACGAAGAAGGCGAAGACGAGCGCGTAAGGCGCGAGCAGAACGATGCCCCACGTCGCGAAGCTCGCGCCAGCGCGGCGCGGCACCTTATAGGCCGCGGCCGGTGCCGGTAGAGTCGTGACCGTCATAGCGCTCTTCCCCATGAGATCACCCCGCCGCGGAAGCGCCGCGGCGGGGTCGTGTCGCTTTGATGGTTCGGTTTCAGCCGCCGCCTGCGAGGATCACGCGGATACGCGCAATCATCTCATCGACCGCCTGTGCCGCCGGCACGCGCTCCTGCGCCACGCGTTGCAGCGCGCGGGCCCACACGTTCTCGGCGTTCACCTGCGTGAAGCGGAAATTCGCGACGAACTCGAACGGCACCGTGCCTTGGGCGAATTGCTCGCGCACGGCGCGGCGATGCGGGTCGGCGTTCCAGAATTCCGACTGCACACCGGCCCGTGTAACCGGGAACCAGCGCCCGAGCGAGCCTTCGACGAACGGCCCGAGATTCTCAGGTTGCATCAGGAAGGCCAGGAACTCCATCGCACGCCGCTTGTTGCGCGCATCGGCGAACACGACGGCGGTCTTCACCGCGACGCGGGTCGGCAGCGCGCTGCCGTCAGGCCGGCGTGGCCACGGGATGGTGCGCACGAGTTCGTTGTAGTTGCGCGCGGCCTGCGCCCGCTGCTCGGCGGTCAGGTTCGGATTGTTCGAATCGTCCAGCCACTTCGCCGGGATCGAAATCGTGGCGTTGTGCGTCGCGACGATCTGGCGGTTGTGGAAGGCGACGTTGTTGTCCGGGTCGAGCCAATTGATCGACGAGGTCGGCGAGCAGCCGCGCGTGAAGATGTTCGCGTAGGATTCGACGGCGCGAATCATATTCTGCCGGTTCTGCGGCTGATCGAGGATGAGGTTGCCGTTCTCGTCAACGATGCGGACGTTGTAGGCGGCCGTCCAATTCAGGAAGGAGTAGAATGTGTCGGATGCCGCGACGCCCATCGGGTGGCCGATGCCGAAGAGGCGCTGGCCGCGTTGCCGCAGTCCGTTCTGCACACGGTCACACCAGAAGTTCCAGAATTCGTTCCAGCCCGTCGGAATATCGCGCTCGGTGAAGCCCGCCTGCTCGACCAGGTCGCGCCAATAGTTGAAGTGCATCGCCTGCTGCTGGATCGGCATGGCGAAGAAGCCGCGCGTGCCGTCCCGGCGCGTGAGGTTCACGGTGGCGAGCGCCTCGGGCAGGAACTGGTCGCGAATCGGATTGATGATGGACGACAGGTCCTCGAGCCGCCCTTCGAAGGCCCAGCGGCCCGTCGTGCGGAAGTCGTAGGTGGTGCAGAAGCCCACGTCCGGCGGAGTGCGCGCCTCAACCGCCGCGACCGAACGGGTGACGCAGTCCTCCGTCGAGGGAAGCGATAGCTCGACGCGAACACCCGTCTGCTGCTGGAAGCGCTGGATGACGCGCTCGAGCGCGGCATCCTCGGCGGCATAGAACCCCTTGGTGAACCAAACCGTCAGGGTTTCCTGCTGCGCTTGTGCTGGTGCTACGCCCAGCGTGACGCCGAGCGCGGTCGCAGCGGCCAGAGCGGCACGCCGCAAGGTCAGGACTATCATGGGTCGTCTCTCCTCGATGTCGTTCTTGGTGGGCGGCTGGTCGCCGTCTTCTTCGTAGAGCGGATTGGTGGCAGCGACCCTGCGGTCTGCGCCGGCAGAGCATGATTGGTGCAGTGCAAGTGGCGCCACCACTGGTGCGATCGACTCCCTCGTTCCCCGCATCTCCGGTGCCGCAGATCAGTGCAGACACCGCCCCACTTGTTTTCGTGGATGCTTTCCGGGACGGATATGAGCGCAGAACAGGCCCGAAGATCAAGCTCTGCTCTGCCAACCCAGCTTGCACAGGGAGAGATACCGCAATGATGGAGGGGATAACCGCGAGGCTCGCGGCCTGTTACACGGGCGTGGTTCACGACGTCATGCGCGGCATGGGGCTCCGCGACTTCACTTTCCCGGCGGAGCTGCGTCCGCTGTTTCCGCAGCGTCGCCTGGCCGGCCCCTGCTTCACGATTCTCGGCAAGGTCGACCCGACGGCCGATGCACACCAGACACTTCTCGCCTGGACGGGGTTACTTTCGAAAGCGAAGCCCGGCCATGTGTGGGTGTCGCAACCGAATGATCGCGTCGTCGCTCATATGGGCGAACTGTCGGCTGAAACCCTGAAGAACAAGGGCGTGCTCGGCTGTCTCGTGGACGGCTACATCCGCGACGTCGACTTCCTTCTGGAGATGGGCTTCGAAGCATGGTCGCGCGGCCAAACGCCGCGCGACATCGTCGGCTACTGGCTCCCGGCCGCGTTCGACGTCGATATCAGGATCGGCGACGTCGTGGTGACCCCGGGCGATTATGTCGTCGCCGATCGCGACGGGGCGATCCGCATTCCGAAGGCTCTGGTTGCCGACGTCGTCGGAAAGGCCGAGATCGCCATCGCCACCGAAAACAAGGTGCGCACGGCGATTCTGGCGGGCGTCGACCCGCAAGAAGCCTATCTGAAATTCGGGAAGTTCTGAGCGGCAATGGGCATCGATCCCCGCCTCTTGCTGCTCGCGCCCGAGGATGACGTCCTCGTGGTGCGGGCGCGCATTCGGGCGGGCGAGAGCTATCGCATCGGCGACGGCACCTGCGTTGCGGCGCAGGATCTGCCGCTTGGCCACAAGGTGGCGCGCCGGGCCATCGCGCCGGGCGCAAAGGTCATGAAGCACGGAGCGCCCATCGGCGTTGCAACGACGGCGATCGCCGCCGGCGCGCACGTTCATGTGCATAACATCCGATCCGACTACACACCGACCTACACGCTCGACGCCGCGCGGCCGACGAGCGATGTGACGGAGTGGCATACGCGCTATCCCGTAGACGACGGCACGTCCGAAACAACGCATGATCAATAATCATCAAGATCCGACCCGGAACGCCGGGCACGCAAGGGAGCGAACGACCATGACGACTCGCAGACATATCCTGTTGGGGGCGGCCGCCCTCGTCGCGACGCCCGCCGTGATCGGGCGGGCGCAAGCACAGACCGTCGTGCTGCGCTCGGCCGACACGCATGTCGACGGCTATCCGACAGTCGAGGCGGTCAAGTTCATGGGAGGTTTGATCGAGCAGCGCACCAGCGGGCGGCTGCGCGTTCAAGTGTTCCATTCGAGCCAGCTCGGCCAGGAGCGCGACACGATCGACCAGACGCGCTTCGGCGTCATCGACATGAACCGCATCAACCTTGCTCCGCTCAACAATCTCGTGCCCGAGACGGCGGTCCCCAGCCTGCCCTTCCTGTTCCGCTCGGTCGACCACATGCGCAAGGTCATGGATGGCGAGATCGGGCAGCAAATTCTCAATGCCTTCGAGCCCCACGGCATGGTCGGGCTTGCCTATTACGACTCCGGCGCACGCTCGATGTACAACCGCGTGCGGCCGATCAACACGCTCGCCGACATGCGCGGCATGAAGATCCGCGTGCAGCAGTCCGATCTCTTCATCGCGCTCATCCAGGCGCTCGGGGCCAATCCGACGCCGATGCCGTTCGGCGAAGTCTTCTCTGCCTTGCAGACCGGCGTGATCGACGGGGCCGAGAACAACTGGCCGTCTTACGAATCGACGCGCCATTTCGAGGTCGCGAAGTTCTATTCCGAGACCGAGCACTCGATGTCGCCCGAGGTCCTCGTCATGTCGAAGCGGGCGTGGGATCGGCTTTCGGCGGGCGACCGCGACATCGTACGGGCGGCGGCGCGCGAATCCGTGCCGCACATGCGCCGGCTGTGGGAAGCGCGCGAGAAATCGGCGGAGGCCGCCGTCCGTGCGCGCGGCTCCCAGGTCAACAAGGTGGAGAAGGCACCCTTCATCGCGGCGATGGGGCCGGTGTTCCAGCGCTTCGCCAACACGCCCGCGCTGCAACAGCTCGTCTCGCGCATCCAAGGCATCAGCTGACGGTGCGCGGCGACGTTCGTAGGGGACGGGTGCAGCGAACGGCCGAATGGCATGCCATGAGCTGAGGAGAGGGGCTTGCTGGACCGGCGACGGAACAGCGATGATCGCATGCCGGTTCTGATGTTCCTCTCCCGCCTCCTGAAACCGATCGCGACGCTGGCGCTCTGGCTCGCGGGCATCGGTGTCGTCGCCATGACGGTCGCCGTCGCTTGGCAGGTTTTCGGCCGCTACGTCATGAATGACACGCCGACCTGGACCGAGCCGGCGGTCCTTCTCCTGATGTCGTGGTTCATCTTGCTGGGCTCCGCCGTCGGCGTGCGCGAACGGGACCATATCGGCTTCGAGGTCGGCTTGGCCCACGCACCGCCGGCGCTGCGTTTCGCCATGCGTCTCGTCGTCGAAGTCCTCGTTCTCGGCTTCGGGGCCGCGATGCTGGTCTATGGCTGGCAGCTCGCCGCGGGAACTTGGGGCGCCAACCTGCCTCTGCTCGGCGTGCCGCAAGGCATGTCCTACGTGCCGGTGGCCGTCGGCGGCGCCCTCATCATTTTGTTCGCGATCGAGAAGATCGTCGAGATCTTGATCGATCGTGGCCGCACGCCGCCGGACCCGGCCGGCGCTTCGGAGGCGTGAGGATGGAGCTCGCGATTCTGTTCGGCTCCTTCACGCTCCTCCTGCTCATGGGCATGCCGATCGCATTCTGCCTCGGCGTGTCTTCTCTTCTCACCGTCCTCTACATGGACTTGCCGCCGGTCGTCGTCTTCCAGCAGATGAACTCGGGCATGAACGCCTTCTCGATGATGGCGATCCCGTTCTTCATCTATGCCGGCGACCTGATGATGCGGGGCGGCATCGCCGAGCGCCTGATCCGCTTTGCTGCAGCCCTCGTCGGCCATCTGCGCGGTGGCTTGGGTCAAGTCAATGTCGTCACCTGCACCTTGTTCGGCGGCATTTCCGGCTCGGCGGTGGCCGATGCGTCCGCCGTCGGCGGCATCATGATCCCGCAGATGGTGAAGCGCGGCTACGATGCGGACTACGCCGTGAACGTCACGGTGAACGCGGCGATCATCGCGCTGTTGATCCCGCCCTCGCACAATATGATCATCTACTCGCTGGCTGCCGGTGGGCGGATCTCGATCGCGGATCTGTTCACGGCGGGGATCATTCCGGGCCTCATGCTGTGCGCCGCCCTGATGACCGCGGCCTACTGGGTCGCCGTCCGCCGCGGCTATCCCCGTGAAGTATTCCCCGGCCTGCGCGCTCTCCTTCTGTACTTCGCCGCCGCCCTGCCGGGCCTCATCCTCATCGTCATCATCTTCGCCGGAATCCGTTCCGGCGTCTTCACTGCGACCGAGTCCTCCTGCGTCGCCGTCGTCTATGCTCTGGCGGTGACGGTCATGGTCTACCGCCAGCTCGACACGCGGGCCTTCATCGACGCGACGCTCGCGGCCGTCCGCACGACCGCGATGGTTCTTCTCCTGATCGGAACGGCCGCATCCTTCGGCTGGCTGATGGCGCTCCTCCAGGTGCCGGCGCAAACCGTCGCCTTCATGCACAGTGTGACATCAGACCCCTTTTTCATGTTGTTATTGGTCAATATGATGTTGTTGATCCTCGGCACCTTCATGGATATGGCGCCGATGATCATCATCTGCACGCCGATTTTCCTGCCCGTGGTGCAGGCTTTCGGCGTCGATCCGGTGCATTTCGGCGTGATCTTGATCCTGAACGCCGGCATCGGCCTCAATACACCGCCCGTCGGCTCCGTTTTGTTCGTCGGCTGCGCCATCGGCAAGGTTTCCATGGGCGAAGTCATGAAAACCATCTGGCCCTTCTTCGGGGCGAGCCTCGTCGTCCTGATGCTGGTCACCTACGTACCGGCGTTCTCGCTGTGGCTGCCGAGCGTTTTCCGATGACGATGCGGGGCTATCCCCGCGCCGACGGGCGCAAGGGTATCCGTAACGTCGTGATCGTCGCCTATCTCGTCGAGTGCGCGCACCATGTCGCGCGCGAGATCGTGCTGCCCTGGCGCGAGAACGACGTGCACGTCATCGGATTCCCGGGGTGCTACCCGAACCCTTACGCCCAGACGATGATGGAGCGGCTCTGCACGCATCCGAACGTCGGCGCGGTGTGCCTCGTCTCGCTCGGCTGCGAGTCCTTCGACAAATACGGTCTGCGCGGCAAGATCGCCGCTTCCGGCCGACCGGTCGTGACCGTCACCATTCAAGCGAGCGGCGGCACGCGCAAGTCGATCCAGGAAGGGCGCGCCTTCGTCGCCGCGCAGCGTGCAGCTCTCGACGCGCAGGAGACCGTAGCGATGGCGGTGTCGGAACTCATCGTCGGCACCGTGTGTGGTGGCTCGGACGGAACCTCGGGAATCACTGGCAATCCTGCTGCTGGTCGGGCCTTCGACCGGCTGGTCGCGGACGGCGCAGCCTGCATCTTCGAAGAGACCGGCGAACTCATCGGTTGCGAGCACATCATGGCTGCACGTGCTATTACGCCGGAACTCGGACGCGAGCTCCGAACCTCCGTCGCCAAGGCGGCGCGCTACTATGCAGCGATGGGATATGGCTCCTTCGCCGCTGGCAATGCCGATGGAGGCCTATCGACCATCGAGGAGAAATCGCTCGGGGCCTATGCGAAATCCGGCGCCTCGCCGATTTCGGGCCTGCTCAAGCCGGGCGACGTTCCACCAGGCGGCGGGCTCTATCTCCTCGATATCGTGCCTGATGGAGAGCCGAAATGGGGTTTTCCTAACATCAACGACAACGCCGAGATCGCCGAACTCATCGCCTGCGGCGCGCATGCCGTTCTGTTCGTCACGGGACGCGGCTCGGTCGTCGGTTCGGCGATCTCGCCCGTCGTTAAGATCTGCGCAAACCCTGAGACCTACCGGCGCATGGAAGACGATATGGATGTCGACGCCGGCCGCATTCTCCATCGGCTCGCCAGCCTCGACGAGGTCGGCGATGAGATCCGAGATCTCGTCGTGGCGCTCGGACACGGTGTTCGAACGAAGTCGGAGACCCTCGGCCATCAGGAGTTCATTCTGACCTACAAATCCTTCGACCCGATCGGTCCGTCGTGCCTCCCGGCTGCGGCGCGTGCCTGAAGCTCACGCTTTCGTCGCTTCGAACCCCGCCTTCAGCGCGGCGGTATCGATATTGCGGCCGATGAAGACGAGACGCGAGATGCGTTTCTCGTCACGGCGCCAGTCGCGTTGCAGATCCCCGTCGAGGATCATGTGCACGCCTTGCAGCACGAAGCGCTTCGGCTCGTTTGGAAAAGCCAGAATGCCTTTGTAGCGGAGGAGATGGGGTCCCTCCCTCTGCGACACTTCGGTGATCCACGGCAGGAACTTCTGTGGATCGACCTCCCCATCGATCTGGAACGACACGGACGTCACGTTCTCGTCGTGGTCATGATCGTGATGGCCGTCGAGGAAGTCAGGTTCGAGCTGGAGGATGCGATCGAGATCGAACGCGCCCTTGTCGAGAATGGCATCGAGCGCGATCTGGGACTTCACCGTCCTGTGCAGCTTGGCGTAAGGATTGATCGCGCGAACCTTCTTTTCGACCGAAGCAAGCTCGTCAGCATTCACGAGATCCGTCTTGTTCAGAAGAATGACGTCGGCGAAGGCGATTTGCTCCTCGGCCTCGGGCGAATCGTCCAGGCGTGCGGCGAGATGCTTCGCATCGACGACGGTGACGATTGCATCGAGCTTGGTCTTCGTGCGCACATCCGCGTCGACGAAGAAGGTCTGCGCCACCGGACCAGGGTCGGCGAGGCCAGTCGTCTCGATCAAGATCGCGTCGAACTTCCCACGCCGCTTCATCAGATTGTCGATGATGTGGATGAGATCGCCGCGCACGGTGCAGCAGATGCAGCCATTATTCATCTCGAAGACTTCTTCGTCCACGCCGACGACGAGGTCATTGTCGATCCCGATCTCACCGAATTCATTGACGATGACCGCGTAACGCTTGCCGTGCGGTTCCGAGAGAATTCGGTTCAACAAGGTCGTCTTGCCGGCGCCGAGATAGCCGGTAAGTACGGTGACGGGTATCTGCTCGGTCATACCGGTTCTCCGCGTCACGCCGTAACGATGGCGGATGCGACAGTCCGCGCGTTGTGGCGCATCAAATCAATATAAGTCGGCGCTGGCCCTGACGCATCAGACAAGGCATCCGAATAAAGCGTTCCACCCATGCGCGCGCCGGTCTCGCGGGCGATGCGCTCAACGAGCCGCGGGTTGGTGATGTTCTCCGCGAACACGGCCTTCACGCCTTGCGCGCGAATCTGGCGGATAAGGCGAGCAATCTGCTGCGCCGTTGGTTCGGCGTCGGTCGATACGCCTTGCGCCGGAATAAAGTCGAAGCCGTAATCACGTTCGAAATAAGCGAAGGCATCGTGTGTTGTGATCGCCTTCCGATCGGTCTCCGGGATTCTGCCAATGATGGCGCGAACTTCTGCATCGACCTCATCAAGACGCCGCGTGTAGCTGGCGGCGTTCGTCTCATAGATGGGTCGGCCCGCGTCGTCGGCTGCTATCAGCGCGTCGCGGATATTCTGCACATAGCGCTTCACGGCCGCCACTGACTGCCAGGCGTGCGGATCCCACTCGCCGTGTGCGTGACCATGCGAGTGGCCGTGACTATGACCAGCCGCTGAGCGGATGCGCTCGATGCCGGCCGTCGCTTCCACGATCGTCGCGCGGGTGCCTGACGCGCGCACCAATCGGCGCATCCAGCCCTCGAAGGCGAGGCCGTTCATGACGACCACACGCGCGGCTACAAGCGCTCGGCCATCGGACGGCTTGGGTTGATAGACATGCGAGTCCTCGTCGGGGCCAACGAGCGTCGTCAGCGCAATACGGTCTCCGCCGACGTTCGCGACGAGGTCGCCCAGAATCGAGAACGTGGCGACAACAGGCAGTTTCGTGCCCTGCGCGGTTGCGCGCGAGCCAAGCGTCACTACGAACGTCGCTGAACCAACTGCGACGAGGAGACGGCGGCGGTCGATCATGAGTTCCTCCAATGACATCAGGCTTCGAGGTGGCGGCGCGGGACGAGCTTCCAGACAAGCCCACCGGCGCGGCCCACGAGGAGCGAGACAAGCGTGATTGCGCCCAAACACAGGATGATCGCCGGTCCGGTGGTGACGTCCGCATGGTATGAAACAAGCAGGCCACACAATGCACCCGTGATGGCGAACAGCAGGGCCACCGGCAGCATGACGTTGATGTCGGATGACCAGAACCGCGCCGAAACCGCCGGCAAGATCATGATGCCCACGCCGAGCAAGGTGCCGAGCGCCTGGAACGCGCCGACAAGATTGACGACCACGAGTCCGAGAAACACGATGTGAGCGACGCCTCCGGAACGGCTGACCGAGGCGAGAAAGCCGGCATCGACGGTGTCGAGCACAAGCGGCCGGAAGATCAGCGCGAGCGTCGTGAGCGTAACCGTAGCGATACCGGCGAGAAGTACGAGGGCGCTGTCATCGATCGCAAGAACGTTGCCGAAGAGGACGTGCAGGAGATCAACATTCGAGCCCCGCACGGACACGAGAATGACGCCAAGCGCAAGCGAAAGAAGATAGAAGGCTGCCAGCGTCGCGTCCTCCTTCAGCGCCGTTACACGCGCGACGAGGCCTGCGAGAACGGCAACGACGAGCCCCGCTACGAGACCACCGAGTGTCATCGCCGAGATCGAGAAGCCTGCAACAAGGTATCCGACCGCGACGCCCGGCAGGATCGCATGCGCCATCGCATCACCGGTGAGCGACATGCGTCGCAGCATCAGGAAGATACCGACAGGTGCGGCCGAAAGCGCCAGCGCCAAGACACCGACGAGCGCACGCCGCATGAATTCGAACTCGACGAACGGAGCGATGAATGTCGCATGCACCATGGGTGGCTTCTCCGGCGGCGCAGCACCGCGCAAGCAGGCTCAAGCAGCATGCTCGCACGCAACAGCGTGCGGGTCTGGTGCCTCAATCATGCGTCGAGCCTTGAACAGGTTCTCCGCCGTCAGCACGTCGGCGGTTCGCCCCCACGCCACAGGTTTCCGTGCAATCAGGAGCGTCTCGGAGAAATGGGAGCGCACCACATCGAGATCGTGCAGCACGGCCACGATCGTCCGCTTCTCACCATGCCATCGGTGGACGATTGCAAGGAGATCTGCGGTCGTCTTCGCATCGATCGCCGTGAACGGCTCGTCCAGCAAGATGATTGACGCATCCTGCAAGATCAGTCGAGCAAACAGAACGCGCTGCAATTGCCCGCCGGAGAGGGAGCCGATTGTCCGTACCTCGAAGCCGGTCAATCCGACTGCTGCAATGGCGTGCTCAATCTGCTCTCGATCACGACGGCCTATGCTGCCGAGGAGGCCTGAGCGCCGCCAAAGTCCCATCGCGACCAGGTCATAAACTGTGACGGGAAAGCTGCGATCGAGATCAGCCACTTGCGGCAGATAGGCAATGCGCCGCGGATCGAGGCCATCGCGATCGATGGTCCCCCCGAGCGGCAACAAGGTGCCCGCGATGCCCTTGAGCAAAGTGGACTTGCCGGCGCCATTCGGCCCGACGACGGCGAGGAGTGCGCCCGCCGCCACCGCTCCATCGAGATGATGGACGGCCGGATGCCGGTCGTAGCCAAGCGTCAGATCCCGGAAGCGGAGGGCGCCAACGGCCATGGGAACTACCACACGATCCAAAGCACGGCCGCCCACAAGGGCGCGAGCAGCAGCATGGCGCCGAGGAGGCGTTGCGCCGCTGAGAGCCGGAGCAAGGAAAACGGCGGTCGCGCCGGGTGTGCGTGGGAACGAGTGTTGCTCATGCCAGGTGTCTGCTGATCACTCGATGATATAATGTAACGTTCACAGCAAGGCAAGCGAATGTTATACTATAACATATATTGGCTCGCGTGATCGCATGGTGCGGACACATGCAGACACATGAAGTGTACGGATGCGATCGCCTGGACCGACGTGGCCGAGCGCATGCCGAAGCCGAGGTCGCGCCCGATCGATCCCACCAGGCCTTCTCCTGTTCGACAAGACCTAAGATCTGTTCCTGACCAATCGCTCGCGATTGATCCAGCGCGCGCCCATCAACGGGAGAGAACGAGGCGCCCCTCGACCCGCGGACTGACCTCACGAGCGCGAGCGACGTGGCCGATGACCTGGCCGGCCATGTACTGGCCCGCGAGCGAGTCGATCAGCTGCCTCGCGCTCGCGAACATGACGTAACCGTCGCCGCCTCGCGCCATGAAGTCATTGGTCGCGAGCTTGTAGACACGCTCCGTCTCGAGGGGCCGGCCGCCCACTGCAATCGAGGTGACGCGCTGCCCTGCGGGCCGCGTCAGGTTCGCCTCCACAACGAGACCCGACACCTGCGGGAACTGCCCTGCGCCGCGTTCAATGCCGGATATACCGTGCTCGATCGCCGCACGCAGGACCGCTCCCGTCACCTCGATCAACACGGTCTTGTTGCCGAAAGGCATCTCGGAAAGAAGGTCGCGGCGTGTCAGCACGTGGCCCGCCGGGTATTGCCGGTCGGCGCGGATTCCGCCGCCATTGGTGATCGCAACGTCAGCACCGACCGCCTCTCGCATCGCGTCGGCGATCAGGTTACCGATTGCGGCCTCTTGTGAGCGGACGGTCGCGCGGCGGGAATCGAGAGGCGTCGTGGTCGTGCCGACGGCCACGTTGAGCTCGCGGTCGAGCATCTGCTCGTGACGCGCGACGATCCCTTGGACCTCTGGATCGGGCGCGATGTTCAACGTATCGATGATGCGGAAGTCCGGCGTCCAGACCACGCGCGTGCGTCCCTCCGCCGTCACGCGGCGCACGGTCAGATCGACACAGGTGACGTAGTCCGCCTGAGAGGAGGATTCGACCAGCACTGTGCGCCGGTCGTAGAAGCTCAACAGATGGTGGTCGTGCCCAGACAGAATTACGTCGGCGACGCGGGAATCGAGGAGCCGCATGTCCTGGTCGAGCCCGATGTGGGCAATTGCGACGACGAGGTCGGCGCCGTCGCGGCGCAGAGCCGCCGCCATCTCCCGCGCGCGCTCGAGGAAAGGCAGGAAGCGGATGTCACCCGGGCTCGACACGGACGGGGTCGTTTCGGTCGTCAGCCCGAACAATCCGATCTTGTAGCCCGCGACCTCGAGCACGGTCGTGTCGGTCGTGCCTCGCACCGGCGAACCGTCGCGCTCGCGCACATTACCGGCCAGCACAGGGAAACGAGATTCCGACACGCGCGCGCGGAATTCGACCGGCCCGAAGTCGAACTCGTGATTGCCTGGCGCGAAGGCGTCCGGCCGGATGGCGTTTAGCAGTTCGACGATGTGCGCGCCGCGATCGAAACCAGCCAGGATGGACGGCGAATAGGCGTCACCGGCGTGGATGAAGAGCGTGTTGCCCTTCGCGCGCTCAGCCCGCACCACCGCCGCGAGTTTTGGATGCCCGCCGCGCCCGGCGTCCGCCCCCATGCGGTCGAGGTCATTGGTGAGCACGAGCGTGATGCGCTCGGCCGGCGACTGCAGCGGCGCCTGTGCGGAGGCTTCGGACGTTGTGACGAAAGAGGCGGCGGCGCCCGCGACGAGCCCACCGAACAACCGGCGCGTCAGAATGATCATGGTACGCTCTCCACGCAGCGCTTGCTGTTAGCGCGCCACTATGACGGCACGATCACGAACGAGCGTCAATCGGTCGAGCGCCGGTACCGCCAAGCACGATCCGGCGACACTGGTGGCGCCGACTGGTCCGCCTTGATACGTTTCGCGTAACGCCTCCAGACGGCTCGAGAATGGCCGGCCTGGCTCGTTTGGATAGGATCTGGCTTCCATGAACCAATACGTCGCTGCCCCGAGGGACTATGTGCCTGAGACGTTGCCGTCCGAGCACCCCCGCGTGCACACGGGCCGCATCGGCGTGCTGCTGCTCAACCTCGGCACGCCCGATGGCACCGACTACTGGTCGATGCGGCGCTATCTGTCGGAATTCCTCTCGGACAAGCGGGTGATCGACTGGCCGGCTTGGGCTTGGCAGCCCATTCTGCAGGGCATCGTCCTGAGCACGCGTCCGAGCCGGAAGGGCAAGGATTACGAGACGATCTGGAACAAGGACCGCAACGAAGGCCCGCTTCTGACCATCACGCGCAGCCAGGCTGAAAAGCTTGCCACCACGTTGCGCGCGCGAGAGCCGCGGATTTTGGTGGACTTTGCGATGCGCTACGGCAATCCGGCAACTGGGCCGGCAATCCAAAAGCTGCAGGACGCGGGGTGTGACCGCATCCTCCTGGTCCCTCTGTACCCCCAATACGCCGGGGCAACGACAGCGACGGCCTGCGATCAGGCATTTCGTCACCTCATGGCCATGGAATGGCAGCCGGCAGTGCGGACCGCGCCCCCCTGGCATGACGACCCCGTCTACATCGACGCAATCGCGGCTTCGATCCGGGCCCATTTGGCGACCCTCGACTGGACGCCGGAGGTCTTGCTCGTGTCCTGGCACGGCGTGCCGAAGCGCTACCTTCTCAAAGGCGACCCCTATCATTGCCAATGCGTCAAGTCCTCGCGACTCCTGCGGAACGCTCTCGGCTGGCCTGAAGAAGGGTTCCGATATTCGTTCCAGTCGCGCTTCGGCCCGGAGGAGTGGCTGAAACCGTATACCGACGAAACCGTCGAAGAGCTCGCGAAAGCGGGAACGAAGCGCCTCGCGATCGTGGCCCCTGGATTTGCAGCCGATTGCCTCGAGACCCTCGAAGAGCTTGACGGGGAGAACCGGCATATTTTCGAGAACAATGGCGGGGAACGCTTCACCTACGTTCCCTGCCTCAACGATTCCGATCTCGGCATGGCGGTGATCCGCCATATTGTCGAACGCGAATTGAAGGGATGGATCTGACAGTTAGGCCGCCTTGTGCATGGCGGTCTTCGCCTCGATCGCACCTGTGATAGCGCCGATCGAGCGTGACACGGCTGCCCACAGCGCGGCGATCTCGGCGGCTGCCGCACCATCGGCATCGAGTTCCCTCGCCGAACGTCCCTCGCCGGCCGAGAGGGAAAAGGTCGACCGCTGCGTGATCTGCCCCGCCCAAACCGGCACGCGGTTCTTGGCAAGCCGTCCGCGCATGTCCGTCACGATGAGTGACTCGTAGTCTCCCCGTTTGGGTGGTGCACCGTTGATCACCACGGCATAGGGCTTGCGGCAGGCTCGGCAGATGGCGATCGTCTCTTCGACGGCCACGACATCGAACACTGACGGACGCGTTGGGATGATAACCAGCGTCGCGGCGCGGATCGTCTCGGCAATTGCCGACGAACGAATCGGAGCGGTGTCAACGAACGCCCACTCGAAGCCTTCCGCCTTGGCCTTCTTGAGCGCCTCGGCGACATTGCGTGGGTTGTTGCGCAAAGCCAACATGTCGTCGCCGCGTAACTGGTGCCAGAACGCAAGCGAGCCCTGGGGGTCCGAATCGATGAGCAATGTCGGACGCGAAGGTCGCGCCACATGCGCCGCGAGATTCGCCGCGAGAGTTGATTTGCCCGTGCCGCCCTTACGCGCCGCGAAGACGATGCAGTTCATAGTGATCGACCCTTCTTGATGGCGTCCCACCCACGCGCCGAACCTCTGCCGTCATGGTTAACGATCCGTTATCAGTACGACCAATATGCCGACTGAGGAGGCTTGCGTCTCATTACCGACACGATCCATCGTCGTGATTGAACGCGGGGTCGGTCGTATCGGCGCCGTGCGTCGTCCGCGTATACCGAAGGAGGAGGGGCATGCCTCTCGGGGGATTCGACATCTTTATTCTCGTCATCGTCGGCTTGGTCGTTCTGACCATTGTTGCTGGCGTCAAGACGGTGCCGCAAGGCTTTCACTGGACAGTCGAGCGGTTTGGAAAGTACACGCGAACTCTTACGCCAGGACTTAATCTGATCATTCCTTACGTTGATCGGGTCGGTCATAAAGTTTCGATGATGGAGCAGGTTCTGGATGTTCCATCGCAAGAGGTTATTACAAAAGATAATGCGACAGTTACAGTCGATGGGATCAATTTCTTTCAAGTCACGGACGCTGCGAAGGCCTCGTATGAGGTACAGAATCTCCAGCACGCGATTTTGAATCTGACCATGACAAACGTGCGCACAGTGATGGGCGCCATGGACCTCGACATGCTCCTGTCGCACCGCGACGAGATCAACGAGCGGCTCCTGCGGGTCGTCGACGCTGCGGTCGCGCCTTGGGGCGTGAAGGTCTTGCGCATCGAGATCAAGGACATCGTCCCACCACGCGACTTGGTTGACGCTATGGCCCGCCAGATGAAGGCGGAACGTGAAAAGCGCGCAGCGATTCTCGAAGCAGAGGGTATGCGCGCCTCTGAAATCCTGCGCGCGGAGGGCGAGAAGCAGTCGTTGATCCTGCAAGCGGAAGGGCGGAAGGAGGCCGCCTTCCGGGATGCTGAGGCGCGCGAGCGCTCCGCCGAGGCCGAAGCAAAAGCGACGCAAATGGTGTCGGACGCGGTATCCCGCGGGTCTGTGGCCGCTTTGAATTACTTTGTTGCCGATAAATACGTGAAAGCCTTCGAAAAATTCTCTGGCTCACCCAACCAAAAACTCATGATCTTGCCGATGGAAGCGACGGCGGTCCTCGGCTCCCTCGCCGGCATCGGCGAGATCGCCAAGGAAGCCTTTGGGAGGAGTGGTACTGAATCGCCGCCTCCAGCCTCACCGCGGCCGGCGGGGCCCTGGACAGGGAGCGGGAGCACGTAGCACGATGGATGTGTCGAACTCCGTTTTTCTCTCTCTTGGAGCGTGGACGTGGCTTGTTGCCGGGTTCGCGCTGATGGCAATTGAGCTCATCGCCCCAGGAACAATCTTCCTTTGGTTTGGTCTGGCCGCGATCGCGACGGGGATGATTGCGCTTGGCATCGGATTGCCATGGCAGGTTCAGATCGCGCTCTTCGGGCTCTTGTCAGCGACAAGCCTGTGGGCCTGGTGGACATACCGGCGCCAGCTGAATGAACCCGTGGGCGATGCCACCCTCAATGACCGAGCCCAGCGTCATGTCGGTCGGCGGTTCATCTTGTCCGAACCGATCGTATCGGGTGCCGGACGCGTCAAGATGGACGACACCGTCTGGCGGATCGCGGGTCCTGATTGCCCAGCAGGAACGGAGATCGAAGTCGTCGGTGTCGACGGTTCCGTTCTCAAGGTCGTGCCGCGGATATCGGCGTAATCTGCGTCATGCCGCCAGCCGTCAGGAACGCTGCGCCGACACATCAACCACGGTGACGGCGACATTCACACGTCTGCCGTTGCGCTGAACCGTAAGCGACACGGTATTACCCACGCCTGCGCGCTCGAGAACAGCCGTGAGATCGGCAAGTCGCCGCACGGGCTGCCCACCGGCAGCGACGATCACGTCCCCCAGCTCGCCGGTGGCAGGATCGACGCCGCGCAATCCGGCACGTTCGGCAGGAGAGCCCCGCATCGTCCGAACGATCACAAGCCCCTCGATGCCCATCCGCGCGGCCGTTGCCTCGTCACCGATCAGGACCCCGATGCCAGCGACCGGCATGCGGCCGTTACGAATGAGCTGCGGCACGACGCGGTTGACGGCATCGACGGGAACCGAAAAGCCGATGCCCGCCGACGCGCCGGACGGCGAATAGATCGCCGTATTGACGCCAATCAGACGGCCGCTCGAATCGAGTAGCGGACCGCCAGAATTGCCAGGGTTGATGGCGGCATCGGTCTGGATCACGTCGGCGATCTCTCGACCGTCGTCGGTTGGAAGGCGGCGGCGCAGTGCCGAGATGACGCCCGTGGTCAGCGTCTGGTCGAGGCCGAAGGGATTGCCGATGGCGAAAACAGATTGCCCGACCTGCAAATCACCCGAGGTGCCGACAGCGATCGGCGGCGGCAGATTTGCCGTGCGGCCAAGGCGCAGAACGGCCAGATCGTAGCCGGGGGCGCGACCGACCACTGTTGCCGGCACGATGTCTCCTGAGGCCAGCCGGATACGGATCGCGCCGGCCCCTTGAATGACGTGTGCATTGGTCACGACGTGCCCGGCGGCATCCCAGATGAAGCCCGTGCCCGACTGAGATCCCTCCTCGCCGTCTTGCGGTGCGAACCGCCGCCCCCGCGGTTCTGCAAAAACGTGCACGACGGACGGCGACACTTGGCGGAACAGCTCGATGGTCGCGCGCTCGGAACTGGCGAGATCAGCTCGCGGTGCAATGGTCCGCGGTGTGTCCGCCGCCAAGAAGAAGTGGCGCACGTAAGGTTCGGCCGCAACGGCAGCGAGCACAGCAATCAAGATGACGACGATGACGCGGGTGAAGCGATCCTGCATGGAGCACCAATGGATGCAACAGCGTCCACCATAGCTGTTGCCTGCCGCCCGGTCGATGTGGTGGCATCGTCGCCACGACACTGCCTCATTTCCTGCGACGAACAGAGCCTTCTGTTGCCAATGTCACCGATTGTGGATCTCAGAATGACGACAACGACCCGCCGTTCCCTCATTGCCGCTGCCGCAGGCCTCCCCGCCATGATGATCGCCGATCGTCTGTGCGCGCAGGCGCAGCCGGCCCGCACAGGGCTCGATTTCGGCGCCGAACGTCCTTTCTCGTTCGAGATGCTGCGTGAACGTGCGCAACGGGTGGCGCGACAAGCCTATGTTCCGCCGCTGCGCCCGGCGCCCGACGTGACCCAGGCAATCGACTACGATGCTCACGGGCGCATCCGCTTCCGAACGGATCTCTCGCTCTTTGCCGACGGTTCCGGCGCCTACCCCGTCACATTCTTTCACCTTGGTCGCTTCTTCCAGAAGAAAGTGGCGATGCACGTTCTCCGCGGCGGTCGAGCGCGTGAAATCCTCTATTCCCCAACCTATTTTGACATGCCCGTGGACAGTCCAGCACGCCGCCTGCCGGCCGACTCGGGATTTGCCGGCTTCCGCTTTCAGGAGTCGATGCGACGGGCGGATTGGCGCACGCAGGATTGGCTTGCCTTTCTCGGCGCGTCCTATTTTCGTGCGATCGGCGATCTCAACCAGTACGGCCTCTCGGCGCGAGGCATCGCGATCGATGTTGCAAGCCCGCACGGGCCCGAGGAGTTCCCCGACTTCACCGAGTTCTACATCGAGCCGGCACCCGCAGGTGGGGAAGAAGGCATCGTCTATGCCCTGCTGGACGGGCCTTCCGTCACCGGCGCGTACAAGTTTACCTGCCGACGAACACAAGGCGTCGAAATCGAGGTCGAGAAGCACCTGCACATCCGCAAGGACATCTACCGCTTTGGCGTCGCCCCTCTCACATCCATGTACTGGTACTCGCAGACGCGCCGGCCGGCGATGGTCGACTGGCGTCCCGAGGTCCACGACTCGGACGGGCTGCAACTGTGGACCGGCGGCGGCGAGCGCATTTGGCGCCCGCTGAACAATCCCCCGCGCACGATCACATCGTCCTTCGGAGATCAGAACCCGCGCGGCTTCGGCTTGATGCAGCGCGATCGAGACTTCAACAACTATCTCGACGGTGTTTTCTATGAGCGGCGCCCCTCCCTATGGATCGAGCCGATCGGCGACTGGGACCGGGGCGCAGTGCAACTCGTGGAAATCCCGACGGACGACGAGATCCACGACAACATTGTCGCGATGTGGGTGCCGGCCGAACCGGCGCGAACGGGGGCAACCTTCTCCTATCGCTATCGCACCTATTGGCAATCGGCCGCACCTGACGAGGGGCCTTTGGCGCGCGTCGTCGCCACGCGCCTCGGAAACGGAGGGCAGCCAGGCACCGACCGCCCGCGTGGACTGCGCAAGTTCATGATCGAGTTTCTCGGCGGCCCCCTCGTCGACGTGCCCCGTGGTGTGCGTCCCGAACCCGTCGTGACGGTCTCACGCGGTTCGCTCGAGGGCTACCGCAACACCGAGGCCGTGCCGAACGACGTTCCCGGCCACTGGCGCACGCAGTTCGATCTTCGCGTCACGGGCGAGGAACCCGTCGAGATGCGCTGCTTCTTGCGCCTCGGCGATCGCGCCGTATCGGAGACCTGGCTCTACCAGTACCACCCGACGCCGGAAGGGTGACATTCGTTTAGAATTCGATCCGCAGCGTGCTCTGGACCGTATTCGTCACCGTGTCGTTGGCTGGAGCAGTCGAGCGCAACTGCTGTCGCGTCGCCTCAAGCCGCAATGACATCTGACGGTTGAACCGCCACGTCGCGGCGAGGGCCGCGCTGAAACGCCGATCCGTGCGCGTGATCCCAGCGAAGTCGTCGATCCCAAGCCCGACGGTCCCCGAGACGAGCACGTTCCGGGTGAGCGCATGTTCGAGAGTGAAGATCGCATCGCGCGCGATGCCGCCGAACGCTCCCGGCGTGGACGTGTCCAGAATGCCGGTGCGCGCCACGGCACGCAAGGTCGTCAAGGGCGAGATCGACCATTCGAGCGAACCGTCGATTGTGAAACCAGAGAACTCCTGCAAGGAGGGGTCGCGTGGCCGCTGGATGAGATAGCCAAGCGCGAATTCACCGCGCAGCTTGGGACCGAAGTCGACGGCGACCCCGCCGCGGGCCGCCGTGCCGGAGGATCCTTGAATCGTCCCGAACGCATCCACGTCCTGTCGGAAATCCCGGCGATTGCCCGAAACCTCGACGAAGGGCGAGAGCCCAGGCGCGACCTCATAGCCGGCACGCAACGAGACCGTCGAAACATCGACGTTGCGCGACGCATTCGAGAGGCGTGTTCCGTCCGCAAGGTCGGTGTCGCCGTAGCGCAGCTGATCGTACTGCCCTCTCAGGCGAAGAGCGATACGGCCGAAACGCTGCGTGACGGCGGCATTGACAGATGTCGTGTCGAGATCAGGACGGCCCACGGCCGTGACCGGAAGATCGAACGTCGTTGCCGAATCCGGAGCGCGGCGGAAGGACGCCCCGGCGTCCATCTGCGTGTCACGCGTCACGTCGACGCGCGCCGTCACCGCGGCGTCGAGCGTGAGGTTCGGTTCGAGCCCGCCGCGGGCGAAGTCCTGCCGCTCAGCACGCAGTCTGAGACCGAGAGCATGGATGCGCCAGTCGGAGTCGAGCCGGCCTTCCGCCGCCACACGCGAGAAGGCTGATCTTTGCCGGTTGGTGGCCGAAACGTTCGCGTTGTCCGTCCAGCCGATCCCCGATTCGATCGATGGCCGAAGAATGAAGCTACCGACCCGGATTCCGAGGGGGCTGAAGGGATCGACCTCTTGCTGCCGCCTGCGCACCGGAGCGGGAGCAATTTCCGCGGCAACCTCGCCGAGCGTCGAAGCGCGGGGATCATACACCCGACGCCGCACCGCCTCCGTCGTCTCGATCTGCGTCGGCCGTTGCACCACCCCCTGTACCGGACGCTGCGTGCGCGAGCGTGGGTTGGGCGGTGGTTCGCGCACGAAAGTCGCAGTGCGCCGCTGGATACGGGGTGGCGGCGGCGCAAACCGCGCCGGCTCGACGGGCCCACGCAGGCCTTGCGGCGGACGGACGACCGGGGCCTCCACCGGGTCGACAGTCAAAGGTGTCTGGAACGGGTCCGGCATTGCGGCACCGGGCGGGCTGAAGTCGGTTGGCTGAGCGTGCACGACCCGGCCGGAAAGCATGATCGCTCCCAGCAGCACGACTGTCGACGCACAGACCCTCCGGCGCGTGGCGCCCAAGACCACCTCCGGTGACGAACTTGGTGAATGGATCGTAAATCGCGATGGTTAACTGCGAGTTGATAGGTCGCGGTGGCAGCGTTCGCGCCTTTCGTGCTACCCCCCTGCGCATGCCAGTTCCCGCGAGCCGAACCGAAGCCGAGCCCGCTGATGCAGTTGCGTCAGCCTTGCGCACCGTCGCTGCAGAGCGCGCCGGCCTCGACGGGCTTGCCGGCGCGCTGTCGGCCGAACTCGGCGTTTCGTTTCGAAGGGCCGTCGAGACGATCCTGCGCGCCAAGGGACGCGTCATCGTGGCTGGCATCGGCAAGTCAGGCCACGTCGCCCGCAAGATCGCTGCGACGCTCGCTTCGACGGGTACGCCCGCCTATTTCGTGCACGCTGCCGAAGCAAGCCACGGCGACCTCGGCATGATTGCGCCGGATGATGTGGTTCTCGCTCTGTCCTGGTCCGGAGAGACGGCAGAGCTCGGCGCCTTGATCGATTACACCGCTCGCTTCGGCGTCACGCTCGTTGCCGTGACGGCTGATGTCCAATCGAGCCTCGCGCGGGCGGCCGACCTTGTTCTCCTGCTGCCGAGGGTCGGGGAGGCTTGCCCCAACGGACTTGCCCCGACCACCTCGTCAACCACCCAGCTCGTGTTGGGTGATGCACTCGCGGTCGCGCTCCTCGAAGCCCGCGGCTTCTCCGCACGTGACTTCCGCGTGTTCCACCCGGGGGGCCGCCTCGGCGCTCAGCTCCGCCTCGTGCGCGATCTGATGCACGCGGGCGACGCACTTCCGCTCGCACCGAGCGGAACGACCATCGAGGCGGCGATTGCGATCATGTCGCAGAAGGGATTTGGCTGCGTCGCGGTCGTCGATCACGACGGCCGCCTCACCGGCATCGTGACAGATGGCGATGTTCGCCGCGCATTCGGCCGTCAACTGACGTCGGGGCCTGTCGAGAGGATCATGACGAAGACTCCGCGGACGATCGCCCCCGATGCCCTTGCCGCAGATGCGGTCGCCGCCATGAATACTGGCAGGATCACCGTGCTGATCGTGGTCGAGCAGGAGCGCGTCGTGGGGCTTTTGCACATGCACGACCTTCTCAGGGCAGGGGTCGTTTGATTAAGCGGCCGTTAGGGCCGTCATCGTAATTTTCCACGCATTCGAGAGACGGTCCCAGTCGGGCCCGCCAGCAAGTTCTGCGTCGCGGAGCGCATACACATGCGGATTGACCTCGCAACCATCGGAGGTGTCGCGGTTGCGACGGGCGTGATCGCCTATCTCGTGCTCTATGAGGGCGACCCACGTGGCTTCTTGAACAAGCACGCCTTCGTGACGGTGTTCGGAGGCGCTCTCGCCGCAACCTTGATTCGTTTTCCCTTGGGTGAGGTTCTGTCCGGCATAGCCAACGGCGTCCGTTATGCCTTCGTGCACGCCCCGAGCCCGCCGCGTGACCTGATCGAGCAGATCACTGAAATCGCCGATGTCGTTCGGAAGAAAGGGCCGATCGCGCTCGAGACCATGGAGATCAACGACGAGTTCCTGGCTCGCGGCGTGCGCATGATTGCCGACGGCTATGATGGGAACTTTATCCGCGAAACGCTCGAGCGCGAGCGCGATCTGAATGCCACGCGGCTCGAAGTCGGCGTCAAGGTCTACAAGTCCATCGCCGATTGCGCGCCCGCCATGGGCATGGTGGGCACCTTGATCGGCATGGTGCAGATGTTCCAGAATATGGCCGATCCGTCCAAACTAGGCCCCGCCATGGCGATCGCGCTTCTTGCGACGCTCTACGGTGCCGTTCTGGCCAACTTCATCTGCGCGCCGATCGCCGAGAAGCTGGAACTGCTCTTGGCCAAGGACGAGATCAACGAAACGCTTGTCATCGACGGCATCCTCCAGGTCCGCGAGAACAAGAGCCCCGCCGTGATCCGCGAGATGCTGCTCACCTATCTGCCGCATCACCATCGCGAGGACGCGGAAGAGCAAGCTGCGGCTTGAGATGTGAGCCATGGCGCGGAAGAAAAAAGGTCACGGCGGCGGACACGGATGGTTCGTCACCTTCGCCGACCTCATGGCCCTGCTCATGAGCTTCTTCGTGATGATCGCAGCCTATTCAACGACCGACAAGCAACGCATGCAGGCCTTGATGGGGTCGATGCGCGAAGCCTTTGGGTCCACGCGCGAGACCCGCTTGAGTGGCGTCATCGAATTGCACGGCTTTCCGTCGCGCAATCAGTTCACGGCTGTCACCCCGCTTCCCAACCAAGATACGGAGTTTTCGCCGAACCGAGAACTGAGCGGCTTCCGCTCGTCCGGAGAGTCGGAACGCGCACAAGATGGAACGCGTGGACCGACAAGTCGCGATCAACGGTTCGCCCTTGCCGCGGCCACGCTGCGGCAGGCCTGGCAGGAATTGCCGGAGGTGGCAGCGCTCTCGCAGAACATCCAGGTCGAGGAGACGCCCGAGGGCCTGATGATCCGTCTCGTCGACCAAGATCATCGCTCGATGTTTCCAGAAGGGTCGCGCTTTCCGTTCGAACGGACGCGAGTCATCTTGCAGTCACTTGGACCTGTCCTGGCGCGCCTACCGAACCGAATCTCAATAACCGGTCACACCACGTCCCGGCGATTGACTGGTCGACCTGGTTATTCGAATTGGGACCTCTCGGCCGACCGAGCAAACGCCGTTCGGCAGATCCTCATGGAAAGCGGTGTTCGGAGCGAACGCTTTGCAGTCGTTTCAGGAAAGGCGGACACCGAGCCGGCCTTCCCTCAAGACCCGGCGGCCCCTTCCAATTCTCGTGTGACTATCTTGCTCATGCCAGACGCACCACCGGTGCCGCCAGGGTTTGGGCGCTGAACGCGTCAGGCCGCTTGGGCAGTCGTCGTACGCCCCTCCTCAACGGCATGGCAGGCAACGAGCGCATTCCCCGAAGGTCTCGGCTGAGGCACTTCCTGCTTGCACCTCGCATTCGCCAGCCCGCATCGCGGGTGAAACGTGCAACCACTCGGCGGATCGATGGGGTTCGCGATCTCGCCCTGCACGGCTGCGGCGCGATCCGCGCCAAACCCGTGCAGGTCGGGGACGGCGGCAAGGAGCATGCGCGTGTAGGGATGTTGCGGCGTGCGAAACAGACCGCTCGTCGGTGCCACCTCGGCGAGCCGGCCGAGGTACAGCACGCCGACGCGTGTCGCCATGTGACGAATGACGGCGAGGTTGTGCGAAATGAACAGGTAGGTTAGGCCGAACTGCCCTTGAAGGTCGCGCATCAGATTGAGAACCTGGGCTTGGACCGAGACGTCGAGCGCCGATGTCGGTTCATCGCAGACGATGAACTCCGGGTTCGACGCAAGGGCGCGCGCGATGGCAATCCGCTGTCGCTGGCCGCCTGAGAATTCGTGAGGGTATTTCTGACCATCCAGCGGATCGAGGCGAACGAGCCGCAGAAGCTCCCCGACGCGATCTTCGATCTCCTTGTCATCGCGCATCAAACCAAACGCCCGGATCGGCTCCGAAATGATGCGATCGACGCGCCACCGCGGGTTCAACGACGCATAAGGATCTTGAAAGATCATGGTCAAGCGCCGCCGTTCCTTTGCAAACCGAGCGGCGTTGGCAGGATCGGTGACATCAAGTCCGTCGAACACGATGGTGCCGGCAGAGACCGGATAAAGCCCCACGATCATCCGCGCGATCGTTGATTTTCCTGATCCGGACTCGCCAACCAGCGCGAAGGTCTCTCCCTTCTTGATCGAGAACGAGACGTCGGTGACAGCCTTCAATGTCTTCTTGCTCTCGCGATTGAGCACGCGCTCGAGCCAGGGCTTCGACACGTCGAAAACCTTCGAGAGGTTCCGCACCTCGAGAAGCAAGCGCTCGCTCATGCCGCAGCCTCAGTTCTTTCACTGTCGTAGAGCCAGCACGCAATCTGCCGGCTGCCAACGGTGATCGGGTTCGGTCGCTCAATCAGGCACCGTTCGAACGCCTTGTCGCAGCGCGGATTGAACGCACAACCCTTGGGGATTGCCGTTAGGCGCGGCATGGAGCCAGGAATTTGCGCGAGCCGTTCCACGTCCGAGTCGAGTGCCGGAATCGCACCCATCAGCCCGACAGTGTAGGGGTGTTTCGGGTACAAGATGACATCGCGCACCGAGCCGATCTCGGCGATCCGTCCCGCATACATGACGGCGACGCGATCCGCGGTCTCCGCGATGACCCCCATGTCGTGCGTGACAAGAATGACGGCCGTCCCGCGTTCCCGACAGAGCCGTTTGAGAAGAGCGATGATCTGCGATTGAACGGAAACGTCGAGAGCCGTCGTCGGCTCGTCCGCGATGACGAGCTCCGGCTCTGCGGCTAGGGCAAGCGCGATCACGACACGCTGACGCATGCCACCCGAGAACTGGTGGGGATAGGCGTTGAGCCTATCCTTTGCAGCCGGAATGCCGACATCGAGAAGGAGCGATAGAGAGCGCGCACGCGCATCTTGTTCGCTCATCTGCGGATTATGCGTGAGGATGGTCTCGGAGAGCTGTTGCCCAACCGTGTAGAGGGGGTTGAGCGACGTCAACGGGTCTTGGAAGACCATACCGATCTGTTTGCCGCGCACCCGGCGCAGGTCTTCGGCCGGAAGGTTATCGATACGCCGGCCGTCGAGGATTACTTGACCACCAGCGATGCGGCCCGGCGGTTCGAGCAGGCCGATGATAGCTGCCCCCGTCAGTGACTTTCCGGCACCGGACTCCCCGACGACACCGAGCACCTCGCCTTTGCGGACGCCGAAGGAGATGTCGTCGACCGCAACGAGCGTTCCTCGTCGCGTCGGGAATTCAACGCGCAGATTGCGTACCTCGAGAAGCACGTCGACCATCTAGCGTAGCCTTGGATTGAGGGCGTCGCGCAGCCAATCGCCCAGCATGTTGATCGCGAGGATCAAGCCGGCAAGAGCCACGCCCGGAAATACGGTGATCCACCATTCCCCAGAGAACAGGAAGCGTGAACCAATTTGGATCAGAGCCCCGAGTGACGGCTCGGTGGGCGGAAACCCCACCCCAAGAAAGGACAAGGTGGCTTCGGTCAAGATGGCGAGCGCCAGATTGATCGTCGCGATCACCAGGACAGGTCCGAGCACGTTCGGCAAGACATGCCGTAGCATAATGGTAAAAGCCGGCAGACCAATGACGCGAGCGGCCTGAACGTATTCGCGGTTCTTCTCGACGATCGTCGAACCGCGGACCGTGCGCGCATACTGAACCCAGAATGACAACGTCAGGGCCACCACGAGAATCCAGAAGGCCGAAGACTCGCGGCCGGCATTCGGAAACATTCCGCGCAACGTCCCATCGACGAACAGCGCGATGAGGATCGACGGGAAGGCGAGCTGCACGTCGGCGACACGCATGATGAAACTGTCGAGCCGGCCACCGATGTATCCTGCAAGAAGCCCGAGCATGATGCCAAGCACCGCCGAGAGAATGACGGCAATGAACCCGACGCCGAGTGAGATGCGCAACCCGTAGAGAATCGTCGACAGGATGCAGCGGCCTTGGTCGTCCGTACCAAGGGGGAATTTCGCTTCCCCGTTCTGCAGCCACATCGGCGGCAGGTTCGAATTCCACAACGTGAGTTGCGTGAGGTCATAGGGGTTATTGGGTGCAATCCAGGGAGCGAAAAGCGCACCGAGAAAATAGACGAGAGTCACGATCGCCGCGGCGACCGTGACCTTCGATCGGAAGAACGAGAAAGCGATGTCTGATCCCGCCATGCGGGACCACACGGAACGCGGCCGCGCCACCGCACGTGCCGGCTTCGGCAAGGAGGCTTCGACGTGTTGCATCAATGCGCTGCCTTCGCTGCAACCCTGATGCGAGGATCAACCGCGAAATAAAGGAGGTCCACAATCATATTGACGATCACGAACATCAAGCCGATCAACATCAAGTAGGCCGCCATGATCGGAATGTCGACCGTCTGCACAGCGCGCAAGAACAACAACCCCATTCCTGGCCACTGGAACACTGTCTCGGTCACAATGGCGAACGCGATGATGGAACCGAACTGAAGGCCCGTGATCGTGATGACGGGGACAAGCGTGTTCTTCAGTGCATGGCCGAAATAAATCACGCGGCTCTTCAACCCACGAGCGCGCGCGAACTTGATGAAGTCCATGCGCATGATCTCGAGCATCTCCGCCCGAACGAGGCGCATGATCAGCGTCATCTGAAACAGGCCGAGCGTGATCGCGGGCATGATGATCGCAAGCCATCCCGATCGGGTTAGGAGCCCAGTGTTCCAGAAGCCCAAATCGACCACTTGCCCGCGGCCGAAGGACGGCAACACATTCAGCTGAACGGCAAAGACGAAGATCAGCAAGATGCCGATGAAAAAGGTCGGCAAGGAAATGCCGACGAGGGACGTGGCCAGGAACGCCTTCGACACCCACGATTCCCGATAGAGCCCGGTATACACTCCCATGGGGATGCCGATGACGAGCGCGAGGATCATCGCCACCACCGCGAGTTCCATCGTCGCCGGAAATCGCTCGGCGATAAGCTGCATCACAGGCTGCTTGAACTGATACGAGATTCCGAAGTCGAACCGCGCCGCACGCCAAAGGTAGTTCAGGAACTGCAAAGGCACCGGATCGTTGAGGCCGAGTTCCTGGCGCAGTCGGTCGCGATCCTCGACCGACGTGTCTTGACCAACCATTTGATTGACCGGGTCGCCCACGAATCGGAACAACGCGAATGCGAGGACGCCAACGGCGAGCATCACGTAGAGCGATTGCACCAAACGACGGAGAACGAATGCGAGCATAGATCAGCGATCCGGGGGCTCAGACGGCCAGGGGGCGGACCGAAGCCCGCCCCCTGTCGGAACCACATCAACGCATCATCACGTGATACAGCATGAACACGTTGTCGGGACGCTGTGCCATCTCAACGCGACGGTTCACGCCCCATGCGAGCGCCTGCTGGTGTAGCGGGATATAGGCCACATCCTCATTGACGGTGATGCGGAACGCATCACGGATAAGACCGTCACGCTTGACCGGGTCAGCCTCGACCAAGATCTGATTGGTCAGATCGCGGACGCGTTCGTTGCAGTAGCCGCCGACATTCGCAACGCCGACACCGCCCGTGCCACGATCATCGCGGCAGCCGTGCAATTGGATGAGCACGTTGTGCGAATCGTTGGTGCCGGGTGTCCAGCCAAGCAGATAGAAGTTCGTATTGTAACCACCGCCGGCCAGGATCTTGCCGAAGTACTGCGCGCGCGGCTGAATGATCGGTGTGATGTGAATGCCGACGCGCGCGAGCATGGCGATGACCGCCTGGCAAATCGCAGCGTCGTTCACGTAGCGATCGTTCGGGCAATCCATGCCAACCGAGAAGCGGTTGTTGCCGCCCCGGAAGCCTTGCACGCGCGGATAGCCGGCCTCGTCCAAAAGCCGCTCTGCGGCGGCAGTGTCAAAGGCCAAGCGCTGGAACTCGGCCGCGTGCCGCGGGAACAGGTTCGGATCGATCATCAATGCAGATGCGCGCGCCTGCCCACGCATGACCCGCTGCACGATGAGATTGACGTCGATCGCCTGATAGAAGGCGCGGCGGACCCGCACATCCTTGAACGGGTTGGTACCGCGGCGCTGCGCAGCACCTGCAGGAGCCGGCGGGATTTCCGCTGGCGCGAGCAGCTGGTCGCGGCGCTGGTCGAAGCCGAGATAGATCGTCCGGGTCTCCGGGCCCGCCATCACACGCGTCGTCGCGTTGGCGTTGACCCGATCCATGTCTTGAACCGGCACCGGATCGACCCAGTCGACCTCCCCCGAGAGAAGCGCTGCGACCCGTGTTGCATCGTTGAGAATCGGCGTGAAGATGACGCGATCGAGATTGTGGCGACGGTTGGCGTCGTTCCACCAGTTCGGATTACGCGTCAGTTCGGTACGCACGCCTGGCTGGTGCGCTGTGACACGGAAGGCGCCCGTGCCATTGGCATTGAGCGTCGAGAATCCCGGCTCCGTCGCGCGCGAGGACACGGCCTGCGTCGCGTTGTTCCGCTCCGCCCACGTCCTCGACATGATGTAGAACGTGTCCCAGTCCGCGATGAGGATCGGATTCGGAGTCGGCAGCCGTACGTCGACGGTGAAATTATCAACCTTGATGAACTCAGCCCCATTCGGAATGCGCACACGCAGATCCGAGGTATCGCCGCGAATGCGTTGCGCGGAGAAGATCACGTCATCGGCCGTGAAGTCCTCACCGCCTTGGAACTTGACGCCGCGGCGCAAATGGAAACGCCACAGCCGCGCCCCTTCTTGAATCTCCCAGCGCTCGGCGAGGCCAGGGATGATCTGAAGGTTCGGGCCCCGCGCCGTGAGGCCTTCATACACGTTGCCCAGCATGGCCAGCGTGAAGGTCTCGTTGATCGTGTAAGGATCAAGCGTATTCAAGTTGCCTTGGAAACCCATGCGGAACGTGTTCTGCGCATGGGCCGGGCTTCCACTCAGCGCGGCGAGGCTAGCGGCCCCCGCGAGCGCCACCGCGACCGCGACCGCGATCCCCTTCAAGCGTCGCAACATTCTATTCCTCCTTGGTCGAGCCGAGGCGGCCGATGGATCGGTGCCCCGCAGCAAATGATCTCAGATCGTTCTTGCCCCATGTTGGGAGCCGAACCCTTATCCTGCGACGGCATCGCGCCTTCCGCAAGAACCCTTAGTGCCTGAAACCTCACGATTTCTGCCGGAGCTTTGGATTGAGCGCGTCGCGCAGCCAATCACCCAGCAGGTTCACAGCGAGCGCCAGCAGGATCAGCGCGAGAGCCGGGAAGAGCAGAATCCACCACTCGCCGGAAAACAGGTACTGCTGACCGAAGCGGATCAGCGTGCCAAGCGAGGGCTGCGTCGCGGGCACACCGACGCCCAAATAGGACAGTGTCGCCTCTTCGATGATGGCGAGCGCGAGATTGATGGTCGCGATCACCAAAACGGGGCCAGCGACATTCGGCAGGACGTGGCGCCACATGACGGAGAAGGGCGACATGCCCAATAGGCGGGCTGCTTCGACATACTCTTTGCGCTTCTCCACCATGGTCGACGCACGCACCGTGCGCGCATATTGTGCCCAGTTGGACAGACCGATGGCAACGATCAGCACACCGATCGCCATTTGCTCGTGCAAGGCGGGCGGGATGATCCCACGGGCTATACCGAAAACGAGAAGTGCGATCAGGATCGCCGGAAACGACAGCTGGATGTCCGCGATGCGCATGATCACAGCATCCGTACGCCCACCGAGATAACCTGCAACGAGGCCGAGGCCTACTCCGAGCACCATCGAGAAGACAACAGACGCAAAGCCGACGAAAAGCGAGACGCGACTGCCATAAAGAATGGCCGAGAACACGTCGCGGCCCTGGTTGTCGGCGCCGAGAACGAAATAATTCCCTGACCCCATACCCGTCTCCCCCGGCCGTGTGTAGCCATCGAGAAGATTGAGCTGTGCTGGATCGAAGGCGTTCTGCGGCGCGAGCAAAGGAGCAAGCAGCGCCGCGCCGATCATGATGATCGACGCCACGGCCGCCCCGATGGCGACGGGGGAATGCCGGAAGGAATAGGCGACGTCCGAGTCCCACGTCCGCGCCAACCAGCCTTTTGGTTGCTCGGTCGGTTGCGAAGGGGCGAGCATGGGTCCGTCCTTACTGCGCTGCCGCCGTCTTCGCGGTGCGCAAACGCGGATCGAGCAGGAGATAGAGCAGATCCGTCGCCAGGTTGACGACGACGAAGACGAAGCCGACGAACATCAGATAGGCCGACATCACGGGAATGTCGACGAACTGAACGGATTGCACGAAGAGGGCGCCGAGCCCCGGCCATTGGAAAACCGTCTCGGTGACGATCGCGAAGGCGATCACGGAACCAAGCTGCAATCCGACGATGGTGACGACCGGGATCATCGTATTGCGCAAGGCGTGCTTGAGTTGCACGACCCGCTCGGGCAAGCCACGCGCCCGCGCAAACTTCACGAAGTCGGTGCGCATCACTTCGAGCATCTCGGAGCGCACCAGGCGCATCACCAAAGTAAGTTGGAAGAAGCCGAGCGTGATCGTCGGCATAATCAGCGATTTGAGGCCAGATTCCGTCAGGAGGCCGGTCGTCCACCAACCGATCCTGACCGTCTCGCCGCGCCCGAAGGAGGGCAAGCACGCCCCGCTCCACCCTTGCCAACCCGTCCAGGCGGCGAGCGCCGTGGACCAGCTGCGGCATTCGACGGCAAAGACATAGATGAGGCCGATGCCGATCAGGAACGTCGGCAGAGAGACGCCGATGAGCGAGACCGACATGACGATGTTGGCCACGACGCCATCGCGCCGAATGGCTGCGTAGACGCCGAGGATCATGCCCACGACGAAAGCAAACAGCGCCGACAGCAGAGCCAGTTCGAGCGTCGCCGGCAGCCGCTCGGCAAGGAGATCGGAGACGCGCCGGCCCTGCCGGTAGGAGACGCCGAACTCGCCTTGCGCGGCGTTCGTGACGAAGTGGAAGAACTGCAGCGGGATCGGATCGTTGAGACCGAGAAGTTGCGCCAACTCCTCGCGATCCTGGATCGTCGCTTCCTGGCCGACCAGATTCGCAACCGGATCTCCGACGAAGCGGAACATGGAAAAGCCGATGAAGGCGACGGCCAGCATCACCAGCAGCGCCTGCAGCAGACTCTTCGTCAGATAGGCAAACATCGAGGCACGCGGGTCCGAGAACGGAGAAGGGCGGCAGGTGCACCCCGCCGCCCCCGATGTTGGTTCAGCACCACCGGCTCACGAACCGCGGAACTGGAAGAACTTGAACCATGCGCCGGCACCCGGATGGATCGGCACATCGATGCCGCCGCGCATGGCGTGGCTGATCGATTGCACATGCAGCGGCACGTACACCGTCTCCTCGCGCAGGATGCGCCACAGATCAGCGATCTCGCGATTGCGCGCCGCCTGGTCCGGTGTCGACGCGAGCGCGATGATTCGGCGATCAAGGTCCGGATTGCTAAAGCGGGTGCCGTTCCACGTGCCGGCCTGCTGCCCGCGGGTGTGATAGAGGAAGTTGAAGTTGTACTCGGAATCGTAGGTCGGAATGCCCCAGCCGAGCAGGTAGAAGTCGAGCTCCAGACGCTGGATTTCCGGGAAGTGCTGCGCCGCCGGACGGGCGACGAGATTCGCGCGGATGCCAATCTGCCCGAGCATGGCAACCACTGCCTGGCAGATCGCTTCGTCGGAAACGTAGCGGTCATTGGTGCAGTGGAAACTCACAGAGAAGCGCGTATTTCCTTCCGCTGCCCGGCGCGGGAACCCCGCCTCGTCGAGCATGCGGTTTGCAGCCGCAACGTCGAAGCGCGGCGGTGCGGCAATCTCGGCTGAGTGGCCATTGATGAAGCGCGTCCCGAGATAGCCGATCGGCGCGCCTTGGCCGCGCATGACGACGCGCGTGATCGCATCGCGGTTGATCGCGATGTTCACCGCCTGCCGGACCGTACGGTTCGCGAATGGGTTGCGGTCGCGAATGTCGGAGGAGCGCAACGGCTCTGCCCCGACGTTAAACGACAGGAAGATCACCCGGTTTTCTTCCCCGATGTTGACGCGGATGCCCTGCGTCTGCTGCAGTCGTGCGATGTCCTGCACCGGAACATCGTGCACCACGTCGACCTCGCCGGAGAGCAGCGCCGCGATACGCGTCGCGTTCTCGCGGATCGGAACCATGATTAGCTCGGAGACCTCGAGCGGATACTGGTTGCGGCCCCAGTAGTTTTCATTGCGACGCATCACGGTGCGGATGTCGGGTTCACGCGAGACGAGCACATAGGGGCCCGTGCCGTTCGCATTGCGCGTCGCGTGATTTTCTTGCCGCTCACGGATGTTCTGCGGCTGCGTGGCGTTGTTCTGCTCCGTCCACTCCTTGTCCATCATGAAGATGTCGGCGAGGTTCTGGAACAGGAGCGGGTTCGGCGCGCGCGTTTCGATGTGAACCGTGTGATCGTCGACCTTGCGCACGTCAGTGATCGACGTGAGCAGACCGCGGTAGTCCGAGGTCGGGGCACGAGCGCGCGTGAACGAGAAGACGACGTCGTCGGCGTTGAAGGCGTTGCCGTTGTGGAAGCGCACGCCCTGGCGCAGCTTCACCTCCCAGACGGTCGGCCGGTCAGGCAGAATGCGGAACTCGGTGGCGAGCGTCGGGATCAATTGACCGTCGTAGCCACGGATGACCAGCGGCTCGTACATCTGATGCGCGAGTGCCGAAGTCGGGCCGATATTGGCCGCGTGCGGATCAAGCGTCTGCGCATCGATCGAACGGGCCCAGCGCACGGTGCGTGCATCGGCAGCGACCGTCGAGACCGCGAAAGCACTCAACAGCGCTAATGTTAGAAACGTGGATTTCTTCATGGTCGAAACGCCTCCTTAGGCCCTTCCCGCCGCCCAGGCGGGCGCCCTTGGACGACAACAATAGGGCCGGCCATGCGGTCTGTCACTTTCGTTCTTGGAGCAATCACGGAGGAAGCGAGACAGATTGCCCCCGGAATTAAGCGGGCTGGCGTTGACGTCCCTGTCGGGGAACGATTTGTTGAAGGTACCGCCCGGAGTTCCCCATGACCATCTCCAACCGCATTGCCGCCCTCCAGCCGGAGATTGCCGCCTGGCGCCGCGACCTGCACGCCCATCCCGAGACCCGCTACGAGGAGCATCGCACCGCGGCCGTCGTCGCCCAGAAACTGCGCGAGTTCGGCGTCGATGAGGTCGTGACCGGCCTCGGCCGCACCGGCGTGGTCGGGGTGATCCATGGGCGGGCCCGCGCTTCCGGCAAGGTTGTCGGCCTGCGTGCCGACATGGATGCGCTGCCGATCCAGGAGATCGTCGACCGCCCTTACAAATCGACCGTTCCCGGCAAGATGCACGCCTGCGGGCACGACGGCCACACGGCGATGCTGCTCGGCGCGGCCAAGGTTCTCGCCGAGACGCGCAATTTCGACGGCACTGCCGTGCTGGTGTTCCAGCCCGCCGAAGAAGGCGGCGCCGGCGCCAAAGCGATGATGGAGGACGGCTTCTTCGAGCGCTTCGGCGTGCAGGAGATCTACGGCATGCACAACCGGCCCGGGGTGCCGGTCGGCCATTTCGAGATCGTCACGGGTCCGGCCATGGCCGCATCCGACCGTTTCGAGATCGCCATCGAAGGCAGAGGCTCGCACGCTGCGCGGCCGCAACAATCGGTCGACCCGCTGCTCGTCGGTGCGCATATCGTGACCGCGCTGCAAGGCATCATTGCGCGCAATGTTGACCCGCTCGAATCCGCAGTGCTCTCCGTCACGATCTTCCGAGCGGGCGACACCGACAATGTCATCCCGCAGACGGCTCAGCTCGCGGGCACCGTGCGCACGTTCAAGGCACACATTCAGGACATGGTGGAGCAGCGCATGGGCGCGCTCGCTGCTTCGATCGCCGCCGGATTCGGCGCGAGCGCGACGCTCGACTTCCGCCGGGGCTATCCGGTCCTCGTCAACGAGCCGAGCGCCACGGCCTTCGCGGCAAGCGTCGCCGCGCAAGTGTCGGGACACGTTAACGCGAATGCGGCGCCCGTCATGGGCGGGGAGGATTTCGCCTTTTTTCTCGAGAAAGTCCCCGGCGCCTTCATCAATGTCGGCATCGGCAACACAGCCGCGCTGCATCACCCGGCCTACGACTTCAACGACGAGGCGATCCCGGCAGGCGTTGCCTATTGGCAGAGACTGATCGAGACGCGGATGGCCGCGTGAGGGCTACTCGGCCGCTTCGCGTCGAATGTCAGCCTCCAAGGTCGGCAGACGGCCGGGATTGAGCAGAAAATGCGGGTCCGTGCGCCGTTTCAGGCCCTCCTGGTCGGCCTTGATCCGCTTCCATCCCTTGCCTTCCAATGTGAAGATGTGCGGATTCGACACCATCAGCCCGTTCGAATTCAAGGTTTCGATGATCTGCAACAAACGTTCCTCGCTCTTATAGCGCACGAGGCACAGCGAGGAGCACGTCATAGCCCCGAAGCGGCGCTGGAACTCGAGGTGCCACAGGATCTCGCCCGCGAAGGCCGGTTCCGCCCAGGCGAGCCGGTCGAGCGCGCGGCCAGCCGGGAACAACACCTGGAGGTAGGTGATCGCGGGGTCGGCGCGCAACGCGTGCAGCGTCGTGTGGTTCCAGGTGTACTCGTAGAGCGGCGGCATCGGCCCCTTGTGCGTGAAGGCGGCCTCCTCGGCCGCGTCCGCGCCGCGGGTATAGACGATCTCGCCCTGATGCGCGGCGACGTGCACCCGCAGCGCCGGCAATTGCGGCTCTGAGACCATCAGAATGGCGAAGGCGCGCCCGGGCGGAATCAGGGGTGCGAGGCGCTTGAAGTACGGCGCCACCTCCGCCGGATGAATGCTGACGAGCTTCTTGGCGATGACCTGGTCTTCGGTGAGCGCCAGGCCGAAGGTCGCCGCCGTCTGCAGATCGGGAAAGACCGCCACCGCCTCGGCCCACGGAAAGCGCGGCGCCGTCGGCACCGAGACCTCGGTGACGATGCCGTTCGTGCCATAGGCATGCACCACCTGCATGACATCCGCGCCCTCGAGCAAAAGTTCGCGCGGCTCCTCTTCCATGGTGACGATCTTGAGCGCCTGCACGGCGCCCGGATCGCCGATCTGCCCCCAGGTGCAGGAGCCGACGCCGCCGGCCCCGCCGCACACGAAGCCGCCGATGGTCGCGGTCGCCCGGGTGCTCGGGAAGAAGCGCAGCTCCCACCCGCTCGGCTTCAGCTCCTTGTCGATGTCGAGCATGGTCTTGCCGGCCTCGACGGTGAGAAGGCCCGGCTTTGCCGCGACGATGCGGTCGAGCCCGGTGGCGTCAAGGACGATTCCGCCATCAAGCGGGATGCACTGGCCGTAATTGCCGGTGCCGCCGCCCCGCGTCGTCAGCGGCACGCGATGGCGCACGGCTGTCGCAACCACCCGCTTCAGCTCCTCGCGCGAGCGCGGCTTGACGATCGCATGCGCGCGCTTGTCGTCGAGCTCGCGCTTCAGGATCGGCGAGAACCAGTAGAAGTCGCGGGACTTGAGCTTGATGGTCGCGTCATCGGTTGCGACCGGCGTATCGCCCAAATCGGCCAGAAAGCGGTCGAGCCTCGCGGTCATGGCAGCGTCACCCCTTGTAGAGTTGGCTCATGTCGAAGGCGCGCACGTCTTCGAGAAGCGCGATGAAGCCTTTGGCAATGTGATCGATGGTCTCGCGCCCCTTCTCGACCGTCGCGAGAGACGCATCGCCGACCGTGCCGTCGGGTCCAAGATCCTGGGCTTGCCAGCCAAAGGCGATCGGCCCGTGCGCCCTGAGATGGGCGTGGCGTTGCTCGAGCTGCTCCTGCAGCGAGCGGAACTTCTTGGCATTCTCCATGCGCACGAGATCGGGCCGCGCCGCGCGCATGATCGAGGTCTCGATGTCGCCGCCGTGGATGCCGTAGCGCAGCTCCCAGTCGCTGTAGAGACCGGCCGGCTGGCCGAGCCGCGACCAGTGCGTCGCGACGCACAGCATGCGATGGTTCACGCGCATCTCCCGCGCGACGATGTCGAGGATCGGCACGTTGCCGCCGTGCGAGTTGACGAGCACCAGCTTGCGCACGCCCGCGCGCGCCACGCTTTCGGCCGTCTCGATCAGAACGCGGGTCAACGTCTCCCAGGAGAGCGTCAGCGTGCCCGGCGAGGCGATGTGCTCGTTCGATTTGCCGACCGCCTGGATAGGCAGGAAACTGAACGGCAGATCGGTCGGCGCCAGCGCGAGCACACGATCGATATAGGCTTGGGCGATCGCCGTGTCGGTGAGCAGCGGCAGGTGCGGTCCGTGCTGCTCGATGGCCGCGACGGGCAGGACCGCGATCCACGACGTCGTGTCCGATGTCGAGACCTCGACCGTCGTCATCTCGGCCCAGAGACGTTTCGGCAGCATTGAAGTCCCCTTCTCTGTCGCCGCTCAATCGACCTTGGCGGCGATCGCCTCGATCTCGACCTTGAACGCCTCATTCGCGAAGCCCGACACGATCATCAAGGTCGAGGCCGGCGGCGGGCTCGCCACGAAGCGGTCGCGCGCCGCCATGTAGGCCTTCAGATGCTCGCGGCCCGTCACGAAGGCATTGAGGCGCACGACGTCCCTCGGGCCCATGCCCGCGGCGGCGAGCACCGTGCCGATGGCGGCAAAGCAGAGATCGGCCTGCGCCTCGGCGCTCTCCGGGATGACGTCGTCGACGGTGATGCCGAGCTGGCCGGAGCACACGAGCAGGCGCGCGCCGGGAGGCACCTCGACGCCGAACGAGTAATTGGCGAAGGGCGGGCGGATGCCGGGCGGCGTGTGCGTCTTCAGCATGCGCGTGACGCTACGGGCGGCTCGACAGGCGCGCAAGCTCAGTTACGCGGCAGTGTGCCTCTATTCGAAAGGACGGGGGGGCTGAAGCCTGTTCGTCGACGGCCGTACGGCTGCGGAACCTCGACCAGCCTCGCCGCCCGCGCTGACACTGAAGCGCACCGAGAACTGACAATCCCGTTGGACCACTCCATAGCGCGCCGCAGCCGCGCTCTGTGATGTCTTTCAGCCCACCGCCTGTTCCAGCTTCTTGGCGATCCACCGGTTGAGGCTCACGCCTTCGCGCCGCGCAGCGGTGCTGATCTTCTGGTGCAGTCCCGGTGTCGTGCGCACCACGAACTGACCGGAGAACGGCTTCTCGGGTTCCTCTCCGCGCGCGGCAGAAGGCGGGGTAGTCCTCGACCGATTCCTTGAAAGCCTGCTTGAGCTCGGCGACGGAGATGCCTTGGAACGTCACGATGTCGCGCAAGTTGGCCACTTCGCCGTGGAAGTGCCCGACGTCCTCGTCGTACTCGACGACCGCCTCATAACCCTTGTATCGCATCGTGGTCATTGCTCGATCTCCGCTTCGATCAAGAAGCGCCGGACGGACTTTACTGTGCCCTTGTCGGTTTCCTTCTGCGGGTGCGGCCGGTGGAACACCGCCCGCCGTCCGTTCAAGCCGATGCGCACGCGCGATCCCGGTCTTCGCTGATCTCGGCGCCGAGGGCTGCGAAGAGCGCTTCGACATCGCTCCAGGCGATCGACGCCCGCCGACGGCATTGCTGCCTGTTTGGAGAGCAGGTAGCGTCAATTGTTTCGGCGCCTGACCAAACAAGCGTCCTAGTCTTCGAACGAAATCACCGCGCGCCGTAAAGGTGCTGCTTATTTCCGGGTGGCTTTACAGTGACGGGGCGTCTCAAGGTCGTGCCGGAGGGCCCGCCAGTTCAGGTCACCGCCCACCCCGCCGAGGACGGCCTTCTTTTCGGATGATCGAGCACAGATCGGCATGATTGACTTATGCCGATATGTGAGCTAATGGTCACATATGGACAATGATCCCCTTGCCACTCTCAAGGCGCTGGCCGATCCGGTGCGCTGGAAGCTGGTCGAGCAGCTCTCGCGTGGGCCGCGTACAACTGGCGCGTTGGCGGGTGGCTTCGAGCAGTCCCGGTTCGGGGTGATGAAGCATCTCGAGGTGCTAGCCGCCGCCGGCCTCGTCACCGTCGAGCGGCGCGGACGGGAACGCTGGAACCACCTGAACCCGGTGCCTCTGGCCGCCGTGCTGCAGGCGCTGACTACCCCGCTGGGCCGCGACTGGGCGTCCCGGCTCCTGGCGCTGCAACGCGCCGTCCAAACCCCGGAGAGCTCCATGACCGCCCCTAGCATGATCGACATCCACCAGGAAATCCGCCTTGCCGCCCCGCCCGGGCGCGTCTTCGATGTGCTGACCCGAGAGATCGACCTGTGGTGGACCAAGCCCTACCGGATGACCGAAGGCGGGCACGTCACGCTGGAGCCGCGCATCGGCGGCGAATTGCGCGAGGAGGGCCCGGGGGGCCATGTGACCGTCTGGGGCCGGGTCGAGGAGGTTGCGCCAGGACGGCTGCTGGTTCTTTCGGGCACCATCGGGATGCAGACGGCCGTGGCAGGGCGGGTCAGGATCGCGCTTGCGGCCGAGGAGACGGGCACCGTCCTGAAGCTGTCACACATGGCGGTTGGCCCCATCGCCGAGGGCGCGGGTGAACGCTATACTGAAGGTTGGTCCGATCTCTTGGGCACACGGTTGCGCGCGCGGGTCGAGGCGGCGTGACAGCGGCCCGCCATGATATGGCGCTTTACGGTGCAGTGCGCGCGCTGGCCTTAGCCGTCGCGCCAGACCTGATCGCCACCGCACTGGACTTCGCAAGGCTGAACGATGCTCGATGACAGGGATGCTGCCCGGCGCCACTTCGGCCTGAGCGCCGATCTATTCCCCTTCGACAGCCGGTTTCTTAAGGTCGCCGGGGCGCGGTTGCATTACATCGACGAGGGCACCGGCCCCGTTCTGTTCATGCTCCACGGCAATCCGGCTTGGTGCTTCCTTTATCGGCATGTCGTTTTGGCTTTGCGCGGCAGATACCGCTGCATCGCCATCGATCTGCCGGGTTTCGGCCTGTCTGAACCGCCGCCGGGCTACGGCTATACTCCAGCCGAACACGCCCAAATCGTCGGCGCCGCGCTTCAGGCACTGGACCTGCGCGGCGCCTGCCTGATCGCGCATGACTGGGGTGGACCGATCGGATTGCGTGCGACGCTCGACGCGGGCCGCATTGACCGAGTGATCTTGGGAAATACTTGGGCCTGGCCGGTCCATGGCGACTGGCATTTCGAGTGGTTCTCGCGGCTGATGGGCGGGCCGGTCGGGCGGTGGAGCGCGCGGCGTTTCGCGCTCTTCGTCAACGGGGTGCTGCCCACTTCGATGAAGCGCGGTTGGCCCGCGCAGGAGGTCATGGCCGCCTATCGCGCGCCCTTCGACCCGCCGCGCAGCCGCGAGCCTTTGCACATTTTCCCCCGCCATATCCTCGCCTCGCGCGATTGGCTGGCCGGGCTCTGGGCGGGGCTGCAGGGCTGGCAAGGCCGGGCGGCACTGATCTGGCCCGAAAACGACATCGCCTTCCGCGATAAGGAATTGGCGCGCTGGCGCGCCCTCTGGCCGGATGCCCCCATCCGCACGATCCCGCGATGCGGGCATTTCCTTTGGGAGGATGCACCGGAAGAAGCGGTGGCCGCGCTCACTTGCCAACTGGCTCAAGTCTTCGCCGAGCTTCAGCAAATGAGGCCTTGAAGCGTGTCGCCCAGTGCCCTCCGATTCGCGCGGCACTCGACCCACTGCCGTCGCTACGCAAGGGGAGTGACAGGTTCTGGAGTTGCTCGAGATCAAGGCCAAGCAACGAAGGCCTGCTCGGAGGGTCGCCGACGCAGGCACCTTCACCACTGCAATGGACGGCGGCGCGACTGTGCTCGGCAACGTCGAGCCCAGCGACAGGGCGGTGACCTTGCCGTCAATTCAGAAGCCCGATCGGTGCGCGGTCAGGCCGTGCTCGAACCGGCCCTCGCGGGCCTCGTCCGCATCCGGGATGACGAGGAGGGACGCCGCAGCCGCTACGCCGCCTTGTCGTTGAGGTGGCAGGCCGAGACGCGCCCCGGCGCGATCTCCTTCAAGGCGGGGCGCTCCACCTTGCAGCGCTCGAAGGCGTGCGGGCAGCGTGGATGGAAGTGGCAGCCCGGCGGCGGGTTCAACGGCGAGGGAATTTCGCCTTTCACCGGATGGAAGATGCGCTTGCGGTCCTCGATGCGCGGCACGGCGGCAAGCAGCGACACCGAATAGGGGTGGTTCGGGTTCGCGAACAATTCCGCCGTCGGCGCGCTTTCGACGATGCGGCCGAGATACATGACGGTGACGCGATCCGCGATGTGCTCGACGATCGAGAGGTCGTGCGAGATGAAGAGATAGGTGAGGTCGAGCTTCGCCTTCAGATCGGCGAAGAGATTGATGATCTGCGCGCGGATCGAGACGTCGAGCGCGGCAACCGCCTCGTCGGCGATGATGAACTCCGGCTTCACGGCGAGCGCGCGGGCGATGCCGATGCGCTGGCGCTGTCCGCCGGAGAACTGATGCGGATAGCGGCGCTTCACCGCCGGATCGAGGCCGACGGAGAGAAGCGTCTGGTCGACGAAGTCGCCCGCTTCCGCCTTCGTGGTCAATCCGTGCACGAGCGGGGCTTCGCCGACGATGTCCTCCACGCGCAGGCGCGGATTGAGCGAGGATGCCGGATCCTGGAACACCATCTGCACGGCGAGGTTCGCGGCCTTCGCCTCCGCGCCGGCGAGCGCGGCGCGGTCGCGACCTTTCCAGAAGATGGCGCCCTCGGTCGGCGGCATGATGCCGGCGAGCATGCGCCCGATGGTCGACTTGCCGCAGCCGGATTCGCCGACGAGGCCCATCACCTCGCCCTTCGCGACGGCGAGATCGACCGCATCCACCGCGCGCACCACTTCGTCCTTCACATTGGCGCCGAGGCGCGCCGCAAGGCGGCCGGCGAGATCGAGGCGCTTCTCGAAGCGTTTCGTCAGCTTCGTCGTCGCGAGCATGGGGGTCGTCATTCGGCGGCTCGCATCACGGGAACATGCGGATGAGCGCAGCGGTGCTCGCGGCTCGGCGTCGGTCGCACGACCGGCGGCTCGACGGCGCAGGCAATGTCGGCCCGCGGACAGCGCGCCTGGAAGGCGCAGCCGACGGGAAGCTTGAGCAGCGACGGGGCCATGCCCGGGATCTGCACGAGGCGCTCGCCGCGCTTGTTGCGCGTCGGCAGCGAGCCGAGGAGGCCGACCGTGTACTGATGATAGGGGCGTTCGAGCACGTCGTCGGTCGGGCCCTGCTCGACAACGCGGCCGCCATACATCACGGCGATACGGTCCGACAGGCCGGCGACGACACCGAGATCATGCGTGATCCAGACGAGCGCGGTGCCCGTGCGCTTCGCGAGCGCCTGCACCTCGGCGAGAATCTGTCCTTGAATCGTGACGTCGAGCGCCGTCGTCGGTTCGTCGGCGATGATCAGGTCCGGCTTGTTGACGAGGGCGATCGCGATCGCCACGCGCTGGCGCATGCCGCCGGAGAGCTGGTGCGGATAGGCTTCGAGCCGTTCGTCGGGCGAGGGAATGCCCACCGCGACGAGGCTTTCACGCGCGCGGCGGCGGGCTTCCCCCCCGTCGACCTTCTCATGCGCGAGGATCGCTTCGGTGATCTGCGTGCCAACCTTGAGCACGGGATTGAGCGTCATCATCGGGTCCTGGAAGACCATGGCGATGCGATGCCCGCGGATTTGCCGCCAGCGCTCCGGCGGGGCGCCGACCAGCTCCTCGCCCTTGAACTTGATCGAGCCCGAGACGATGCGGCCCGGCGGATCGACGAGGCCCATGATGGAGAAGCCGGTCACGGTCTTGCCCGATCCGGACTCGCCGACGATGCCAAGAATTTCTCCCGGCATCACGTGCAGGCTGACGCCGTCGACCGCTTTGGCCACGCCGTCACGTGTGAAGAAATGCGTCTTGAGATCGACGATGTCGAGGGTCGGGACGGTCATCACCTCAACGCTTCAGCCTCGGGTTGAGCACGTCGCGCAAGCGGTCGCCGACGAGGTTGATGGCGACGATGGTGAGAAGCAGCGCGACACCAGGAAAGAATGAAATCCAGTACCGGCCGGACAGCATATATTGGAAGCCGTTTGAAATGAGCACGCCGAGCGAGGGCTCCGTCTGCGGCAAGCCGACGCCGAGGAAGGAGAGCGTCGCCTCGAGCGCGATCGCGTGCGCGGTCTGCACCGTGCCGACCACAATCAGCGGCGCCATGCAGTTCGGCAGGATGTGGCGGAAAACGATGCGCGAGTGCGACAGGCCGAGGCAGGTCGCCGCCTCGACATATTCCTTGCGCCGCTCGACCAGCGCACTGCCGCGCACGGTGCGCGCATAATACGCCCATTGCACGATGACCAGGGCGAGGATGATCTTGTCGACGCCCTTGCCGAGCATAGCGACGAGAATGAGCGCGACCAGGATCGAGGGCAGCGACAGCTGCAGGTCGACGATGCGCATGATGATCGTCTCGGTGCGCCCGCCGACGTAAGCCGCGATGAGGCCGACCGACGCGCCGATCGCAAGGGCGATCAATCCCGACAGGACGCCGACCGAGAGCGAGATGCGCAGGCCGTAGATGATTGCGGAATAAAGATCGCGGCCCGCCCCGTCCGATCCCAAGATGAAGGTGTACCCCTCCATCGAGGTGGTGCCCGGCGGCCGGCGCGAGTCCATGATGTCGACTTGCGCGAGGTCGTACGGGTTCTGCGGCGTGATCCACGGCGCGATGATCGCGAGCGTGACGATGGCGAGGAGCAGGATCAGCGCACCGACGGCGACGCGGTCCTCAAGGAACTCCGAAACGAAGCGGCGGAACGGCGTTTCGGCCTTGTCCTTCGCCGTCGTGGGTTGCACCGCGGTGACAAGGTCGTGCGGAGGAGCGGCGGTATCCGTCATGGTCACGCCTCCTTGTGCTGGAGCCGCACGCGCGGATCGAGGATGGAATAGAGAATGTCGACGACGAGATTGATCACCACGAACAGCACCACGACGATGATGACGTAGGCGACGATCACCGGGCGGTCGACGCGGATGATGGAGTCGAGCAGGAGCTTGCCCATGCCCGGCCAGGCGAAGATCGTCTCGGTGACGACGGAGAAGGCGACGAGCGAGCCGAATTCGAGGCCGAGAACGGTCACGACCGGAATGAGAATGTTGCGCAGGACGTGCACGAAGATGACACGCTTCTCCGACAGGCCCTTGGCGCGGGCGAACTTGACGTAGTCCTGCATGATCGCCTCGCGCACGCCCGCGCGCGTCAGGCGGATCACGAGCGAGATCTTCAGGAGCGCGAGGTTGAGCGCGGGCAGGAAGATGTGCGACCAGCCCTGCGCCGTGTGAAGCGAGGTCTCGATGCCGAGGATGGTCGTCGTTGGGCCGCGGCCGGTCGACGGCAGCCAGCCGAGCATGACCGCGAAGATCATGATGAGCAGAAGCCCGACCCAGAAGGTCGGCAGCGAGAAGCCGAGGATGGAGCCGGCCATGATCGCCTTGGAGGAGGCGCGGTGCGGATAGAGCCCGGCATAGAGGCCAAGCGGCAGGCCGAGCAGGATTGAAAACAGCATCGCCACGAAGGCGAGTTCGAGTGTCGCCGGCATGCGCTCGAGGATCAGGCGCATCGCCGGTTGCCCGTGGATGAAGGAGGTGCCGAGATCGCCGGTGAACGCGTTCGCGACGAAGACGGCGAATTGCTGCCAGATCGGCAGGTCGAGACCGAGCGCGCGGCGCACCTCCTCGATCTGCTGCTGGTTCATCTCGGGCGAGACGTAGAGCCAGACCGGATCGCCCACCACATTCACGCCGAAGAAGACGATGACGACCATGGCCGCCACGACCACGACGGATTGCAGGACGCGGCGCAAGATGAACGCGAGCATGCGATCGACCCTCCGGCTCGGCGGACCTCACGTAGCCCTGACGGAGGCGGCGCGGGTGTATTCGTCGGTGCGCGGCCTCATGTCCAGGCCAACGCGCATCGTCCAGGTGTTGGTGACGTAGATGACCGGAATGGTGTCGACGCCGTTGATCGCGATCTCGCCCGCCTGCGCGAGCGACGCCGCGCGGCCTTGATCGTAGGCCTGCATCGCCGTGTTGTGGCAGTGCAGGTCCATCGAGGAGGGCTTGAAGGCGAGCGGGACGCGCAATTCCCGCCGCTCCTGCGTAACGGCGGGACGCAGGAGACCGGCGCCGAGCGGCAGCTCCGCGGGCGCAGCCAGGGCCTTGCGACGCGACAGCTTCATCGGCTCCCTCCCTTATCGTCCGCCGCGTAGCGCACGCCATGCGGTTCGCCCGCCATCCGAGGCGGCGGCCGAAAGCCGGGAAGGCGTCACGTCGGGCGAACCGACATCGCCAGCGTGTACTCGTCGGTGCGCGACTGGAGGCGCAAGCCGCGCCGCCCCGCCCAGGTGTTGAGCGGATAGTGAATCGGAATGACGCCGAGATCGCGCACCGCGACTTCCATGCCTTGCCGCAGCAGTTGCTCGCGCGCTTCGTCGTTGACCGTCCGGAATGCCTGCTCGAGCAGGCGATCGACCTGCGGGTTCGAATAGCGACCGCGATTGGCCGCGCCCATGCCGGTCTCGCGGTTGAAGGTCGCGACGAGGCCGCGCAGCGATTCCGAGGTCTCGCCCGTCGAAGCACCCCATCCGACGAGGATGAAGGAGAACTCCGGCTCGCCGTTCGCGCCGGTCGAGGCGCGGGAGAAAAAGGCCGCCTGCGGGATCGTCTCGACCGTGGCTTGAATGCCGATACGGGCATACATCTGCGCGGCGGCCTCGATGATCTTGGTGTCGTTGGTGTAACGCCCGATCGGCCCGTGCATCGTCATGCGGAAGCCGTTCGGATAGCCCGCCTCGGCCAGGAGTTGCCGCGCACGGTTCGGGTTGAACTCCGGCACGGGCAGGTTCGGCGAGGTGCCGAAGAAGCCGGGCGCGAGCAATTGGCCTGCTGCCTGCGCTTCACCTTCCATGACGCGTTCGACGATCGCCTGCCGGTTGAGGCCGATCGAGAGCGCCTGGCGCACGCGCAGATCCTTGAGCGGATTGCGGTTCATCGGCTGGCCGTTGGTATCGCGGATGAACGGCGAATTGTCGCGGAACTGGTCCATGTGGAAGTAGATGACGCGTGCCGACAGGCCTGAGGCGACCGTCAGGCGCTGGTCCTGCCTGATGCGCGCGACATCCGCTGTCGGCACCACCTCGATGACGTCGACGTCGCCCGCGAGCAAAGCCGAGACGCGCGAGGGATCGGCGCGCAGGAAAGAAAAGGTCACGCGCGACCAGGGTTCGCGCTGACCCCAGAACGCATCGTTGCGTTGTGCGACGACGCGGCTGCCCGGCACGAACTCGACGAGACGGTAGGGGCCCGTGCCGATGGCGGCGCGCCCCGAATTGAAATCATCGGTCGTGACGTTCGGGCCCAGCGACGCCTTGATGATGCACACCGAGGAGAGGTGGTTGGTCAGGAGCGGGTCCGGCCCTTGGGTGCGGATGCGCAAGGTGTGGTTGTCGACCTTCTCCGCCGTGCGGCCGCGCAGGAAGCCGCCGAAGCCGGACGGCGAACGCGGCACGTTCGGGGCGCGTGAGAAGGTGTAGAGGACATCGTCCGCCGTGAAGGGCGAACCGTCGTGCCAGGTGACGCCGCGGCGCAGATTGAAGATCCACGAGGTCTCGCTCTCCGCCCGCCAGCTCTCGGCGAGGCCGGGTCGCAGCTTCTGCTCATGGTCCTGCTCGACGAGCGTGCCGAAGAAATGCCGCGCGAGGGCGTTGTTCGGCGTGAGGTTGTGAAAATGCGGGTCGACCGAGGACGGTTCCGACGCCAGGCCGATGCGCAGATGGTCCGCCTGCGCTTGGGCATCGGCGCGGAAACTTGTTCCGGAAAGAACCGTGGCGCCCGCGGTGGCGGCGAGGAAACGGCGGCGATCGATCGGCATCGAAAAACTCCCTGTCCGGCGGTCGGGGTGCTCGGGCGATGACCGTCCGGCCCCCTATCGTGGCTTCACGCTACCCCGGCGACAAGCGTCCGGCAAACAGACTTCACTATGCGTTCACATCATGTTCCAATTCAATTATAGGCGTTGATCGCATAGATGTGGTCGCCCTAGCTGCCGCACGAATTTCTCTCGCCGGCCGGTCAGCCGATGACGCCGGCCGCGCGTTCCGCCGCGCGCTCCTTCGTGAAGCACGTGCGCCTCACCACGCCGAAGGACGCGTATTCGAAGCCGGTGTGAGCTCATCCGGCCATCCCTCGATGATGTTAAGTCCCACGCCTATTGTTGCCCGTGCGCGCCGCGGGCAACGTGCCGCACACACGGGGCGACATCCAAGCATCGGGCGCGGTCATCAATACGCGTTGAGAAAGGCGCGGCGCGAGACGAAGGTGAGCACCAAGATGCGCAGGTCGAGGAAAAATGACCAGTTGTCGATGTACCAAAGATCGCATTCGACGCGGTTGCGCATCTTGTCGTCGGTGTCCGTTTCCCCGCGATAGCCGTTGACCTGCGCCCAGCCGGTGATGCCCGGCTTGACGTTGTGGCGGCGTGCATAGAGCGCGATACGTTGCTCGAAGTCGCGATTGTGCGCAATCGCATGCGGCCTCGGTCCGACGATCGACATGTGGCCGAAAAGCACGTTCACGAGCTGCGGCAATTCGTCGATGTTCCAGCGCCGGAGAATGGCGCCGACGCGCGTCACGCGTGCGTCGTTCTTCGTCGCCTGCCGCACCACCGCCCCGTCATCGAGCGTCGTCATCGTGCGGAACTTGAGGATGTAGAAGGGCCTTTGATTGAAGCCATAGCGCTTCTGCAGGAAGAAGACGGGCCCCTGCGAGTCGAGCTTGATCAGCACCGCCACGGCGATGAAGAGCGGCGTCAAGACGATGAGGCCGACCAAGGCACCAACGACATCGAAGGCGCGCTTGCCGAGGACTTCAGCGGCCGACAATGGCGGGCGCGACAGATTGAGCGTCGCCATGGAGCCGATCTTCGAAATCGTCACGCTGTCGAAGCGATCCAAAATGCGCTCCGGCGCAAGATGGATCGACACCGGAATGTTCATGAAGGCATCGACCGCGCCCTCGATGCGATCATGCGCCGACCAGGGTAGGGCGATGATGACATCGTCCGGCTGCAAGGCGCGGGCGGTTGCAACCGCGCGGCTGAGATCGTTGCCTGACTCATCGTCGGGATCGAGAACCGACATGCCGACGATCTGCAAACCGGCATTCCACGGCTGATAGCGTTTTGCGAAGGCGACGACGTCGGCCTCCGCGCCCACGAGCAGGACCCGCCGCGCCGCGATGCGCCCGGTCTTCGTGCCGTTCACCACGAGGCGCACGAGGACAAGACGCGCGATACCCAGGCTGCCGAGGCCAAGAAGGTAAAACAAGATAACCGCGCCGCGCGAATAGATCTCTCCGGATTTCGTGACGAAGCCGATCGCCACGACCAGGAGGAAGGTCATGTTCCAGAGATAGAAGATGCGCGTCGCATGCCGTTTGAGCGTCATGTATTTTGCGAGCGCGTATTCCCCCCGCGCCGCGTTCATGCCGCAGAAGATCAAGGCGACGAGGCCGCCATAAGCGACATAGTTCGAGAACTCACCGGATCCGGCGTAGAGGAACTGGTGCCAGGAAATACCGGTCGCGATCGCGAGTCCGACAATGGTTGCGGCATCGGCGGCAAGCGCGAGCGGCCCGAACAGACGGCGCACAATGCCCGAACGGCGCCGCTGCGCGATGAGGAAGTCGGTCGTGTAGTCCTGGAAGCTGGACATCAGGGAATGCTCGGTAACGCAGCCGTAAGGCCGAAGCGGTAGGTGCTGACGCGATCGCGCCGCGGCGCGAGGAGGGCAGGCGAATGGCTCAGGACACCGGCCCGGCGGACGTGGCGATCGTCGGATCGGGGCCGGTCGGGCTGTCGCTCGGGCTCGCGCTCGCCGATGCGGGGCTCGACGTCGTGCTGATCGAGTCGGGCCTTGATCGCGCTGATGCTGATCGCCAAGCCCTCGCCGATGCCGAGAAAATCGCCGGCGACCGCCATGCACCGATGGCGCTGGCGACGCGGCGGGCCTTCGGCGGGACGAGCCATGTTTGGGGCGGGCGCTGCGTCCCCTTCGATGCGCAGGACTTCGCCGCACGCGCGCACCTGGCCGAAGCGCGTTGGCCGATCGGGATCGACGATATCGCGCCCTTCATCGCGCCGGCCTGCGCCTTTCTCGGGTGCGGTCGGCCGGTGTTCGCCGCGCCGTGGCCGCGCGCGCATCAGAACGCCGGCGGCTTGCGCCTCGACCGTCTCGAACGCTGGTGCAGCGATCCCAACATGCGCCGCGTGCACGGCGCTCGTGCCCTCGCCCACCCGAAACTTCAGGTGAAGCTTGGCACCACCGCCCTGAAGCTCGCCGTCGACCCCGTTGATGGACGTGCGGTGCGGCTGGACATCGAACGAGCCGGCGAGCGTCAGGCCCTGGCAGCGCGAGCCTTCGTCGTCGCGGGCGGCGGTCTTGAAACGGCGCGGCTGCTGCTTGCGAGTCGAGCAGAAGCTCCGAATCTGTTCGGCGGCGCGGACGGCGCGCTCGGCCGCTTCTACATGGGGCATCTGTTCGGCACGATCGCCGACATCGTGTTCGCGACGCCGCGCGATGACCGCGCCTTCGACTTCATGCGCGACGTCGACGGCACCTATATCCGCCGCCGCATCACGCTCGATGCGGCAACGCAAAGCGCGCACGGCCTTCTCAATCTCGTCGCCTGGCCGGAACCGCCGGCGCTGTACGATCATCGCCACGGTTCGGGCGTGCTCTCGCTTGCCTATCTCGCGCTCGCGACGCCCGGCCTCGGGTCGCGCCTGATGGTCGAGGCGATCCGTCGCCGCAAGCTCGGCGACGGCCCCCCGGCCATTGCCGCGCATCTGGCCAATGTCATGCGTGACATCTTCGGCTCGGCCGCCTTCGCGCTCTCGTTTCTGAAACGGCGCTACCTCGATGCCGTGCGCCTGCCCGGTTTCTTCGTACCGAACGCAGCCGGCCGGCATGCCTTCCACTTCCACGCCGAGCAACGGCCTGATGCTGCAAGCCGCGTTCGCCTCGGCGACACGCGCGACGTCCTCGGGCAGCCGCGGCTCGTCGTCGAGCATCGCTTCAATCGCGGCGACGCGGCATCCGTCGTCGCCAGCCACGAACTGATCGCCGCGCGCCTTGCGGAATGTGGCCTCGCCCGGCTCGACTTCACCATTGCACCCGAGGCCCGCGTCGATGCCGTTCTCGCGCAAGTCGGCGACGGCTTTCACCAGATCGGCACAGCGCGCATGGCGGCCGACCCGCGTGAAGGCGTCGTCGATGGTCACTGCCGCGTTCACGGCTCTACCAACCTCTTCGTTGTCGGCTCGGCGGTGTTTCCAACCTCAAGCCAGGCCAATCCAACACTTCTCGCCGTGGCGCTTTCAGCGCGCCTCGGCGCTCACCTGCGCTCGTCCTTCCTCGACTTGCCGGCGAAGCCCATCGTGCTCGGCTAGGATCGCGTCGACCGTCGGCACGACATGGAGCTGCGGCGCGCGCGCGGCGGCCGCCGCGTTCATCGCGAGATGGTGCGGCGCGTACGCCGAGGTCAGCACCACGCCGCGCGGATTGGCGGCGAAGGCGTAGTCGATCAGGAGCCGCGCACGGCCTTCCGCAGTGGCGGCGTAGCCGAGCCGCCCGATCTCGCGCGCGATTTCGGGCCGGCGCAGCGCAACCTTCAAGGCGTCCAACGCGCCGCCGACGCCGAAGACGCTGTGGGTCACGACCGCATCCGGAACCTCGTACGGAGCAAGGCGGGTGAGTGCGGCTGTCACGGGTTCGAACGGCGAATTCGCGGTTTGAACGACCGTCGCAGGCAATCCGGCCGCGCGTGCGGCGCGATACACGTCGAGCGAACCGGCAATGCCGATATGCGTGACCAGACCTTGGCGCTTCATGTCAACGAGAGCGGCAATCACGCTCTCGTCGCGCACATCGGCAAGCGCCGGCTCGTGCAACGCGAGCATGGCGACGCGATCGACGCGCAAGCGCTCCAGGCTTCCGAGGAGGCTGGAGCGCACGATGTCGCCGTTGAGCGGCAAGCGGGTCGCGGCCTGCGGGCGCAAGCGCTTCACCGCGCCGCGCAACGACGGCGCTGCGGCGAGGAGAGGGCGCAACAGCGCGCCCGCAACACGCCCCGCAGGACCGACCGGACGCGGTACAAGGCCAACCTTGGTGACGATGGCGACGTCCCTGCCCGCCGCCGCGAGCGCCGCACCGAGCAGGTGTTCCGCGTGACCGCCGCCATAAGATGGCGCAACGTCGAACCAGGTGATGCCGGCTTCGAGCGCGCGTTCGAGCGCGGCCCGGCCGACATCGGGTGCGATGCGCGAGCCAAGCGACGCGCAGCCGAAACCGAGGGCGGAGACGGGGCGGCCGTGGTCAGGCAGCGAGACGTAACGCATCGGGGCTCTCATCGTTCGTCCGGGCGCGGAATGGCGGTTGCAACGGGCGTTGCGCGGGGCGAACCGCGCGCAAGTTCGCGCTGGGCCTGGAACAGGCGTTGCAACTGGTGATCGGCGGAGAAGGGTGCGATGCACGCCTGCACGGCGAGCGGATCGATCGCGCCCGCGCGAATGTCGTCCCAGGTTGCGTGAATGGCACGGGCGACGGCCTCGACCGTCTCGTCATCGCTCGCGCCACGCTCGACCATGCGCCCCGAAATGCCGGGCTTCACCACCTGGTCGAATTGCGGCAGGCGCAGGCCGGCAAAGGGCCGCCCAGACGCGAGGAGTTCGAGCAGGAAGCACGGCATCCCTTCCCAGTGCGAGACGAGGATGCCCACATGCGCGCGCGCCATGACGCCCGCGACGCCCTCCGGCAGAAGCGGACCGTGCTGCACGGTGAAGGGCGCGATGTCCGCGAACTCGGCGAAGGTTTCGGGGCGATGCGCGCCGCAATAGTGGAACGCGAAGGCTCCGCCCAGGCGCTCGTGCAAGCGCTTGGCGACGCGGAACATCACCGGCGGATCCTTGAACTCGTCGAGACGGCCGGCGTAGACGAGGCGCAGCACGCCATCACGCAGATCGAAGGGGGAGGCGCGAAAGAGCTCCGTGTCCACGGAGACGGTGAGCACCTCGGCCTTGCGCGCCTGCGCGGGATGGCGCGCGGCAAGGCGCTCGCGCAGTTTCGGCGTCACGCAGAAGATGCGGCCCGCCATACGGAACGCCGCCCATTCGGCGACGTCGTGCATCCACCAATGACGTGAGAGGATCGAGTCCATCTTGTCGCCCTTGGTGCCTTCGTTGTGCACGAGCACCACGAGAGGCGCCCCGATCAGCGGCGCGGCGAAGGCGAACTCGAAGCGCTCGATCTCGACGCAGGCCGCTTCTCCGGCAACGGCACGGCGCACGGTGAAGGCGTGGCGCAGGAGCGCTTTCGCGAAGCGGAAGGTGAGCGAGCCCCCGATCGAACGGGCTGCGACGCGCTGGTCCTCGAAGGGCACGTGCAGGATGGGCAGGAAGTCGATGCGGCGCCCGGCAACCGCGATCTCGGTCACGCGGCCGATCGGCAGATCACCGCGGTCGTCGACGCCGACCATGAGGACGCGCATGTCCGCCGGATGCCGGCGCAGGAGCTGCCGGACATGGGTTTCCATGCCGCCGACCTTGGTGCCGCGGGGGTCCATGGTGTGGATCGAAACGAGACGCATCGCCGCCGAATTCCCGCCCCGGTACTCCGGGCTCGTTATGAGGCGAGCCGATCCCGCCTGCTTGACCTCGACGATGAAAGCGACGTGCCAGAGTCGCCGCCGTCGACGCTGCGGCACGGAACGACGTTAACGCGGAGTTAACGGCAGCGGATCGCAACGGTAAGGTCTGCAACAGGTCGACGCCGGATCCGCACTCAGCGCACGGCGATCAGGGATTTCGTCAGTCCGGCAACCCGCTCGCGCTCGATCACTGCGTCGGGGAACAGCGCTGCCATATCGGCGGCATCGAGCAGGATCGCGTCCTCGATGAAGCGCTTGGCGTCGTCATAGCTCTCCGCCCGCGGGAAGGCGCCGCAGGCGCGCCGCCGCACCAGCGCAATACGCATCGGTTCCGGCAGCCAATGGAAGAACGGCACGCGGAAGTGCGGCTCCAGCGGAAACCAGTAGTTCGGCGTCTGCACGAAGCAGCGTGGTGCGAGCCGGTGGACCTCGCGGGCCATGGCGCGCATGTCCTTCCAGCGCCCCACATGCTCGATCACCGAATTCGAGTGAACGAGGTCGAAGGCATTGTCAGAGAACATCGACATGTCGCGGCAATCGCCGTGCAATTGCCGGAAGCGGCGATCATCCGTCGGTTCGGGGTTGAGATTGACGAGCGTGATCTCGACCGGCCGCCCTTCCCAGAGATCGCGGAAGGCCATCCAGTACGGGCCCGTGCCGCCGGCATCGAGAATGCGGCAGCGCCCCTTCTCGGCAATGACCGCATCGACGATGCCGAGAAAGCGGGCAAAGCGCGTCTCGCGGAATCGATTGCGGTGAATAGGCAAGCCCGCGACATGCGTCGCAGCCTGATGGATAGCACTCATCGTCAAAGTGTAAGAATGCCGGTCGCGATGCTCCAGAACTTCCCGCGAATACGGTAAAGCGCCTCGGCACGCCGTCTGCATGTCGCTTGCGCGAAAGGTCATTGGCGTAAGCGATCGTCGCGTTCCAGGACGCGAACGCGTTGCGCGGGCAGGAGCGTGCCGGGATGAACAGCATGACACGACGTGACGCCCTCGGCCTTGTTGCAGGTGCGGCCGCCGCGGCTCAAACCACACCTCTCGCGGCGCAATCCGGGCTCGCGAGCCTCGGCGCCGTCGGAGCGCAGGTCGGTGTCCTGTTCGGCTCCGCCTTCGATCGGGAGATCTTCACCGACGCGCCCTACCGGACGCTGATCGCGCGCGAGTGCCGCATCGGCACGACGGAGAATTCGCTGAAATTCGGCTGGCTCCGGCCACGCGGACCGACGGCCGATTTCGGCATGGCCGACGAAATCGTGACCTATGCCGAGCGCAATCGCATTGCGCTGCGCGGCACGGCGCTGGTGTGGAACGACTGGAATCCGACCTGGATCAACCGCTTTTCGCCGCGCGAATTGGGCGCGCTTCTCGACCGACACATCGAGGAAACGGTTGCGCGCTATCGCGGCCGCCTGCATTCCTGGGACGTCGTCAACGAGCCGTTCTTCCCGCCGCATCGCCGGGCCGGCGGCTTTCGCAAGGGGCCGTGGTTCGACGCGCTCGGCAAGGATCACGTCTTTCGCGCCTTCCGCCGCGCCGGCGCCGCCGATCCGACCGTCAAGCTCACCCTCAACGAGGGTTTCTGCGAGCAGGAAGATGAGCTCGGCAAGTCGATCCGCCCGCTGCTCCTGCGCCTGATCGACGAGATGCAGCATGCTGGCGTGCCCCTCCATGCCGTCGGATTCCAGGCGCATCTCAAGCCGCACTTGCCTTTCGACGACGGCGCGTTCCGGGCCTATCTGTACGAGGTCGCGCGACGCGGCGTCGAGATCTACATCACCGAACTCGACGTGGACGATTCCAGCCTGCCGGACGACATCGTGGAACGTGACCGGCGCGTTGCACAGCGCCACCACGATTTCCTGAAAGCGGTTCTCGCGGTGCCGCAGGTCAAGGCCGTGATCGCCTGGCACCTGTCGGACAAGTACAGCTGGTACCGCACCGTGGACTGGTTCCGCCAGGAGGTGCGCCGGCACGGCGGCGACCCATCGCGCAGCGCCCGCACGCACATCTACGACGATCAGCTGAAGCGCAAGCCCGCGTGGACCGCGGTCGAAAGCGCGCTCGCGGGGCGGCGGGTCTGATCCTCAATTGCCCGGCCGCCGCCACACGCCGACGAAGCGCGTCGCCGGCTCGCTCGGGTCGTCCCGGAAAAGCTCCAGCGGCGGACCAAGGTTGAACGGTGCGCTCTCGAGATTGATCTCGCGAAACCAGCCCACCTTGATGTCGCGGTCGTTCTTTGCTCCCGGGAAGGTCGTCGACAGGAGGTACGTCGCTTTCGATGCGCGGAAACGCTCGACGACCGCGCGGCACATGTCGAGCGGCAGATGGAAGAGCACGTCGCGGCACAGCCACGCATCGGCCTCCGGCAGCGGATCGGTGACGATGTCGAGGTCGAGGAAAGATCGCCTCGCATCGCCATAGGCCAGCTGATTGTCGCGCACGAGCTTGCGCACGATGTCACCGCCGACGTAACGCATGCCCTCAGGCAGCCGCACATGGCGCATCCAATTGAAGTCGCCACACGGCGCGTCGAGGAGCGTGCCGACCTCGTGGGCATGGCGCGCGAGCCAATCCTCCAGGAGCGCCCGGAACTCGGCCGTGTAGGCGAGTTCAGAACCGGGCCCCGAGCGACTTTCCGCGCTCTGCCACCAGTTCTTGTCGTAGATCGCCTCGAAAACCGCGCGAGCGCCCGCTTGCGCGCCGGCGCTGCGTTCCAGCCGCCGGTAGTAGAGCCATTCGCGCAAGCCCTGCGGGACGATGCGTCTCGCCCATTCGCTCGGGCGTTGTTTGCCGCCTGCTCTCATTCCTGCGGCTTCCTCCTGAAGTATCGACATGTCACGTCCCGTCACGCATTCCTGAGCCATCTTAAGCCATCCCGCAGATCGCCGGAGACAATCTGGGCGATAACCTTACCATCACGGCCACGATGCCGCCGATGCCGGCATGATCCGCTGCCTGAGCTTTGTGACCGCATGGCGCGTGAGCTTCGGGTACAACGCCGCCATGATCATGAGATAGACGAAGCTACCGACCGCGATTTCAGCGGTCAGGCCCATGCGCGACGCCTCCCACGGCAGTGCGAGGAGTACCAGCGTCATAGCGCCGGTTCCGATCGCGATGCGCGCAAGGTCGCCCGCGCGCAGGAAGTAACCAAAGCGCGTGCGGGCCAGAACGAAGGCGAAGGCATAGGTCGCCGCCGTCGCAAGCAGGCAACCGAGAACGGCGCCGACGAGGCCACCGAGCTTCAGGCCGACGAAGCAGAAAACCAGATTCGTCGCGGCATCGACCGCCCCAATCCACACCGTGGACTTCGGTTGCTCGAACAGCATGAAGCACTGAGCCGGCCCATGCGAGCCGAACACGCGAATGGCGCCGGCCAAGGCCGCGAGCGGCAGGATCGCCGCCGTGATGTCGCGATAGGGCGCGGCAACGAGATGATCGACGAGCGGGCGGCCGAGCACGGTCATTCCCGCGACCGTCGGCACGATGACGGCCAAGAGCAACGCCCCGTTCGTCGCGAGCTGCGGCAAGGCGGCCGCTTGCCCGACCGCGCGGATGCGCTCGACAGCAACGTTGAAGGTCGCAACCAGGAAGAGTTGCCCGACCATCTGCGTTGCACGCAGACCGAGCCACCAACCGACCGTCACGAGCCCGACGGCCGCTGCGTCGAGTTCGAACTCGGCGATGAAGCGGATGCCGTGCACCGCCGCCCAGGAGAGGAGGTTCGATGCGAGAAGCGGCATGCCGTAGCTGAACGCCGCGACGAACAGCGTGCGATCGACCGCCGGCCGCCACGTCGACAAGGGACGCATGGCGATCGCCACCGCCAGACCCACGACTTGCGCGACGGCATACCCCCACAGGATCGCCTCCGGCGTCGGCGACGATTTTACCAAGATAAGCCCGATCAGGAGGCCGAGCAGCGGACCGCACACCTGAAGTATGGTGAAGGGCACCGTCGCGAAGGAGGCGATGCAGCGGTCGACATAGTGGCTCGTGAGGTTGCGCGTCAGCGCGTAGGCGAGCGCCGCGACGATGAGGGACGCGGACGGCGCGTCGTCCATGACGAGCGCCAGCACGAGCACGATCGCGGCCACTTGCAAGAGGGCGGCCGCGAGGTGCACCACGACCTCGAATCGGTCATGGGCGAGCCGGCGCGCCGGATCTTGCCCGGAGAAGTAGCGCAGCGTGTAGCTCGACCACCACGACAGCGTGACGAGCAGCACCAGCTCCTGCACGGCGACGACGATCGCGAACACGCCGAGCGCGGCGGGCGCTAGAAAATAAGTCCACGCGATCGCGGCGACGAATTGCGCGAGCGGCCCGATCACCTGGGCCGGCAGGTAGAGGAGCGTCTGGCGAAACAGCATGGCCTGCACTCAGCGCCGCAGCGCCGCCTCGCCCGGCCGCAAGCGGAACAGGCCGAGGATCAAGGCAATCACGATGGCAAGCGCCGTCGTCTTGCCCGAGAGCGATGCAGAGGTGGAGCACACCGCCAGGAAGTACAGGATGATCCAGCCACTCTGCGCCTGCGTCACGAGCCACACGTCGCGTAGATAAAGGCCGAAGGCGATGAAGAACGGCACCGAGACCATGATGCCGTAGAAGGCGATGAAGGCGACCCAGAAGCTCTCGATGCCCCATTCGAGACCTTCGAGACGTTGCAGCGTCGCGACGAGTTCCTGGTCAGGGCCGAAGAAGAGTTCGTGCAGCGGGATGTCGCGCAAGAGGATGAACATGTTGATGCGCGTCTCGGCCGAGCCCTGGTCTTCGACGAAGCGCTCGATGAAGCGGTCGAAGAACCCGGCCGTGACGAGGATCGTGATCGCGAGCGTGGCCGTCGGCAGCACGGCCGACAGCGTCGCAGCCGCCGGAAGCGAGATGCGCCGCCCGGCCACCACGCGCACCAGATTGCGCAAGGCGAGCAGGCCACCAAAGAGAATCAGGAGCATCATGGCCGCACGGCCGCCGAACACCGCCATGGCCGGGATCTGCAACGCGAAGGCCATCGCCCGCACCGGGCCGGGCAGGTCGCGGCCGCCGCCGATGATGAGCGCGAGGATGTAGACGCCGGTGGCCCCGGCATTGGACAAGGGGTGGCCGAGGAGCGCTGTCGAACGCCAGTCGCTCGCCATCGGAACTCCTTGAATGATGTAGGGCGTGATGCGCTCCTGGAGCGCGAATTCCCCTAGGCCGATGATCGCGTTCAACGCCATCAGCGCATGCAACATCAGCGCGATGCGGTGTGCCGCCACCTCGCTCACCCGGGTCATCAAGACGAGCAGGAGCATGGGCAGGAAAAAGGTGTCGAACACCATGGTCAGCGGCGTGCGCTGCACGAAGGCGGCGTGCGCGATAAGAACGGCCAGCATTAGCCCGAGGACGATTAGACCCTTATGGTGCTGCACGATGTCATCCAGCACCGCGATCGGGTCGAACCGAACGACCGTCAACGCGATCAGGGCGAGTATCGCGGCATAGGTCGCGGGATGAATCTTTTCGAACGGCGAACCGCCCGGGGAATCGTATTCGAGGCCCCAGTGATTGAGCACGAAGCTCGAAACGAGGAAGAGCAGAAGCAGCGACGCGACGGTCAGCGTCGTCACCGTCGCGCGGCCGAAGCCCGCGAGCGTGCGATCGATCGGCGAGGCAATCGTGCTCATGCTTGTCTCGTCCCCGGCCTCGTCAGCCGAGCTCGTACCGCGTCGAGGCCTTGGCGTCGGCCATGTTCAACACCGCGCCCCGCAGCTTCTGCTCCGGCGCGCGCAGGAGCTGCAGCGCTTCCACCACCTCGCCGCGCCGCGTGACGCCGGCGCGCACCACCATCACGATCTGGTCGGCCACCTCGCCGATGACGCGCGCGCCGAAGTCGACGGTGAGCGGGCCGCCGTCGAAGATCACGTAGTCGAAATGCGGCCGCGCGGCGTCGAGAAGGAGCGCGAACTGCGCGCGGGACGGTCGCTCGGCAAGGCCGCCGCGCGGCACGACGAGCGGCAGCGCGCACAGGCCTGAACGCGGATCTCGCACGACGGCATCGAGAAGCCGGGCCTCCCCGTCCATCACTTCGAGGAACCCCAACCGCGCGTTCGGTGCAACCCGGCGCGACAAGCCTCGCTGCGCGAGATCGGTGTCGACGATCAGCACGCGCTCGCCGGACGCCGCCGCCGCCAAGGCGAGGTTGAGTGCAACCGAGGTCCGTCCCTCGCCCTCGACGGCGGAGACGATCAGCGCGGAGCGCTCGGCAGCGCGGCCCGGCCCGTCGCGCAACTCGTTGCGCAAGGTGCGGATCGCCGAGCCGAACGGGCCGGACGGCCGATCGATCACGTCGAAGGGCAAGCCGGCGGCACTGCTGCGGAAGAGACCGCGGGCACCCCTGCCGACGAGCGGCACGGCGGCGAGGAGATCGAGGCCGGCGATGCGGCGCAACTGTGCCGCCGAGCGGAAGGTGTCGTCGAGATGCTCGCGCAAGAGCGCCATCGTCACGCCGAGCCCAAGCCCCCCGAGAAGACCGAGTACCAACATGAGATTGCGTGGCGGGAAGCCCGCCTCGCTCGGGATCACGGCCGGCGCGATGATGCGCGCGCTCGTCGTCTCGATGCGCTCTTGCTCGCTCGTCTGGATGGAACGGTTGAGAAACGCTTCGAACACCTGGCGCGCTGCTTCGACTTCGCGTTCGAGTTCGCGCAGGCGGATCTGCGCCTGGTTCGTATCGAGCGTGCGTTGTTGCAGACGATCGAGGTCGCGGGCGAGCGATTGCTCGTTGGCGCGCGCGACCGCGAGTTCGTTGCGCGAGGAATCGGCGATCCTGCGCAGTTCCTCGTTGATCAGGCGCCGTACATTCGCAAGCTGCGCGCGGATATCGACCACGGCGGGATGCCGCGGGCCGAGCTGGTTGAGCAGTTCGGCCTCGCGCCGGCTGATCTCGGAGAATTGCGTGCGCAGGGCCAGGATGACGTTCGAATTGAGCGCATCCGACAGCGCGCCTGAATCCGCGCCGTTGTTCTGCGCGACGAAGCGGTTCACTTGATCGACACGCGCCTGAATTTCGGCAACGCGTGCCCGCGCCAGCACCAGCCGTTGATTGAGTTCGACGAGCTGTTGCTCGGTGACGGTCTGGCCCTGCGCGCCGACGATCGCGTTGCGGGTGCGGAACTCCTGCGCGCGATTCTCGGCCTGGCGCAGGTTCTCGCGCAATTCGTCGAGGCGCGAGGTCAGCGCGCCGGTCGTGCGCCGCGTCGTCACCTGGTTAGCTTCGGCCTGGTCGACGAGATAGGCCTGGGCGACCGCATCGGCGAGACGCGCAGCCTTTGCGGCGTCCCGCGAGGTCGCGCGGACTTCCATGATGTAGGTGCGCTCTGCGCGGCGCACGGAAATGCGGCGCTCGAGCGTCTTGAGGGCGCGCAGCTGCGGGTCGTCGGCTTCGTCGCGGATACCGATGGCGCCACGAATGCGTGCGCCGGGCGTGTTCGGATCCGGGCGGCCGAACTCCGGATCGTCGGCGAGGCGCTCGGAGATCACAACCCGCCGCAACACCGCGTCGGACGTGATGATGCGAACCTGGCTTTCGACGAGCGCCGCGTCGTTGCCGAAGGCCGTCGGGGTGACCTCGGTCTGCAGCACGCGGCGATCGCGCGGGTCGATCAGCACCTGCGTCGTCGCGGTGTAGAGCGGCGTCGTCAGCGCCAGGAAGAGGATGATAAGGCCGACGCAGATCGCCACCGTCAGCACGATCTCGAGGGCGCGGCGGCGCAACACGCGCAACAGGCCGCGGAGATCGAGGCGCTCCGCTTCCTGGCGGCGCGGGAGGCGCGCGGCGTGCGTCGGCGCCTCACGTGCGGCGGATGCGAAATCGAAGTCGTCGGCTCGGAACGTCATGTGCCCGTGTCCTTTGACCGGTCAGTGCGCCCAAGGAAGCACCTGTCCCAGATCGGGGCAGATGCCGCCTCTTGCCGTTCAAAGCGCAACGCGCGTGCCACCGGTCAGGCCCGCTGCGCGCGGCGGGCAAGGCGGGCAAGGGCGACGCGGGTGAGAAAGCGCGCATTGCCGACGAGGTAGCGGCGCCACAGGCGCCGCGGCTCGATGGACAAGCGATAGGCCCACTCGAGACGTGCGCGCCGCAACACCGGGGGCGCGCGCGGCACCTCGCCGGCAAGAAAGTCGAACAGAGCGCCGACCCCGAAGGCGAGACGGCAGCCACTCCTCGCGAAGTGCCGCGCAAGGAACAGTTCCTGAGCGGGGTTGCCGAGCGCGACCAGGAGCAGGTCAGCGCCCGTCCGCCGGATGTCGGCGAGAAGGGGCGCGACCTCGTCGGCCGCGAAGTAACCATCGCGGGTGCCGGCGATCTCGTGGTGCGGCGCGAGCCGCGCCACGGCAGCCGCCGCTCGCTGGGCGACGCCGGAGCGGCCGCCGAGAAGGTAGATGCGGTGCTGGGTGGCGGTCGCCGCCAAGAAGTAAGGAACGAAGTCGGTGCCGTTCAAATTGGCGGGAAAGGCATCCCCGTAGAGGACGCGGGCCGCGATGTCGACCCCGATGCCATCGTTGAGCACGAGCATGCCGTCGAGCGCCGCACGGAACTCCGGCGTGCGCGCCGCGACGTTCGAACCATGCGCGTTCAGGAACGCGACGGCGAGACGCTCCTCGGCATCGAGGCGCTGTTCGATATGCGCGCGCATGACATCTGCGGTCGCCGCAGCGACGCGAATGCCGAGGACGTCCCGAAACGATACGACGGCATCGGGTGTACGTGCGCTCGAAGGTGTTTCGGCGAGGTCGTGTTTCGTGTTCGTGGTCATGCGCGTGCGCTCCGCCATCGAAGCGCCGTTCGAAACCGGACGCAGCACGATGGGCAGAGCAGCGGCAGCAAGCCGTGTGCCGATTCACCAATTAACCTCGCATGCGTTGGCGCGCCTCATCGCGGCGCCGCGAGCACGTCGTCAAGCAGCGCCTCCCAGCGATCGAGAATGCGCGGCAGCGCATAGTCCTCCGCCCGCGCGCGGTGCCGCGCCGGATCGCCGGGATCGGCGAGCGTCGCCCCGATCGCTGCGGCAAGGCCGCCGACGTCACCGATCGGGACGAGGCGGCCATGACGCCCGTCGCCGAGGATCTCGGCCGGCCCGCCGCACCGCGTGGCGACGACCGGAAGGCCGTGCGCCAGCGCTTCGACCAAGACGTTGCCGAAGGCTTCCGTGCGCGAGGCGAGCGCGAGCATCTTGGCGCCTGCGAGTTCTGGCCAGGGCTCCGGCACGTAGCCGCGGAAGGCGACGCGATCGGCAACGCGGAGCCGTGCCGCCAGGGCTTCGAGTGCGGCGCGCTCCGGCCCCTCGCCCAGGATGACCAACCGCGCCGGGGGCGCGAGGCGTGCGAGGGCCGCGATGACATCGGCAAGGCCCTTCTCCGGCACGAGCCGGCCCATGGCAACGATGACGTCCGGGCGGGCGGCGAGGGCGGCCGCGCTCGGAACAGCCTGCAGGGGCGGCAACGACACCGGGTTCGGGATGGTGATCGTGCGTCGTGCCGGGCTGGCAAAGCGGTCGATCAGATAGCGGCGCAAATCGTCGGAAGGGACCACGGTGCGCGCGCTCATGCGCCCGAACAGCGGTGTCGCGAGATATGTGAGGCGCCCGAGGAGGCCATGCTCGACATCGATGCGTCCATGCGCCGACAGGACCGCGGCACCGCGATGACGCGCGAGGAAGCGCGCGAGAACGAGCTTGCCGTTCGATGCGCCGACGGCCGCGAGCGCGACATCCGGCCGCATCGCGGCGAGAAGCCGCGACAGCGCGGTCACCGTGCGCGCATGGCCGGGGCCAAGGAGGGTGATCGGCACCTCGGGGGCGAGAAACGCACGGTTGGCGGCCCCCTCGAAATCGACGGCGAAGCGTACTTCGTGGCCGCGTGCGGCCAGGCCGGAGGCGAGCAAAGCCCAGACCCGCTCGGCGCCACCGCCGACCAGCGCGTGCGTGTAGAACAGAAGGCGGCGCACAGTCACGAGCGGTAAGTCTTTCTGTTAAGGGAAATACGTGCGAGGGCTTTCCGCGATACCGCAGACTTGTGTACGAGACGAGCGTATCCGAATTCCCGATCGCACGTTCCCCCTTGGCCGCGCCAGTCCTCACCCTCCGCGTCGAGATCGATCCCGCCCGCACCCGACGCTGGCAGGCGCAGCTCGTCGACGATCTGCGTACGGCTGGCCACGCGGTCTCCGTGCACCACGCGCGCCGGGCTCCCGCACCGCCGCTCGCGCTCGCGCTCATCATCGCCTTCGAGCGGCTCGTCACGGGGCGCTCAGGCCCCCACCCCAGCGAACGCATCGACCTCGCCGAGAGCCGCCCGGCGGATGGCAAGCCGGCCGATCTCGTCGTCGACCTGACGGGCGGCGCCGATCCCGAGACGGGCGAGCGCCGCCTCGCGCCGCTTTATGCCGGCACCCTCCTCGAGGAAGCGGCGGTGCAAGCCCTTCTTGCGCGCACCGCCCCGGACATCGGCGTCCGTGATACGGGCGCGGTGCAGCGCGACCACCGCGTGCGGGCCGCGATCGAGGATCGCGGCCTCGTCACGGCTGCGCTGGACATGCTCGGCGCACGCCTCCGCACACTTCTCCTGCGGCGCGTCAAGGAGATCGCGCGGGGCGATCCGCCGGCCGAACCGGGCTTGGCGGCACCGCTGCCGACGGCACCGTGGACGTTCCATCAATCCGGCCGCGCCCTCGTGCAGGAACTCCGCGCGCTCCTGCAGCGGATGAGCACCGAAGCGCCGCATTGGTACATCGGCTGGCGGCGGACCGGCGCCGACCGCCTCTCCGAAACCATGGCGATTCCCGCCGAGGGGTGGCAACGCATCCCCGACGACGGGCAGCGCTTCTACGCCGACCCGCTCGTCGTTCAACATGGCGGCGCGAGCTATCTGTTCCTCGAAGAATTCCCCTACGCGACCGGGAAAGGCATTCTCGCCTACATGCCTTTCGGGCCGGACGGCCCGCGCGGCCCCGCGCGGCCGGTGCTCGAGACGCCCTACCATCTCTCCTATCCCTTCGTGTTCGAGCATGGCGGTGCGATGTGGCTCGTGCCCGAGAGCGGGGCGGCCGGGCGCATCGATCTCTACCGGGCCGATCCCTTTCCGGAGCGTTGGACCCTCGTCGCGACGCTCGTCGACGGCGTCGAAGCCTCCGATGCGACGATCATCACCCATCAGGGGCGGCTCTACATGTTCGCGACCGTCGGCGGGGACGGCGCCTCGACCTGGGATGCCTTGCACATCTGGTCGGCGGATGCACTCGCAGGACCGTGGGTCGCGCATCCGCGCAACCCGGTTCTGATCGACGCGATCGGCGCGCGGCCGGCCGGCGCCTTCTATCGCCGCGGCGGTGAACTCTGGCGCCCGGTTCAGGACTGCACGACCGGCTATGGCGCAGGCCTGGGCTTTGCCCGCATCGACCGGCTCGACCGGGAAGCCTTTGCACAGACCGTCGCCGCGGTGGTCCGCCCGGGCGGGGGCTGGCCGGGCACGTCGATCCACACCCTGAGCTGGGCCGGCGGCGTTGAAGCCGTGGACGGTTGCGAGCCGCGCCGGTAACCGCCGGCAAAGCTTACTTGCTGCGTCTTTGTTCAGACATCTCCCGTAGCCTGTCCTGACGGGTGAAGGATCGGCGGCATGCCGATCGCGTGGGATGGGTTCCGGCGATGGTTCGTTGCGTTGAGCCGGGGGATTCGCGCGCTGTCGCGCGCCGTTTGGCGGGTTTTCGGGTCCTGAATGGGCTCGACCCTAAGGCCGCGCGCTTGATCGCCCGCGCGGGCACCTGGTTCTGCTTGCCCGGCGGCGCCGAACTCGAACGCCTCGGCGCAGCCGACCGCGCGCTCTTCTTCGTGCTGTCCGGCACGGTGAGCGTGCACGTCGATGATGGTCGCGGCGGCCTTGAGAGTGTCGCGCATGTGCCGGCCGGCGAGACGCTCGGGGAAATGTCGCTCCTGACCGACGAGCCGCATTCCGCGCGGCTCTTCGCCCACCGCGACACCGAACTCTTCTCGCTCGACCGCAAAGCCTTCGAGCGGGTGGCGGCGACCTATCCCGAACTGATGCGCAACCTCTCGATACTCCTGATCGAGCGCCTGCGCCGCACCACGCATCGCGCCGCCGTGCGCCATGGCGGGCGCAGCGTCGCCTTCCTCGCCGCCTATCCGAGCGTCGACGTCAATGCGCTCGCGAGCCGCGTCGTCACCGCGCTGTGGGCCATGGGGATCAAGGCGACCTGCCTCGATTCCTCCGATGCCGGCCGTCCCTCGGAATGGTACCATGGAGTCGAGGCGGCGCATGATCTCGTGCTCTATCTCGCTTCGCCGCACGATCCGGTGTGGAGCCGGCAGGCCGAACGCCAGTCCGATCGCGTCATGCTGGTGATCAACGAATCGGACGTCGACCCCGAGCCCGCCGCGAACAGCACCTTCGAGACGCGCAAGCCCGCCGACCGCATCGTGCTGGCGGATGCGAACCCGAAGCGACGCACCGGACCGATCGGCGATGGTTTGCGCCACCTCGTGCGGGCCGGCAATACGGCCGACGTCGCACGGCTCGCGCGCTTCGTCGCCGGTCGCGCCATCGGCCTCGTCCTCTCCGGCGGCGGCGCGCGCGGCTTCGCGCATCTCGGGGTGATCCGCACCTTGCGCGAGGCGGGAATTCCGATCGACGCGGCGGGCGGTACATCGATGGGGGCGATCGTCGCCGCCGGGCTCGCGCTCGAATGGTCGACGGACGAGCTCACGCAGCGCATGCGCGAGGCCTTCGTCGACACCAACCCGATCTCGGATTTGACCGTGCCGACGGTCGCCTTCTTCGGCGGGCGCAAGGTGCGCAGCCTGCTCGACCGCGCCTTCGGGGATCATCGCATCGAGGAGACGCCGCTGCCCTTTTTCTGCGTCACCTCCGACCTCACGCTCGGCACGGACGAGGCGCATCGCGCTGGCCGCCTCTCGGACAAGCTGCGCGCCTCGGTCGCGATCCCCGGCATTCTGCCGCCAGTCGTCATGGAGGGGCGTGTGCATGTCGATGGCGGCGTCATGAACAACCTGCCGGTCGACCATATGGCGCGGCTCTCCGCCGGGCCGATCATCGCGATCGACGTGTCCGGCGACACGCGCCTGCCGGCGGCGAACGGCACGGCGGCGCCGAACATCCTCTCCATCCTGATCCGCACCGGGACGGTCGGAAACGAGTGGCAGCGACGCGAAGCGCGCCGCGCGGCGGCCCTCGTTCTCGATCCGCCGATCGACGAGATCGGCTTCCGCGATTGGCTCGCCTTCGATCGGGCAGTTGCGATCGGCGCCGAGCATGCGTGGGAGCGTCTCAACACAGACACCGACGCCTTCGCCCGCCTGGGCATGGCCGACTGGACCCGCCGCGCCGAGCGGCGGGCAGCCTCGTAGAGCGGGGCCCATTGGGAGATGCCCGACAAATGGGCTGCAGCCCCGCCCGCCGCCGGGGATGATCGCATGCCCATCGAGAGCAGGGCGCGGCGCGCTTGGCGCCAACCCTCCTGCGCACCAGAGGTGCCCTGGCGCGTTGCACCGGGGCTTTGGACAATCGCCCCTCCCCCCGACAGGGACCGAATACCTAGGCGCCGCGCGGACCTCGCCCGCCGCCGCCGTGCCCGCAGCGCAATATCCCTGCAACCAACACCTTGCCGAATTCCGCAGCCTGTGTTTCGTTATATTCTAAGAATAGAATGAACGGGCTCGGGCCAGTCCGCCTCGCGCACAGCCCCGTCAGTCGTCGCATGGATCCGAAGGGGGAAGGGAACGCCATGATACGCAAGGGTTTGGCGGCCGCCGCGCTCGGCGCCGTTTTGTTGTCGTCACCGACGGTCGCGCAAACCGTCCAGCGCGGCGAGGTCGTCGCCTACACCTGCTCGGGTTGCCATGGCGCCGACTACCAGGGCGTGGGCAGCGTGCCGCTCCTGCGCGGGCGCAATGCCGACGAACTCAATTCGATCATGGTCGAGATGCGCGGTGGCCAGCGCTATTCGACAGTCATGCGCCGGCTCCTCCTCGGTCTCAATGAGGACGATATCCGCGCCGTATCCAATTATCTCGCATCGCTGCGCTGAGGAGAGAACCATGACGCAGCTCACCCGCCGTTCGACCTTGCAACTCCTCGCCGGCGCCGGCGTCTCGACGCTTGCCGCACCCCACGTGGTCAACGCCCAGGCGGCGCAGCCGCGCGTCGTCGTCATCGGCGGCGGCTGGGGCGGGGCCACTGCCGCAAAGCACATCCGCCTCCTCAACCGCAACATCGCGGTGACCCTGGTCGAGCCGAAGGCGCAGTTCATCACCTGCCCCTACTCCAACCTCGTCCTCGGCGGCTGGCGCGAAATGCCGTCGATCACCTTCACCTACGACGCGCTGCGCGGGCGGCACGGCGTCACGCATGTGCGTGAGAGCGCGACCGCCGTGGACGGCTCGGCGAAGACCGTCCGGCTCTCGAACGGGCAGACGCTGAATTACGACCGCCTCGTCGTCTCACCCGGCATTCAGATCAATTTCCAAGCGATCGAAGGCTACAATCAAGCGGCGACGACGCGCATGCCGCATGCGTGGGAACCCGGCGAGCAAACCCTGCTCCTGCGCCGCCAGCTTCTCGCCATGCCCGATGGCGGCGTGTTCTTGATGTCGGCGCCGCCGAATCCGTTCCGCTGCCCGCCGGGGCCGTATGAGCGCGTGTCGATGATCGCGGACTACCTCAAGACCAACAAGCCGCGTTCGAAGATCGTCATTCTCGACGCCAAGGAAACCTTCTCGAAACAAGGTCTCTTCACGCAAGGGTGGAACGCGCTTTATCCCGGCCTGATCGAGTGGCGCGGGCGCCAGGCCGACGGCACGGTGTCGCGCGCGGATCCGGCGGCGATGGAGCTCGAGACCGAACTCGGCACCAAGGTCAAAGGCGACGTGATCAACATGGTGCCGCCGCAGCGCGCCGGCCAGATCGCCATCCAGGCCGGCCTCGCAAACCAGAGCGGCTGGTGCCCGATCAATGCGTCGACAATGGAATCGACGCTGGTGCGCGACGTCCACGTGCTCGGCGACGCGACGATCGCCGGCGGCCTGCCGAAATCGGGCTTCGCCGCGAACTCCATGGGCATGCTCGCCGCGAAAGCGATCGTCGCAGCCTTCGCCGGCCAGCAACCGCCAACCGACCCGGTGCTCGTCAACACCTGCTACAGCCATCTGGGCAAGGACTGGGCCATTTCCGTCGCGCACGTCGTGCGTCCCGCCGGCAATCTTTTCCAAGAGGTGCAGGGGTCGGGCGGCGTCTCCGTGCTGCAGGACATGGAGGCGCGCAAGCGCGAGTCGGTCTATGCGGACAATTGGTACGAATCGATGACGACCGCGATCTGGAAGACCTGACGCCGCAGAGAAACCCCGTCTTTTTCAGGCGCTATGGTTCGGCTTGCGATCAGCGATCATGCGCCTTAAATCCGATCGCCTCGACTGCTCGGAGGAGTTGCGTCCTAATGCGCCCGTTCATTCTTGCCGCCGCCCTTGCCGCCCTTGCTCCATCCATCGCCTTTGCGCAGGCGCCGCAGCAGAGCGAAGGGGAACGCATTTTCCGCACGCAATGCGGCGCTTGCCATCAACTCGGACCGACCGCGCGCAACGCCGTCGGCCCACAACTGAACGGCATCTTCGGCCGCCGCGCAGGATCGATCGAAGGGTTCCGCTACTCGAACGCCTATCGCACGCCGGCCGTGACCGAGAAAACGTGGAACCCGGACAATTTCCGCGTCTATATCCGCAACCCGCGTGAAGTCACGCCGGGGACCAGCATGGTCTATGCCGGCATGCGCAACGAGGATCAGATCACGCAGCTCATTCAGCACCTGCAGTCGTTCGACGCGCAGGGCCAGCGGCGCTGACCTTCGTCTGTTTTGCGCTGTGCCGGCGGGCTCGCGCACGGACCGCGGTGGCGTCCGTGAGGCCTCAGGCCGGTGCCCGAGCGGCGAACTCCTCGATCGTGCGCTCCACGTCGGCGACGGTCGGCAGCTTGGCTTCGTTGCCGAGATACTGAATGGCATGGGCCGAGGCGCCGCGCGCGAAGGCGAAGTGATCGGCCCAGGGCGCGTCCGGCCGCGTGAGAAAAGACCAGACATAGGCGCCGTGGAACACATCGCCGGCGCCGGATGTGTCGATGACACGCCGCGCCGGAACGGGATGGGCGGGCTGGTGGCGAACCTCGCCCGCCTCGTCGTACCAGAGCATGCCGCGCTCGCCCAGCGTGACGCCGCCGATGCGGCAGCCACGGCCCTTCAGGTACTCCAGCATCCCGGCCGCGCTGAAAGTCATTTGCTCGCACAACCGTTCCGCAACCACGGCGACGTCGATGAGTGTCAGCAATTCGTGGGTGTTCGTCCGCAGGCCGCCCCCGTCGAGCGACGTCAGAATACCGCGTGACCGACACGCATTCGCATAGTGGATTGCGGCGTCAGGCAAATGGCCGTCGAGATGCACCGCTCGGCAGCCGTCGAGATTGAGCTGCGGGAACGGATGGAGGAAGGTATCGTCGCGCGCGCGCAAGATGGCCCGCTTGCCGTTGTTCGGCATGATGAACGACAGCGAGGAGCGATTGACAGCGCGCGGGTGAATGCGCACCCCGTAGGTTGCCGCCATGTCGGCGAACATGCGCCCGAGCCAGTCCTGCGCCTGGGTCGTGATCAGGTCGGGCTTGATGCCGAGCTTGGCGCAGCAGAACGCCGCCGTCACCGCATTGCCGCCGAAGGCCACCGCATAATCGTCGGCGACGGCTTTCTCATCCCCGCTGGGAATGGCGGTCGCCAACAGTGTGACATCGATGTAGGCGTGACCTATGAACAGCGCTTGCATGGCTTCGACTTTTCGCGTTCACCGTGAATTCAAGACTCTCGTGCCAGTACGGCATAGACGATATCCCCACAGGTGAACATTGACCGAGGCCCGCGGCCCGATGCCCAACCGGCGACCGTTGCTGACCGTCATCGAGGCGCGGGCGGCGATCGGTGGTTTCTGCGGCTTTCTCGTCGGGATCGGTCTTGGGCGATTCGGTTATCCGCCGCTGATCCCGGCCATGATCGAGGGTGGCTGGGCGAGCGTTGCCGGAGCGTATAGCGCCGGCACGCTTCTGCTCGCCGGCTACGTTATTGGCGCCGTGCTCGCCAATCCTATGATCCATCGGCTGGGGCTGCGCACGACGATTTATGTCGCCGCTTTGCTCATCGTCTGGGCGTGCGCGAGTTCGGTCGTCGCCCTGCCGGAACCCGTCTTTTCGGCCTTGCGCGGCTTGACCGGGCTCGGCGGCGGTTTACTCACGATCGCCTTGCCGCCCGCCTTCACGTCCATGGCCCCTGCCGAATCGCGCGCCCGTGTCGGCGGCGTGGCTTTCGCCGGCGTGGGGGCCGGCTTCGTTCTCTCGGGCACCCTGGTGCCCGCCCTCGCGCTGATCGGCCTCGAAGCCGCGTGGGGCGGCATCACCGCGCTCGTCGCGGCGGCGGCGATCGTCTGTCTCCTGACGCTTCGCATGACGCCACAACGCATCGCGGACGAGCAACCACACGTCACCGTCGGGCGCATCCGCAGCCGCGCCTTCCTCGGTCTCGCCCTCCTCTACGGCGCGGTCGCGCTCGGCAATACACCGACCACGGTGTTCCTGGTCGACCATGTGGCGCGCACCCTCGACCACGGCTTGACCATCGGCGGCGCCGTTTGGGTCGCAATGGGGGGCGCTGCCGTGGTGGGTCCCTTGCTCAGCGGATTTCTCGTCGAGCGGGTCGGCTTCGCTCACTCGATCCGCATCGCTTGCGCGGCCATGGGCGCCGCCACCCTGACCGCAGGTCTCACGAACGACGCCATCGCGGTTGGCGCTTGCGGAATGATCGTCCTCGGGTTCCTGATGGCCTATGGTGCCTTCGTCGCCGGCCGCGTCCGCGAGATCGTCGGCCCGCGCGCCTTCACCCAAGCGTGGGCGCTCCTCACCGTCATCGCCGGCATCGGGCAGGCGGCCTCGACGGGAGCCTTTGGTGTGCTCAAGGCCATGCCGGGCGGTGCCCTGTTCATGTTCCTCATTGCCGCGACGCTGTTCTTCGCCGGGCTTGCCATCGAGATCGCCATGGCGCGCAGCGCGCGGCAACCCGTCGATCAGCCCTTGCGGCCGGAACCCTCATAAGGCCCGAAGCGGCCGACGAAGCGGTGCCGCTCCCCGGGGTAGAGGAAACGAACGGCGGTCAAGGGCGCGCTGCCTTGCCAGGTTCGGCGTTCGACGAGCAGACAGGGCGATCCAACCGCGATCCGCAGATCCGCCGCCTCCGCGCGGCCCGCCGCAACGGCGGAGATGGCATGTTCCGCGCTCGTCCACGTGACGTTCCGAAGGAGCCATGTTCCCGGCGGGAGCGCGGCGAACAGCTCCTGGGCGGCCTCGGGGACGGCATCGAGCAGAATGATACGGTCCTCGATGACGTGCGGCATGCCGTCCGCCGTGTGGCGAACGCGCAGGCGCAGCACGCGCCGGCCGCCCGGAATGCGAAAGAGCGCCGCGGTCGCCGCGTCCGCACGCCCGGTCTCACGCGCCAGGACGGCGAAGGCATATGTGCGTCCGGAGCCCTCGACCTCGTCGGGAATGCTCAAGATGTCGAGGACCGCGTGTTCGATGCGCGGCGCCGCGACGATGGTGCCGAGGCGGCGACGGCGCTCGATGAGACCGTCGGCGGCGAGTTCGGCGAGCGCGCGATGCACCGTCATGCGCGAGGCGCCGAACTGCTGCATCAGCGCATGTTCGGAGGGTACTTTCGTGCCCGGCGCCCAGGCGCCGTCCACGATCTTGCGTCGGACGGCCCGCCCGATCTGCTGGTAGAGGGGGCCGTCGCCGTCGAGCCGCAGCGCCGCCATGGTCACGACCTCACGTGAGCAGGCGCGCGATGGCCTGCGCGAACCGCGCGCGAACGGCGGCGCGCGCAACATGGCGCCCATCGGCGACGACGTGCCGGCCGCCGACGATGACGTCGCGCACCGCCGACGCGCGCGCGGCGAAGATCCATCCGTCGAGAACCGCGTCGCCCGTCTTGTGAAGGAGCGCGGGATGGTCGCGGTCGAGCACGACGATGTCGGCGCGCCGGCCGGGCGCGAGCGCGCCGATGCGACGCCCGCAG
>JBGFRS010000049.1:0-112905 GCA_041694995.1 Pseudomonadota bacterium | reverse complement strand
CCGCCTCGCGCCGATCATCCCGCGGCGCGCGAAAGCCGCGGTCGCGATCCTCTTGCGAACGCGCGCCATCGCGGCGCGATCCGAAGCGCGGGCGCTCGTCCCCGCCCCGATCCTCGCGCTGGCCGCCGCCATGCGATCTGTAGCCGAAGCTCCGCCGTTCACCGCTCTCGCCACGATCGCGATAGCCGAAGCTCTTGAGTGGCCGCCCCCGCCGCTCGCCGGTCTCCCCGGGATCACGCGGCGGGCGCCGATCGTCCTCGCCCCGTGGTGCGCGGTGCCGCTCGCGGTCGTCCGGTCGAAATGCGTGACTCCGCGGACCGTGACGCTCCGGTCGGCGCGGCCGCTCCTCGACCTCGTCACGCCGGGGCCGCTCGCGCGGACGCATCTCGCCGCCGTCCTCGGCGAAGACGCGCGGCCGCCGGCCACGATGCTCGCGCGGGCGGTCCGGATCGAAGCGCTTCGTCACCTTAACCTTGCGGCCCTTGCGATCGCTGACCGTCTTCGGCTGCAGGGTGATCTTGCCCGTCTCGGGGTCGATCTCGACGTCGGGTGTATCGTCGTCCATGGGGTCCTCTGTATCGCCGGCTTGCAATGCCGCAAAGCGTGCGGCCTTGGCCGTGGCGCTGCCGCGCCGTTCGGATTTGTCCTCGTAACGCCGCGCGCGCGCTTCGCGCAGGGAGCGGCCGCGCAGACCTGCCGGTGCCGTATCGCGTGGGCCTTCCAAATCGACGCCCGCTTCGCCCGCTAGGCGCGCGCCGAGCTGATCTGCCAGCACGCGCGTCGGCACCTCCTCGATCGCGCCCTCCGGAAGCTCACCGAGCTGGAAGGGGCCGTAGGACAAGCGGATCAACCGGTTCACCTGCAAACCGAGATGCTCGAGGATGTGCTTGAGCTCGCGGTTCTTGCCTTCGCGGATGCCGAGCACCAGCCACGTATTGTCACCGCTCCGTCGCTCGATACGGCTTTCGACGGGCCCATAATCGATGCCGTCGACGGTAACGCCGCCAGCGATTGCCTCAAGCATGTCGGGCGTTACGGCGCCATACGCACGAACCTTGTAGCGACGCAACCAACCTGTCGCGGGCAATTCCAGCGCACGCTTCAAGCCGCCATCGTTCGTGAGCAAGAGCAGGCCTTCGGTGTTGATGTCGAGACGTCCAACGGAGACGACGCGCGGCAGGTCGCGCGGCAGCATCTCGAACACGGTCGGCCGGCCTTCGGGATCGAATTCGGTCGTCACCAGGCCGCGTGGCTTGTGGTAGAGCCAGAGCCTGGTGCGTTCCCGCTCCGGCAAGGCGCGGCCATCGACCTTCACCTCGTCGCGCGCTGTGACGTTGAGGGCCGCGCTGGTGATCGTCTTGCCGTTCACGGCAACCCGACCGGCGCTGATCCAATCCTCAATCTCGCGACGCGAAGCAAGGCCCGCCCGCGCAATCACCTTGGCGATGCGCTCGCCGGGAAAAGCCCGGTCATCCGCCGCCGACCGGGAGCCTCGTCTGGCCGGCCGTCGGCGATCATCATGGTGCTTGTCGCGAGCCATCCCGTGCTCCTATCAGAGGGCATGAGTGTGCGCGACAGCGAAAAGAACGGATCGGGCACGATCTGGGAGACGGCCTTTGCCGCGGCCGAGGCGGCTGGTCTAGCAGGCGAGGTGCCCGTTGGCGCGGTGGTGGTCGGTCCGGACGGCATTGTGCTCGCTGCCGCTGGCAACCGGACGCTTGCGGACCGCGATCCGACAGCGCACGCGGAAGTGCTGGCGATCCGTCAGGCGTGTCGCACGCTCGGCAGCGAACGCCTCACGAATTGCGACCTTTACGTCACGCTCGAGCCGTGCACGCTGTGTGCCGCCGCCATCTCGTTCGCACGCATTCGGCGCCTCTACTTTGCGGCCAGCGACGAGAAGGGGGGCGCCGTAGAGAACGGCGTGCGTTTCTTCTCAGCGCCCACATGTCATCACGCCCCCGAGGTCTATGGCGGTATTCGCGCGCGCGACGCGGGGGCGATGTTGCGATCGTTTTTTCGCGACAGGCGCTGAGGATTCAGCCCTGCGCCATGTATTGCTTGGCAAGCACCTTGCCTTCCTCGACGGCCGGCTGATCAAAGGGATCGACGCCGAGAAGGTGCGCCGCCAGGATGGTTTCGAGAAAGAAGTGCATCATCAGCGCGCCAATCGCGCGTTCGTCGATTGTCGGAACATGAATGGTGCGCACGGGCAATCCGTTCTTCGCGAACGTATCCGCGGTTGCCCGGCCCTGGGCGGCGACGAGATCGCCAATGCGTTTGCCTGCGAAGTCCGGTTGGCGCGCGAGCGCGGCAAGCTCCGCATCCATAAGCGGTCCCGTGCCTTTCACATTCGTCGTCACGACCGTGAATAGCTTGTCGCGCGGGCCGGCGAGAAAGAGCTGGAGCTGCGAGTGTTGATCGACAGGGCCAAGCGCGCGCAGCGGCGTGGTGCCCTTGCCCTCCTTGCCCAGGCTCTCGGCCCACAACTGCAGGTACCAAGCCGTGAAACGCTCCAGCCGGTCGCAATACGCCATCAGCACAGTCGAGGTCTTGGCGCGGTCCTGCGCGAGCCCGATGGAAACTGCGGCGCCGACGGCAGCGGAGATTGCCTCGGGAGCAGCGCCGGCAAGCACAGGTGCGAGCGCCTCGGCCGCACCCGCGCGTATGGCGAGGGGATCGAGCCCGGCGACGGCCGCGGCGAGCAATCCGACGTTGGTCAGGCCTGAGTACCGGCCGCCGACCTGGGGATCGTGGTCAAGCAGGGTGACCCCGTTGGCCGCGAGCAGTTCGCGCAGCCCGTTGCCTTTGCCTGCGGCGGCCGGCTCGGAAATGCCGAGCAGCCGTTGCGGCAGCGTTTTTCCGTGGCCGGCCGCCCGCAGCGCCGAGATGACGGCGATCGCCTGCATCAAGGTTTCGCCCGTGCCACCTGACTTCGAAATGGCAATGAACCGGGTCGTCGTCAGCGGCAAGTGATCGAGAAGCCCCTGCATGCTCGCCGGGTCGAGATTGTCCATGAAGTGCAGGCGTGGCCCGGTCCGGAATGGCCCCACGCCGGGAACGTTCCAGCCGCCGATCTGGGCCAACGTTTGGCCTCCAAGGGAGGAGCCACCGGTGCCGAGAAAGACGACGTCAGTAGCGCCGGCGCTCAGCCGCTGCGCCGTGTCGCGAATGGCCGCGACATCGTCGGTGCGGGCCGGAAGGCGCAGCAAGGGGAGCCGTCTCGAATCATGCGCGTCGCGCAGCGTCTTCAAGCCGGCCCGTGTGGCTTCGAGCATCCGCTGATAGGCGGCCACCGTCAGCCCGTCCGGTCCGATGCGGTTCTCAAGGCACGCATCGATGCATTGAACAAAAGGCGAAGAGGTCGTCATTGCAGTGCTTCCACGCAGCGCAGGCTCATCCGCCGGGACGGCGCTCGGTAACGCCGGCTGGTCGACCGGCCATGACCACGATGAGATCCGGCGTCAAGAGCCGTCGCGCGACCCGCCGGACGTCGTCCATCGTGACGCGCTCAATCTCACGGTTGCGGCGTTCGAGCCAGTCGATGCCGAGATCGTCGAGTTGAATGGCGAGTAATTGCTGGGCAAGTCGCGCGGATGTATCGAAGCGCAACAGGAAGGAGCCGATGAGGAACGACTTCGCCTTGGCAAGCTCCTCCGTGGATGGTCCCTCCGCCGCCATGCGGCGCAGTTCCGTATCGATGATTGAGAGTGTTTCGGCGACCCTGTCGTTTCGGGTGGACGTCGCTCCAACGAGGAGCCCGGCATGGTCGAACGGACTCAGTCCGGTTGAGATGCCATAGGTCAGTCCGCGCCGTTCGCGTACCTCGGTCCATAGCCGCGAGGTGAAAGTTCCGCCGCCGAGGATGTGGTTCATGACGAAGGCAGCGATGAAGTCGGGATCGCGGCGCTTGAGCCCGGGAAGGCCGAACTGAATGACGGTCTGGGGACCATCGACGTCCACCAAACGCCACGTGCCCGCGCCGACGGCCGCGATGTCGTGGACCGGAAACCGCGCACCGCGCGGGGGCAGATCCCCGAAAACCCGGTCGAGCAAGGAGGCCAGCGTCGACGGGTCGATGTCCCCGACGACCGCGACGCGGAGTTCATCGCGGGCGAGAATCCGCCGATGATAGGCGGCAAGATCGTCGCGCGTGATGCCGGCCACGGTATCGAGGGAGCCGTTCGGCGGGCGGCCATACGGGTGGTTCGGGAATACCGTTGCGGAAAAAGCGCGCGCCGCAAGCGTATTGGGCTGTGTCAACTCGCGCCGCAAGCCGGCCACGACCGCAGCGCGCACGCGATCGAGCTCCGCCTGTTCAAAGCGCGGTTGGGCGAGAGCAAGGCGCAGCATGTCGAACGCCGCATCGCGATTGGCAGTCAGCGTGCGAAATGAGCCTGAAAAGGTATCCCGGCTCACCGAGAACGACATCTGCATCGCGAGCCGTTGCATCCGGTCCTGGAATGCTCGTGCATCAAGTTCCCCTGCACCCTCGTCCAGCATTGCTGCGACGAGATTGGCGGTGCCTTCCTTGCCAGCGGGGTCCTGTGCGTTGCCGCCTCGGAACGCAAACTCGACTGCGATCAGGGGCGTCTGTGTTTCGCGCACGAGCCAGGCTTCGATGCCGCCTGGCGAGACAACGCGCTCGATCGTCGTGGCGCTGGCTGGTGTGGTGAGGACCGCTACGAGCAAAAGGACAAGGAATTTCACGAGCCGTAGACGAGCGGGATCGGTCATGGCGTTCATCCTCAGCTGCGCGGGCGTTGCGCATCGCCACGTGCGAGCGTGCCGGTGACTGAGCGGCGCATGTCGAGCCATTGTCGCGCGGCTGCGTTCACCTGCTCTGGCGTGACGCGGGCGATGCGGTCTGTCCAGGTGCGGATCTCCTCGAAAGTTTGCCCCTGCATCAATCCGTTCCCGAAAATCCGTGCCAACGATCCCATCGAGTCTTGCGCGTAAACGGAGGCGGCAAGCATTGAGTTTACCGATCGATCGACCTCGTCGGCCGTCACGCCCTCGTCGACCACCGCGGCGATGACGGCATCAATCGCCTGTTCGATCTGTTCAAAGGTGACGTTCGGGCGCGGCGTCGCTGACAGGCCGAACCGACCTGAGTCGAGACCGGACCCAGAGTAGAACGCGCCGGCAATGGCAGCGAGCTGCCGATCAACGACAAGAGCGCGATAGATGCGCCCCGTCTGCGATCCCAGGATATCGCCAAGAACCTCGAGCGCTTCGGCGGTCCCATCCTTTGCCGAGCCGTAGGACGGTGTCATGTAGGCGCGGCTCCACGACGACTGGCCGACGCGGGGGTCGGTCATGGCGATGCGGCGCGGCGCGCGTGGAGGTGGCTCGCTCGGGCGCATGCGCGGCGGGACGGCGGCGCGGACGCGCACGCGCGCGTAGGTTTGCTCGGCCAGCGCCCGAACCTCCGCTTCGGTGACGTCGCCCGCGATCACGACGACCGCGTTGTTCGGCGTGTACCACCGCTCGTAAAAGGCGAGGGCGTCATCGCGCGTGAGACCGCGCATTTCGTGTTCCCAGCCGATGATGGGGATCCGGTACGGATGGTTCTGATAGAGCGCATTCGCCATCTGCTCGGCGAACTGCGCGGAGGGGTTGTTGTCGACGACCTGCTTCCGCTCCTCGAGAATGACGTCGCGCTCGGGCGCGACGACCTCCTCGGTGATGCGGACATTCAGCATCCTGTCGGCCTCGAAGGCCATGAGGAGGGGCAGGTGCTCTTTGGCGGCCCGCTGGAAGTAGCCCGTATAGTCCCACGACGTGAAGGCGTTCTCCTGGCCGCCGATCTCGCCGAGGCGACGCGAGAACTGCCCCGCAGGAAACATCTCGGTGCCCTTGAAGAGCAGATGCTCCAGGAAATGCGCGATGCCCGACTTGCCGGGCGGTTCGTCGGCCGACCCGACACGGTACCAGATCATATGCGTCACGACCGGAAGGCGCCGGTCGGGGACGACGACGATCTGCAGACCGTTGGCCAGCCAGAACGTTGACGCGTGCGGCGCCAGCACGGCTGGCGCAATGCGCGCCGGGGCTGGCATCTGAGCAACGGTCGGGACGGCGAAAAGGAAGGCGGCGAACAGAACGGCGAGCGGCGTGATGCGGCGCATGTGGACCTCGCAAGGACGGCGCGGCGGGGAGATCGTCCGATTCAGGTATTTGCGAGACGTCGGCCCGGCACTCCCGCGCATGCTCGAGGGTTCAGCGGCCGAACAGCCGCTCCCAAAGCGGACGGTTCGCCCGATCCTCTTCCGTGACGACGCCGCCCGTCGGGTCGGCCGCTGGTGTCCGGAAGCCGGGTGGCGGATCGGTAATCAGACGCCGCGGCGGTTCTGGCGTGTCGCCGACCCTCGTGGTGTCGATGCGCGACAACTGCCGACCGCCGACGGCCGACCCGATGCCCGACGCTTGCCGGTCGATTTCACGGCGTGCTGCCCCGCGACCTTCGCCACGGTCTTGCGTCGCGTCCACGGTTTCGTCCACCCGGAAGAGCCCGTCGCCGCTCGGCTGTTCCCAACCGCGTTCGAGTTCGTCGCGGCCCAAAATCACATTGCGTTCCTGGAACGGTCGGTCGCCGCCCGCGGCTCGCGTGCCATCCGGTCCGATGTGGCGCTGCGCTTCCATTTCTTCAATGGTCAGCCGCCGGCCGTCCCGCTCACGCTCCCAATTGAAGTCGCGGGCGCGGCCGGCTTCACGTTGCTCGCGCTGGCGGCGCATCTCGTCGGGGTCCCGCGGCCAGTTGGCGGCGGAGGCGGTGATGTCGGTGCGATCTTCCGGCGATCGCAACTGGCCGGCTTGACCGCGCGGCGGCATCGCCAATGGAGCGCGGGGCGAGTAGTCGATCCGTTCGCGTTGGCGCGGAATCAGGCCGATGCCCGCGAGGGTGTTGCCGATCAGCTGCTGCTCGATGTCCCCGATCGGGTCTTCACGAAAGCGGCCGTCCGCGCCGATGCCGCCGCAACCCGCGAGAACGAGCGCCGTCGCAAAAAGGGCCGGCACGGCGGAAAAGCGCGATGTCGACGTCACGAACTCACTCCTTCCGGCTTGCGGCCTCTCCGGGAGGCCGTTTTCGGAGGAGGGACTCATACAGGAGCACCCCCACCCCGGCAACGATGGCGACGTCCGCCACATTGAAGACGTACCAATGGAAGTTCGAGCCGATCCCACGCAAATGCAGCGAAAAGAAGTCTGCAACGCCGCCATAAACGACCCGATCGACGGCGTTACCCAGCGCCCCGCCGATGATGAGGGCCAGTCCGCACGCCGTTAACCAATCGCTGGTGCGGACAAGCCACAACCAAAGCAAGATCGACACGACCACCTTGAAAGCTGCGAGGCCAAGCTGGCCCTCCATGCTCTCCAGGGGAAAAAGCCCGTACGAGATGCCGAGATTCCAGGCCATGACGAGGTCGAGAAAGGGCGTTACCTCGACACGACCGCGTTCGGCGATCCGAAAGCCCCAGATCAGCCAAGTCTTGGAGAACTGATCAGCAAGAAACGTCGCGACGACGGTGGCGAGGCCAAACCATGCGTGGGGACCCCAAAGGCGCGGCGTCACAGCCTGGCGTCCGTGCCGTTCATGCGGCTCTCCGGCGCGCTGCCTCCCACTCGCGCATCGCCTGAGCATCGCGGGGCGTGATGTCCGGGAAGGCGGTGTCAGCCGTCGCGGGATCGAAATACCGCCAGGACCGCGCACACTTCACGCCAGCCGCAGGACGCGCCTCGACCGCGATGCCCGGCACGTCGGCGAGGCGGAAGGCATCTTTCGGACCTTCTCCGGCGCGGAGTTTGAGGCTCGAAGTGATGCAAACCTCGGCGAAGTCGATCTCTTGCAGAATCCGACGGAGCGGCGCATCGGCAACATGCAGGATCGGCGCGGCTTCGAGCGAGGAACCGATACGTTTGGCAGCACGTTCGAGCTCGAGCCCTCCGGTCACGACCCGTCGCGCCTCGCGAATTTGCTGCCATCTTCCGGCGAGCGCGTCGTCGCGCCACATCGGATCGGCGGGCTCGAAAAGATGCAGGTGAACGCTGTCCGTCTCGTTGCCGTAGCGCGCGAGCCAGGCTTCATCGCAGGTGAAGACGAGAATGGGCGCAAGCCACGTCGTGATCGAACGGAAGCAATACTCAACGACGCAGAGGGCGGCCTTGCGCTTCGCCGACGACGCCGGGTCGCAGTAGAGCGCATCCTTGCGCACGTCGAAATAGAAGGCCGACAAGTCCGACGTCATGAACTGCGTGAGCAGAGCCACGACCTTCTTGTAGTCGAACGCAGCGTAGGCTCCACGCACCTGCGGTTCGAGCTCTGCGAGGCGGTGCAGGACGAACCGTTCGAGCTCCGGCATCGCCGCGAACTCGACCCTATCCTCCGCACGGAAGTGCGCCAGCGTGCCCAACATCCAACGCATAGTGTTGCGCAGCTTGCGATACTGGTCGACGAAGCTCTCGACGATCTTTGGTCCGATGCGCAGGTCGTCGGAGTAGTCGGAGGCCGCGACCCACAGGCGCAGAATATCGGCTCCTGCCGTCTTCATGATGTCTTGTGGCGCGACGACGTTGCCGATGGATTTCGACATTTTCTCGCCCTTCTCGTCGAGAACGAAGCCATGCGTGAGCACGACGTCGAACGGCGCCCGTCCACGCGTGCCGCAGCTCTCGATGAGCGAGGAGTGGAACCAGCCACGGTGCTGGTCGGACCCCTCCAAGTACATCACCTCGTCGCGGCCGCCGTCGCGTTTGCGATGGATACCCGCAAGACCTGGGAAGTGCGTCGAATTCTCAAGCGTGTAGGCGTGCGTCGACCCGGAATCGAACCAGACATCGAGGATGTCCGTCACCTTGATCCACTCCTTCGGCGAATATCCGAAGGGTTCGAGGAACCGTGCGCCATCGGCGCTCGCAAACCACGCGTCCGCGCCCTCGGCTTCGAAAGCGGCGGCGATGGCAGTGTTCACGCGCTCATCCTTCAAGATGTCGATGCGGCCATGACCAAGATCCTTGTAGAAGACGGCGATCGGCACCCCCCAGGCGCGTTGCCGCGAAATGACCCAATCGGGTTTCGCCTCGATCATGCCAGTGATACGGTTCTCGCCCGATGCCGGCACCCAACGCGTTTCTCGGATCGCCTTCAAAGCGCGGTTGCGCAAGGTGTCAGGTTCGTTGGATCCGCGCGGCACGCCGGGCGTGATCGGTTTGTCCATCGCGATGAACCATTGCGGCGTGTTGCGGAAGATCACCGGCTTCTTCGAGCGCCAGGAATGCGGATAGGAGTGCTTCAAGCGGCCGCGCGACACGAGCGTTCCGGCCGCGCTCAGCGCCGCGATCACCGCGCTATTGGCGTCGCCTTTTTCGCCCTTGTCCGTCAGGATGCGCTTGCCCGTGAAGCCGGGCGCGTCGGCCGTGAAGAAACCGTCTCCGTCCACGGTGTAAGGAATGGCCGTCAAAATGTGACGTTGTTCGAGGGCAGTGCGGTTTGCGGTCCAGATGTCGAAATCCTCTCGGCCGTGACCGGGCGCCGTGTGCACGAAGCCAGTGCCGGCGTCGTCCGTCACATGATCGCCGGCCAGAAGCGGCACCGGGAACTCATAGCCACGGTCGGAAAGCGGATGGCGGCACGTCATCCCTGCGAGAAGAGCGGCCGGAACCTCGGCCAAGCGCGAGAAGCGTTCGACCTTGGCGGCCTTGAAGACGTCGGCGGCGAGCTTGTCGGCGAGAACGTAGAGCGCGCCGATCCGGGCCCAGTTGCCCTCCGGCGCTTCGTCGACGCAGTAAAGACCGTATTCGATCCGGGGCGAGTAGGCGATCGCACGGTTGCCTGGAATGGTCCAGGGCGTCGTCGTCCAGATGACGATTGATGCGCGGCGCAGCATTGCAGGTTCCGCCAGAACGTGAGGGAGCGGATCGATCTGCGGATGCTCGCGGCCGTGCGGATGGGGCACGACGGACGCAATCGGGAACGCGATGTGGACAGTATCCGACGTGTAGTCCTGATACTCGACTTCGGCCTCGGCGAGCGCGGTTTTTTCCACCACGGACCACATCACGGGCTTTGATCCGCGATAGAGTTGGTCTGACATCGCAAACGACATGATCTCGCGCGCGATCTGCGCTTCGGCGTGATAGGCCATCGTGGAATAGTAGTTCGACCAGTCGCCGGTGACCCCGAGGCGTTGGAATTCCTCGGACTGGATTGCGATCCATTTCTCCGCGAAGGCGCGGCACTCCTTGCGGAACTCCACAGGGTCGACGGCGTCCTTGTTCTTGCCCTTGGTGCGGTACTCCTCCTCGATCTTCCACTCGATCGGAAGGCCATGGCAGTCCCAGCCCGGCACGTAGTTGGAATCGAAACCCGCCATTTGCTGGGAGCGCGTCACCATGTCCTTCAAGATCTTGTTGAGCGCGTGCCCGATGTGGATGTTACCGTTCGCGTAGGGCGGACCGTCATGCAGAACGAAGCGCGGCCGGCCGGCGGCCGCTGCGCGCAGCCGTTCGTACAGGCCGATCGCCTTCCAGCGGGCCAGGATCTCCGGTTCTTTCTGTGGCAGGCCGGCGCGCATCGGAAATGCCGTTTGAGGCAGGAACAGAGTCTGCGTGTAGTCGCGGGTCGCGGAGTCGGCAGGGCTTGGGGACGCGGTCGTCATGGGATCGGTCTTGTTCTAGAGATGATCGTCGGGTGCAGGGGCGACGGCCCGGTCCCCAGCCTTGCGGCGCGCAGAACCCGCCGCTTCAGGCCGAGGCCGGGCGGCTAATTCGCAAAGGAAGATCGCACCGCTGCGTCATCATGCGCGGCCTCGTAGCACGCTCGATGAGCGGACGGAAGCCGGCGCCTCAACCGCCCTTTCTGTCCTCCAGCGTCGCCTGAAGCGGCGTTCGTGGGGCGCGCAGCACGGACGACACCGCCTTGCGTGCATCCGCGACGTCGCGGTCCATGCGGGCCACGAGGGCGGCAACGTTCTCGAACACCGATTCCGGACGCAGGAAGGCGCAGAATTCGATACGGACGGTCTTGCCGTAGAGATCGCCGCGGAAATCGCAGATATAGGTCTCAAGCAGGGTCGGCCCATCGCCGAACTGCGGTCGCCTGCCGTAGTTGGCAGCGCCGGAAAACCAGAACCCATCGACGCGGGCTCGCACGGCATAGACGCCGTGACGAAGCTGAACCTCCGGCGGAAGAACCATATTGGCCGTCGGATATCCGAGGGTTCGGCCACGCTTATCTCCGTACACGACGGCTCCATCGACGAACCATCGCCACCCGAGATCGTCATTGGCGCTGGCAACATCGCCGTCCGCAAGCGCGTCGCGGATCAGCGACGATGAAACGACCCGTCCGCGCTCGTCGCGGAAGGCTGAAACGATCTCCGTGGTAAATCCCCTGGCGTTGCCCTCGTTCAGGAGGAGTTGTGGCGTTCCGGTCCGTCCCTTGCCGAAATGAAAATCGAAGCCTGCAACGACGTGAGACGCACCAAGTCCAATTGAGAGCACGCGATCGATGAACGCAGGAGCGTCAAGGTTCGCGAGATCGGCGTCGAAGGGCAGCACGACGACGCCATCGGCACCGACGGCGCGCAGTAGCTCCGCTTTCGCCGCCCGGGGTGTCAACCGGAACACGGGAGCTTCCGGCTTGAAGAAGGTGCGCGGGTGCGGTTCGAATGTCACGGCCAGCAGCGGTCCAGAGACACGCATCGCGCCCGCCCGAGCGCGGTCGATGACGGCTTGATGGCCTCGGTGCACGCCGTCGAAATTGCCGATTGCAACAGACCCGCCGCGCAGCCGCGCGGGCACGTCTCTGAACGCGTCGAACGCGAAGGCAGAAGTCACCGATCGAGCCTACTCATGTCGGAGCGTTGGTGCCTATTTGCGTGCATACGGTCAAGGATTGCCGGGCGCGATCGTCACGGAATCCCGCTTGGGCACGTACATGAGGGCCTCGCCTTCGATGACCGCATCCTCACCCACCAAACATGCGCAGGCGAGGCGCACGCGCGACTTTGCTTCAATGAGTTCGACGATGCGCACGGCGGCAGTGACCTCCGCGCCTATCATCACCGGCGCACGGAAGAATAGGGTTTGCGACATATAAATCGCCCCCGGTCCTGGCAAGCGCGTGCCGAGAACCGCGGACAACAACGAAGCGGAGAGCATGCCATGCGCAATCCGCCCGCCGAACCGCGTCTTGCGCGCGTAGGCCTCGTCCAGATGGATCGGATTGGCGTCGCCCGAAATGCCGGCGAAAGCAATGACGTCGAATTCGGTGACCGTCCGTGTCACCGCGGCTTCCATGCCGGTTTCCAGGTCTTCGAAATAGCGCTGAGGTTCGATGCGCACGATGTGGGACCACTCCTGTCGCCGAAACGCTAGTGGGCGGAAGAAGTGCCAACAAGCACCGACTTCGTCGGATGTGAGGAGAAAGGCGTTAACCGAACGTTGGGTGGCGCTCCGTAGTGTTCCCGAGACGTTGTGCGGAACCGGACGGAGCCGCACGAAGGGTGTGGGGCACGCCCGGCAGAAGCTGGGCCCGTTCAGCGTGAGGCAAGGACATGGCCGTCGATACTTCGATGCCGGTGCTGGTCGTGGACGACTACAACACGATGGTCCGGATCATCCGTAACCTGTTGAAACAGTTGGGTTTCGAGGATGTGGACGAGGCAAGCGACGGAGCCGCCGCGCTCGCCAAGATGAAAGCCCGCAAGTATGGCCTCGTCATCTCCGATTGGAACATGGAGCCGATGACGGGCTACGAACTCCTGAAGGAGGTTCGGGCCGACGCTTCGCTGTCGAGGACGCCGTTCATCATGGTGACGGCAGAGTCGAAAACCGAGAACGTCATCGCCGCCAAGAAGGCGGGAGTGTCGAACTACATCGTCAAGCCGTTCAACGCGCAGACGCTCAAAGGCAAGATCGACGCGGTCTTTGCGGAAAGCTGACAAGCGGTAACGAGTGGACGGGGAGAGGGCCATGGCGAGCCTGTCGAAGCCGGCGCTGGATCGGCTCGTCACTTATCTGAAGGACGACGACCGTACCGAGCCCTCGCTCAAGGACGTCATCACGCTTGCAGAGCTGACGGCAGAATCGCTTCAGGCCTTCTACGCCCGCTTCGACCGCGAAGTGTATAGCGAACTCGTCGAGATCGCGCGTTACATCACCGGTATGCGTCGAGAGATCGCCGCGCTCGGGGTCGACGATTTGAAGTCGCGGCGCCTGCCCGCGGCGGGGCACGAACTCGACCAGATCGTGCGTTCGACCGAGGAAGCGACCAACACCATCATGAGCTGTGCCGAAGCGCTTCTCGGTGCCGACGCGAGCGATCCTGGTTGCGCCGAACTCGTTCAGGACAATGCGCTGCGCATTCTTGAGGCGTGCGCCTTCCAGGACCTGACCGGTCAGCGAATCGCGAAGGTGGTTGAGACCTTGCAAGCCATCGAGGCGCGGGTTGCGCGCTTTGCGGCTGCTGTTCGTGTCGAAGATCTCGGCGGCCCCGCCGATGAGAGCGAGGATGCTTGCGCCCGTCGCAAGCGGGCTCTTCTTCTCAATGGGCCGCAAGCAAAGGGCGTCGCCATCGAACAGGCAGCGGTTGACGCCTTGCTCGCAAACACCGCCGCCGATCAGAGCGCGATCGACAAGTTGTTCGCCTGATCCTCACCACACGAGGTGCCAGGCAAGCCCGATCGGTGCCACGCGCGCTGCGCGGAAGAGATGCGCGAGATGCGCGGATGCAAGGGCGTCTGGCGAACCTGATTCATTCGCATGGATGCCGCCTGCCAGGAACAGCGCATCGAACCCGGCATCGCGCGCACCCACGAGGTCCGTGCGCACCGAGTCGCCGATCGCGAGCATGCGTTGCGGTTCGAGGTCACGCCCCACTCGGGCCGCAAGGCGGGACTGCGCTTCGGCATAGACCTCCGCGTGGGGCTTGCCGAAATAGGTCACCGCACCGCCCATCGCCTTATAAAGCTCTGCAACCGCCCCGGCGCAGAACACGAGGCGATTGCCGCGTTCGACAACGATGTCGGGATTGGCGCAGATGAAGGGAACGTCATGCTCCAGATAGGTGTCGAGCAGGGCGCGATAGGCTTCGGGGGTTTCGACATCGTCATCGACAAGGCCGGTGAAGACCGCGAAGTCCGCCTCATCTGGATCGCAGAATGTCGCATCAAGGCCGTCGAAGATGCTGCGGTCCCTCTCGGGCCCGACGAAGTGTACCCATGACCAAGGGTCGGCCGCGACATAAGCGCGCGTGAGGTCACCGGATGTCAGGATCTCGTCGTACGCGTCCCGCGGGACGCCCAATCGGTCGAGCATACCGGCTACCGCAGACGCCGGCCGCGGCGCATTCGAAACCATGATGACGGGTTTGCCGGTTGCGCGGAACCGGACAAGCGCCTCGCAAGCGGAGGGCGTCGCGCGCAGACCATTGTGCACGACGCCCCAGACGTCAGAGAAGATAGCGTCGTACCGCTCTGCGACTTCCGACAGCCTGACAAGAGGCGGCGCCGCGGTCGCGGCCATCAACGATCGAGACACGAGCACCCCTTCTCAGGATGCCGCCGCCCGGCGTTCCGGCGGCGGGGCGCCGATGTCCGCGAGCACATCGGCTCTGACCGGTCGTGGCGGCGAGAACAACACCCCTTGCCCGAAACGCACGTCGAAGTCGAGAAGGTCCACGACCGTCGCTTCCGCCTCGATACGATCAGCCACCAAATCAATCCCATAGCGGGCCAAGAGGTCCGCGAGATCGGCCGGATGCAGGTCGGTCGGCAATGCGCCGGCTCGCCCGAGGAGAACGTTGGCCGGAACCTTGACGAAGCGGAAAGCCCTGTCGGACAGCTCGCGCGCGTCGAATCGGATGTCGCGAGCATCCGCGAGACTGAAGCGGTACCCGTGGCGAGCGATCGCGGCGAGGCTTTCGAATTCGATCGGTCCAAAGCGCCGATAGGCTGTCTGCGGCACCTCGATCACGATCGAAGGCGCAATCACTGTATTCGCCGCGAGGAATTCGACGACCGGAGAGAACCCCTCGCCGCCTGCGAGCGTGGTCGCAGAAATGCCGACCACGATGCCGATGTCACGATTGCGCGCCTGTAGGCGACGGACGAGTTGCACCGAACGGAATAGGATCGTGGCGTCGAGACGGGCGGTGAGGCCACCGCTCTCAGCCGCCGGAACGAAATCGTCGGCGAGCATGACCTCGCCGCGCTCCGTCTTGAGGTGGACGTGCACCTGATACCAACGGATCTTGCGCTGCGGCAGGGTGACGATCGGTTGCAACAGGATCTCGATTCGCCCGGCGTCGATCGCCGCTGCCACCAGCGCGGTGCTCTCCTTTTTCGTTAGCCCAGCAAAGCGGCCTTTTCGGCTCTGCTCCGGCGGCGGGCCAGGGGTCGGCTGCGCGACGCCGCTTTGCACGAGGCCAGCCACGGCAGCGCCCTGCTCCGATAGCGCGGCGGAAACATCGTCGAGATGCGTACGGATAGCCTCGACATCGCGCTTCAGCGCGGCCACGTCCTTGGCCGCGGTGGCGGCGCCGGCGGCTTCGATCGCGCCGACGCGGTTGGCGAGCATGGCCACGTCCCGCGTCAAGCGCTCGATGACCCGCCCGAGATCCTCGAAGCCCCGGCTCGTCGTCTGACGATCTTGGCCGCGCCACGCGACGAATTGCAGGACGATGAGGAGGCAGAACGACGCGATGGCGAGGATGGCGGCGGTGTCGAGATCGAGACGAACGGCGAGAAATCCGAGCGCGCCGAGCGACACGGAGACGATCGCCATCGCGACGACTACCACGGACGAGCTCAGGAAGCTCATAGCGTCGATTTCAGCCCTTGCCTCAGCATGCCGACCGAATCAGGATTCGCACGATTCGTCTCCTGTAGCCGTAACACATGCGGCGCGTCCGGTGTATGCCGGCAGGAAAAAGGAACCGCCCATGTTGGAACGTCTCAATCCGCCGACCGTCCCTGCCCCGGCATCGACCTACTCCCAGGTCGTCATACACCCGGCGAATGCGCGCCGGATCGTCGTTTCCGGTCAGGTCGGCGTCAGGGCCGACGGCACGGTCCTCGAAGGTCTGGATGCCCAGGTGGAGCAGGCTTTCCGCAACCTGATCGCCTGCCTCGCCGCTGCCGGCGCCGGACCGGAGCACATCGTCAAGGTCACCAGCTTCATGGTGGCCCCCGGTGACGTCATGGTCGCACGCAAGTGGCGCCAGAGGTTGATGCCGGGGGTAGCTCCAGCCTCGACCTACCTCGTCGTCGCCGGCCTCGCGTCATCTTCGTTTCTCTTCGAGGTCGAGTGCGAGGCGATCGTGCCCTGAGCGCCACAGTGCGCCCAAATCTGCAGCGCCGGGTTGTGCGCGTCGAGGGGCAATCGCTTAATTCCGAATTCGGAGTGTTCGGGTCCGCATGCAGAACGGGGCGTGCAGATGAGCGATCGGATTTCGCGGCGCCGCGTGCTCAAGGGTCTCGGACTGGTCGCCCTCGGCGGGACCGCCGCATCGCTCGGCGGTTGCGCGGGCGGCCTCGGTATCGTGCCGAGCGCGGGTGTCGCTCGGCATCCCTTCGATGCCATGTTCATTCATGGCGAGTCGGCACGTGAAATGGTCGGCTGGTCGGGTCGCGAACGGCCCGGCACCATCGTCATCGACACCAGCCGGCGAACCCTTCATCTCGTCCAGGCAGGCGGGCGGGCCATTCGCTACTCGGTCGGCGTTGGCCGCGAAGGCTTCCAGTGGGCCGGGACGAACCGCATCTCACGCAAGGCGCAATGGCCCGACTGGACGCCCCCTCCGCAAATGCTGCGGCGGCGGCCCGATCTGCCGCGGTGGATGCGCGGTGGGCCGGCGAACCCGCTCGGTGCGCGCGCCCTTTATCTTGGCGCTACGCTGTTCCGCATTCACGGCTCGAACGAACCGCAATCGATTGGACGGGCTGTCTCCTCCGGCTGCATCCGCATGCACAACGCGGACGTCATCGATCTCTATGAGCGCGTGCGCGTGGGCGATCCGGTGATCGTGCTGCGGGGGTAGGGGGTTCTCAGGCGGCGGCGTGTCGCTGGTCGACGATTTCCGCGACCGCGCCATCGACGAGGTGAACCCGCCGGTCCATTCGTGCCGCGTAACCGAGGTCGTGCGTCACGGCGACGACGGTTTTTCCTTTCTCGTCGACCACCGCCTGCAGGATGTCGAAGACCTGTTGCGACGATTTGGAATCAAGCGAGCCGGTCGGCTCGTCGGCAAGGATCACGGGCGGTTCGTTGGCGAGCGCGCGAGCGATCGCGACGCGTTGCCGTTGGCCGCCGGAGAGTTGATCCGGCCGCTTGCGCGCATGGTCCTTCAAGCCGAGCGTATCGAGGATAGCGACCGCCCGATCCACCATCTCAGTGTCCGTGCGCTGACCCAAGGCGCGCATGGGCAGCGTGACGTTCTCGATCAACGAGAACTCAGGCAATAGGAAGTGGAACTGAAACACGAAACCGAGCGTCGCGAGGCGAACGCGCGCGCGTTCATCTTCGTCCATCTCGGCGGTGTCGCGACCAAGGATGGTAACCTCACCCGAGGTCGGCAGATCGAGAAGGCCCAAGAGATAAAGAAGCGACGACTTGCCCGAGCCGGACGGCCCGGTGATGGCCACGAATTCCCCGGCCCTGATTTCGAGATCGATGTTGCGTACCAGCGTGACGGGCACGGTGCCGGGCAAGATGCGCGTCAGGCCGCGCGCCCTGATGAGAACCTCGCCCGGCGGCGTTCCGTTGCTCACGTCGCGCCCCGGATGATCTCGACGGGATGCAAGCGCGCGGCTTTCCGGGCTGGGAAATAGCCCGCGACGGCGGAGGCGAGCACGGCGACCGTGGTCGCAATGGCATAGTGCGACCAATGATACAGAAGCGGCAGCCGCGAGGCATCGACGAAGGGGCTCTTGAACTCGATGGAGCCGACACCGAGGCACAGGAGATACCCGACGGTCCAACCGAGCACGGAGCCGAGAACGCCGATCACCAATCCTTCGACGACGAAGATGCGGCGAACCATGGATTCCTTGAGCCCCAGGGACTTCATGATCGCGATGTCGCGCGCCTTCTCGTGCGTGATGGTCGAGATGATGTTGTAGGTGCCGAACGACGCAACGAGAAGAATGGCACCGACCACCGTGTACATGAGGAAGTTGCGAATCTGGAACGCGTTCAGGAGATCTTCGTTCGCTTCCTGCCAGGATAGAGCCTTGTAAGGCACGCGGGCCTCGATACGGCGCGCGGCCTCCCGCGCGTTCATCGGGTCTGCGATGCGGACGCGGATTTCGTTCACGTAGCCGGTGCGCCCCGCGAGAATCTGCGCCGTGCGCATCAGCGTGTAGACTTGACCCTCGTCCAGCGTCCGCACGCCCGAATGGAAGATGCCGGTGACGAAGCCCTGCATGCGCGTGCCGTTCGCAGCGACCACGTCCACGCGCGATCCAAGGCGCGCTCCGAGCTTCTCTGCAAGTCGCGAGCCGATGATGATGGCGTTCGCAGCAGTGTTGAGGTCATCTATTCGGCCTTGCCGCATTTGCTCGTGAAGGTTTGACACGCGCCGATCGCGACGCGGGTCGAGGCCGAGGATCGAGACACCGATCTCACGTCCAGCGACGCGCACGATCCCACGTACTGCAACATAGGGTGCCACACCCCCGTCGATCCAACCTTCCAGGGCCGCCACCGTCTCGGCGGGGTTCTTGATGCCGCGTCGACCGTCTTCCGGCTTCAGCCCCTGGATCGCGACGGCCCGATATACCGTCTCCGCCGGTTGCGGATCGGTGCTGCGTGTTTCGTCCGTGATGGAGACATGCGGCAGCGCGTTGACCAGGGTTCTGATGAAGTCCTCCTGCGATCCCTCCATCAGCGCGGCCATCATGATCGAAAAGCCAACGCCCGTCGCAACCCCGATCATGGCGACGAAGGTCTGCCGTGCGCGGGCGCGAATGTGCGTGAAGGCGACGTGGCAGACGAGGTTCATGGTCGCCCTCGGAACAGATCGAAGATGGTGGTATCAGCGGTTCGTACGTGTGCGCCGTCCGTTAGCCCGTCGGGAACCGGGGCGATGACACGCTGCCCAGCCTCAAGACCGCGTGCGACCTCCACTCCGCGCAGCCCGCGAATGCCGATCGTGATGGGACGGCGGCGGGCCTGCCCGTCCACGAGCACGAAGACCGCGCTGTCGCGAACGGCATCCGCGGGAATGGTGATGGCGTTGTCGCGTTCGCGCAGCACGATGTTGGCCTCAACCGACATGCCGATGCGTAGGGGGGAATCGTCGGGCAGGGAGAGGTGCGCGCGGAACGTCTTCTGCACCGGGTCACCCTTGGGCGTGATGGTGTCGACGGTGGCAAGGAGGGTACGGCCGCGGAAGCCATCGTGTCGGAGCAGCACCCGTTGCCCGGGGGTGACCCCGGCAATGTCCTCTTCGGCAACCTCCGCCACGATGCGCAACGGGCGCGGCTGCCCGACCCACGCCACCGTATCGGTGGTTGCGACGATCTCGCCGACGCGGAAGTCGAGGCGGAGCACCATGCCGCTCTGGGGTGCGCGCAGCACCATGTTCTCGATCCGCTCGCGTTGCGCCGCGGCCAGCGCGCGGGCCTGCGTGTATTCCGCATTGGCGCGGTCAAAGGCTTCGGCCGTCGCGACGCCGCGCGTGCGCAACTCCTGCAGGCGGTCGACGGTTCGGGCGGCGAGTTCCACGCGCGCGTCGATTTCGCGCGCCTGCGCTCGCGCCTCGGCGTCATCGAGCCGCGCCAGCACGTCGCCGCGGTTCACGCGCTCGCCTTCGCAGCCGCACAGTTCCACGAGGCGACCCCGCACGAGCGGCACCACCTTCGCCCAATGCACCGGCTCGACGACGCCCGTGGCATAGACCACTTCCGCAACCGGCCCGCGTTCGGCTGGCATCAGGGTTACAAGCGGCAGCCGCGTCCACCACCATGCCGTGGCAGCGGCGATCGCCACGATTGCGAGGCCGGCAGTGGTGACGACGCGGCGAAGGAGGCGCATGGCGGAAGCTCGCAATGTTGGCGCCGCAAACGTCCGCAGTCCCTGCCGCACGTGCAATACGCAACACGACCGATGCGTCGAGACGGCACGATCCGAACTCATGCGCCACCGAGGCCTTGACCGATCGGCGGTGGCATCCCCAGATACATGTCCGCGGCGGAATGCCGGATCAAGCGAGAGGCTGCTATGGTCACGTTGAACGTTACGGGCATGGACTGCATGGGCTGCGTGAAGGCGGTCGAGAAGGCCGTGAAGCGCGTCGATCCGAACGCGGCGGTGGCCGTCGACCTGCCGTCCGGCAAAGTGACCATCGAAGGCACGAACGAGGCGCGCGCTAATTTCGAGGCCGCGATCACGCGCGCGGGTTACGGGTTGAAGGACGTGGCTTGATCAATCAGCGGTTGAAAATCCGAGGCGCCCCTCGTCAATTTTGACGGTGGACTGTAAAGCGGGAAACATTTTTTCAAGATTTAGCCGCGACTTTGAGGGCGGGTGACATTCCAGCACGGGCCCGCCGAATGGCTTCTGACAGCCCATCCCGAGAGGCGCGCAAGCGCGTCGACAGCACCTTCGATCGGTTTGCGCTGCATTCAACGGAGTTGCGGGCGGATCTCGACCGTTTGACTCGGATCGCGGCCCGGCTCGTCGGCACCACGCTGTCGGGCCTGAGTCTTCTCGCGGGCGACAAGGTGCTCGTCAAAGGAATGGCGGGCGCCGAGCTCGCCGAAGTCGACGCGGGTCAATCCTTTTGCCCGCATACGGTTCGAGAACCCGTCGCGCTCGTCGTGCCGGATGCAAGCCGCGACGAGCGCTTCGCGCACATCGAGCAGGTTCGCGGCTATCCGGGCTTGCGGTTCTATGCCGGCGTGCCGCTGATCAGCACCGAAGGGCATGCGATCGGCGCGCTGTCGGTCGCTGGCCTCGAGCCGCGCCCCGAGGGGCTTGGCGACGAAGACATTGCGACGCTGCGCGACCTCGCCGGCCTCGTGATCCGCGCACTCGAGGGCGCCCGCGCCCAGAGCCGCTGGCAAGACTATCTGCAGGTTGCGACGGACTGGATTTGGGAGCAGGACGCCGACTTCCGATTCACCTTCTTTTCGGCCGAGGTCGAGAGCAAGGTGAACATGCAGATTTCGGAGATGATCGGGCGCACGCGCTGGGACTTCGCGGGCGTCGACCCCGACCAGGATCCGTTCTGGGGTGCGCACAAGGCGACACTCGAAGCCCGTCTTCCGTTCAAGGATTTCCGCTACACACGCGCTCGCGGCGACTTCGCCGTGACCATGTCGATCAGCGGCAAGCCGATCTTCGGCGGCGATGGCACCTTCCTCGGCTATCGCGGCATCGGGCGTGATGTGACGGCGGAAGAGGTCGCACGGCGGCGCATCGAACACCTCGCCACGCGCGATCACCTGACGGGCCTTGCGAACCGCGGCGCTTTCGAGGCGGCGGTGGCCGATGCGATCGCGGCCTGCGAGACCGGATATCCGGCCGCGCTCTTCCTCCTCGACCTCGATCGCTTCAAGGAAGCCAACGACTCGCTCGGCCACTCGGCCGGGGACGATATCCTGATCGAAGTCGCGCGCCGCCTCCGCGGCCTGCGCGGGGGCGGCTTGCTGGCGGCGCGTATCGGCGGCGACGAGTTCGCCCTGCTCGTGCCGGCGATCGTCGATGTGGCCGAGCCCGATCGCATCGCGGAAGAGATCAGGACCATCTTCGAGGCGCCGATCAATCTCGGCGCGCACACAGTTCATTCCGGCGCGAGCATCGGCGCGTTCCTCATCGCGGATTCCGCTATGACACCGAGCCAGGTGATGGCGAACGCCGACCTTGCCCTCTACGAGGCGAAGAATTCCGGCGGGCGCAGCCACCGCTTCTTCGAATCGACGATGCGCGCCGAAGTCGAGGCGCGCCGCGAGGTCGTCGAGGAATTCGATGGCGCGCTTCAGCGCGGCGAGATCGAGCTGTTCTATCAGCCGCAGCTGCGCCTCTCCGACAAGTCGGTCGCAGGCTTCGAGGCTCTCATCCGCTGGCGCCATCCGACCCGCGGTCTGTTGATGCCCGGCACCTTCATCGCCGCCCTCGAGGATGCGCGCCTCGGCGCGCTCGCCGGCGCCTTCGTGTTGGAGACGGCGGCGGCGCAGGCCCGCGCCTGGCTCGATCAGGGCCTTCCGGCGGTGCGCATCGGCGTCAACCTCTCGCCGGCGCAGTTCCGCGACGAGACCTTTCCCACGACGATCGCGGAGGTGCTCGCCCGTCATCGCCTGAACCCGCGGCTCTTCGAGATCGAGGTGACCGAAAACATCCTCCTCGACGAAGGTGCCGACATCCGCAAGATGCTCGCGGCCCTGCACGATCTCGGCGTGTCCATCGCCTTCGACGATTTCGGCACGGGTTATGCGTCGCTGTCCCATCTGCGCCGCTTCCCGATCCAGCGCATCAAGATCGACCGGGAATTCGTGCGCGACATGGACGGCGGCGGTGGCGCGACCATCGCCCACGCCATCACCTCGCTCGGCATCGCGCTCGGCATGCAGGTCACGGCGGAAGGGATCGAGACGCCGGAGCAGGAACTGCTCTTGCGGCTGTCGGGCTGCCACGAGGTCCAGGGCTGGCTCTACTCGAAGGCGCTGCCGGCCGACGAGGCCGCCGCCTACCTCGCGCGAAGCCTCGGCCTCGACCGGCCGCAGAAAGCCGCCGGCGTCGCGAGGGCAGGGTAGCCGGTCAGTTCACGCTGCTGACCTTGCCCCAGTTTCTATCCAGTTCTGAGTTCGTTCCGGCGGAGATCTTGCCCTGCTGGGCGGGGTGAAGGTGCTGGCGAACTCGTCCGGCGTCTGCCAGGCGATGTGGGAGTGTGGCCGGGCGGTGTTGTGGTCGGAGCGCCACAGCGCCGCGGCTGCGCTTCATATCCCGGTGCACTCGATGGGCCAGAACGAACTTCAATCCGGATTAGGGCGCAGGGGCAACGTCGCGACGACACGCAGCCACGCTGTTGCCGAAGCCGCCCGCCGTGGCATCACTCGCTGACCGATGCTGTCATGCGAGGGACATATGCCCGAAATTCGCATTCGGCGGGCGACCGACGGCGACGGACCGGCGATCGGCCGGTTGATCGCGGACGTCTTCGCCGAGTATCCGACCTGCCTCTTTGTCGCGGACGAATTCCCCGAGCTCGCCGCCGTCGCAACGCACTACGCGCGGGCCGGAGGCATGCTGCAAGTGGCGGAGCGGGCCGGACAATTGGTCGGTTCCTTGGCGATCACCGCGACCACGCTGCCGCGGCGCTTCGAGCTGGCGAAGGTCTATCTTGCACGCGACGTCCGCGGTCGGGGCATCGCAACATGCCTGTTGAACGAGGCGCTTGCCTTCGCACGCGAGCATGAGGCCGACACGATCGAGCTCTTCACCGATACGCGCTTTCTCGACGGGCATCGCTTCTACGAGCGGCACGGCTTTTCGCGGGTGCCCGGTGAACGCTGGATCGCGACGGCCGATGGCGCTTGGGAGTACCACTACGTGCGCTCGCTTTGACCGTTTCCGACAAGTGGCACATCGAAGATGAGGCAGGTTTCGGTGCCGTGCGCCAGGAGCTTGCCGGCCGGGTCGTAGAGCCGCCCTTCCGAGGTTGCGGCGCGGCGGGCGCGCGAGAGAACGACACCCTCGCATCGCACCAGACCCGTCGTCGGCAGCACGGGACGAACGCAATGGATCTTGTATTCGAGCGTGGTATAGCCCTCGCCGGCCTTGAGCGTCGTGTGCACGGCGCAGGCCATGGCGCTGTCGAGGATACCGGCGGTCCATCCGCCGTGCACGGTACCCAAAGGGTTGAGGAAGTCGGCGCTTGGCTCCCCTTCGAAGACGGCGCGTCCCTCCGACACCTCGACGAGGATCGTGCGCGCCCAGCGGGTGAAGGGCGGCGCGGGAAGGCGATCGGCGAGCATCGAAGAGAGGAATGCCAGCCCGCTCGTTCCCGCAGCGTCGCGGAGCGGAACCACACCGTAGCCGGCAGATAAGGACGAATAGCGATCGGGCATTGTGACCCCTTTATAGTGTAGATACACTATAAAGCCGCACCAGGATGGCGTGCAAGCCGGGGCTCAGCTGCTCAGCGCGGCGGCGGCATTGCGCACGGCGCGCAGGCCACGGCGCGTTTCCGGCCACGATCGGTCCCCCAACCCGGCTTCGATGCGCGCCTGAATGTCGTGCCAGCGGGGCAGAAACGTCGCGAGCACCCGGCGCCCTTCCTCGGTCAGCACATGGCGCACGGCGCGGCCCTCGCCGCGCGCCGGCTCCACCAGTCCCTTGGCGACCAGGGCCTTCAGATTGCGCAGCAATGTCGTGCGTTCGAAAGCGAGCCTATCCGCCAGGACGGCAATGGACGGGGCATCGCCGGAAGACAGCGCGGCAAGCAGCGTCATCTGCGTGACCTCGAGCCCGGTTCCCTTGAGCGCGGCGTTATAGGCGCGCGTTACGGCGCGCGCGGCCATCCGCGTGTGCAGGCAGATGCAGGTGCGCGCCACGTCTTCGATCGGGATCGACATGGCGGGAAAGTCGGCCCCGCATAGCCGTTCGTCAAGCTTTGGCACTTGTCGCATCGGCCAGCGCGTGCGACCCGGCGCAAGCCATGCGCAATGACGCCGGACCGCTTCCCATCCTTGTCGCCGCCCTCGGCATTCTCGTTCTCTCGGTCATGGACGGCCTCATCAAGGCGGTGGCGCCGCACTATCCGACGGCCGTCACCGTGCTGATGCGCTTCGTGTTCGGTGGGATCGTGGCCACTGCCCTGTACGTCCTGATGGGCATGCCAAGACCGTCGCGCGAGACCCTGCGCTTCGCCCTTCTACGCGGCGTGTTCGTCGTTCTATCGGCGGGGATGTTCTTCGCCGCCCTTGGCCTCTTGCCGCTGGTCGAGGTGATCGCGCTGTCTTTTCTCGCGCCGATCGTCATCGCCATCTTCGGGCGGCTCTTTCTCGGCGAGGCGCTGCACCGGAGCATCTTCGCCGGTATCGCGCTCGGCACGGCGGGCCTTCTCGTCATGCTGGGGGAGCAGCTCTTCGCGGTCGGCCATCGGGCGGAGAGCCTGCTCGGCATCGCGCTCGTGATCCTGTCGACCTTCACCTACGCCGCTTCGCTCATCCTGTTGCGGGCGCGCGCGGTCGTCGATCCCTTGCCGACCCTCGTTCTTCTCCAGAACTGGATACCGGCGCTGTACGTTCTGCCCGCCGCAGGTATCGTCTGGGTGCCGCCGGCAATGGACCATCTGTGGCTCTTCGTCGGCATCGGCGTTCTCGGCGCGGTGGGCCACATCCTCCTCACCTGGGCGTTCGCCCGCGCAAGTGCGGCACGCCTCGGCGTCGTCGAGTACACGGCGCTCTTGTGGGCAGCGGGCATCGGCTACGTCTGGTTTTCGGAAGCGCCGACGCTTGCCACGCTGGCAGGAGCGGCGCTGATCATCGCCGGTGCACTCGCCGTTGGCTGGGCAAGGGCACCGGCCGTTGCGGCGCCTGCATCTGAGACGGCTGCCCCACGCCGGTCATGATCGCGGCGGACGATGAGGCGGATATGATTCGAGCCGTTGTGTCTCGTCTGGCAGTCGTGTGCCTCGCGATCTTGATCGGAATCGCGCCCGGCACCTATGCAGGTCATGCCTTCCGGCATGCGGGCCATGGCGGGCACCACACGGCCGCGGATGTGGCCGAGGACGGTTCGGGCCGGGTCGACGCCGACGCCGTACCCGTTGTGTGTTGTCCCATCTGCACGTTGTGGTTCGCAGCCGCATCCGCGGCACCGCCCTCGGTCAGCCACGGGGGCGAGCGGCTCGCGGTCGATCCGTTCCCGGTGATGCTGGGGCGCACGCCGCCGGCCCCGGACGAACCCCCGCGCCGCTAGCCGCGCACCCGTTCCAGCGACAGAAACACCTCTGCGGACGCGCGGCCTCGGCCCCGTCCCGACCTGTGGAGACATCCGATGAAACCCATCATTCTTGCCGCGGCCTTTGCAAGTGCGCTCGCCGCCGGCACGTCCTTTGCGCAGCAGGGCCATCAAGGGCACGGCGTGCCGCAGATGATGCGACACATGCCGCATATGCAGCATGGCCAACCCCCGGCCGCAGCGCCGGGTCACCAAGGCCACGGCGCCGCCCCAGGCAGCGCGCTGGACGCTCCCTCCACTGCGGCATTTCGTGCGGTGAACGCACGTATGCATGCGGGTATGGACATTGCCTTCACCGGCAATGCGGACGTCGACTTCGTACGCGGTATGATTCCGCATCACGAAGGCGCGGTCGACATGGCGCGGACCGTGCTGGCCTTCGGCCGCGATCCGGAGATCCGCAAGCTCGCGGAAGAGATCATCCGCGCCCAGGAAACCGAGATCGCTCAGATGCGCGCGTGGCTCGCCCGCAACGCGCCTGCACCCTAGCGCTCCCGGTTCTCGGCTGGCCTCGAAACGCGGCTCCCGAGAGCCGGTTTCGAGGCTTGTCGTTAAGTCTGGCACCGCCGGCGGTTAACCGTACCGATGCGCCCAGGTGGCATCCCGGCTCATCCGCCTTGACACCCGTTCCTGTCCTGCCTATCTCCCGGCCGCGCTTGGCACTCCCTTCCGGCGAGTGCTAACAGCCCGTTTCCAAGCGAACAGAGACCGGAGAGAACCCATGAAATTCCGTCCGCTGCACGACCGCGTCGTCGTCGAGCGCATCGAGAGCGAGGAAAAGACCCGCGGTGGCATCATCATCCCCGACACGGCGAAGGAGAAGCCCCAGGAGGGCAAGGTGATCGCCGTTGGCCCCGGCGCCCGCGACGAGACGGGCAAACTCGTGAAGCTCGACGTGAAGGCCGGCGACCGCGTGCTGTTCGGCAAGTGGTCGGGAACCGAAGTGAAGATCGACGGCAAGGAACTCCTCATCATGAAGGAGTCCGACATCATGGGCGTCATCGCCTGAGCCGCACAAAACGCAACGACATCCAGGAGACAAAGACATGGCTGCGAAAGACGTCCGTTTTTCGGGCGATGCCCGCGACAAGATGCTGCGCGGTATCGAAATCCTCAACAATGCTGTCAAGGTTACGCTCGGCCCGAAGGGCCGCAACGTCGTCATCGAGAAGTCCTTCGGTGCCCCCCGCATCACCAAAGACGGCGTGACGGTGGCCAAGGAGATCGAGCTCGCCGACAAGTTCGAGAACATGGGCGCGCAGATGGTGCGCGAGGTGGCCTCGAAGACGAACGATCTCGCCGGCGACGGTACCACGACGGCGACGGTGCTCGCCGCTTCGATCGTGCGCGAGGGAGCCAAGGCGGTCGCGGCCGGCATGAATCCGATGGATCTGAAGCGCGGCGTCGATCTCGCCGTTGGCAAGGTCATCGACGAATTGGGCAAGAAGTCCAAGAAGGTGAAGTCCTCGGCCGAGGTCGCTCAGGTCGGCACCATCTCTGCGAATGGCGACGAGTCGATCGGCAAGATGATCGCCGAAGCGATGCAGAAGGTCGGCAATGAGGGGGTCATCACCGTCGAAGAAGCGAAGACCGCAGACACCGAACTCGACGTCGTCGAGGGTATGCAGTTCGACCGCGGCTATCTCTCGCCGTACTTCATCACCAATGCGGAAAAGATGGTTGCCGAGCTCGAGGACCCCTACATCCTGATCTTCGAGAAGAAGCTCTCGGGCTTGCAGGCCATGCTCCCGGTCCTCGAGGCGGTGGTGCAGACGGGCAAACCGCTCCTCATCATCGCGGAGGATGTGGAAGGCGAAGCGCTCGCCACCCTCGTCGTCAACAAGCTGCGCGGCGGCCTCAAGGTCGCGGCCGTGAAGGCGCCGGGCTTCGGCGACCGCCGCAAGGCCATGCTCGAGGACATCGCCATCCTCACGAACGGCGACATGATCTCGGAAGATCTCGGCATCAAGCTTGAGAACGTCTCCATCAAGATGCTCGGCCGCGCCAAGCGCGTCCTCATCGAGAAGGAGAAGACCACGATCATCGATGGCGCCGGGTCGAAGAAGGCGATCGAGGCTCGTGTCGGTCAGATCAAGGCGCAGATCGAGGAGACGACCTCGGACTATGATCGTGAGAAGCTCCAGGAGCGTCTTGCGAAGCTCGCGGGCGGCGTCGCGGTGATCCGCGTCGGCGGCGCGACCGAAGTCGAGGTCAAGGAAAAGAAGGACCGCGTTGACGATGCCCTGAATGCCACCCGGGCCGCGGTTCTCGAAGGCATCGTGCCGGGCGGCGGCGTCGCCCTGCTGCGCGCCAAGAAGTCGATCGACAAGATCAAGGTCGACAATGAGGACGTGCAGGCCGGCATCAACATCGTGCTCAAGGCTCTCGAGGCGCCGATCCGCCAGATCGTCGAGAACGCCGGCGTGGAAGGTTCCATCGTCGTCGGCCGGGTGTCGGAAGCGAAGTCGGATTCCTTCGGCTTCAACGCCCAGACCGAAACCTACGTCGACATGTACGAAGCCGGCATCATCGACCCGACCAAGGTCGTGCGCACGGCGCTGCAGGATGCCGCTTCGGTCGCCGGCCTCCTCATCACGACGGAAGCCATGGTCGCCGAAGTGCCGAAGAAGGAGACGTCCCCGATGCCGGGCGGCGGCGGCATGGGCGGTGGGATGGATTTCTGATCCCTTCCCGGATTGAACCTGCAAAGGCGGCCGCATGGCCGCCTTTGCTTTTGCATGGGCAGGAACGATAGAGCCGGCGCCCGCTCTGCGGCTGTGCCGCAGGTGGTCTTGCCGGAGTTTACGGCGGATTAACCCTAACGAGGGATGAATGTAACACTGCATCGCTCGGAGGCTCGTGTGATCCGGCCAGGCCCGTTCTCCATCGCTGTCGCCCTCGCGATGATGTGCATGCCCGCGCAAGCCGATAGCCTGATGCTGCGAGGACCCGTGGGGCCGCAGGTCGGCAATGGCGCTCTCTACATCGGCGTCCGCGGCGGCCTGTCGGCGATGCGCAACTACGATTGGCGCGCGGCTGACACCGGCGTCATCACCCGCGGGAATCTCTTTCCAGGCGTTCTGGATCCGAACCAGCCCATCGATCCCATGACGGGCGGCCCGAACTACGTGGTTCAGCCCTATCTGTTCGATGCGGCGACGATCACCAGCGCGAGCTACACGGCGTCGACCCGGCTGGGTGGGGTCTTCTCAGGCTTCGTCGGCTGGGACTTCAGCGATGTTCAGCCCGGTTTCGGCGGTCGCATCGAGGCGGAGTTCGGGCGATTCGCGGCACGGATCGATCAGCAGCGCGCGACGAGCACGACGACCTATACCGAAACGATCAGCGGACAGACGACGCCCTATCTCACGCAGACCGGGACGTCGCAGGCGGTCTTCGCCGGTCGCGGCGACGTTGCCGTCAACTTCGCCCTTCTCAACTACTACGTCGACTTTTCGGTCGGCCCCTTCCGGCCCTATGTCGGAGCAGGCGTGGGCATCGGCCACGTCACGTTCAGCCGCGAGGCCTTCTTCACCAACACGACTTCCCTCAGCACCGTTGGCCTCGCCTGGCAGGCAGGCGCTGGCCTTGCCTTCGACATCTCGCGCCAACTCGCGGTCGAGGTGGGCTATCGCTTCATGGGCGCGCAAGCCCCCGGCTTGCGCGTACCTGACCGCACGCAGCACATCTCGCTCACGGCTCACCAGGCGACCGCTGGCGTGCGCGTCCGTTTCTAGGCGCCTGCACTTCCTCCCTTAGGGCATGACTGTGTAACGCCGAATTGCGCTCGGACGCGAACAGCGCCGAGTAAGGTGCTGACGCTTGGGGGCGAGTCCCGCACCGCACATTCGGAGGCACGTCATGATATTGCACGGCATCGGCCCCGCCCTTCGCACCATGTGGCGGCTCGCAACGCCCTATTTCCGCTCCGAGGAGCGCCTGTCCGCGCGCCTGCTGCTCGCGGCGATCATCGGCATGGAACTCGGCATCGTCGGCATCATGGTGCTGCTGAACCAATGGAACGCCGACTTCTACAACGCCCTTCAGGACCGGAACTGGCCCGTCTTCGTCGCCCAGCTCTGGTACTTCTCGACGCTCGCGGCGATCTTCCTCGTCGGCGCCGTCCTGCAGTACTACCTCAATCAGTGGCTCCAGATCCGGTGGCGCCGCTGGATGACGGAGCAGTACCTCGCCGCCTGGTTGGATGGGGGAACGCATTACCGGCAGAAGATGACGGGGGATGCCGCCGACAACCCGGATCAACGGATCGCCGAGGACATCAAGCTCTTCATCAACCACACATTGTCGATCGGCATCGACCTCCTGAGCTCGGTTGTCACGCTCGTATCCTTCGTCGTGATCTTGTGGGGGCTGTCAGCCGCCGCGCCGCTCGTCATCGGCGGTGAGACGATCGCGATCCCCGGCTACCTCGTGTGGGCAGCGCTCATCTACGCGATCTTCGGCACCATCATCACGCATCTCCTCGGCCGCCGTCTCATCCCGCTGAACTTCCAACAGGAGCGCTACGAGGCGAACTTCCGCTTCGCTCTGATGCGATTGCGGGAGAACAGCGAGCAGGTGGCGCTGCAGCGGGGCGAACGGGCGGAACACGGTCCGCTGCGCGCCCGCTTCGCAAACGTGATCCGCAATTTCATGGCGCTCGTGGACGTGCAGAAGAACGTGGTGATGTTCCGTGCCGGCTACAATCAAGCCGCCACGGTGTTTCCGTTCATCGTCGTGAGCCCGGCCTATTTTGCGGGAGCGATCCAACTCGGCCCCTTGATGCAGACCGCATCCGCCTTCGACCGTGTGCAGACCGCGCTTTCGGTCTTCATCACCATCTACACGCGCATCGCTGAGTGGAAAGCCGTCGTCGATCGGCTTTCGGGCTTCGACGCCGCCATCGTTGCTGCGCAGGAATCGGAATTCCGTTCGCCGCACATCGAAGTGATCCCCAGCGATGGCGACACGCTCGACATCGAGAACTTGACCGTCGAACTGCCGAGCGGGCACCCCGTCGTCGCCGTCGACAAACTATCGCTGCGGCCAGGCGAACGCCGCATCCTCTCTGGTCCCTCCGGCACCGGTAAGACCACCTTGTTCCGCGGCCTTTCGGGCGTGTGGCCTTGGGGCCGCGGCGTGGTGCGCGTGCCGCGTGACACGCGACTTCTCGTGCTGCCGCAGAAACCCTACATGCCGCTTGTAACCTTGCGGGCCGCCTTGACCTATCCCGCGCCGCCGGATGCGATCAGCGATGCTGCTGTTCGCGGTGCCGTGAACGCGGTCGGTCTCGCATCCTTTGCCGATCGGCTCGACAACAACGAGGACTGGGCCGCCATCCTGTCCGGGGGCGAACAGCAACGGGTGCAGCTCGCGCGGGCCTTGCTGCAAGCCCCCGACTGGCTGCTTCTGGACGAAGCAACATCGGCTCTGGATCCGGAGTCGGAGCGGCGCGTCCTCGATGCGGTGACGGCGGCTCTGCCTGGAACGGCGATTCTCGCCATCACCCATCGTTCGCCCGCTAAACCCTTCGACGAACCGCCACTGCAAGTCAGGGCGCCGACCACGGCGGCACCGGCGCTGGTTGCAGTCTGATCTCGGGGCGCAGGCGATCCAGTTGGTTTCCACTTCGTCAATGCCTTGACCCCCGCCAAGCCGAATTCCCTGCGGTTGGTGCCGCCGCAAGCCGCGTTCTCGACAACGCGGCCTAGGTGCGGCTTGCGGAACTTCAACTTTACGGAGACTTAGTAGCTTTCACATACCGTTTCCGTCTTAACCCGAAGGGACGGGCCGAGCGCGAGGACAGATGCGCCGATCACTGTCGCAACGAATATTGCGTTGGCTCGCACGGCGCGGCGCCGGACGCATTCAGGTGCGTGCCGTCGCTCTCGTCGCGGTGTCGCTCGTCGTGTTCGTGGTCGTGATGGTCGCGGCGGACCTGATGTCGAGCCGGCGGATCATCGAGCGCGAGCTCGAGCAGCAAACGGAAGCAACCGCCCGCATGATCGCCGTGATTGCCGGCGACAAGCTTTCCACCGGCGTGCTGACCGATATGGCCCGCACGACCATCTCGCTTGCGCGTATCGGCAATCTTGCGCGTATCGAAATTCACGACCGGCGCTCGGGCGCCACCCTCGAGGCGGATGCCGGGCGCTTCTTGCTGCGCTCGCAATTCAACAACCCCCTCGCGCGCGCTGCTCTCGCGAATGGGCAGGTGATGTTCCACAATGCACAGGATCACGTCGAGGTCGCGGTGCCGATCTTCGTGCAAGACGCTATCCGCGGCGTCGTTCTCGTGGCATCGACCGATGACTTTCAAATTCAGAAGCGGCGCGAGGCGATCCTGCGCTCGCTCGTCATCGCCATTGTCTTTCTCGCGGTCTTGCTCCCGCTCATGAGCGTGCTCGTTGGCCGCCTTCTCGCGCCCGTGCGCGAGCTGACGGAGGCCACACGCCGCATCGCCCGGGGCGAGCTGGACGTTCCCGTCCGCGCGCGCAGCGGCGGTGAACTCGGCGAACTCGCGGCCTCCTTCCACCGCATGACGAAGCGCCTCAAGGCGTCCATCGAGGTCGAGCGCCGCTTGGCCTACACCGATCCTGTCACGGGGCTCGCAAACCGCGAACGGCTGCGCCGCGGCGTCGAGAACGCCGCCGAGGCCGCGCGCATTGATGGTCGGCCGCGCGCGCTCTTCTTCATCGATCTCGACGGTTTCAAGCGCGTGAACGACGTGTTCGGCCACGAAACCGGCGACAAGCTGCTCATTGCGGTTGCCCGCCGCTTCGAGAGCGTCTTGCGCGAGCAAGGCTGGGTGCTTATCGATCCGATGACGGCGCCGCTGCTCCAGGACCGAATTGACCGGCCGGCGCTGCTCGGCCGTCACGGGGGCGACGAGTTCGTCATCGGTGTTCGGTTCCGCTCCGATGCGCGGGCCGAGGCAGCGGCTTTGGCCGCTCGCCTGTTGTCGACCTTGCGCGAGCCTTTCGACATCGACGGACAGATCATCGTCGTCGGCGCCTCGGTCGGGATCGCGTGCATGCCTGATGACGGCGGCGATGCCAGCACGCTGATGCGGCATGCCGACCTTGCCATGTACCAGGCCAAGGAAGCGGGGCGTAACCGCTACTGCTTCTTTTCAAGCGAGATGTCGCAGAAGCTCATTGACCGCCTCGTTCTGGAAATGGAACTGCGTCGCGCGATCGGCAACGACGAGATCGACGCCTTCTATATGCCGCAGGTGGATCTGAAGACCGGGCGGATATGCGCCTTCGAAGCGCTGGCCCGTTGGCGCCATCCGACCAAAGGCCTGCTGCAGCCGGCGCAGTTCATTCCGCTTGCCGAGGAAAGCGGAATGATCGCGGACATCGACAAGGCGGTGATGCGGAAAGCGCTCCGCCAAGCGTCCGACTGGGCATGGAAGGGAACGACCATCCCGGTCGCCGTGAACATGTCGCCCGAGGACTTCGCGCGACCGGAGATGATCACCTTCGTCGCACGGCTCCTCAAGGAATACGGCGTGCCCGGCAATCTCTTGGAGATCGAGGTGACCGAGTCGGCCGCGATGCGCGATCCTGATCGCGCGGCGCGCGTGATGAGCGAATTGAAACGATCCGGTGTTCGGTTCGCGATCGACGATTTCGGCACGGGATATTCGAATCTCGGCCAACTCCTCAAGCTGCCGGTCGACGTGTTCAAGATCGACCGCAGCTTCGTGAAGTCGATCGAAGGCAACGGCGAAGCGCATCATCTCGTGCGTACGATCGTCGGTCTCGCCGACCAAATGGGCCTTTCGACCGTTGCCGAAGGCATCGAAACGGAAGAGCAGGCCGAACTGCTCACGCGGCTCGGCGTCCACATCGGTCAAGGGTATTTCTACGGCCAACCGGTTCCGGCAAGCGAGGCCGAGAAGTTGATCGAGCGGCATTATCCGCATGCCGCCGGCGGCAGCTGGATGGTCTAGGCTCGGGTCAGGCTATCGATCAGGTCACGCGATCGCGCATCGTCGCCGCCGTAGACGTAGTCGAGGCGCGCGATCGTGACCATGCGGGCGCCGGAGGCGCGGAGCCAGTCGGCGAGGGCGAAGGCCATTCCCGCGGCGACGTGCAAGGTGCCAACGTCCCCGGCAGGAGCGAAGGGCGCGGTCGCAGCGAAGCGATCGGCGGCGGCGGCGGCGAGCGTGCTTGCATGCGCGGCTGCAAAACGGATTTCGCGTGTCGCCCGCGCCCGCGCTTCGGCGGCGACGCGGTCGCAGATCACTTTCAAACGATCGCGGTGTTCGCGCGTCCACGCGGCGGCGCGGGCGGCGACGAGATGGGCTTCGCTGCGCAAGATCACGCCATCGTCGATCACCTTGAGGCCGTTGGCGGCGAGCGTCCGGCCCGTCGTCGTGATGTCGACGATCGCCTCGGCCGCGCCTGCGGCAGGCGAGCCTTCCGTTGCGCCGAGGCTCTCGACGATGCGGTAGTCGACCACGCCTTTCGCGGCAAAGAAACGCCGTGTCAGGTTGATGTACTTGGTGGCGACGCGGAAGCGGCGGCCATGGCGGCCACGAAACGTCGAGGCCACGTCGTCGAGGTCCGTCATGGTCGCGACATCGATCCAGGCCTTCGGCACCGCGACGACGACATCGGCGCGCCCGAAGCCGAGCGGCGTCACGAACGCGATGCGCGCATCGACATCGCCGATCTGCTCGCGGATGAGATCCTCACCGGTGACGCCGAGATGGACGTTGCCGAGCGAAAGCTCTCGCGCGATCTCGGAAGACGAGAGATAGGCGATCTCGACGCCGTCGAGGCCGGCGATGCGCGCACGGTAGTCCCGCTCGCCTTGCGCTTGCACCAGATCGAGCCCGGCGCGTGCGAAGAAGGCCTGGGCGTTTTCCTGCAAGCGCCCTTTCGACGGCAGAGCGAGAACCAGGTCGCTCACGGCGCAGCTCCCGGCAAACGCTCCACCCAGACGGAGAAGCCGACCGCAGGCACCGGCGCCGGCGCGCCGAGAAACTGCAGCATCCCGTCGTACCGACCGCCGCCGACGACCTGGAGCTGATCAGGCCTGTCCGCGTCGTGCATCTCGAACACGAAGCCGGAATAGTAGTCGAGGCGCCGGCCGAAGGCGGGATCGAAGGTGGCAGAGGCGAGATCGACGCCCGCTGCGGCAAGCGCGGTGGTGCGCGCGGCGAAAAGCGCGAGCGCGGCTTCGACCGGTGTGCCGAGCGCCTTCAGCAGGTCCGACAAGGCGGCCGGAGCGGCCGCGGCATCGGTGCGCAGCGCCAGGAACGCCTGCAGCACCTGCAGGCGCTCGGCCGGCACGCGCGCGCCGTCCTTCAGATCGGCCTGCTCTAGGAATCGATCCGCGATTTCACCGACGGTTCGTCCGCCGACCGTCGTATGCCCGCCGATGGCGAGAAGGTCCTCGACGAGCGCCCGCGCCGCCTTGCGGTCCGCCCCGCCGAGCGCCGCGAGAATACCCGCATAGCTGCTTGCCGGCGAGCCGCGCACCGCCTCGAGCGAGGCAATGTCGGCGGCCACGAGATCGATGCGGCCGAAGTCGCGGGCAAGCTTGCGCCGCCACGCCGCCGGCAGGCCCAGCGCGTCGAGCACCGCGCGGAACAGGCCCGTGTCACCGATGCGGATGCGCGGCCGAGCGAGCCCGTGCCGGCGCGCGCAATCGAGCGCGAGCGCGAACACCTCGGCATCGCAGATCGCCGTGTCGGTGCGCCCGATCGACTCGACGCCGGCCTGCACGAACTCTCCGGAGGCTCCGGCGCGGTGGCGGAAGACAGGGCCGAAATAGCAATAGGAGGCCGGCCGCGCCGGGTCGCCCCCGGCGACGTGATCGAGACAGACGGGGATGGTGAGTTCCGGGCGCAAGCAGAGGTCGCGCCCCTCGGTGTCGGTCGTCAGGTAGAGGCGTTTGCCGAGTTCCTCGCCCGAAAGGTCGAGGAAGACGTCGGCCGGCTGCAGAATGGCCGGTTCCACGGGCCGGTATCCCGCCGCCACGAGGGGCGCGAGAAAGGCATCGCGGGCAAAGGTCGGTCGCAACGTCATGGCGGTCCGTCTGCGGGCGACCTCTAACAGGCGGATTTCGGGAAGGCGAGACGGTCACCGCGCCGGGCGGCCGTCGCGTTCCCGCAATCTTCGGTTTATAGTGAATGGCGCTTCGCGCGGGAGGGCGGCCGTGGGCATGTTGCGCATCGAGGGGCGTATCGACGTCGATCAGTTCTGGCCGGCGGGTCAGTCCGACGCGGATACGACCAAGATCGTGGTGCGCGTCAATCAATCGAGCTTCTTCTTCGCTGCCGACGGGCAGGACTTCCGCCCGACGACGGTTTTCTTCGGTGCGCGCTCGCGCGGAACCGGAACGAAGCAGGTGGTCAGCGACGACGGCAAGATCACCGTGCGCTTGCAAGGCGTCGATGCTCCCGAACTCCACTTCCGCGCCGCCGCGCTCAAGAAGAGCCCGGACGTGTCCGACACCGAACGCGCCGCCTACAACACGCTCAACCGCCCGAAGCGCCGCCAGTACTGGGGCGAGACGGCGACCGTCGCGCTCGCGCGCATGCTGCGGCGGATCGATGCGACGGCGCTCGACTGCGTCTTCGTTTCGGCGGTCGACGCGCCGGGCGACGTCGTCGACACCTATGGCCGCTTCGTCGGCAATATCCGCGTGGGAGCGGACTTTGCTCGCGATCTCAATCTCTGGCTCGCCGAGGAGGGCTGGGTGTTCCCGAGCTTCTATTCCTCGATGAGTGCGGACGAGATCGAGGCGCTCATTGCCGCCTGCAAGAAAGGCAAGCGCAAGCGCCGCGTCTGGCCGGCCTATTCCGACGACACCGCCTCCTTCGATCCCGATCTCGTCTATCGCGGCGAGGGCGTGCCGATCGACGCTGCGGCCGATCGCGGCCCGATCCTGATGCCGAAGGTCTATCGCCGGCAGGTCGCCTACCGCATGGAACGCGGGGCGCGCGTGTTCCGCGGCAGCTTCACGGCCTTCCTCAAATCGCGCCCGGACGATTGCTACGGCACCAAGGACTTCCTCGACCAGGGCCACGCCGCCGCGACCATCATGAAGCTGCACGACTTCATGGACGGCGATCGCATCGCGCTCAAACCCGAGGACGTCGTCTTCCGCGAGAAGCCGTCGCGCCTCGTCGACACGAACGGCAGGACGATCACGCAATTTTAGCTGGCTTGCTTGCCCCCTGCATGCTGTCAAGGACCGTCATCGCGAGGAGGCCGAAGGCCGACGTGGCGATCTAGTCTTTGACCGCGGCAGGGCTGGATTGCTTCGCTTCGCTCGCAACGACGGGGTGGTTCGCGCCGCGCCGGGGATTGGCGTCGCGATGGCGGCGTCACCGGTAGCGGTCGAGGATCATCCGCACCGTCGCGATCATCTCAGCTTCCGGGCACTCCACCTGCGCCGGGCGGCCTTCGCGCCATTCCGTGTTGGACGCAACGGCCTTGGCGGCTTCGGCGCCGGCGATCAGATCCTTGATCTGGACGGTGCCGCGCGCCTTTTCGTCGCCGCCCTGGATAACGACGCAGGGGCTGCCGCGCCGGTCGGCATATTTCATCTGGGCCTTCATGCCGGCGCCGCCGAGATACATCTCCGCGGCGATGCCCGCCGCGCGCAGTTCGGCCGCGAGACGCTGATAATCGGCCATGCGCTCGCGGTCCATGACGAGCACGACGACGGGTCCGCGCGCGTGCCCGCCCGCGAGCAGGCCCTTCTGCCGCAGTGCTTCGGCCAGGCGCGAGACGCCGATGGAGAACCCGGTGGCGGGCACGGGCTCGGGCCGGAAGCGGCCGACGAGGCCGTCGTAGCGCCCGCCGCCCGCGACCGAGCCGAAGCGCACGACTTGGCCCTCGTCGTTGGCGACGGGGAAGGTCAGCTCCACCTCATAGACCGGGCCGGTGTAGTATTCGAGGCCGCGCACGACGGAGGGGTCGATGCGGATGCGGTCGGGGCCGTAGCCGGCTATCCTCGCATAGTCGGAGATCGCGGCGAGTTCTTCGCTGCCTTGGCGTGTTGCGGCGTTGCCGTCTTGCATATCGCCGGCAAGTATTCGCTCGATCGTGTCGATCTGCCCACTCCCGAGACCCGCCCCCTTGGTGAAATCGCCGCTCTCGTCCTTGCGGCCTTCGCCCAAGAGTTGCCGCACGCCCTCGACGCCGAACTTGTCGAGCTTGTCGATCGCGCGCAGCACGGTCAGGCGTCGGCCGGCGTTCTCAGTCCCGCCAAGCCCGATCGTCTCCATCACGCCGTCGAGCACCTTGCGGTTGTTGACCTTCACGACATAGTCGCCGCGCGCGATGCCGAGCGCTTCCATCGTATCCGCCGCCATCATGCAGATCTCGGCATCGGCGGCGACGGAGGCGGCGCCGACCGTGTCGGCGTCGAACTGCATGAACTGGCGGAAGCGGCCGGGGCCCGGCTTCTCGTTGCGGAACACCCAGCCCGCGCGGTAGCTGCGATAGGGCTTCGGCAGGGCGTCGAAATTCTCCGCCACATAGCGCGCGAGCGGCGCGGTTAGATCATAGCGCAGCGAGAGCCATTGTTCGTCGTCGTCCTGGAAGGAGAACACGCCCTCGTTCGGCCGGTCCCCATCGGGCAGGAACTTGCCCAGCACATCGGTGTATTCGACGAGCGGCGTTTCCACCGGTTCGAAGCCGTAGCGCTCGTACACGGCCTTGATCGTGGCCAGCATCGCGTCGACGCCGCGCAGCTCCGCCGCCGTGCGGTCCACGAAACCGCGCGGCAGGCGGGCCTTCAAGGGCTTGTTCTTCACCGACATCTGAACCTCGAACCGGGGGGAGGCGCCGGCATAGCCGCTCGCGGCCCGTCGACGCAACGGCGCTCTGCGGCTTATTGCTTTTCGAGCAGCATGTGCAGGCGCCGCTTGGTCGTCTCCCGGATCGGCTCGGCCGCGCGCAGAATGCTCTGCACCTTGAGGAAGTCGAGCACGCCGAAGGTGGTCACGCTGGGCTCGAGATGGATCGTCGGCGGCGTCTTGGCGAATTTCTCCAGCATCAGCCGGTATTCCATGATGGCGAAGCCGGCAAGCATCGCCTCGATCGCGTTCGGCACCGAGGTCGCGCGCGGGCCCAACCGCGTTGCCGGCGCACCGTTGAGATCGACCGCGACCACGATCTCCGCCTTGCGCCCGACCGCATCGACCGGCACGGGATTGACTGCGACGCCGTCGATCAGAACGAGGCCCTCCCGCTCGACTGGTTTCACGAGGCCGGGGATCGCCATCGAGCCCGCCACCGCGCTGCGCAGCGGGCCGCTCGACAGGCGCACCTCGTCCCGCCCAAAGAAGTTGGTCGCGACCGCCGTGAACGGGATCTTCAGCGCCGTGAAGTCATCCGGCATCCCTTCGGGCCAAAACGCCTCGAGCAGCTTCTCCGCATCGACCATGACGGGATTGGCGATGCCGCCGAGGAGATCGAGGAACCGGCCGACGCGCGTGCGCAGCAGCTTGGTCGCGACGGCGGTCTGGTCCCGGAACACAGCGGTCACATGCTGGCGGAGCTGCCGCCCCGTGAAGCCTGCAGCGTAGGCGGCGCCGAGAATGGCCCCGATCGAAGTTCCTGAGATCGCCACCGGCTTCAGGCCGAGATCGTCCAGCGCCTCGAACACAGGGATGTGCCCGAAGCCGCGGGCACCGCCCGCCCCCAAGGCCAGCGCCACCGACGGGCCGCGCCAACCGCGTACCGCAACCGACCGTGGCGGCGCGGGCAGGGCAGGTGGATGCGTCTTCTGCATCATCGTGCTCCTGCCCGGCGCGCCCAGCGCCAAGCCTCCTCGGCCAAAGGCCCGACCTGCGCCGCGACCGCCGCCGCCTGAGTGTTGGCTGCCGTTCCGTCGCGGGCGCGCCCCAGTATGCCCTGCAGGATGCAGGCAAGCCGCCATAAATTGTAGGCCAGATAGAATTCGAGGCGAGGAAGGGGGTCGAGGCCGGTGCGCGCCGTGTAGGCCTTCGCATACGTTTCGAGATCGGGAATACCAAGCGCGCCGAGATCGAGGCCGGCGAGCGAACCGACGCCGGAGCCGGTCTCGGAGCGCGGCATCGCCCAGGTCATCAGATGATAGGTCACGTCGGCGAGCGGGTCGCCCAGCGTCGACAATTCCCAATCGAGCACCGCGGCAACGCGTGGAGCGTTCGGTGCGATGATCAGATTGTCGAGGCGGTAGTCGCCATGCACGAGGCTTGATCGCGTCTGCGGCGGCGCGGCGGTCGGCAGCCAGGCCGCGAGGTGCTCCATGGCTGCGATGTCGTCGGTCTTCGATGCGGCATATTGCTTGGCCCAGCGTTCGATCTGCCGTGCGACATAGGCCTGCGGTTTCCCGAAGTCGCTGAGGCCGAGGTCCGCCGGATCGAAGCCGTGCAGCGTCGCGAGCGTGGCGTTCATATCGTCATAGACCGCCGCACGTTCGGCCGGTGTCGAGTCCGGCATCGCCGGTTCCCAGAAGATGCGGCCCTCGACGCGATCCATGACGTAGAACATGGAGCCGATGACGCTGTCGTCCGTGCACAGCGCATGCGGGCGCGCGACGGGAAAGCCGCGCGCTGCGAGCGCACTGATCACGCGGAATTCGCGGTCGACGGCGTGGGCGGATGGAAGCAGCGTTCCTGGGGGCTTGCGTCGGAGTACGTAGGCGCGGTGCGGCGTCTCGACGAGGAAGGTGGGGTTCGACTGTCCGCCCTTGAATTGCCGCAGCGTTGCCGGGCCGACGAAATCGCGCACGTTCGCGCGCATCCAGGCGTCGAGCCGCGCGACATCGATCGCAAGCGTCGGTGCGATATCGCGCGTGCCGCTGAAGGCGCTCTGGCGATCGAGCTTCGCTGTCATAGGAAGGCGAGCAGCGCGCGTAAGGTTGCGTCCGGGTTTTCTTCGGGCAGGAAGTGCCCGGCATCGATCGCCTCGCCGCGCAGATCGCTTGCCCACCGCCGCCACACCGCGAGCGGACCGTCGGCATTGCCTTTCGCCGGAATCCCGGCCGCGCCCCACAGCGCCAGCACGGGGCAGGTGATGATCTTGCCGGCCGCGACGTCGGCCGAGTCGATCGCGAAGTCGATCGTCTGGCCGGCGCGATAGTCTTCACACGTCGCAGAAAGCCGGTCGGGCTCCGCATAGAAGGCGCGGTAATGCGCCATGGCGCCTTCGTCGAAGGCGGAGAGGTTTTTCGCCTTGGTCCAACTCGCGATGGTGTAGTCGAGATAGGCCACGGGCGCTTGCCCGATCAGCATTTCGGGCAAGGGTTTCGGCTGCGCGAGGAACAGCCAGTGATAGACCTTCATCGCGAGCGGAACGGTGAAGTCCGTCCACATGGCATGCGTCGGCACGATGTCGAGAACGGCAAGCTTTTCGATGCGCATGGGGTGGTCGAGCGCGAGGCGGTACCCGACGCGCGCGCCGCGGTCGTGTCCGACGATGCGGAACGTCCCGTGATGGCCGAGCGCGCTCATCACGTCGCAGATGTCCTCCGCCATCACGCGTTTCGAATAGGCGCGATGCAAGGGGTCGGTCGGCGGAACCGAGGAGGCGCCATAGCCGCGCAGATCCGGTAGCACAACCGTGAAGCGCTCCGCCAGCGCGGGAGCGATGCGGTGCCACTCCGCATGGGTTTGCGGAAAGCCATGGATCAGCACGAGCGGCGGCCCGGCGCCGCCGATGCGGCAGAAGATCTCGGCCGAGCGTGTCGGCACGAGGCGCGTGTCGAAACCGGGAAAGAGTTCGGGCAGCACGGTCACGTCGGCCTCCGGCGTTGCACTTGACATCGTACCGCCGGCGCCTCGCGGCGGCCAGGCGCGTTACTCGCGGCCGAGCGTCCGCCAGCCGATGTCGTGGCGGCAGAACCCGTCGGGCCAGTCGATGCGGTCGATCGCGGCATAGACGCGCGCGCGCGCTTCGGCCAGGGTTGCGCCGGTCGCGGTGACGTTGAGCACGCGCCCTCCATTCGCGACCAGCACGCCATCCTGCATCGCCGTGCCGGCGTGGAAAATCTCGATCCCTTCGCCGGCCGCAGCCGCGTCGAGCCCGCGAATTGGCGTGCCTTTCGTCACCGCCCCGGGGTAGCCCTTGGCGGCGAGGACGACGGTCATCGCATGCGTGTCCCGCCAGCGGCAGCTCATCTTGGACAGCGTGCCGTCCGTGCAGGCCAGCATCAGGGGGAGGAGATCGTCCTTGAGCCGCGGCATCAGCACCTGCGTCTCGGGATCCCCGAAGCGGCAGTTGTATTCGACGAGCTTCGGGCCGTCCGCCGTCAGCATCAGCCCGGCATAGAGCACCCCGCGGTACGGCGTGCCGCGCGCGGCAAGCCCCGCAACCGTCGGACGGACGATGGTGTCGAGGGCGCGCGCGGTGAGCGCCGGCGTCAGGATCGGGGCCGGCGAATAGGCGCCCATGCCGCCGGTGTTCGGGCCGGTGTCGCCCTCGCCGACACGCTTGTGGTCCTGCGCGCTGCTGAAGGGGAGAACGAAGGTGCCGTCGGTCAGCGCGAAGAGGGATGCTTCTTCGCCCGTCATGAATTCCTCGATGACGACCCCCGCCCCCGCCGCGCCGTGCGCGCCGGCAAAGCACGCCGCGACGGCCGCGACCGCCTCCTCGACGGTTGCCGCAACCGTGACGCCCTTGCCCGCGGCAAGCCCGTCCGCCTTCACCACGATGGGCGCTCCTTGGCTGCGGACATAGGCCTCGGCCGCGGCCTGGTCGGTGAAGCGGCCGTAGGCGGCCGTTGGAATGCCGAAGTCGCGACAGAGGTCCTTGGTGAAGCCCTTGGAGCCTTCGATCTGCGCCGCGGCCTTCGACGGGCCGAACGCTTTCAGCCCCGCCGCGGCGAGATCGTCGACGATGCCGGCGACCAGCGGCGCCTCGGGGCCGACCACCACGAAGTCGATCCTCTGCTCGCGGCAAAAGGCGATCACGGCCTCATGGTCGGCGATGTCGAGAAGCGCGCAGGTCGCGACCTGCGCGATGCCGGGATTGCCGGGCATGGCGTAGAGCCGCGCCAACACGGAACTCGCCGACAAGGCCCGGGCGAGGGCGTGCTCCCGTCCGCCAGAACCGAGAAGCAGAACGTTCATGTGCGCGGCCGCCCTCTCGAAGACCCGGGAGATGCTCGGTATAGAAGGCCCATACAGTCGATCAAGGGAGGACGCCTCTGTCCGAAGCCGCCCCCAATGTCCCCGAGTTCACCGTTTCGGAACTTGCCTTCGACCTGAAGCGGCGGATCGAGGACGCTTACGGCTATGTGCGCGTGCGCGGCGAGATCTCCGGTTACCGTGGCCCGCATTCGTCCGGCCACGCGTATTTCGCCTTGAAGGACGAGGGCGCGAAGATCGACGCCGTCGTGTGGCGCGGCGTCTTTGCCCGCTTGCGCTTCAAGCCGGAGGAGGGGCTGGAAGTCGTCGCGACCGGGAAGCTCACGACCTACCCCGGATCGTCGAAGTACCAGATTGTCATCGACCAGATCGAGCCCGCGGGCGCTGGCGCGCTCATGCTGCTTATCGAGGAGCGGCGCAAGAAGCTCTTGGCCGAAGGTCTGTTCGATCCGGCGCGCAAGCAGCTCCTGCCGGAATTCCCGCGCGTCATCGGTGTCGTGACGTCGCCGACCGGCGCCGTCATTCGCGACATTCTGCACCGGCTGGCCGATCGCTTTCCGCTGCATGTGATCGTGTGGCCTGTGCGCGTTCAGGGCGAGACGAGTGCGGCCGAGATCGCCGCTGCCATCGCCGGTTTCGATGCGTTGCCGGAAAATGGGCCGATCCCGCGCCCGGATGTGCTCATCGTCGCGCGCGGTGGCGGCAGCCTCGAAGATCTGTGGTCGTTCAACGAGGAGATCGTCGTGCGCGCAGCGGCCGCTTGCACGATCCCGCTCGTGTCGGCCGTCGGCCATGAGACGGATACGACGCTTATCGATTTCGCGGCGGATGTTCGTGCGCCGACGCCGACGGCGGCCGCCGAACTGGTCGTAGCGGTGCGTGTCGATCTGCTCGCCGTCGTGGACGATCTCGGTGCGCGGTTGCGTCGGGCGGCCACACGCACGCTCGACCAGCGTCGGCGCGAGTTCGCCGGCGCTGCTCGCAGCCTCCCCCGCGCCGAATCGCTCTTGGCTCTGCCGCGGCAGAGATTCGATGCAGCGAGCGGCCGCTTGCCGCGCGCGCTTGTTGCCGAGGTCCGCGCCAAGGGCGTCGCCTTTGCGCGCGTCGCAGGGCGCATCGCGCCTGCGGCGGTGATTGCGCGTGTGGCGCTCAAGCGAGAGCGCTTTCGCCTGATCGCCATGCGCATTGCGCCCGGATTGCTCGAACGCCCGATGGCGCGGCACCGCGAACGCTTTGCAGCGCTGGTCGCACGCGCGGCGCGCGGGTTCATCGCCGCAACCGAGCGGCATAGCGCGCGGCTCAGGCAGGCAACGAGCCTGCTTGACAGCCTCAGCTATCGCAGCGTGCTCGGGCGCGGTTTCGCACTGGTCCGCTCCGCTGACGGAGCCGCGATCAGCTCGGCGGCGTCGACCCCGCCGGGGAGCCGCATCGAGATCGAGTTTGCCGATGGGCGCGTGCGCGCGACAACTGACGGCGCGAAGGTGAAGCCACCTCGATCGCGCCGCGGCCAGCACGACCTGTTCGACTGAGCCTCAAGCGGGGCTTTGTCGGGCAGCCTCCGCCGAAGCGCGGGTCTTGGCAGCGATGGACAAGACGATCGCGCCGCAGATCGTCGCCATCAGCGAGCCCGAAAGGACGCCAAGCCGGACCTGATCCTGAATTGGCCCGTCGCCAAAGGCGAGCGCACCGATGAAGAGGCTCATTGTGAAGCCGATGCCGGCGATGAAGCCGACGCCGATGATCTGCATCCAGGTGCAGCCCCTCGGCAAGCGCGCGGCACCGAGCCTCACGGCCAGCCAGACGAACAAGGTGATGCCGACTGGTTTGCCGATCAGCAGTCCGAAGGCGATCCCCATGGTGACCGGGTGCATGAGTCTTGCGAGATCGACGCCGGCGAGCGACACGCCGGCATTCGCGAAGGCGAAGAGCGGCATGATGCCCATCACCACGGGCCATTGCAGTTTGTCGGCGAAGCGGTAGAGCGGGCTTGATCCGTCGGTCGCCTTGAGCGGCACGGCGATTGCTGTGATCACGCCGGCGAGTGTCGGATTGACACCGGACTTGCCCAATACGAACCAGAGGACGAAACCGACGACGAGGTAGGGCCAGAGCCGCGTCACACCGCGCAGATTGATCGCGAGCAGGGCGAGGCAGCACAGCGCGCTCGCCGCGAGCATGCCGACGTCGAGGCCGGCCGTATAGAACATTGCGATGATGAGAATGGCGCCGAGATCGTCGATCACCGCGACGGCGAGTAGAAAGGCCTTCAGCTCGGCCGGCACGCGCTTCTGACCGAGCAGACCAACAACGCCGACGGCGAAGGCAATGTCGGTCGCGGCGGGGATCGCCCATCCCGCGAAATAGGCGGCCGCGCCTGCGGTGATGAAGAGATAGACCGCCGCGGGCAAGGCCATGCCCCCGGCAGCCCCAACGAAGGGCAGGACCGCACGATGGGGGTCCGACAGCGCGCCTTCCTTGAACTCAGCCTTGATCTCGAGCCCGATAAGCACGAAGAAGATCGCCATCAGGGCGTTCTTGATCCAGTCCTTCACGATCCAGTCGAGCGCCAGGAACCCGCTGCCGAAGGCAATGGGTGTGGCCAGAATCGACTTGTAGAGGTCCGCCCATCCCGAATTCGCCACGATCAAGGCGGCGACGGTCACGGCGAGCAGGAACAAACTGGCCATGATCGGGTTCGGTTTGTTGCTGCCGTGTGCTTCTGCCATGCTGTTCCATCTGCATTGGTTTCGACCCACATAGGGCCGTTCCGGCTAAGCGCCAGGGTGCGCCGCCATCGATGATCTTCGAACGCATAGCGGATGCGTGCGGCAACGGGGATGTCCTTTGGTCAACCCTGCGGCATGTTGCCACCCTAGCCGCTCGTTGTCGATGCCGTGACTGCCCTTCCAGCCTATACTGCCGTATCCGACCTGAACCGCGAGCGCCGTACGATGATTGCGGGCCTCGCGGTCACGCAGCTCATCGGGTGGGGAACCCTGTTCTATCCCATTGCCGTCATCGGGCGCGCCATGGGAACCGACCTCGCCCTGCCGAAAGAGGCGATCTTCGCCGGTATCGGCATCATGTTGCTGGCGGGAGCCGCGATCGCGCCGCGCGTCGGCAAGAGGCTGGACCGGAACGGTCCGCGCGCCGTCATGGCGGTTGGCTCGCTCGTGGCGACCTCGGCGCTCATCCTGCTTTCGCAGGCGAGCAATGCGCTTACCTACGGGATCGGTTGGATTCTCGTGGGTCTCGCCTTGCCGACCGCGCTCGGCAATGCGGCGTTCACGGCGCTGTCTCAGGTTGCCGGTGCCAAGGCCCGACGGGCGATCACGGCGCTCACCTTCTTCTCCGGTCTGGCCTCGACGGTGTTCTGGCCGCTGACGACGGTTCTCGAAGCGCAATTCGGGTGGCGCGAGACGCTCGTGATGTTCGCGGCGCTCAACATCTTCGTGGCCCTGCCGATCCATCTCTTGGTGCTGCCCACGCGCTCGACGCATCGCTCCCGCGTGGCGAATGACGCGCCCGAACCGGCGACGGCGGGCATCCTCCCGGTCGGCGAACGTCAGCGCGCCTTCGTCTTGCTCGCCCTCGCATTGTCCGCCCACGGAGTCGTCGGGTGGGGTCTGGCGCTGCACTTCATCGAGGTCTTCCAGCTTCTGGGGCTCGGAGCGGCGGTTGCCGTCACCATCGCAGCCTTGAACGGCATCCTTCAGGTCACCGCGCGCGGTGCGGAATTCCTGCTCGGAGGGCGGCACCCGCCCATTGCGCTCGGTCTCATGTCGGGTGCCATGCTGCCGCTCGCCTTCGCCGCGTTCTTCTTGGGCGGCGCTTCGTCCCTCACGGCCGTTCTCTTCATGGTGTTCTACTCGATGGCGAGCGGGCTGATGACAATCGTGCGCGCGACGTTGCCGCTGTGGCTCTTCGGCAAGGACGGCTACGGCGCCCGTCTCGGCAAGCTTATGGCGGCACAGAACCTCGTCTTCGCGGCCTCGCCGATCCTGTTCGCCGCGGTCATCGATCGCGCCGGTCCGTGGACGGCGCTCGCTGTTGGTGGGATAGGGGCGCTTGCGGCGCTTGCGGCGATGGCATTGCTCGCCCGGCTCGTCGCTCAGGTCAGTTCCCGAGAAACGCCGTAACGCGCCCGATGGCGTCCGCCCGCGCCTGGGGGTCGGTCCCGACCCTGGCGCGACCCGATCCATCCGCGGTGAAGCCCAGGCCCGATCGTTCGCGCAAGCGCGAGGCCGGATCATCGAAGCCGTGCACGGCGCTTGGATAGGTCACGAGTTGCACGCGCCCCGCCTGCGCCGCGTAGGCGCGGCAGGGTTCGGGCGGCGTCCAATTGTCCGCTTCGCCGATGAGCAGCAGCAGCGGCAGGCGCGCGGTTGCACCCCGCTGCGCCGGCAGCCGGCAGCCAGGATAGAAGGCCACGGCGCGCGCAAAGTCGGGCCGCCCGTCATTGGCGCGCGCCTCGGGCCGGATCGCGTGGAGGACTGTCGAGCCGCCGTTCGACCAGCCGACGAGCGAAATGGCGTCGGCGCGAATGTCGCGCCTTGCCTGCAAATAGGTCCTGGCCCCGGCAACGTCGGCGGCGCGCTCGCGACCGGGCCGCACTTCGCGGTCGCGGGTGTTGCACAGCGAGCCGAAGCCGCGCGACCCGAAGCTGTCGGGGAACAGCACCGCGTAGCCTTGGCCGACCCAGCGCTCCGCCCAGTCCCGATGGCGCCGTGAGAGGCCGCCCCGTGAATCGTTCGGGCCGCCGCAGCCATGCAGTGCGACGATCGCCGGGAAGGGGCCGGCGCCGCTCGGCAAGAACAGGCGGGCACGCACGGGCGTACCATCCGCCGAGGCGTAGGTGATGCTCTCTTGCGCCTCGGCGGCACTGAGCAGAAGGGCGAGCGCGATCGCTAGGCCAAGGCCGATGCGCATGCGTTCTCCACGGTGGACGTCTTCAATCGGGGCTTCTGCCTGAGCCGTAGCGCAGCTATGTTGCCGCGTGGTTTCCTGCAGGGCTTCAAGACGATGAATCGCCACGAGCGCGCCGCCCCGATGTCGGGGGAAGCGGTGATCGAATTCCTGGACAGCGACTTCCGCGTCGTCAAGCCTGGCGCTTTCGTTCGGTGCGCGGTGACCGGTGCGCCCGTGGCTCTCGAGGACCTTCGCTACTGGTCGGTCGCGCGGCAGGAAGCCTATGCCTCGGCCGAGGTGTCGTTGCGCCGCTATCTCGAATTCCGGAAGCGCTGAAGCGTTCGCCCGATAAGTTCGTCCAGGATCGAAGGCTCGTCGAACACGAGTTGCACGTCGACGACGTTGACGGTGCCGGCCAGCAGGCCGTGCGTATCGGCGGAGGCCAGCAGGCGCACATGGTCCTTTCGCGTCGTGAGCATAGCAAGGCCGCTCGCCGCCGCACGCCGGACGAGATGCTCCGCCTCGGTGCGGGTGTAGACGTGATGATCGGGGAACGTGACGAAATCCTTCACGATGACTCCGATCTCCTCGAGCGTGTGGCGGAACTTGCGTGGCGCGCCGATGCCGCAGAAGGCGAGCGCCTTCATCCCTGCCAGAGCGCGCGAGGCCGTTGATGGAACGAGTCGTGCGGTGATGACGGGAAGGCGTCGCAGCCGCATCTGGTCCGCGATGCGCGTGCCGGCGCCGCCCGCACCGACGACCAGGACCGCATCGACGGCGCCACGCTGCAGGCTGATTTGGGCACGCAACGGGCCTGCAGGAAAGACGAGCCCGTTGCCGAAGCCTGCGGTCCCGTCAATCACGGCCATGCGCAGGTCCTTGGTGAGCGAGGGATTCTGCAGGCCGTCGTCCATGAGGAGGACGCTTGCGCCGAACCGGCGGGCGTGCTCCGCGCCCGCCGCGCGGTCGGCTCCGACGACGACGGGCGCGTGGACCGCAAGCAGCATCGCTTCGTCGCCGACTTGCGCGGCCGTGTCCCGCTTGAGATCGACGAGATGCGGCCCTGCGACCGTTCCGCCGTGCCCCCGCGACAGCACGAAGGGCCTCTCGCCGCGCGACCTCAGGAGGTCGATGAGCGCGATCACCGTCGGCGTCTTGCCGGACCCGCCCAGGGTGAAGTTGCCGACGCAGAGAACCGGCACATCGACGCGCTTGCCCGGCATCAGGCGCATGCGCGCGGCGGTCACGAGGCCATAGATGACGCCAAGCGGAGCAAGCACGAGAGCGGGCGCGCCGATCGGCTGCGACCAGAAGGACGGCGCCTTCACGGTGCCCTCGCGCATGCGATCAGGGCTTCGAGCGCGGCCACCGTGCGGTCAAGCCCGCCGCCCAGGGCATCGACGCAGGATTTGGCGCGCGCGCCCATCGCGCGCGCTGCGGCGGGGTTATCGAGCAGACGCGCTGCCTCGCGCCCGAGCGCAGCGGCATCGTTTGTCAATTGGCCGCCGCCAGCCGCATCGAGGGCGGCATAGACCTCGACGAAGTTGTGAACGTTCGGCCCGTGCAGAACGGCGACGCCGAGCTTGGCCGGTTCGATCGGGTTTTGGCCGCCGTGGCGCACCAGGGAGCCGCCGAGGAAGGCGAAGGTCGTCGCTTCGTAGAGGAGACCGAGTTCACCGATGGTGTCGAGCAGGAACACCTGGGTCGTGGCGCTCGGCAGCTCGCCGCGCGAGCGCCGCGCCACGGTGAGGCCGCGCTGTCCGAACAGAGCTTCCACCGCGTTCCCGCGCGGCGGATGACGCGGCGCGAGAAGCAACACCACGTCAGGGCAAGTGGCGCGAATGGCCGCGTCGGCCGCGAGCACGAATTCCTCTTCGCCTGGCTGCGTGGAGGCGGCGACCCATCGTGGCCGGTTGGCCAGGGCGTCGCGGAGCTGGCGAAGCTGCTCCAGCTCCGCCTTCGGCGCCGGCGCATCGTATTTGATGTCGCCCGGGTGCTCGACGCGCTGTGCGCCGAGCGATCGAAACCGCTCTGCATCCGCATCGCTTTTCGTGAGGACGAGGTCGAAAGAGGAGAGCAACGCCCGTGCCGTCCCTCTGAGCTGCGACCAGCGGGCATAGGAGCGGGGGGACAGGCGCGCATTGACGAGCGCGAGCGGCACCTGCCGCGCGGCAATCGCGGCGATGGCGTTCGGCCACAATTCCTGTTCGGCAAGGACGGCGAGGTCCGGCCGCCAATGGTCGAGAAACCGATCGACCGCGCGCGGAAGATCCAGCGGGACGAACTGATGCACGGCACCGGGCGGCAAGCGCTCCGCGGCGAGTTTGGCCCCCGTGACCGTCACGGTCGTCAAGAGCACGGTTCGCCCCGCCTCGGCGAGACGTTGCGCGATCGGAAGAACCGCGATCGTCTCGCCGACGCTTGCGGCATGCAACCAGACGAGCGTGCCGGCAGGTCGCGGCCGTGAGGCAATGCCGCGACGCTCGTCGAGGCGCGCGACATCTTCCTTCCCCGCTTTGACGCGCCGCGCAAGAAACATCCCCGCCGCTGGCTCCAGCGCGTGGGCGAGGGCGGCGTAGGCGCGCAAGACGAATGTGGGCGCGCTCGCCGTCATTGCGGGCTCTCTTTTCGATCGGCGAGAGCGTAAGCGCGTTCGGTCGCGGCATTCAGCGAAGCTTGAACCGCGCTCCGCGCAGCCTGCAGGGCAGCGTCATCGGCATTCGGTGCCACACGGATGACTTGACCAAGACACATGACGATGCGGCCGAAGGGCAGCGGCACCTTCGACTTGTCCCAGGATCGCTCCATGACCATGCGACGGCTCGACACGACCGCGACCGGATAGATCGCGCGCCCTGATTTCAGCGCGAGCTTGACAATGCCCATTCCCGCGACGCGTGAGACCTTCGGCACGTCGGCCGTCGAAGCGACCGTCCAACCGTCCCCCAAGCTGCGCATCATTTCCAAGAAGGCGGCAGCACCGCGTTTATCCGTGCTTTGCAGACCATGGCTTCCCGATCCGCGAATTGCGGGAACCCCGAAGGCCTCGGCCGCAACGGCGTTGATCTCGCCGTCGCGATGCAGCGAGATCAGGACCCTGACACGGTCTTGCGCCCGCTTGGCGAACGGCACCATGAAGTGCTCGCCATGCCACATGGCGATGATGACCGGTAACTCAGGCCCGACGCGCTCGTAGGCGTCCGGCGGATCGATGGTGATCGTGGAGGTTGCGCGCACGAGGCGAAGGTAAAGAGCTGCAGCATGGCCAAGAAGCCATTGCGCGCGTGGGTGCCGCAGGATCGCTTTTACCATCGCGGCGCGTCAGCGCTTGCCGCTCTCGACGTCGGGATCGAGCAAGCGGTGCAGATGCACGATGAAGTAGCGCATCTGGGCGTTGTCGACGGTGGACTGCGCCTTGGCCTTCCAGGCCGCATAGGCGGTCGCGTAGTTCGGATAGATCCCGACGACGTCAAGCCGCGAAAGATCCTTGAACTCAACGGCATCGAGGCGTGTCAGTTCGCCTCCGAAAACGAGGTGCAATAGCTGCTTCGGCTGTTCGGTCATGGGCGCTTCCGGCGGTCTCGCTGTCGGATCGATGGCAGCGCCTACACCGCGCCCTTTCGGCGGGCAAGGGCGGGTTCGAGAGGCCCGTCAGCCGGCTATTGGTTCGTGGCGGGCGGCGCGGTCCGCGTTTCGGTCTCGATCTCGCGACGGCGCAACTCCTCTTCGAGCCGTTGCACTTCGGCGCGCGCCGACTCCGCTGCAGCACGCGCCGCATTGGCCAAGGCCATCGCGGCCTCGCGCGCCGCGCGTTCCGTCTCGATCGTGCGCGCGAAGCCGAGATAGCGCTCCGCCTCCTCGCGCCGGGCCTCAGCGCGTCGCAAGGCGGCGTCGCGGGTCGCGAGTTCCGCCGTCAAGCGTTCGCGCGCCTGTCGCTCGGCGGCGAGCTGTGATTCGAGCCCCATGACCATCTCGCGCGCCCGGTCGAGGCGAGCCTGGACTTCTGCAAACAGCTCTTGGCGGACCTCGGTGCGGAGCCGCTCCCGCAGCTGGGCCTCGATCTGCGGCCGCAGTTCGCTCTCGAGCCGTTCACGCAGGGCGACCGCTGGATCGGGCGGCGGAGGCGGAGCCGCGATGGCCGTCACAGGCGGAACCTGGCCGGCGGGGGTCGGCGGCAACATCAGGCCGACATAGTCGGTGATAGGGGCCTGTTGGCGCAGAAGATACTCGCGTGCGAAGCGCTGCCACGGCAACTCCTCGAGCCGATCGCGGCGGACGACGCGTCCGAACAGCCGCCGCGTCGCGGTATCGTACGCCAGCCCGTCGAAGGCGACCTGCGCGAACAGCTGAACGAGCACGGGTTCCGGCTCATCGGCGCCGCGGTCGATTCCAAGATACAGGAACTGCGTGCGTCCGCGCCGGCAGTCGCCGGACACGAGCGCGAAGACATCGTCGCGCTGCGTCGCATCGGGCCCACGGTCGACCTTGACGCGAATGACGTGCGCGGCGTCGAAGGAACGGCATGCCGGAAAGGTCTCTCGTATCGCCCGAACCGCGGGAAGCCCGGCGATCTCGGCGGGTGCGACACCGCTGCTTCCTATGAGCGCGGGAACCTGGACCTCGGGGGTCGCGGGCTGTGCCTTCGTGTCGTTGAAGCCGACGACGGCGAGGCCGGCCATCAAGCTTGCAAGAACGACGCGCTTCATCCTCATGCTCCATTCCTCGCGCCGGGAGATATAGGGATGTTGGGTGACCCTGTCTCACGTGATTTCCGGGAAGGCGCCTGCACCTTGGCGAGCAGGGCTGTGTGCAAGGTGGCGCCGGCGGCGAAAAGCGCACCGTGGCGTGCTCTCGGAGTGTTGTAGCGCGGGACGCTGTCGGTGAAGTCGGTCAGGCGTCCGCCCGCCTCCATCACGAGCAAATCAGCCGCGGCGATGTCCCAGTCATGCGCGTTTCCTGCGGCGAACGCAGCGTCGAGCGTGCCGTCCGCCACGCGCGTGATGCGCAGGGCGAGCGATGGCACTCGTGGTACAGTCTCGGCGAAAACAGGCAGAAGGACCGGCAAGTCCGCCTTTGCGCCTGCCGCGCGCGCTTCGGCTGGATCGCCAACCTCGCTCGCCCGGATTCTGTGGCCGTTGCGCAAGGCGCCGCCACCGCGATGGGCGATGTAAACGTCGCCGAGCGCCGGGGCGACGAGAGCCGCCGCGACCGGCCGCCCGTCGCTCACGACGGCGAGCGCGACCATCCATTCCTCCTTCCCGGCGAGGAAGGCGCGTGTTCCGTCGATCGGGTCGATGACGAAGAGCCGGCGCCGGGACAGCCGGTCGGAGGAGTCGGCTGTTTCCTCCGACAGCCACCCATACTCGGGCCGCGCTTGCGTGAGGCGCGCATGCAGATGCGCGTCGATGGCAAGATCGGCCTCGGACACGGGGGACGTGGCGCCCTTTGTCCATTGCGCCGGATTGCGCCGGAAGAACGAGAGGGCGATTTCGCCGGCCTCTCGCACCGCCGCTTCGAGGAGAGCGGCATCATCGGCCGCGTCAGCGCCCACCGACCGTCATCTCCCCGACATAGACGCTTGGCGCGTTGACAGCATGCTTGAACTCGAGATCGTTTGCCGGTTCCAGAGCGGCGAACATGTCGTTCAGATGGCCGGCAATGGTGATTTCCGCGACCGGGTAGACGACCCCTCCGTCCTCGAACCAGAAGCCGAAGCAGCCGCGCGAGTAGTCGCCCGTGACGAGATTTGCGCCATGGCCGATGAGCTGGGTCACGAGCAGGCCGCGGCCGAGCGAACGCATCATGTCGCGGGGGCTTCGCGCCCCGGCGGCGAGCGTGACGTTGCTCGCGCTGGGCGAGGGCGCCGAACTCGCGCCGCGGCTCGCATGGCCGGTCGTCGTCAAGCCGAGTTCCCGTCCCGTCGTCGAATCGAGAAGCCACGACGTGAGCACGCCGTCGGTCACGAGCCAGAGCGGGCGCGACCGTACGCCTTCATCGTCGAAGGGGCGTGAGCGCAAGCCGCGCGGCCGCAGCGGGTCGTCGTCGATCCGAATGCTCCGTGCGAAAACCTGCTGGCCGAGCCGGTTCTTGAGAAACGACGTCTTGCGCGCAATGGCCGCGCCGTTGACGGCAGCCGTCAGGTGTCCGACCAGCGTGGACGCGACGCGACGATCGAAGATCACCGGCGCACGCGCCGTCTCGAGCTTGCGGGGGCCGAGCGCGGCGACGGCACGCTCCCCGGCCGTGCGCCCGACCTGCTCGGGTGTGTCGAGATCCTCGCAATGGACGCGATGGCTGTAATCATAGTCGCGCTGCATGCCGCCGCTCTCTCCGGCGATGGCGGTGGTCGACAGTGAGAAGGTGGAGCGCACATAAGAGCCGGAGAACCCGTCGCTCGTGACGATAACGACGCCATCGTGCGATTGGCCGGCCGAGGCCCCGCCTGACTTCGTCACGCCGGCGACGGCGAATGCGGCCTCTTCGGCCGCGCGGGCTTTGCCTTCGAGCGCCTCCACGGAGAGGACCGAGGGGTCGTGCAGGTCGAGCTCACGTGCGGTCCGCATCAGCTCCGCCGGGTCTGCGAGGCCGGCATAGGCATCTTCCGGAGCGACCTTGGCCATGGCGACGGCGCGCTCCGCAAGCGCCGGAAAGCTGCGCAACTCCGGATCACTGGTTGAGACGATGGCCTGCCGGCGGCCGACGAAGACGCGCAAGCCGAGCGTGTCGCCTTCGGCGCGCTGGTTTTCCTCGAGCTTACCGTCGCGAACCTGGATCGACAGCGACCGGGCTGACGCCACCACCGCGTCGGCTGCGTCCGCGCCCGCGCGCCGCGCCGCCTCCACGAGCGCGGCCGCGCGCTTCTCGAGAACACCAATGTCCGGCGTGTCGTCCATCGAGACCATCTCTACCGCAAGGCGAGAACGAAGATGCCGCAGCTCGCAGCGATGATCGCGAGCCAGCACAGAATCATGCCGAGCTGACGCCCCAGCGTGACGCCCTCGGACTTGCCAAGGCCCGCCGCGTGGAGAACGCGCCCGAGCAGTGTTGCAGCCCCAAACAGATGGATGGCCCAGAGAGGGGCCGCAAGAAGCGGCAACACGATCAGCAACGCCATGGTCGGCACGGCTTGCTCGACGGCGTTGCCGTGAACGCGGATGGCGCGCTTCAATCGCGGGTCGCCGCCATCGCCGATGCCGACCTTGGCACGACGGCGCTCACGGACGACGAGACCGGCGAGAACGATCAGCAGGATCGCATGCAGCGCGACATAGGTGGCAGCGGTCTTCAGGGCGACGGTCGCAAGCATCACGTTCTCCCTGGCGGCTTCTGCCAAATGCCACCGATACCGGCAAGCGCTCGTTCACCACGCCACGGCATTCGCGCGTGCTCACCGTCGGTTAACCGCACGACTTAAGCTGAACGCGCCATATCGCGTATATCTTGGCCTCGGACGCGGGGCACCAAACCAATCAAAACGCCTCGCCGGGGAAGCGATATGTCGAGGCGTCGAGACAGCGGCGGGGGATGCCCCGTCGTGACGGGTGCTGGTGTGCGGTTCGGGGCCTCCCCGGCCGCACCCGCCAATGACGAGCGAACACCGGTCATCTTGGAGGACGGCCGCGTACGCTTGTGCAAGGCCGCCCGCAACGTTCGCGTGCGCCACAGGCTCGCCTCCGGTCAGGCGATCACGCTCAACGTGCCGCTCGCCTGGTACCGTGGCGTGACCGTCGACGTTGACATCGACGAGCGCGCGCATCTGAACGGCGTGCGCGTCGTACTCGCGCATGCGGACCCTGCGCTCGAAGTCACCGTGTTCGCGGCGCCCGATGATGCCGACATCGTCGCCGAATGGCGGCGTTGGAGCCGCGACCTCGGCTTGCCGATGATGACCCGGCTCGAGACCGGCGACGTTCCGGTTGCGGTCCGGTTCGGCGCCCTCGCCATCGGCGCGTCGGCCCCGCGCCGCATTCCGCGCGCCTTCCTGAAGCGCCGTCCGCAGGCGCTGCGTCGGCGCACGGGGCCCGTGGTCCCGGCGCGTCCCGGTCGAACCGTGCGAGGTGATGCCGGGCCTTGAGCGCTCATCCGAGCGCGCCGGAACGCACCAGGCAGTCCGCGGCAAGGCCGGCGAAGAGGGCAAGCCCGGAGTCGCGGTTCTTCCGGAAGGCGATCAAGGCCGAGGCGGGATTGCGCTCGTCGAGCCGGGCAACGATGCGCCCGGTCATCAGCGCAAAGACGAGGAGTCCGAGGAAGGCCGGAATGGCGGAACCTGCCGCGATCAGGGCGGCACCGAGAAGCAGGATCGACGCTGCGTAGAAGACAACGATCGCGGTGCGCACATGCTGCCCGAAGAAACGCGCGGTCGACTTCACGCCGACGAGCGCGTCGTCCTCGAGGTCCTGCAAGGCGTAGATCGTGTCGTAGCCGAGTGTCCAGGCGACGCCTGCGAGATAGAGAAGGATCGGCGCAAGCGATAGCTCGCCGTGGACCGCCGTCCAGCCGACGAGGCAGCCCCAATTGAAGGCGAGCCCGAGCACGACCTGCGGGAAATGCGTCACGCGCTTCATGAAAGGGTAGGCGCCGACGACCGCGAGCGAGGCGATGCCGATGAGGATCGTCGCGGTGTTGAACTGCACCAGCACCGCAAGTCCGATGAGCGCGAGCGCGACCATGAAGGCGAGCGCTTGCGGCACGCTCACTTGCCCGGATGGGATCGGTCGCGAGCGCGTGCGCGCCACCTGCGCGTCGATGTCGCGATCCGTCACGTCGTTCCACACGCAGCCGGCGCCGCGCATCACGAAGGCGCCGAGCGCGAACAGCGCGAGATGCCACAGATTCGGCATCGCCATGCCAGCGGCCCCGGCGGCGAGCGCCGCGCCCCACCAGCAGGGGATGAGCAGGAGCCACGTGCCGATCGGCCGGTCCGCCCGCATCATGCGCAGATATGGCCGCGTGGCCGGGGGCGCGTAGGCGTCGACCCAGTTGCCGCGCGGCGCGTCGGATACGCGGCCGTCGCTTCCGCTGCTCATCCCACCTCCTGAAGACGGTCGACCGCCGCGCGCGCCGTCATCCCGAGGGCCACGCCGCGGGCCGCGGCGATGCCATTGACGGCCGAAACGATGCCGGAACGCAAGGTCTCTTCGGCTTCGCCGATGCGCGCGCTCGTATGCGCCACCGCGACGGCCGGAATGCCGCGTGCCGCGAGGAGGTCGAGCGCGGACAGACCGGCGCGGTCCTTGCCGCCCCCGGCATCGTTGAACACGAGGCCGGCGATCGCATGGGGTAGAACGAAGCCGACGGCCGCCGCGCCGCCGTGCGACCCGGTCACGACGATGCACCCTGCGTGTGCCGGGCCGACGGCCGAAATCGAATCGAGAAGAACCACATCGACCATGCCGTCTCCGTGGCGGCGCGCCGCAGCCTCCGCTCTATGCCGGCGATCGCCGTTGGACGATACTGCCGCCGCATGTCCGATGCCGACTTCACGTCGACCCGCCTCTTCGTCGACGGCCCCCTCACCGAAGGCACGATCGTGCCGCTGCGCCCGGATCAGCGCAACTACCTCAAGAACGTCCTGCGCTTTTCCGATGGCGGGGCATTGCGCGTCTTCGACGGACGCTCCGGCGAATGGCGCGCGCGGTACCACGACCGGGGCAAGCGCGACGCGGAGGTTACGGTGGAGGCGCAGATGCGCCCGCAACCGGCCGCAGGCGACCTCTGGTATCTGTTTGCTCCGCTGAAGCACGCGCGGCTCGACTACATGGTGCAGAAGGCGACCGAGATGGGCGTTAGCCGCCTCATGCCCGTGACGACTCACCATACGCAGGTTCATCGCCTCAATCTCGACCGCATGCGCGCGAACGCGATCGAGGCGGCCGAGCAATGCGGCGTGCTGTCGGTGCCGGACATTGCCGAGCCGATGAAGCTCGGTGCCGTTCTCCATGCGTGGCAGCCATCGCGACGCTTGATCTTCTGCGATGAAGGCGCGGTCTTGGCTGATCCGCTCGCGACCCTGGCAACCGTCCCGCGTGGCCCGCTGGCCGTTCTGGTCGGCCCTGAAGGCGGCTTTGACGCGGCCGAGCGCCGGCAACTGGCGGCTGCGCCGTTCACCACCGTGCTGACGCTTGGTCCGCGCATCCTGCGCGCCGACACGGCGGCCGTGGCGGCGCTCGCCCTCGTGCAGGCGAGCTGCGGCGACTGGCGCGGCTTTTCCGCCTGAGCGTTCCATCACGGCGATGTGCCGATACCCATCTCGCGCGCGCGTTTGTTCCGTCATCGCTGCTTGGCTATTGTGCCGGCCCTTTGCCCTTCAATAGGTGCGGTTCATGGCGCGCGACTCCATCGACACGACCCCGCTCGAAACCCGCAACCATCTCGTCGCCTGGTTCGAGAAAGGGCCAAAACCGCGCGAGAAGTGGCGGATCGGCACCGAGCATGAGAAGTTCCCCTTTCGCCTCGCGAACCATCGTCCGGTCGCCTATGAGGGCCCGAAGGGCATCGAGGCGCTTATGACCGGCATGCGCCATCTCCTGGGATGGGAGCCGATCCTTGAGGGCAACCGGATCATCGGGCTCGCCGATCCGGTCGGCGGCGGGGCGATCTCGCTCGAACCGGGCGGCCAGTTCGAGCTTTCCGGTGCACCGGTTGAAACCATACACCACACCTGCCGCGAGGTGCATGCGCACCTGGCTCAGGTGAACGAGGTCGGGCGCGCGCTCGGCATCGGCTTCCTGGGCATGGGCATGTCGCCGGCCTGGTCGCGTGCCGAGACCCCGGCCATGCCGAAAGGTCGCTACGCGATCATGACGCGCTACATGCCGAAAGTCGGGGCCATGGGCCTCGACATGATGTACCGCACCTGCACGGTGCAGGTGAACACGGACTTCTCGTCGGAAGCCGAGATGGTCAAGATGTTCCGCGTTTCGATCGCGCTGCAGCCGATCGCAACAGCGCTGTTCGCCGCATCGCCTTTCACCGAGGGCCGGCCGAACGGCTATCTCTCCTATCGTTCGGAAATCTGGCGCCACACGGATCCGGACCGGTCCGGCATGATTCCGTGGGTGTTCGAGGACGGCATGGGCTTCGAGCGTTACACGGATTGGGCGCTTGACGTGCCGATGTATTTCGTCAAGCGCGGCGACACCTATCACGACGTCGCGGGCGCCTCCTTCCGCGATTTGATGGCTGGCAAGCTCGCCGCATTGCCCGGCGAACGCGCGACCCTGTCGGATTGGACGAACCATCTCTCGACGCTGTTCCCGGAAGTGCGCCTGAAGCGCTATCTCGAACAGCGCGGGGCCGATGGCGGCCCATGGTCGCGCCTGTGTGCGCTATCGGCGTTCTGGGTTGGGATTCTCTACGATCCGGCGGCGCTCGATGCGGCTTGGGATCTGGTCAAGGACTGGACGGCGGACGAGCGGCAAGCGCTGCGCGATGCGGTTCCGAAGGCGGCGCTGCACACGCCCTTTCGCACGACCAGCGTTCGCGCGTTGGCCCGTGACGTGCTGACGTTGTCGCAGCAGGGCCTGGAGCGACGGGCGAAGCGCGACACCTCGTGCGAGGGTGTGGCCGGCACGGAGGCCGTCTATCTTAATCCGCTGTGGCGCGTCGTGGACAGCGGCAAGACGCTCGCCGAAGAGATGCTCGAGCAATACCATGGTCCATGGCGCCATCGGATCGATCCGGTCTTCACCGCCTACGCGTATTGAGGCATCCGGCCGGTGAAACCTCCGCAGCATGTCGGCGAAATACTTCTGAGCTATCCGCGGCGCCCGGTCGAGAGGGGGCCGAGTGTGATGCGCACGTTCCTCGTCGTTGTTCTGGGCCTCGTGCTCGGCGGGAACCTCATCTTGCTCGGCGGACCGCGGACGGCGCCCGTGCCTGGAGACCGTTGATGACGCTGCCTTCGATCTTGTCGGTGCAGAGCCATGTCGCCGTTGGTTACGTCGGCAATCGCGCCGCGGTGTTCCCCTTGCAGCGCATGGGCTTCGACGTCATCGCCGTCAACACGGTGCAGTTTTCGAACCACACGGGCTACGGCGCCTGGAAAGGCCAGATCTTCTCGCCGGAACACATCGCTGACGTGTTGTCCGGCATCGATGCGATCGGCGGCTTTACCGCGACCAAGGCCGTTCTCTCCGGCTATCTCGGCGAGGCGGCCCTCGGGCGCATCCTGCTTGATACGGTCAAGACGCTGCGGCAGCGCGATCCGAGCGTGCTCTATTGCTGCGACCCCGTCATGGGCGACGTCGGGCGCGGCTTCTTCGTGCGCCCGGGCATCCCCGAGTTCTTTCGCGACGACGCGATCCGGCATGCGAGCATTCTCACCCCCAACCAGTTCGAACTCGAATACCTGACCGGTGCACGCATCGATGGCCCAACCGCTGCGGCAGAGGCGTGCGATCGTCTGCACCGTCGGGGCGTGCGAACAGTCCTGGTGACCAGCATCGAGCATGCCCTCACTCCGGCGGGCACGATCCAGATGCTCGTGTCCGACACGACGCATGGCCGGCACGTGGCGACGACCAAGAAGCTCGCGCTCAACCCCGCTCCGAACGGGGGAGGCGATTGCACCGCCGCGCTCTTCTGCGGCGCGGCCGTCAAGGGCCTTGCAGCGCCCGACGCCTTGGCCTGCACCGCCGCGGCGATCGAGACCGTCTTCGCTGCGACCGCGCAGGCGGGAACGCGCGAACTCGCCCTCATCGCTGCGCAGGATGCCTTCGCTTTCGGCCGCCGCGTTCCCGTCGAGGCATTGTGACAGAGCACCCGTGCGTCCGCGCCCCTAGGCGAGCGTTGGGATCCTGCTAGCGTTCGCGCGTGACGACCGACATCGACTCGCGCGCCTCATGGATTCGCCTCGCCGCCGCGACGGCGCTCGGCACCGTGGGCGGTGTCGGCATGTGGTCGGTCGTCGTGGTGCTGCCGGCGGTGCAGGCGGAGTTCGGTGCAACGCGTGCCGAAGCATCGCTTCCCTACACCTTGCTTATGATCGGATTTGCGGTCGGCGGCATCCTCATGGGGCGCATCTCGGATCGTTTCGGCGTGTTGGTGCCGATTCTGGTCAGCGCTGCCGCGCTCGGCCTCGGCTATCTCGCGGCGGGGTTCGCGACCTCCCTGTGGCAGGTCGCCCTGGCGCACGGGTTGCTCATCGGGTTTCTCGGCTCGTCTGCAATGTTCGGCCCGCTGATGGCCGACGTGTCGCACTGGTTTCAGCGCCATCGCGGCAAGGCTGTGGCCATCGCGGCGTCCGGCAATTATCTCGCCGGCGCGCTCTGGCCGCCGATCGTGCAGCACTTCACGGCGACGGTCGGCTGGCGATGGACTTATGTCGGCATTGGGCTCGCCTGCGTCGCGCTGATGCTGCCGCTGTCCTTCGCCATGCGTCGCCGCACACCCAGTCGCGGCGTCGCCGGGGGCGCCGCGCCGGCCGTGGCACCGAAGGCGCTTCCGGTTCCGGCAAACGTGCTCATGGGCCTGTTGTGCGTCGCGGGCGTGGCCTGCTGCGTCGCCATGGCGATGCCGCAGGTGCACATCGTGGCCTATTGCGGCGATCTCGGTTACGGCGTCGCGCGCGGCGCGGAGATGCTCTCTTTGATGCTGGCCTTCGGCATCATCAGCCGGGTCGCCACCGGCTTCATCGCTGACCGCATCGGCGGATTGATGACGCTTCTTCTGGGGTCCACGCTGCAAGGCGTCGCGCTGTTCCTCTATCTGCTCTTCGACGGGCTCACCTCGCTCTACGTCATCTCCATCCTGTTCGGCCTGTTCCAGGGCGGCATCGTGCCGAGCTATGCGATCATCGTGCGGGAATACTTCGCGCCGTCGGAAGCTGCGACCCGCGTCGGCATCGTGTTGAGCGCCACCATCATCGGCATGGCGCTCGGCGGCTGGCTGTCCGGTGTCATCTTCGACCTGACGGGGAGCTACGCCTACGCCTTCTTCAACGGGCTGATGTGGAATTTGCTCAACGTGGCGATCGCCGTTTGGCTGATCGCCGCGAGCGGCAAGCGCAAGCTTAAGCCGGCGTAGATCTCAGGCGCGCAGATAGGCGTCTTCGCCCTTGATCCAATCTTCGCGCGGCGGCGTGAACACGTCGAAGGAGACGGTGTCCTCGAGGATCACCGCGCGATGCGGCAGATGCGCCGGGATCGTGACGAGTTCGCCGGCACGGACGACGGCTTCATCTTCATCCTGCGCGCCGAAGAAGAAGTGCATGGCGCCCGAGATCACCTGCGTGATCTGCTCGTTGTGATGCGAATGTCGCGCGACGACGTCGCCTTTCGCGAAGCGTACTTCGGCGAGCATCAGGGACTGGCCCACGACGAAGCGCCGCCGCATGCCGCCCTTGAGCGCTTCGGCAGGCATGTCGGCCCAGCGGTGATGACGCGCGGAGGTCATGGCGGCATCCTCACTCGGCCGCGGCGGCGAGGTTCGTGCTGATATTGTCGAGCGCGCAGATGATGTGGCGTTCGAGCGCGTCGACGGCGGGGTTCGTCGCGCCGCCGGGCTTGAGCAGGGCGACTTCGGCATAGGGCAGTTCCGGGAAGCCGTCCTCGGCGCGCAGCACCCGCATGCCGGGGCGCAACGCTGATTCGGGGAGCACGGACACGGCGAGCCCCTCGACCACCGCCTGGCCGACCACCGAGGCGTTCCACGAGGTGAAGACGATGCGATGCCGCCGCCCGACCGTGTCGAGGGCGAGGATCGCCGCCCCGCGCCAATTGCATTGCGGGCGGCCGAGGGCGAGCGGCACGACCGGCTCTTCATGCGCGCAATGCCGATCGGAGGTGACCCACAGCAAGCGCTCGCGCCGGAACACGCGCGCGCGGGGCGCATGCTGCACGTAGGTGATGATGGAGAGATCGATGTCGTTTGCGTCGATGCGCTTCAGCAGTTCCTGCGTCGGCTCGCACATGATGGTCACTTCGACGCTCGAATGTTGGCGTGCGAAGCGCGCGAGGATTTCCGGCAGGTTGGCGATGTAGTCGTCCGGCGTGCCGAGCCGCACGTGCCCCGACAGGCCCGGCGCGCGGAAGGAAGCGACCGCCTCCTCGTTGAGCCGCAGGAGCCGGCGGCCATACTCGACGAGGCGCAGACCGTCGGGCGTCAACCGTGACAGCCGACCATCCTTTTCGAAGAGCGTGCGGCCGAGGGTTTCTTCGAGCCGCTTCATCTGCATCGACACCGCCGATTGCGTCTTGTGCACCTCGTCGGCGGCACGGGTGAAGCTGCCGGTCTCGGCGATCGCGACCAGGGTGCGGAGCTGGTCCGGGTCGAGCATCACGGGCATGCGTATCTCCCTGGTGGCTGCGCTTTGATCACCGGCGCAGCGATTTGAAAACTCATTCCATCACTATGAAGGATGACCGCCACATGCACGATGTACGCGCCCTTCTGCACGATGACAAACACCCCCAGCGGCGCTGAAAGGCATGTGCCAATGGAGAGCTCAGCCCCTCGACACGCATCATTGCATCATCTTCTGTTGTGTTCAATATCATAAACATTCGTTGGATTGATGTGAATGCGGCAGGTAACAGATGAGGGCGGCTGCGATCAATCCTGATCCCGCTGTGCCGATGATGAGGAGGCCCGCCATGCGCCCCGCCCACACGATCTCGACCTCGTTCGCCTTGGCGACGCGCGTCGTGCGCGTCGTGGATGGCTTCGTGCGAACGCTGAATCGCGTTCGGGAGGCTTGGGCGCACCGCCGCGCGGTTGCCGAACTCGCGGCCCTCGACGCGCATCAGCTGCGTGACATCGGGCTCTCGCGCGCCGACGTGCTCTGGGCCATGGAAACGCCTCTGCGCGAGGATCCGACCATGCATCTCGCGCGCCTTGTGCGCGAGCGACGGGCAGCGCACATGGCTGCCGTTCGCCAAGCGCGCAAAGTCTGGCGCTGACGCGCTCAGGGCTCGCGTTTCGTCCCCCATGCGGCCTCGAACAGGCGGCGATAGGCCTCGATCTGCGCCGTTTGCACGCTGTGACCGAGGGCGAACATCGCTTCGATGGCGCTGTGTGGTTCCTCAGGCGGGGGTGACGTCGCGGTGGCGCTTTCGCTCGGCAACGCCGTGCTCCACAACTTCGCCCACGCGTCCAGCGCCCTGCCCTGTTCGCGGATGAGACCGTCGGCGAGCGCGGCCGCGATCGCCGGCATCAGCTCGGCTGCGACTGCTTCGGCGACGCCCGCCTGCGCGGCCGCTTGGGCGGCAACCGCCTTCTGCACGCGCTCCGACCCGATGACGGTTGCAAGCACTTCGTTCGACGTGGCGCGCACCTCCGGCGGCAGCGCGGCCGTGGCATTGTCGTAAGCATCTGCGAAGGGTTTGCCGGCAACCAGCGCCAGCACTTCCTTTGCTCCGCCCGGCGCGCGCAGGGCATGCTGAAGTCCGAGCGCAAAGGCCGGCATGAGCGCGGCGACCGTGGCTTCCGCTACCTGCGCGCTCAGGCCGTGCTCGCGGGCGAGGCCATCGAAGGCGCTCCCGAGACCCGCCGCGCGCATCAGCTCAGGGAATTTCGTCATGGGCAAAGACTGCGCGTCCCGTCGCGGCTGTGCAAGGGCGCTGAGTCATCCCCGCCGTGCCAGTCGCCCGACGACGGCATAAGCCGCCATTGCGGCGCCCATTCCGAACACGACCCCGCCCAGTCCCTGGCCGAGCAGAACACCAGCCGCACCGCCGATCTGCCCCCCGACGATGGCGAACGGAATGGTCCCGAGCGTTGCTCGCCCCCAGTTGAAGGCGGTCGCAAGCAGCGGACTCCCCAAGGTGTTGAAAGCCGCGTTCGCCACGAACAGCGCCCCCATGAACAGGAACGTGCCTGCGACCCAGGTGCAGTAGAAACGGATCAGAGCGGCGGCTTCACCGGACGCCGCAAAGATGCGCACGATGAAGTCTTGCGCCAGAAACAGGAGCGCCCACACCACCAAGGCGTAGATGACCGTGAGGGCAAGCGCATCGGTGAGCGCTTGCTTGACGCGATCGAAGCGTTTCGCCCCTTGGTTCTGGCCAAGGATCGGTCCGACCGTTCCTGAAAGCGCAAAGATGGCCCCGAAGGCGACCGGGATGATGCGCCCGATCACGGCCCACGCGGCAACGGCGCCGTCGCCGAAACCCGCCAGAGCGGCGGTCACATAGCCATTGGCAACCGGCGTTGCGACATTGGTCACTACGGCAGGCCCGGCAATCGCGCCAAGTGCGAGCAGGTCGCCTCCGATGCTCCCATCGGGCCGCGCGACGAGGTCGTGCACGCGGATCGCCCCGTGAATGCCGACGATCACGAAGACGATCCGTGAAATCACGGTCGAGAGGGCCGCCCCATCCAGACCGAGCCCGAGGCCGAAGATGAGGAGGGGGTCGGAGACGGCCGCCGCGATCCCGCCGGCGAGTGTAACCCACATCGCGCGTTGTGCGTCGCCGACCGCGCGCAAGATGCCGCCGAAGGCCATGCCGAGCCCGAGGAGAGGTGTTGCGGGCAGTGCGATGAAGAGGAAACGGGTGGCGAGTTCGTGCGTGCGCCCGCTCGCTCCGAGAAGGGTGAGGAGGTCGCGCGTCGTGACGAGGGCAAGAACGGTCAGCACCAGCATCGTCGTGAACATGAAGGCGAGTCCGGAACCGGCGAGGCGCCGCGCCCGCGATCGATCCTGCGCGCCGAGTGCCTGCGACACGAGGGCACTGATACCGATGGTGAGGCCGATGCCGACGGAGGTGAGAAAGAACAGGACCGTCCCAGCGTAGCCGACCGCTGCCGCGAGTTCCTGTTCCCCGAGGAGCGAGATGTAGAAGAGGTTGAGAACATCGACGAAGAAGATCGCAACGAGGCCGATCGACCCCGTTGTGGTCATCACCAGCACATGCCGCAGCGTTGAGCCTTGCGTGAATTTGCCGACCTCGGGTGCGATCGGCGCATCGGCAGGATCGGGTGCGGTCGAACTCCCGGGCATCGCGGGCGCGCTCATAGCCCCGCGCCGCCGTCGACGAGATAGCCGACGATCGAACCGAGCTTCGCCCGGTTTGCCAGTGGCACGGCGATCACGGCGGCGGCGAGAAAAACGAGCGCGAGCGTCAGAAAATCCGGACCGGCAGCATGCGCGGGACTGCTGGCCTCAGCAGCGTGAGAGAGGGAGAAGAGCATCAATCTGACATGACGGCTTCCGCGCAGCCTGTCGAGCCGCGCGAACGCGGATCAGCCGATCGCGGCAAGACGTTGGGTTCGCCGCTTCCAACTGGCCTCGATGAGGCGCCAGACATGGGAAGGAACGGACCTCGGTTCCTCACCGAGGCTCTCGACGGCGAAGTAGAGCGCGCGCTCGAAAGCGAGCCCGCGACCAAGGGCAATGTCAAGAACGGTCACCGCGCGATCGATCTTGTCGTGCGGCACGAAGGCCAGAATGGGGGCGCTCATCGGCGGGGTCCTTACTATCTGGTGGGACCTACGCGCAAACCCGTGGGATGGATCGTTACACATGAAAGAATGAACGAAGTGTGACCAGCTGTCCCGTTTCAGTGCTAATCGCGGGCTGTCGCCCAGCTCGCCGCGAGAAATGCCCCCGCCACGGCGATGATCGCACCGGCGAACCCGACGGCCCAAAGACCGACCTCGTCGATGACAAAGCCGCCGACGGTCGCGCCGAGGCCCTGCCCCAGCGACAACGCCGAGCCGTTGAGCGCGAGCGCGACCGGCGCCAGCGGCCCGACCACACCGAGGAGGCGGGCTTGAATGGTCGGGACGAGCGAGAACAGCGCCGCCGCAGCAGTGAAGACGAGGGCGGCGAGCACGGGCCAGGGCAAGGCGCCGGTCGCATGGATGAGGAGGAGCGAATATGCGGAGAGGGTGGCCGCGATGACGACAAAGAGAAGGATCGGGGCGGGTGACCGTTTCGCGCGGTCCGCGAGATAGCCACCGATCGGTACGCCAACGAGGGCGCCGACGCCGATAAAGGCCTGGAAGAACCCGACACCTGCGCCCGTGGCGCCCGTCAGGGCCGTCGTGATCGGGCCAATGAAGGCATTGATGTTGAAGATCGCCGCGAAAGAGACGGCGGTGGTGGCCACGACCGGAGCCACGCGCCGATCGCTCATGACCATTACAAGCGTACGGAGATTGCCGCTCGTCCCTGGGGGTGGTGGAACTGGCGGCACGGCGAGGCGCACGACCAGCGCTGCCGCTCCGGCGAGCGCCGTCGTGAATATGAAGATCGCGCGCCAGCCGAATGCACCGCCGATCGCCGCTCCGATCGGAATGCCGGCGAGGAACGCAAGGGTGATGCCGCTGACGACGAGGGCAAGTGCGCGCCCGCGCATCTCCGGCGGGGCCAAAGCGGCCGCCGCGGTTGAAGCGAGGGGCATGACGGTGGCGGCGCCGAGGGCCGCCACGATTCGCAGGGCACTCAGAGTCCAGAAGTTGGGTGCGGCCGCGGAGGCGAGATTGGCGAGGGTGACCAGCAGGAGCCCGACAACAATCATGCCGCGTCGTTCGCGGGTCAGCGTTCGCGTCGCGATCAACGGCGCTGCGACCGCGAAGAGAAGGGCATAGATCGCGATCAGCTTCCCCGCAGTGCCGATGCTCGTGTGGAGATCGGTGGCCATTTCAGCGAGAAGACCGACGAAGGCGAAGGCCTGCGTGCCGATGGCAAAGCTGGCAGCGGCGAGGGCAAGGACGGCGGGGGGCAAGATGACTCCCGAGGTGGTTTCCCGGGCCGGCGCGGCATGGGGTTGCGTTGCCTAACGCGCCCGGCACATCATGCGAAGAGACTTGTGGGAGCGCGTCGACTTCTTGCGGTCACTTTCTCTGATCGTTCACGTGCAGCGGCTATCCTAAGATTTCGGCCGTACTGTCCGCCGGTACCGACGTGCCCTCGAAATCAAAGAGGCCAGCGCTGTGATCGCGCCGGACGGGCGCTGCCGCGATGAAGTCGATATCGCGGCTGATCCGATGGTGAAAGCGCAGCATAAGGACGGTTCCGCCTCCCCAGGTAAACGGCGCCCTTCCCAGCCGTTTGCATCCGCCTCCACGACGAGGTCGAGTGCGGTTCGCAACAGCGGTTTCCACGCACCGGTGATGGCGCGGCTCATCCCGTCCCCCCGACGGTGATGCGCTCCATCTTGAGCGTCGGCTGGCCGACACCGACCGGCACGCCCTGCCCGTTCTTGCCGCAGGTGCCGATGCCGGGGTCGAGGTCGAGGTCATTGCCGACCATGGTCACGCGCTTGAGATCGTTCGGACCGTCCCCGATGAGCATCGCGCCCTTGACCGCCTGTGTGCGCTTGCCGTCTTCGATCAGGTAGGCCTCGGTGCATTGGAAGACGTACTTGCCCGACGTGATATCGACCTGACCGCCGCCGAAGGACTTGGCGTAGAGGCCGCGCTTCACCGACGCCACGACCTCTTCGGGCGCATAGGGGCCGGCGAGCATGTAGGTGTTGGTCATGCGCGGCATCGGGATGTGCGCGAAGCTCTCACGCCGGCCGTTGCCGGTCGGCCGCGCGCCCATCAGCCGCGCGTTCTGCCGGTCCTGCATGTAGCCGACGAGAACGCCGTCCTCGATCAACACCGTGCGGTTCGTCGGCGTGCCCTCGTCGTCGATCGACAGCGAGCCCCGTCTTGATGCAATCGTGCCGTCGTCGACGACGGTGACGCCCTTGGCCGCGACCCGCTGCCCCATCAGCCCGGCGAAAGCCGAAGTCCTCTTGCGGTTGAAATCGCCCTCGAGCCCGTGCCCGACGGCTTCGTGCAGCATCACCCCCGGCCAGCCGGGTCCGAGCACCACGTCCATCTCGCCTGCCGGGGCAGGCACCGCCTCGAGATTGACAAGAGCCTGCCGCAGCGCCTCGTCGGCGGCGCGCCGCCAATTGTCGCCGGCAATGAAGGCCGCATAGCCCTCGCGTCCGCCCATGCCGTGGGAACCTTGCTCCTGCCGGCCATCGACGCCCGCGACGATCGCGACGTTGACGCGCACGAGCGGGCGCACATCGCGCGCGATCCAACCGTCTGGCCGCACGATCTCGACCACCTGCCACGAGGCCGCGATCGCAGCCGTCACCTGGCGCACTCGCGCGTCCTTGGCGCGGGCGTAGGCGTCGATCTCCTCGAGGAGCGCGACCTTCTCGGCGAAGGAGGGCGTGTCGATCGGGTTCTCCTCGCCATAGAACTTCGCGTTGGTGCGCGGCGGCGCGGCGGCGAAGATGCCGCCGCGGCCGTGCGCGACATTGGCGACTGCCTCGCCGGCACGGATGAGCGCGGCCTGCGATAGCTCGGTTGAGTGCGCGTAGCCGGCGATCTCGCCTGACACAGCGCGAAGCCCGAAGCCCTTCGAGGTATCGAAGCTCGCGGTCTTCAGGCGCCCGTTGTCGAACATGAGCGCTTCCGACTGCCGGTACTCGACGAAAAGCTCGCCATCATCCGCGCCATCGAGGCTCTCGGCAACGATTTCGCGCACGATGTCCGGATCGAGTCCGGCTTCGGCGATGAGGGAACGAGGGGCTGTGGTGGCGGTCGTCTGGGCCATGGGGCGCTCCGGGTTGGGCGGAACATAGGGCGCCCGGCGGGTCTCCGTAAGAGCGATCTGCCCTATCGCATCATGACGAGGCCGAGCACGAAGCTGCCGACCAGGATGCGATAGTAGGCGAAGGGCGCGAAGCCGTAGCGGCTCACGATTGCGAGGAACAGTTTGACGACAACCAGACCCGCCAGAAAGGCCGCGACGAAGCCGGTCGCGATCAGGCTGAAGTCGGCGAAAGAGAGCTCGGCCCGCGCCTTGTAGGCGGACCACACGAAGGCACCGAGCATCGTCGGCATGGCGAGGAAGAAGGAGAACTCGGCTGCCGCCGGCCGGTCGACCTTGAACAGCATGCCGCCGACGATGGTCGCGCCGGAACGGGACACACCAGGAATGAGCGCAAGGCATTGGAAGAGGCCGATGCCGAGCGCCTTGCCCCAGCCGATGTCATCGACGCGGTGCACGGTTGGAACCGGCCGCTTCTGCTCGACGATGAGCATGACGACGCCACCGACGATGAGCGCCCATCCGACAACGCGCGGGGAGAACAGCACCGTCTTGATGAACTCGGAGAGGAGCGCGCCGAAGGCCATCGCCGGCAAGAACGCGATGAGGATCGCAATCGCGAAATGGCGCGCGAGCGGGTCGTTCGGCAGGCCGCGGACAGTGTCGAAGATCTTGATCGAGTAGACCAGCATCACCGCAAGGATCGCGCCGAGCTGGATCATGATCTCGAAGGCGCGGCCGGGTGGAGCCTGAAAGCCGAGCAGATCCACGAAGAGGATCAGGTGCCCGGTCGAGGAAACGGGGAGGAATTCCGTAAGCCCCTCGATGATGCCGAGAGCGGCGGCGATGATGTGATTTTTGTCCAAGAGGGTCTCCAGCAACCGCACTTCGCTTACGCGACTCGATGGCGCCCGACTATTCCCAATCAGGGCAGTGACATCGTCGACGGTGGACCAAGGCGCGTCTCGAGAGCTGCGCCGGCAGACGTGCGGGTCTAACCGTCTTTTGACGGCCTCGGCCACTGGCCGCCGTCAGTCACCAGGGAAATGCCGCGAAAAGATCGCTGCGACGCGGTCGTCAGCCCGCGCTCGTGCGCCGATAGCGGCAAGGCGCGGCATCTCGGCCGCAAACCAAGCCGGTCCCGGTTCCCAACGTGTCATCGTGCCGAGATAGAGATCGATGGCCGAGAAGCGGGCGCCGAGGAACCAAGGTTCGTCCGCCGCGCCCTCGACCGCGCCCCAGAGGGCCTTGCGGTGCTGATCGACGGCCGCAACGAACGGATCGGCCGCTGCATCTGGTACGAAGCGCGTCGGCACGTCAGCATAGGTGAATGTCGGATAGATGTTCGCGACCAGGAAAACGAGCCAGCGCAGGAACGACGCACGTTCGCCGGCGTCGGGCCGCGGCACTAGCAGATCGCTCTTGGCGACTTCGGCAAGATAGAGCGTGATGGCCGCGCTTTCGGTCATCACCCGACCGTCGGGAAGAACGAGGGTTGGAATCTGCGCGATAGGGTTGAGCGCGATGAGCGCTCGCCGCGACTCTGGCGCACGCAGGAGATCACCGACCGTTTCGATACGGAAGGGTAGGCGGTACAGCGCAAGCTGTGCCTCGACGAGAACGGAGCCCCAGCCGTCGCGGCCGTAGAGCGTGAACATGTCGTCAGCGTCGAGGCTGCTGTGCCGGCGGTTGCGGCGCGGCAGGCGCGGGCGGAGACTGCGGCGCAGCATTCGTCGGTGCCTGCGATTGGCCGGGACTGGCGGGCGCTTGTGCCGCGGCGGTGGCGATGAGCGCATCGAACCCCGGCGAGAGCCCTTCAAGCGACACCGGAATTCCGACACCCTCTTCCGGCGTCATGAACAAAATGAAGGTCGCACTGCGTCCGTTGCGCAGGCGCGCGAGCAGATCGTCAGCCAGCCGCGCTTCGGCGATGCACCCGGTCGGCCAGCAGCGCACGAAATCGGTCGATCCGATATTGTGGTCGTCGATGCGAAGGCCCAGACCGCCGGTCAGCAGCACGCCCAGCGGCGCAATGACCCGCATCACATTCGAACGTTGATCTGCCGTGCGGAAGACGAAGACGGCAAGGCCCGTGTTCGGTCGGTCCGCCGCCTCGACCGTTTGAAACAAGGCACACATTTCGTTCTGCGCGCCGGGAAGCTGATCGCAGAGCATTTGCCAGGCGCCGAACGTGCCACGTACCTGCGCGTCGCGGCTCGGGGTTTGCAGCGGCGCGGTCGGCCGCTGAGGTTGCGCCTGGGGGGCAGCCGGGCGCGGCTGTTGAGGCACAGAGGCCTGCTGGGCTGAAGCGGCACCTGAGGCGACCGCAAGGAGAATGGCCAACGCGACCGCTCGAACCTCAGGCCGCCGCATCCGTGTCGTCATGCTGATTCGCACCATCCGCTGCGTCCATCTAGAGGCGGGGTAACATCGCGCGGCCACCTGTCAAGCAGGCGGCCGCAGGCTTTCTGTCAAGCCTGATTGGGACCCCTTCGTGACCGTCGGGGGGCGAGGGCGAGATCGGGTTGGAAGCGTCTTGGCTGCCATGCTTCCCAGGGGCCTGGCGTCCGCACGAGACCCGTCGGCGAAGTGGCGTGGGTCGGCCGATGAATGAGTGTACCAAGGGGCTGTGGTCGCAGCCGCCGACAGCGACTTCGCGCGGAATTGCCGCATGGTTGTAATGCTGCGGGGTTGCGACCAAGAAACAGGGCGCGTGCTAGGTTGCTATGCTGTCGAGCGTGGCGCGATTGCACTCTCGACGGGAGCGACGTGTTGCGTTAAGGGCGCGTGCATGCGAGGGAGCGCTGTACGTTCGAGCGACGGCCCCGCCGCAGGACGCGCGGGTGCGCTGTCGGCCGGGTGGCCGGGCCGAACGCGATCGAGACTGGCGCCGGAGCCGGCGTTGGAGAGGGGTTGAAGGCGATGACGTTGCATGTCCGTCGTTCATGGGCGCGTGTCGGGGCCGCGGCGGTCGCGCTCCTTGGGGTCGGTGCGGTCTTCGCTGCACAGCCGACGCCCGGCGGTATGAACCTGCAGCCCTCGGCATCACCGATCATGACCGAGATCCACTGGTTCCACAGCGCGATCCTGTTGCCGATCATCACCGCCGTGTCGCTTTTCGTGTTGGCGCTGCTCGCTTATTGCGTGCTGCGGTTCAACGGGAAGGCGAACCCGGTTCCCTCCAAGACGACGCATCACACTGGCTTGGAGGTGGCATGGACGGTGGTGCCGATCATCATTCTGATCGTGATCGCCATTCCTTCATTCCAGCTCCTCTACCGCCAGGAGACGCTGCCGCGCATCGACATGACGGTGAAGGCGATCGGCAGCTCGTGGCGTTGGACGTACAGCTACCCCGACCACGGCAATTTCGAGTTCCGTTCCGATATGCTGCGGGAAGAAGGCGGTGAGCGCCTGCGCGTCGCGCAGCAGATGGGCCGCACGCCGGAGGAGATGCCGCGGCTTCTCGCCGTGGATAACGAGATGGTCGTGCCGGTGAACAAGAACATCCGCGTCATCGTGACGTCGACCGATGTCATTCACGCTTGGACCGTGCCGGCCTTCGGCGTAAAGGTTGACGCGGTGCCGGGGCGGCTCAATGAGCTGTGGTTCCGCGCCGAGCGCCCGGGCATCTACTACGGTCAGTGTTCGGAACTGTGCGGCCGCGATCACGCTTATATGCCGATCGCGGTGCGCGTGGTTTCCGAACAGGACTTCACCGCATGGGTCGAGGATGCCCGCCGCCGCTTCGCGGCTGTGCTTTCGCCGAACCTGATCGCCAGCGCCGACATTGCGCGCTGAAGAGGACGCCGAATAACAATTTGCAAGGGCGTGCCCCAGGCCGCCCGCCGAGAGGACCGGATACCATGGCGACCGCTGCTCACCCGCACGACGACCACGATCACAAGCCAGGGTTCTTCGTTCGCTACTTCCTGTCGACGAACCACAAGGACATCGGGTTCCTTTATCTCTGGTTCGCCCTGTTCGCGGGTATCATCGGCACAATTCTTTCGGGCGGGATTCGGCTGGAACTGCAGGAGCCGGGCCTGCAGTACTTCTCGAATCCGCACACCTTCAACGTTTTCACCACCTATCACGGTCTCATCATGATCTTCTTCATGGTGATGCCGGCCTTCATCGGCGGCTTCGCCAACTTCTTCGTGCCCATCATGATCGGGGCACCGGACATGGCCTTCCCGCGCCTGAACAACATTTCGTTCTGGCTCTTGCCACCCGCTTTCGCTTTGGCCCTCATCTCGCTCTTCGTCGAAGGCCCCACCGGCGCCAGCGGCTTCGGCGGCGGCTGGACGATCTATCCCCCGCTGGCGGGCAAGGAGGGCCATCCGGGCCCGGCGATGGATTTCCTCATCCTGTCGCTGCACATCGCGGGTGCCTCGTCGATCCTGGGCGCGATCAACTTTATCACGACCATTTTCAACATGCGTGCCCCCGGCATGACCATGCACAAGATGCCGTTGTTCGCATGGTCGATCCTGGTGACGGCGTTCCTGCTCCTCCTCTCGCTGCCCGTGCTTGCGGGCGCGATCACCATGCTTTTGACCGACCGCAATTTCGGCACGACCTTCTTCGTGCCTGAAGGCGGGGGCGACCCGATTCTGTTCCAGCACCTCTTCTGGTTCTTCGGCCATCCGGAAGTGTACATCCTGATCCTTCCGGCCTTCGGCGTCATCAGCCACATCGTGGCGACGTTCTCGAGAAAGCCCGTCTTCGGCTATCTCGGCATGGCCTATGCCATGGTGGCGATCGGCGTCGTCGGCTTCGTGGTCTGGGCGCACCATATGTACACGGTCGGCCTCGACGTCGATACACAAGCCTACTTCGTGTTCGCCACGATGGTGATTGCGGTGCCGACGGGCGTGAAGGTCTTCTCGTGGGTCGCGACCATGTGGGGCGGCTCGATCGAGTTCAAGACACCAATGCTGTGGGCGATCGGCTTCATCTTCCTGTTCACGGTCGGCGGCGTCACGGGGGTCGTGCTCGCCAATGCCGGTATCGACAGGGTGCTGCACGATACCTATTACGTCGTCGCGCACTTCCACTACGTGCTCTCGCTCGGCGCCGTCTTCGGCATCTTCGCGGCCTGGTACTACTGGTTCCCGAAGATGTTCGGCTACTCGTACAACGAAACGCTGGCGAAGCTTCACTTCTGGCTGTTCTTCATCGGCGCAAACATCACCTTCTTCCCGCAGCACTTCCTGGGCCTTCAGGGCATGCCGCGCCGTTACATCGATTATCCGGACGCCTACGCCTATTGGAACTATGTGTCATCGATCGGCTACTACATCGTCGTCGTCGGCCTCCTCGTTTTCTTCGTGGCGCTGATCGAGGCATTTCTTGCCAAGCGCAGGGTCGGCGAGAATCCATGGGGTGCCGGCGCGACGACGCTCGAATGGACGCTGCCGTCACCGCCACCCTTCCACCAGTTCAACACCTTGCCGCGCATTAAGTGAGGCGCCTGGGGTAACGCCGGCCGATGAGCTTCGTCAGCGACAGCCGCGACATATCGCAAGCCGTCCCGCAGATGGCGGGCGTCGGCGACTATGTCACGCTGTTGAAGCCGCGCGTGATGTCGCTCGTGGTCTTCACGGCGCTCGTCGGCATGGTGATCGCGCCGGGTGGGTTGCCGCCCGCGCTTGCCGCGATCGCTCTCTTGATGATCGCAATCGGGGCGGGCGCGTCAGGTGCGCTCAACATGTGGTATGATGCCGACATCGACCGCGTGATGGTTCGCACGCGCGCGCGGCCTTGCGCCAAGGGCACCATTCCGCCGCGCGAGGCGCTTGCCTTCGGCCTCGTGCTTTCGGTCGGGTCGGTGCTCGTTCTCGGGCTCGCGACGAATTGGTTCGCGGCCGGCCTCCTCGCCTTCACCATCTTCTTTTACGCGGTGATCTACACGATGTGGCTCAAGCGCCGCACGCCGCAGAACATCGTGATCGGCGGCGCGGCCGGCGCCTTCCCGCCGATGATTGGTTGGGTGGCCGTCACGGGCAGCGTTTCGGTCGAGAGTCTCGTGCTCTTCCTCATCATCTTCATGTGGACGCCGCCGCACTTCTGGGCGCTGTCGCTTTACAAGACGACCGATTACGCCCGCGCCGGCGTCCCCATGCTGCCGGTGGTTGCAGGCGCGGACGAGACCCGCCGTCAAATCCTGATCTACACGTCGCTCTATCTTCCGATCACGTTCCTGCCGCCGGTTCTCGGTTTCGCCGGCGTTGTCTACATGATCAGCGCCGGCCTCCTCGCGATGTGTTTCGCGCTGTGCGCGTGGCGCGTTTACCGCATCCGTGACGGCGAGGCAGCCGAGGAGGCGACCAAGCATCTCTTCGCTTTCTCGATCCTGCAATTGTTTGCGGTCTTCGCGCTTCTCCTCGCCGAACATGCCTTCGGCATGCGCATCGCCCTGCCGTTCGGAGGCTGAGCCGTGAACGCGGAGACCAACGTCAAGCCGGTCGAGATGACGGAGGAGCAGCGCAAGCGGCTGCGGCAACGCAATCTCGCCGTCGCTGGCGTTCTCTTCGCGCTTTTCGTTATTTTCTACGTGATCACGCTCTATAAGGGCGTGCCACTGATCGCCAACCGGCCATTGTGACATGATGTCGACAACCCCACCGGACCTCGCGTCGCGCCACCGGAGAGTGGCATTCGCTTGCGTCGCTTTCTTCATGACGATGTTCGGGGCGGCCTTCGCCGCCGTGCCGCTTTACGACTGGTTCTGCCGCGTGACCGGGCTTGGTGGCACGACGCAGGTTGCGATCCGTGCTCCCGACACGGTCCTCGACCGTGAGGTGACGGTGCGTTTCGACGCCAATGTCGCCCCTGGCCTCTCCTGGCGTTTCGAGCCGGTCGAGCCCGTGATGCGGGTGCGCCTTGGCGAACCTCGCGTCGCGATCTATCGGGTGACGAGCTTTGCCGCGCGCGAGACGGTCGGCACAGCGAGCTATAACGTCACCCCGCTGCAAACCGGCGTTTTCTTCCACAAGATCCAGTGCTTCTGTTTCACGGAGCAATTCCTGCGCCCCGGCGAGACGCAGGATTTCGCTGTCAGCTTCTTCGTCGATCCCGACCTCGACAAGGATCGGGGTCTCGCCTCGCTCGACACAATCACCTTGTCTTATACCTTCTTCCCGACGCGGAATCCGTCGCGCCCGCTCGCTGAGGCGCCGCGGACATCCACCGTCGAGTAATCTGGGGGAGCCCACCGCACATGGCCGACGCGCACGCCAAGCCGAACCACGATTACCATCTCGTCGCGCCGAGTGCGTGGCCACTCATTGGCGCGACCGCCGTGTTTATCATGGCGGTCGGTGCCGTGATGTGGATGACGGGCATGGTCCTCTTCGGCTTCGCGAAGGGACCGTTCCTATTCTTCGTCGGCCTCGCCGGCCTCATCTACACCATGATCGGATGGTGGCGGGATGTCATTCGCGAGGCGCATGCGGGTGACCACACCCCGGTCGTCCAGCTTCATCTTCGCTACGGCATGATCCTGTTCATCGCCTCGGAGGTGATGTTCTTCGTTGCCTGGTTCTGGGCCTATTTCGAGGTGGCGCTGTTTCCGAACCCGTCGGAGATGCCCGCGCGCATCGCGGCAACCGGCGGAGTGTGGCCGCCGAAAGGTATCGAAACCTTCGATCCTTGGCATCTGCCGCTCCTCAACACGCTGGTTCTTCTCCTTTCCGGCACCACGGTGACGTGGGCGCATCACGCGCTACTCACCAATGACCGAGAAGGCCTGAAGACAGGGCTGTGGTGCACGGTGCTTCTCGGCATCGCCTTCACGGCGTTGCAGGCATGGGAGTATTCGAAGGCCACATTCGCCTTCTCCGGGAACATCTACGGCGCGACCTTCTTCATGGCCACCGGCTTCCACGGCTTCCACGTCATCATCGGTACGATCTTTCTCGCCGTTTGTTTGGGGCGGGCCTATGCTGGCCATTTCACGCCGAAGCAGCATCTCGGCTTCGAGTTCGCGGCGTGGTACTGGCATTTCGTCGACGTGGTTTGGCTGTTCCTATTCGCCTGCATATATGTGTGGGGCGCTGGACCGCGCGTACCGCACTGACGACGCACTCAGTCGGGAAGCAATAGAGGGGCGGCGTGAGCCGCCCTTTCGCTTTCAATGAGGAGAAGCGCACTGCCGAACCGACCAATGACCGAACGCTCCGCGGTGGATCTCGTCCTCAGCCCTGCCTGCCCGCATGGCGGAAGGGGGTGCCGGCTCGCAGGCTATCTGAGGCTTGTCAAATCCTGTCACGCCTGTGGGCCCGACCACGACTTTGCCGACGCTGGCGAGCGGCCGGCCGTCTTCGTGATGATGCTCGTCGGCTTCGTGATCGCCAGTGCCGCCTTGACCGTGGAACTCAAGTTCCTCCCGCCGCTGTGGTTGCACCTCGCGCTGTGGCTCCCGGTCGCGACGGCGCTCGCCCTCGCCGCGCTCACACCGCTGAAGGCGTTGATGATCGTCTTGCAATGTCCCCATCGGGCGGCCGAAGCATGCCGCGAGAACGCTGCGTGACCATGGCCCGGGCGATCCTCTGGCCGACGATCGCGATGCTCATCGTTCTCGCGCTGCTGCTGACGCTTGGAACCTGGCAACTCTTCCGCAAGGGCGAGAAGGAGGCCTTAATCGCCACAGTGAGCGCGCGCGCGCACGGCGCCGCCGTCTCCCTGCCGCCGCGGCACGACTGGCCGCAGCTGGATCTCGAGGCACTCGATTATCAGAAAGTACGGTTGACGGGAGCGTTTCAGCCGGCCGAGCGGCATGTTTATACGATCTTACCGGAGACACGCGGGCGTGCGGCACAGCCCGGTTGGTGGGTCTATGTCCGGCTCGTGCTCGCCGAAGGCGGCTCCGTCTTCGTCAATCGCGGCTTCGTCCCCTACGCGCAGAAGGAACTCTCGTCACGACCTGCGAGTGTCACCCCGATTGGAACCGTGAATATCGAGGGGCTGGTGCGGCGCCCGGAGGGGCGCGGCTCCTTCACCAACACCGACGATCCGGCGCGCAATATCTTCTACGCGCGTGATCCGGCGTTGTTTGCAAGGTCGCTCGCCGTCGATGACGTCGCACCTTTCACGGTCGAGCAGACAACGCCCAACGCGACCGATCTGCCGCTCGCCGGCCAAACGCGCGTGACCTTCCCGAACCGGCATCTCGAATACGCGCTCACTTGGTACGGCCTTGCGGCGACGCTTGTCGCCATCTGGGGCGTGTTTGTCGCCGGGCGCTTGCGCGGGCGACGTGATGACGTTGCAGGGTAGGGTGCCCTTGTTGCTGCACATCGGCGCCGCTAGGTTGCGCGCCGCTTGGAGACCATGATGCGCTATATCTCGACCCGTGGCGAAGCGCCTGCGCTCGGCTTTGAGGACGTTCTGCTCACTGGCCTGGCCGCTGACGGCGGCCTCTACCTGCCGGAGACGTGGCCGACGCTCCCCCCGGCTGTGATTGGCAGTTTCGCCGGGCAACGGTACCATGAAGTCGCCGCCGAGGTTATTGCGCCCTTCTGCGCGCCGGACCTCGACGTTGTAACGGTCCGCGCATTGACGCGCGCGGCGTACGCAAGGGACAATTGCTTCCGCTATCCGGACGTCGCGCCGCTCGTTCAGGTGGACGCCAACCTCTTCGTCCTCGAGCTCTTTCACGGGCCCACATTCGCGTTCAAGGATGTGGCCATGCAGCTGCTCGCGCAGCTGATGGATCACGTGCTCGCAAAGCGGAACCGGCGCGTGACGATCATCGGCGCAACCTCCGGCGATACGGGCGGGGCCGCCATCGAGGCTTTCCGCGGCGCAGCGCGTGTCGACGTCTTCATTCTCTACCCGCACGGCCGGGTGTCCGACGTGCAGCGCTTGATGATGACCACCCCCCGCGAGGCAAACGTGCACGCGATTGCGATCGAGGGAAACTTCGACGATTGCCAGGCCCTCGTGAAGGCGATGTTCGCTCATCGTGACTTCGCGGATGACGTCGCGATGTCTGGCATCAATTCGATCAACTGGGCGCGCATCGTCGCGCAGGTCGTGTACTACATCACGAGTGCCGTCGCGCTCGGCGCTCCGCACCGTCCGGTGCGTTTCGTGGTGCCGACGGGGAACTTCGGAAACGTCTTCGCCGGTTTCGTTGCGCGTCGCATGGGGTTGCCGATCGAGCGGCTCGTGGTCGCGACGAACGTCAACGACATCCTGGCCCGTGCGCTCCACACAGGCCGTTATGAGGTGCGCGGCGTCGTGCCCTCGACCTCGCCATCGATGGACATCGAGGTGTCCTCGAATTTCGAACGCCTCCTGTTCGAGGCTTCGGGTCGTGACGCTGGCATCGTGCGGCGGCTCATGGCGTCGCTGAAGCAGTCGGGCAGTTTCGCAATTCCTGACAAGGCGCTCGCCGAGATTCGGGCGGTCTTTGCCGCCGACAGCGCCGATGACGCCACCGTTGCCGACGTGATGCGCGGGTTCGCCGGGCGGGATGCTGCCTTCGGCGGGTATTTGGCCGATCCGCACACGGCGACCGCGCTTTATGCTGCTCGATCGGTCGAAGGCAGGCGCGATGTGCCCCGCATCGTACTCGGGACCGCGCACCCAGCGAAGTTCCCCGACGCTGTCGAAGCAGCGACCTTCGTGCGTCCAAACCTGCCGGATTGGTCGACGCTCGATGGAGGCGCCGAACGCTTCGTGGTGCTTCCTGCTGATCAGGCAGAGGTCGAGACGTTCATCCGTGCGCGCACGCGCGCCGTCAGCTCTGGAGCGCGCGCGTGAGCCTGTTCGTCGAGCCGCGTCTCTCCGTCCTTGCAAACGGGGTGCGCATCGTCACCGAGACGATGCCCTCCGTCGCCTCTGCGGCGCTCGGCATCTATGTCGGAGCCGGCGCACGCGCCGAGAGTGCGCGCGAGCACGGCATCGCCCATCTGCTTGAACATATGGCGTTCAAGGGGACGCGCCGGCGCAGCGCGCGCGCCATCGTCGAGGAGATCGAGGCGGTTGGCGGCGACATCAATGCTGCGACTTCGATGGAAGATACGGGGTATTACGCCCGCACCCTTTCCGCCGATGCCGGCCTGGGCTTGGACATCCTGGCCGACATCGTCACGGACTCGGTTCTGGAACCGACCGAATTAAAGCGGGAGCAGACCGTCATCCGCCAGGAGATTGCGGCGGTGCAGGATACGCCCGACGATCTCGTCTTCGAGCATCTGCAGGCCGCAGCATTCGCTGGACACACGCTCGGCCGCTCAATTCTTGGAACCGACGAGAGCGTCTCCTCCTTCACGCGCGCGGACGTCCAGGACTTCCTGGGCCATCACTATCGCGGGTCCCGAACCATCGTTGCAGCGGCCGGGGACATCGACCACGATGCGCTCGTCGCGCGCGCCGAGGAGAGCTTGGCAGGCCTTCCCGCCTTGGCGCCTGCTCCGGTAGAGCCGGCCCGCTTTGTCGGCGGTAAGATCCGCGAGGAGCGCGATCTGGAGCAGGTCAATATCGCCATCGCGTTTCCGGGCGTGTCGATCCGGGATGAACGCGTTTACGCCGCACGTGTCTTCGCAAGTGTGCTCGGTGGCGGCATGGCTTCGCGCCTGTTCCAGGAGGTGCGGGAGAAGCGCGGCTTGTGCTACACGGTGTCTGCCTTTCATTGGGCCTATTCCGACATCGGTCTCCTCGGCATGCACGCAGGCACTGATCCGGATGACGCGCCAACCCTCGTGCCGCTTCTCGTCGAGGAACTCGAAAAGGCGGCGCGCGGCGTGTCGGCAGCCGAGGTTGCGCGCGCCAAAGCGCAGCTCAAGGCGTCGCTGCTGATGAGCCTCGAAAGCCCCGCGGCTCGGGCCGACCGGCTCGCGCGCCAGCTTCTCGTCTTCGGCGAAACGCGCTCGATCCAGGCCATCACGGCTGCCGTCGACGCCGTCGATGTCGATCAGGTGCGTGCTTTTGGGGCGTCAGCGCTGGCGAGCGGAACCTCGGCGTTCGCGAGCGTCGGGCCGATCCGCGAGCGGGAGCTGCTCTGAGGGAAGCGGCCTTGCCAGCCCGGTCCGGATCGCGAACACTGTGACATCGACCATCTTGCCGAAGCGCTCACAGTCATGGCTTTGTTTCGCACTGTCGGCCTTGCCGAGCCGAACGCCACGATCATCGGCGCGGACGTCTATCTTCGCGCGCCTTCGCTCTTGGACTATGACGGCTGGGTCGAACTCAGGCGCACGAGCCGGGATTTCCTGGTGCCGTGGGAACCGACCTGGCCGGAGGATGATCTGACTCGGCTCGCCTTTCGCCGCCGCGTCAAGCGCTACGCTCAGGAGCTCAAGGACGATTCATCCTATGCCTTTTTCCTGTTCCGGCGGAGCGACGACAATCTTATTGGCGGCCTGACCCTCTCGAACGTGCGCCGAGGTGTCGCTCAGGCCTGTTCGCTGGGCTACTGGATGGGGGCACCCCATGCCGGCAAGGGCTACATGACGGCGGGGGTGCGGTCGATCATACCCTTCGTGTTCGATACCTTGCGCCTGCACCGTCTCGAAGCGGCCTGCATGCCCCATAACAAACCGTCAGTCAGGGTCCTCGAAAAGGCCGGGTTCACACGTGAGGGCTTCGCCCGACGGTATCTGTGCATAGCGGGCACGTGGCAGGACCACCTCCTTTTCGCCATGGTGAACGACGACCCGCGGCCGTAACAGACAGAGCCGCGCGGCTTGATGGTTCAGGAAAGAGGGTGGTCAGAGCCGCCTGGCGTGGGCGGCCACCAGGTGGCACGCTTGGCTACTCTGCAGGCGCGCGGTACGACGACGTGCGGGAATCCCCCGCCGGGAGTGGATGTTGCAGCTCGCCAGAGCCGTCCTGATCGCGATCGGCGTCATCGCCTGTGCACTTGCACCGACATCGGCGCAAGAGGCCGTGAGCGTGACGTCGGATGCAACCGCGATCGACTTGACTCGCGTGATCGAATACCACCGCGATCGCGGGGATCAGATCACCGTGCAGACGGCGCCAGGGTCGGACGGCATCGTGCGGCGCATCGAGGTGCGTGCGCGCGAGGCGGGATCGAACCCGACATGGATCACCTTTGCGCTTCGCAACGAAACCGACGAGCAGATCGATCGCATCCTGGTCGCGCCGCACTATCGCATGGTCGGCTCTGGCCTCCTTCGCCCGGATCTCGGGGGCTCGCGAATCGTCTCGATCACGCCCAGTCAGGGGTTCCGTCCGGACCGGCAGGAAAACCCGGACGCCGACGTCTTCCTGATCACGCTCGATCCGGGCACGACGGTCACCTTCGTCGCGGAACTGCGCGAGCCGCGCGTCCCGTTGCTCACGTTGTGGGATTCCGATGCCTATAAGGACCGCATCAACGCCTTCACCTTGTTCCAAGGCATCGTGATCGGCATCGCCGGACTGTCCGCATTGTTCCTGACGATCCTATTCCTCGTGAAAGGCACGACGATGCTGCCGGCAGCCGCCATGCTTGCCTGGGCCGTGCTTGCCTACCTCTGCATCGACTTCGGGTTCTGGCACAAGGTTTTTTCCACGGGCGCGGAAGGCGATCGCATCTACCGGGCGGGGGCTGAGGCCGCGATTGCAGCCGCAACTCTGATCTTCCTGTTTGCCTATCTCAATCTCAACCGCTGGCACGTTCGCTTCTTCTGGATCGCGCTTGCATGGTCGCTTGGCTTGGTGGGTCTGATCGGGGTCGCGATCGTCGACCCGTCACTCGCTGCAGGTATCGCGCGTCTCTCGGCCGCCGCCACGGCTGTATTCGGCCTGCTCCTGATCGCTTGGCTCGCCGTCATGCGCGGCTATGACCGCGCGATCATGTTGACGCCGGCATGGGTCATTCTACTGCTCTGGATGGTCGCGGCGAGCGCGACCGTGTCCGGGTACCTGACGAATGATTTGGCCTCCTCCGCGCTTGCCGGGGGGCTCGTGCTCATCGTTCTTCTTGTCGGTTTCACGGTCATGCAACATGCCTTTGCTGGAGGGCAGGGCGTGTCGGGTCTCATCCCGGACAGTGAGCGCCGGGCACTTGCGCTCCTCGGCGCTGGCGATGTGGTGTGGGACTGGGATGTCACGCGCGACCGCATCTATACCTCACCGGAAGCCGAAGCCACCTTGGGCCTCAAGCGCGGCACGCTGGAAGGTCCGGCAATCCGCTGGCTCGAACATCTGCACCCGGGCGACCGCGACCGCTTCCGCGCCGTGCTCGACACGATCGTAGAGCATCGTCGTGGACGCTTGGTGGAAGATTTCCGCCTCAAGGATCACGAAGGCCATTACCGCTGGTTCCATCTGCGTGCGCGGCCGGTCGTGGGCAGCGACGGAGAGGTTCTGCGCTGTGTCGGAACACTGGCCGACGTCACGGAGTCGAAAACGGCGGAGGAGCGCCTCCTCCACGATGCGGTTCACGACAATCTGACGGGGCTGCCGAATCGGGAGCTCTTCCTTGACCGTCTGCAGGCGGCCGTGATGCGTGGGCGTTCCGACGATGGAACGCGTCCCTCAGTGTTCGTGATCGATGTCGACCGCTTCAAATTCGTCAATGACTCGGTTGGAATTTCGGTCGGCGATAGCGTGCTGACAACGCTGGCGCGCCGTATCGCGCGCTTGCTCAAGCCGCAGGATACACTCGCGCGGCTCTCGGGCGACCAATTCGGGCTGGTGCTTCTGTCCGAGCGCGAGCCAGAGCGCATTGCAGCCTTCGCCGATCAATTGCGCAAGCAAATGCGGGCGCCGATCAGTTTTGCCGAGCGCGAGCTGTTCTTGACCGCATCGATCGGTCTTGTCGTGTGGGACGGCAAGTACCGATCCGAAGACGACATGCTGAAGGATGCGGAACTCGCCATGTACCATGCCAAAAAGGCGGGTGCAGATCGCATCGAGGCTTTCAAGCCCGGAATGCGCGCGACCAGCGCCGATCGTCTGGCCCTGGAGACCGATCTGCGGCATGCTCTCGAGCGCGACGAGATCAAAGTATTCTACCAGCCGGTCGTTCGTCTCGCAGACCAATCGATCGCCGGTTTCGAAGCTCTCCTCCGATGGGACAATCCGCGGCTTGGGCGCATCGGCCCGGCGGACTTCATCGCCATCGCCGAAGAGAGCGGGCTCATCCTCGATATCGGCTTGTTCACGCTCGACCGTGCGGCGCGGCAACTTGCAAAGTGGCAGGTCGACTTCCCGACCGATCTGCCGCTCTACGTCTCGGTGAACGTGTCGAGCCGCCAGCTGCTGCGCCACGACCTCATCCACGACGTTCGCACCGTGCTGACGCGATCGGGTGTCGCACACGGCACGCTCAAGCTCGAGATCACCGAAAGCCTGGTGATGGAGAATCCCGAATATGCGGCGCAGATGCTGGCGCGCATTCGCGATCTCGGCGCAGGGCTCGCCCTCGACGACTTCGGCACCGGCTACTCGAGCCTCGCCTATCTTCAGCGCTTCCCCTTCGACATGTTGAAGATCGATCGGCTATTCGTGAAACCGAACGGCTCGGGGCAGCGGCCGGTGCTCCTACGCTCGATCGTCGCCATGGCACTGGATCTCGGTCTTGAGGTCGTCGCGGAAGGTACCGAGACGCTGTCCGACGGCATCGAGCTTCTGCAGATGGGTTGCACCTACGCGCAGGGTTTCGCCTATGGTGAGGCGATGACTGCCGAGCAGGCGACACAACGGCTGCGCGGCGCGGCGCGCTTGGCAGCGGCGCAGTGACTCACGCGCGCCCGGCCTGGCCCGACAGAAGCGCGGGGTCGACGCCGATTTTGTGCATGGCTCGTTCGTACTTCGTGTCGAGATCGTGATCGAAAATGATCGCCGCGTCGGCCGGGCAGTTGAGCCATCCGTTCGCCTGGATTTCGCTCTCGAGCTGGCCCGCAGACCATCCCGCATAGCCGAGCGCCAGCACGGCCGCGCGCGGGCCCTTGCCGCGGGCGATCGCCTTGAGGATGTCGAGCGTCGCCGTCAGGCAAATCCCCTCCGCGATCGGCAGGGTGGAATTGTCGATGAAGACTTCCGGTGTGTGCAGCACGAAGCCACGCGCTTGTTCGACCGGGCCGCCTTGCACGACCTGCATGTCTCCGACGCCGGGGGGCAGCAGGATGTCGGCGCCTTCCGGAATGATCTTGAGCTGAACGAGAAGGTCCGGAAAGCTTACATGCGGTGCCGGATGATTGATCACGATGCCCATCGCCCCGTCGGCGGAGTGCGCGCACAGATAGATGACCGCACGACGGAACCGCGGGTCCTCCATGGTCGGCATGGCGACCAGGAACTGACCGTCCAGGAAACCCGGCCTTTGCTGCCGGTCGAGGAGGCTCGACAGGTTCATGAGCGGAAGTAGAACCCAATCGGCGGGGCTTGGGAAGCGTTGATGCGTGCGACCTGCTCGCGCGCCGTTCACTCCATCGTGGATCGCTCTGCCGCCGCCGGTCTGCTATCCCGGCCCCATGACACGAGTGGACTTTTCACGGCGCGCTTGCTTGCGGGTGTTGATGGCGGTCGGGCTCACCGCCCCAGTGGCCGCGCAGCCGCGTCGCGCTGCGACGGAGCCCGCCCACGTGCGCCTCATCGGGGCGCTCGCCGAAAACGACGGGCAGCTCCTGGCCGGCGTTCACGTGGCGCTCGCCTCCGGCTGGAAGACCTATTGGCGCGTCCCGGGGGATAGCGGCCTGCCGCCCCAGTTCGACTTCACGCGTTCGCGGAACCTCGCCGGAGCGGAAGTGCTCTATCCTGCACCTGAGCGGTTCCAGGACGGGTCGGGCCACATCCTGGGGTATGCCCGCGAGGTCGTCTTCCCCGTCCGCGTGCGGTCCAGGGATCCGTCCCGCCCGGTCGAGCTTGCGCTGACCCTCGATTTCGGCGTTTGCGAACGGATTTGCATTCCGACGCAGGCGATGACGAAGCTTGTGATCGGCCGCATGTCGCCAACGGCCGCAGATGCTGGCCTGCTACGCGCACATCTTGCTCGCGTGCCGCGCGCCGTTGCGGCAGGAACGAGTGTCACGCAATGGCGCGTGGACCGCGCGACCGCGCGGCTTGCCTTTCATGCCACGCTGGCCGGCGGCGTCGACCATGCGGTCGTCGAAGGGCCCACGGAGCGGACCATGCCTTTGCCGCGCCTCGATCGCCGCGGGGACGGGCTGGTGGCGCATGTCGATGTCGCGCGCGTGCTCGATCTGCATGCCGGACAGGCGCTGCGCGTGACGGTCGTGGGACCCGTGGCGGCAGTCGAAGAGCTTCGCACGCTCGACGAATAGCCCCCGACGTCCTATGTGACGGCAGACGCCGCCAGTCAGGAGCGACGAGATGGCCATCAAAAAAGGCGACCGCCTGCCGGAAGCGACGTTCAAGGTGATGACCGTGGAGGGCCCGAAGGAAGTCACGACCACGGACGTGTTCAAGGGCAAGACGGTCGTGCTTTTCGCCGTGCCGGGCGCTTTCACGCCGACCTGCCACCGCAACCACATGCCGGGCTACGTCGAAAACGCTGCGGCCATCAAGGCGAAAGGCGTCGATGCCATCGCGGTCACTGCCGTCAACGACGTCTTCGTCATGGACGCGTGGAAGAAGGCCTCGGGCGCCGACGGCAAGATCGACTGGTTCCTCGCCGATGGTGCGGGCACCTTCGCCAAGGCGATCGGACTGGACGCCGACATGACGCCGTTCGGTATGGGCGTGCGCTCGAAGCGCTATTCGATGGTGGTCAAGGACGGCAAGGTCGAGGCCCTGAACGTCGAGAACACGCCCGGCCAGGCGGACACCTCCGGTGCGGCGAAGCTCATCGAGGCATTGTGACGCGATACCTCGCCATCGTGCACAAGGAGCCTGGAACCGCCTTCGGCGTATCCTTCCCGGACGTTCCCGGTTGCATGTCGGCAAGCGACACGCTCGACGAAGCGACGGCAATGGCGCACGAAGCGCTGACCCTGCGCCTCGGCGCTTTGGCGGAAGACGGAGGCCCGGTGCCCGTGGCCTCCGCAATCGACGGTCTCGGATGTCGTGTCGATCTTCGCGATCCAATTGTCGCGGCTATTGTTCCAGTCGGCGTCAAGGTCCCCGCGCTGGCTGCGGAGTGATTGGCGGTCCCGGTCGGCGGGAGCTTCCTGCGGAACGCGATGAAGCCCTGACGGGCGAGGAAGACGCCGCCGACAGCGGCGAGAACAACGTCCGCGGCAATCACGGCAACGGCGAGGCGTCCGAGCATGCGCGCCTCGCTCGACCCCTGGTGGCACACGACATTGCTTGCTGCCGGAACGGAACCAGCCGGCGGCTCGGCAGGGGGCCTTGGGAAAGCCGGCCCAAGCGATGCACGCAAGCTCGTCCTGCTTTGCGGCGAAAAGAGACCGGCGATAGCGACGCGCGCTGGGCTCGACTAGGGTGGGGTTGTCCGATCCTGGAGCACCTCATGTCCCGCATCTGTTACGTCAACGGCCGTTTCGTGAAGGAAGAGAACGCCAAGGTCTCGATCTTCGACCGCGGCTTCCTCTTCGCCGACGGCGTTTACGAGGTCACGGCCGTGGTGGGCGGCCGGCTGGTCGACTACGAGCCGCACATTGACCGCCTCTACCGCTCGATGGGCGAGTTGAAGCTCACCTTGCCGATGTCGCGCGGGCAGCTGAAGCGCGTTCATCTCGCGCTGATCGGGAAGAACGCTCTCGACGAAGGCGGGATTTATCTCGAGGTCACGCGCGGCGCGGCCGACCGCGATTTCGCCTTCCCGGATGCCAGCACGAAAAGCACCGTCGTGCTGTTCACGCAGGCGCGCAGTCTCGTGTTCAACGCCGATGGCGAGAGCGGCATCAAGGTCATCACCGTGCCGGACATCCGGTGGCAGCGCCGCGACATCAAGTCGGTCGCCCTCCTCGCCCAGGTGCTCGCCAAGCAGGCGGCGAGGGAGGCGGGCGCCAAGGAAGCCTGGATGCACGAGAACGGCGTCGTCACCGAAGGCGGCTCGTCGAACGCCTACATCGTGACGCAGGACGGGCGCATCCTGACGCGTCCGCTTTCGAACGCGATCCTGCCTGGCATCACGCGCAGCTCGCTCATCCGCGTCGCGGCCGAGAAGGGCCTGAGAATCGAGGAGCGCCCCTTCACCCTGGCCGAGGCTTTCGTCGCGGCCGAAGCCTTCAACACCGCGGCGTCGTCCTTCGTCATGCCGGTGATCGCGATCGACGGAAAGCCGGTCGGCAACGGCAAGCCGGGACCGGTGACGACGCGCCTGCGGCAAATCTACCTCGACGAGGTGGTCAAGGGCGCCGGATGAACGCAGTGCATCCTCGGGAATTGCGCGTCATTTTACCTTGACCGCCGCCTCGCCCGGCGTATGTATCCGCCCGCGAGCGGGCAACCGTTCTCACTCCCGCGGAAGAGACCGGCGCAGCGAACAGCGAGTGCCGGCGCCGAAGGCGCAACCGCCCCGGAAACGCTCAGGCAAAAGGACCGCGGGGGTCCTGAACTCTGGAAAGCGGTGGCCGCACGCCACCCACCGACGGGGGTAGGTCCGTCTCCACGGGCGGGCGAAATCTCTCAGGTCCCGGGACAGAGGGGGCACGCGCCGGACGTCGTCCGGCGATGCGCTCGCGTCTCCGGGAGGCCGCATGGCCGACACCGCGTCTTCGCCGCTCCTCGCCACGCCGCTCAACGCCGCGCACCGCACGCTCGGGGCCAAGATGGTGCCCTTCGCCGGCTACGACATGCCGGTGCAGTACCCGGCCGGCGTGCTCGCCGAGCACAATTGGACACGCTCGCATGCGGGCCTCTTCGACGTCAGCCACATGGGCCAGGCGACGATCGAGGGGCCGGACTTCGCGACCATCGCCCGCGCGCTCGAAGCGCTCGTGCCGGCTGATATCCTCGGCCTTGTGCACGGCCAGCAGCGCTACTCGCAACTGACCAATGCCGAGGGCGGCATCCTCGACGATCTGATGATCACGCGCCCAGCGACGCTCGAAGAGGCGCAGTACGTCTATCTGGTCGTCAACGCCGGTTGCAAGGAGGCAGACTACGCGCACATCGCGGCGAACTTGCCGCAGGGCCTGCGCCTGGTGCGCGGCGAGGATCGCGCACTGCTCGCTGTGCAAGGCCCGCGCGCGGTCGATGTCCTGCGTCGTCTCGGCTGCGGTGCGGTCGATCTTGCCTTCATGCGCGCCGGTTGGTTCGACCTGGCCGGCCATCGCTGTCACATCTCACGCTCGGGCTATACCGGCGAGGACGGCTTCGAGATTTCGGTCAAGGCCGATGCAGCCGAAGCGCTGTGGACGCGCCTTCTTGCCGATGCCGACGTCAAGCCGATCGGGCTCGGCGCGCGCGACTCGCTGCGCCTCGAAGCCGGCCTTTGCCTGTACGGGCACGACATCGACACGACGACATCGCCGATCGAAGCAGGGCTGCAATGGTCGATCCAGAAACGGCGTCGCGAGGAGGGCGGCTTTCCGGGGGCTGCGCGCGTCCAGCGCGAGCTGCGCGAAGGCCCCTATCGCGTGCGCGTCGGTCTTCTGCCGGAAGGCAAGGCGCCTGCGCGCGAAGGCACGGCCATTCTCGATCCGGCGACCGGCCTGCCGCTCGGCACCGTCACCTCCGGGGGCTTCGGTCCGACGCTGAACGGTCCGCTCGCCATGGGCTACGTCCCGCCGACGCACACGGCGGTCGGCACGCCGGTCCATCTTCTCGTCCGGGGCAAGCCCCACCCGGCGCGCGTCGCCGCCATGCCCTTCGTACCCAACCGCTACGTCCGCTCGCCGAAGTGAGGTGCCCATGACCATCCGCTACACCAAGGATCACGAATACGTTCGCGTCGAAGGCGATACCGGCGTCGTCGGCATTACCGATTACGCGCAGGAGAAGCTCGGCGACGTTGTCTACGTCGAACTCCCCGAGGTCGGGGCGAAGATCGAGCAGGGCAAGCAGGTTGCCGTCGTCGAAAGCGTGAAGGCGGCAGCGGAAGTGTACGCGCCCGTCGCGGGTGAAGTCGTCGCGGTCAATGGAGCGCTGCCCGATTCGCCCGGTACAGTGAACGAAGCTCCGATGGGGGCGGGCTGGTTCCTCAAAATCAAGCTCGCGAACCGGAACGACCTCGACGGGCTCATGACCGAGGAGCAGTACAAGGTCTATCTGGAGTCGCTTAGCTGATGACCGTTCACGAATACGTCGCCGACGTGGTGTGGACGCGCGATCCCGCCGTGCCCTTCAAGAACGACCGCTATTCGCGTGCGCATGAATGGCGCTTCGACGGCGGCGTGACAGTCGTGGGCTCCTCCGCGCCGACAAGCGTGCCGGCGCCGCTCTCGAGGCCCGACGCGGTCGATCCGGAGGAAGCGGTGGTCGCCGCCGCTTCCGCCTGCCATATGCTCTTCTTTCTTGCTTTCGCGGCGAAGCGCGGCTTCACCATCGACAGCTACGCCGACCATGCCGTCGGTGTCATGACGAAGAACGAGCGGGGCAAGCTCTTTCTCTCCCGTATCACCCTGTCACCGAAGATCGTTTTTTCCGGCGACAACCGCCCCACGGCGTCCGAGATCGCCGAACTCCATCACCGCGCCCATGAGGAGTGCTACATCGCGAACTCCTTGCGCGCGGAGATGGTCGTCAACGCCTGAGTGTCGAGCGAGGTTTCCGATGCGCTATCTGCCTCTGTCCGATGTCGAGCGCGGCGACATGCTCGCAAAGATCGGCGTCAAGTCGGTGGACGACCTCTTCGCCTCCGTTCCGAAGGGCAAGCTTCTCCCAGAACCTGTCGACCTGCCGACGCATGCGAGCGAGCTCTCGGTGGAACGAACCATGGGGCACATGGCCGCCAAGAACGTTGCTGCGGCGAGCGTGCCGTTCTTCGTCGGGGGCGGCGCCTACAAGCACCACATCCCGGCGACCGTCGATCATCTCATCCAGCGCTCGGAATTCTTGACGAGCTACACGCCCTATCAACCGGAGATCGCGCAAGGCACGCTGCAATATCTCTTCGAGTTTCAGACGCAGGTCGCGCTCTTGACCGGCATGGAGGTCGCGAACGCCTCGATGTACGACGGCTCGACCGCCTGCGGCGAAGCTGTGCTGATGGCGCATCGCGTGACCAAGCGGCGCAAGGCGGTGCTCTCCGGGACGCTGCACCCGCAATACCGCGACGTGGTTGAAACTTTGTCGCGCATGGCTTCCGACGAGGTGGCGGCGCTGCCGCCCGCGCCTGGCGGCACGGAGAAAATCCTCGACGCGATCGACGACAAGACCTCCTGCGTGGTGGTGCAGACGCCATCCTTCTATGGCGACCTGATCGATCTCAGGCCGATCGCCGAGAAAGCCCATTCCGTCGGCGCGCTGTTGATCGCGGTGTTCACCGAGGTCGTATCGCTCGGGCTGATCGAGAGCCCGGGTGCTATGGGCGCCGACATCGTGGTCGGCGAAGGCGCGGGCCTCGGCGTCGGCCTCAACTTCGGCGGACCCTATGTCGGTCTCTTTGCGGCGCGGCAGAAGTTCGTGCGTCAGATGCCGGGCCGCCTGTGCGGCGAAACCGTCGATGCCGAGGGCAAGCGCGGCTACGTGCTGACGCTGTCCACGCGCGAGCAGCACATCCGCCGCGAGAAGGCGACGTCCAACATCTGCACGAACTCCGGCCTGTGCTGCCTGGCTTTCACCATCCACATGACGCTTCTTGGCGAGGCGGGCATCACGCGGCTCGCCGAAGTCAATCACGCGAACGCGGTGAAGCTTGCCGAGATGGTCGCCGCCGTGCCGGGCGTCGAAATCGTCTCGAAGACCTTCTTCAACGAGTTTGCGCTGCGGCTGAAGAAGTCGGCGGCCGCGGTCGTCGACGCCATGGCGGCGAAAGGCGTGTTCGGCGGCGTGCCCGTGTCGCGCCTCGAACCGACGCGGCCGGAACTCGCGAACCTCCTCCTCGTCGCCTCCACGGAGGTGAACACCGACGAGGACCGCGCCGCTCTTGTGGCGGCGCTGAAAGGCGCGCTCGCGTGATGATGGCGATGTTTTTTATTGCCCCCCACCTCCCCGGACCCCCTCCCTGCCGCGCGCAAGTGGAGGGAATGATCGCTCGCGTTGAGGGATAAGCCATGCTCAACCGCCAAGGCCGCTCCACCGCTCCCGGCGCCGCTGATGCCGCCGGCCATGCGACCTTCACCGGCAACCGCGCTCTCCTGCAGGAGGAGCCGCTCCTCTTCGAGATCGGCCGCGTCGAGGAGACCGGCGTCGACATTGAAGCGCCCGCCAAGGTGCAAGATCGTCTCGGCGCCTTGAAGCGCCAAGGACCGATCGGTCTCGTCGGCCTCTCCGAACCCGAGACGATGCGCCACTATGTGCGCCTGTCGCAGAGAAACTTCGGTATCGACACCGGGCTCTTTCCGCTCGGCTCCTGCACCATGAAGCACAATCCGCGTTTGAACGAGCGCATGGCGCGGCTGCCCGGCTTTGCGGACGTGCACCCCTTGCAGCCCCAGCAGACGGTACAGGGCGCCTTCGAAGTAATGACGGAATTGTCGCGCTGGCTCCTCGCCTTCACCGGCATGAAGGCCGTGGCGCTGTCGCCGAAAGCTGGCGCGCATGGCGAGCTGTGCGGCATGATGGCGATCAAGGCCGCCTTGGCCGCCAAAGGGGAGGGGCATCGCAAGACCGTGCTCGTGCCGGAGTCGGCGCACGGCACGAACCCGGCGACCGCGGCCCTGATCGGCTTCGAGGTCAAGCCGGTTCCTGCCCGGGCGGACGGCACGGTGCACGTGAAGGACGTGGCCGCGCTTCTCGGGCCGGACGTCGCCGGCATCATGCTGACGAACCCGAACACCTGCGGCCTGTTCGAGCCGGAGATCGTCGCGATCGCCGATGCCGTGCATGCGGCGGGCGGTTACTTCTACTGCGACGGCGCGAACTTCAACGCCATCGTCGGTAAGGTGCGGCCCGGCGACCTCGGCATCGACGCCATGCACATCAACCTGCACAAGACATTCTCGACCCCGCATGGCGGCGGCGGACCAGGGGCGGGTCCGGTGGTGCTCTCCGAGGCGCTGGCCCCCTACGCGCCCGTACCCTATGTCGTGCAGACTTCGGACGGCCTGCGCCTCGTGGAACACGCGGCCGATGCAGCGGACGGCTTGGCGCCGCTCGGGCGCATGACCGCCTTTCACGGTCAGATGGGCATGTACACGCGCGCGCTCGCCTACATGCTGTCGCACGGCGCCGACGGCTGCCGGCAGGCCTCCGAGGACGCAGTTCTCAACGCGAACTATGTTCGTGCCGGGCTGCGTGACCTCATGACGCAACCCTTCGGCGACCAACCCTGCATGCACGAGGTCGTCTTCGACGACGAGTGGCTGAAGGGCACGGAGGTCGCTACGCTCGACTTCGCCAAGGCGATGATCGACGAGGGCTATCACCCGATGACGATGTACTTCCCGCTTGTCGTGCACGGGGCGATGCTGATCGAGCCGACGGAGTCGGAATCGAAGGCGTCACTCGATCTCTTCATCGCGACCCTGCGCGATCTTGCAATGGCCGCGAAGCGCGGAGAGACCGAGCGCTTTGCCGGCGCGCCTTATCACGCGCCGCGCCGGCGCCTGGATGAAACGCGGGCGGCGCGCCAGCCGGTTCTGCGCTGGACGCCGCCGGCGCCGATCACGCAGGCGGCCGAGTAGCAGCCTCAGCGCTGGGCGACGCGCGGCTGGCGACGCTGCTGCCGCTGCGGGCGCTCGGGCTGCGGGTCGAATCCGACGAAGATCTGGAGGTTCGCGAGCGGATCCGTCGGGTCGCGCGGAACCAGGATATCTTCGACGACGTGGGTGAAGTTCGCTGCCGTCTGTCCGGCCGGGATCGTGACGGGCACCTGCACGAGGCGCGTGAAGAAAACGTCGGACTCGCCCCGCCGCACGACGTAGCGCACCGGCACCTGGAACGTGCCGGGGGTGCCGGCCGGGCCGAGGAGGACGCGGCCGGTCACGCCGATCACGTAGTTCACCTCCGCACCGAGCGACCGGCACTCGCGGGCCGTTTGCACGATGGAGGCCTGCCACCGCAGGCGGTTCTGCTCGTTGAGCGCGCCGGCATCGAAGGTCCGCAGCGTTTCCGTTCCCTCGCGGATGTCGACGCGCGGACAGTTCGGCGGTGTCGGGCGGTTCTGGATCGCCGGATCGGCCACAGGGCCGGAGGGCAGCGGCTGGCTCCCGAACACGCCGGAAATCCATCCGGGTTGGGCCATGCGCGGCGGAGCGCCTTGCGGCGGGACGGGTTCGGTCAGGGCCGAGGCGCAGCCGCCAAGCAGCGCGGCAAGGCCGAGCAGGAGGGCGAGCCGGACGAAGGACAGGGAACTGACGCGCGACATGCCGCGGCGACCTCGCTTTCGACGACAAGACGGCCGGGCTCTTAGCATGCCCGTCCGGCGGCGCAAAAAGCCACGCCCTTTGACGCGCCAGGATTGTGGCGCCGCCTTGACGGCGCCGCTCCGTGCCGTCATGTCGCTCGCGACCGACGCCATGACCGAACCGAAACCACCCCTTGCCGTCCTCCTGTGCAGCCCGCGCGGCTTTTGCGCCGGCGTGGTGCGCGCGATCGACATCGTGGAAGCGGCGCTCAAGAAGCACGGTCCACCAGTCTATGTGCGCCACGAGATCGTGCACAACCGCTTCGTTGTCGATTCCCTGAAGCGCAAGGGGGCGATCTTCGTCGAGGAACTGACCGAGGTGCCCGACGGCGATGCCCCCGTCGTCTTCTCGGCACATGGTGTGCCTAAGACCGTTCATGCCGCGGCGGCGTCCCGCAATCTCTTAGCGCTCGATGCGACCTGCCCGCTGGTCACGAAGGTGCACCGCGAGGCCGAGATCCATCACAAGCGCGGCCGGGAAGTGGTCCTCGTCGGCCATGCGCGGCATCCGGAGGTGGTCGGCACCATGGGGCAGTTGCCGCCCGAGGCCGTGACCTTGATCGAGACGCGCGCGGACGTCGCACGCTTCACGCCGAAGGATGCAGAAAAACTCGCCTACGTGACGCAAACGACTCTCTCCGTGGACGACACGCGCGAGATCGTCGATGCGCTTGTGCGACGCTTTCCGAGGATTGTCGGCCCGCACAAGGAGGACATCTGTTACGCGACGACGAACCGCCAGGAGGCGGTCAAGGCGGTTGCACCGCGCGTCGAAGCGCTCATCGTCGTTGGGGCGCCGAACTCGTCGAATTCGCAGCGTCTCCGTGAAGTCGCCGAGCGCGCCGGCTGTGCGAAGTCGGTGCTCCTCCAGCGCGCAACCGACATCGATTGGTCCATGTTCGGCGCGATCGCGAGCCTCGGCGTGACCGCCGGTGCTTCTGCGCCGGAACAGCTCGTCGAGGAGGTTTTGGCCGCCTTCGCGGAGCGGTATGACCTCTCCGTCGAAACCGTTTCCACCGCCGATGAGAGCGTGTCTTTCCCCTTGCCGCGCGGCTTGCGCGAGGTGGCTTAGCAGTATCAGCCGTTGACGACGGCGGTGACGCCGGCGACGACCATCACCATGCCGATGACCTCCCGCCCGGTCGTCGGTTGCTTCAAGACGTTTCGTGACACGGCCCAAGCAAACAGAACTTCGACGAGTCCGAGCGTTCGTACGCGCGCAACCTGTTCCAGCGCAAAGGCCAAGAACCACATCTGGGAGGCGAATGCGCCCATGAATCCGGCCACGGCCGAGATGCGCCATGCCTTGAGAACGTCAACGAGCACGGCGCGATCGCGCAGCGCCAGCCAAGCCGAGAGCCCAGCAGCCTGAATCGCAAGCCCCCATGCCAGCGTCGTTGTCGCCGCCAGAACGAACGACGTCGCGCCGGTCGCGCCGAGTTCCAGGATCGCGCCCCGAAAACCGACGGCGGCCAAGGCGAACATGCCGCCGGCCGCGATGCCGAGCACGGCCGGCCGCCACGACAGCGCGTCAGCCGCCTTCTCACCTGTCGGCCACGACATGATCATCACACCCGCGGTCGCGATCAGGATCGCGCCGACCATGAGGGGCGTGAGCGTCTCACCCAAGACGACGACGGCGAACAGCGCAACCTGCACGGGTTCCGTTTTCGTATAGGCGATCGTCACGACGAAGGAGCGGGCGCGCATGGCAGCGAGCATGAGCGCAGTCGCGAGGATCTGCGCCACGGCACCGAGGCAACACCAGGCGATGAAGGACAGGCTCGGCGGTGGGGGTCGGTCGTCGACGGCAAGGCTCACGAGCATGAGGAACAGGGCTGCAAAAGGCATACCGTAGAGGAAGCGCACATGCGTCGCACCCACGGTGCCTAACCTCTCGGTCAGGCCGCGCTGCAAGGTGTTGCGCGCGGTTTGGGCGGCGGCAGCCGTGACCGTGAACAGTGCCCAAAGCCAGTCGAACATCGGGCCCCCAGTTTGACGGGCGCGACCCTGCCCGTTACCAGGGCCGGCGTGAACCCCACCCTTCTGCCGAGCTGATCCGCGCTCGCGAGCCCATGGCCGTCTACACCGACGTTTCCGACGACGAGCTTGAACGCTTCCTCGCCGACTATGACCTCGGCGCGCTCCTGTCCTACAAGGGGATTGCGGAAGGGGTGGAGAACTCGAACTACTTTCTGCATACGGCGCAGGGTGCCTTCATCTTGACGCTCTATGAGAAGCGTACGCGACCGGAAGATCTGCCCTTCTTCCTCGGACTCATGGAGCATGCCGCGCGCAAGGGCGTCGCCTGTCCGACACCCGTGCACGACCGTGAGGGGCGCGCCTTGAAGACCCTCGCCGGCCGGCCCGCGGCGATCGTCACCTTCCTCGAAGGCGTCTCGACCCGGCGGCCGCGCGCGGAGCATTGTGCGACGGTTGGCGCCGAACTCGCGAAGCTTCATTCGGCGGCGGCAGATTACCCCGCATTGCGGCCGAACGTGCTGACCGTCTCTGGATGGCGGCCGCTGATCGAGGCGGTGGGTGCGCGGGCCGACGAGATTGCGCCGTGGCTTGCGGCCGATCTTGCGATCGAGCTCGCGACCTTGGAAAAGTCGTGGCCGAGTGAACTTCCAACGGGTGTCATTCACGCCGACCTCTTTCCGAACAACGTGCTGTTCTTGGGCGATGCGGTATCGGGGCTGATCGACTTCTACTTCGCCGCGACGGACGCCTACGCCTACGACCTCGCGATCTGCATCAACGCCTGGTGCTTTGAAGCAGACCATCTGTCGCTCAACGTTACGAAGTCGCGCGCGTTGATCGAGGGCTACGCGACGGTACGTCCCCTGTCCTCGCGCGAACTCGAAGCGTTGCCGGTTCTTTGTCGCGGCGCGGCCATGCGTTTCCTCGCGACACGCCTCTACGATTGGATCAACACGCCGCCGACCGCCCTCGTCAAGAAGCTCGACCCGATCGAATACTGGCGCAAGAACCGCTTCCACCGCCGCATTGACTCGGTGCGCGACTACGGCGTCGGCGCATGAGGAAGCGCGTCGACATCTGGACGGACGGAGCCTGCTCCGGCAATCCCGGTCCCGGCGGCTGGGCTGCGATCCTCGTCTTCGAAGGTATCGAAAAGGAGATCTCCGGCGGAGAAGACGTGACGACCAACAACCGCATGGAACTCACGGCGGCGATCGAATCGCTCGCAGCGCTCAAGCGCGACGTGCCAGTCCACCTCCACACCGACAGCGAATATCTGCGCAACGGCATCACCAAGTGGATTCATGGGTGGAGGCGCAATGGCTGGCGCTCCGCCGACAAGAAGCCGGTCAAGAACGTCGATCTGTGGCAGCGGCTCGATGCGTTAACCGCGCGCCATCATGTTGAATGGCATTGGGTGCGGGGTCACGCGGGCGACGCCATGAACGAACGCGCCGATGCGCTCGCGCGCGCCGAAGTGAAGAAACGCAAACCTTCGAAGCGGTCGGATACCGAATTATCATGACCACGCCGGCCACCTTCGAGGTCGTCGACATGCACACTGGAGGCGAACCGGTGCGCATCCTCGTTGCGGGTGCACCGCCGGTCGTGGGCAAGGACATTCTGGCGAAGCGCCGCTTCGCGCGCGAGCAACTCGATCACGTACGTCGCCTCTTGATGTTCGAGCCGCGCGGCCACGCCGATATGTACGGGGCCTGGCTCGTCGAGCCGACCCTGGATGGCGCCGATATCGCCGTGCTCTTCATGCACAACGAGGGCTACTCGACGATGTGCGGCCATGCGGTCATTGCGCTCGGCCGCTACGCCGTCGACCGTGGCATCGTTGCGGCGAGCGGTGGCACGACGCGTGTTGGCATCGAATGCCCGTGCGGTCTCGTCGTTGCGCAGGTCGAGATGCGCGATGGTCGGAGTGGCGCCGTCACTTTCGACAGCGTGCCAGCTTTCGCAACAATGCTTGACGCGGCAATCGACGTGCCGGGGCTAGGCCGGGTGCGGTACGACCTCGCCTACGGCGGCGCGTTCTATGCTCTCGTCGTCGATCGCGCTCTTGGGCTCGACATCCGATCGGCAGCGGTGCGTGACGTCGTCGACCGTGCGAGCGCCGTGACCGAAGCGATCAAGGCTGCCGTTCCCATCGTCCACCCGACGCAGCCCGATCTCGGCTTCCTGTACGGGACCATCGTCACCGATGGCGGCGACGGACGTGGGACACCATCGCGCAATATCTGCGTCTTCGCGGAGCGGGAAGTCGACCGCAGCCCGACGGGCTCTGGCGTGACGGCCCGGATGGCAGCCGCGTCGGCGCGCGGTAAGGCAGCGCCCGGCGACGTCCATCGTTTCGAAAGCCTCACCGGCGCGGTCTTCACCGGCGCCATCGTTGGTTCGACATGGTGCGCTGATCGCCCGGCGGTGACCGTACGTGTCGGCGGCCGGGCGCACTACAGCGGTGAGGCGCGCTATCGCCTGGAAGACGGCGACACCATCGGAGCGGGGTTCCTGCTGCGGTGAGCTGACGCGCCCAACTTCCCGCTATGCAGTCGTGGCGGTGGCGCTCCGCCCCCATGAGCTTCTAGTGTCCTCGCAGAGACAGAGACCAGGAGTGCCTCGTGTCCGTCGCTGCTGCCCATGTGCCCTTCGGCTTGCCGGCCTATGACGACGTCGTCGCCGCCGCGAAGCGGCTCGACGGCGTCGCCGAGCGCACGCCGGTCATGACGTCCCGCACGGCCGACGAGCGGACGGGGGCGCAGCTCTTCTTCAAATGCGAGAACTTCCAGCGTATGGGCGCCTTCAAATTCCGCGGCGCCTACAATGCCATCTCCCAACTTGCACCAGATGCGAAGCGGCGCGGCGTCGTCACCTTCTCGTCGGGTAACCATGCCCAGGCGATCGCGCTCGCCGGCAAGCTTCTCGGCGTGCCCACCACCATTCTCATGCCGACCGATGCTCCCGCGATAAAGATCGCCGCGACGCGCGGCTACGGCGGCGAGGTCATACTGTTCGACCGCTATACGCAGAGCCGCGAGGAGGCGGGCGCAAAACTCTCGGCGGAACGCGGCCTCACTCTGATTCCGCCTTTCGATCACGTCGATGTCATCGCCGGGCAGGGCACGGCTGCGAAAGAGCTGATCGAACAGGCAGGCGCGCTCGACGCCCTGTTCGTTTGCCTGGGTGGCGGTGGTTTGCTCGCCGGCTGTGCGCTCGCGGCGCATGCGCTGTCGCCGGGCGTGAAGGTCTACGGCGTGGAGCCGGAGGCCGGAAACGACGGCCAGCAATCGTTTCGGGCGGGCAAGATCATCAAGATCGCGGTGCCGAAAACGATTGCCGACGGCGCACAGACATCCGCGCTCGGCGAAATCACCTTCGCCATGATCAAACGCGACGTGGCCGATATTCTGACCGCAAGCGATGATGAGCTCGTCGCGACCATGCGGTTCTTCGCCGAGCGCATGAAGATGGTGGTCGAGCCGACGGGCTGTCTCGCCGCCGCGGCCGCGATCGGCACGAAGGTGCCGATCGCCGGTAAGCGCGTTGGGGTCGTCATCTCGGGCGGCAATGTCGACCTCGCGGGCTTCGCCAAGTTCGTGGGTGGGTGATGTCTGACGGGATCGAGCGCCTCGCGCCGTCCGCGATTGCAAAGCCTGCGGGGCATTACTCGCCGGGCGTCGCTTTCGGCGATCTCGTCTTCGTCTCGGGCCAGTTGCCGGTCCGGCCTGATGGAACGCACGCACCAGACGCCCCATTCGAAGATCAGGCGCGGCAGACGCTCGAGAACGTCTTCGCCGTTCTCGCGGCGGCGGGGGCAACGGCGGACGATGTTCTGAAGGTCACGGTGTACCTCGTCGGTGTCGATCATTGGCCGGCCTTCAATCGCATCTATGCGGAGACGTTCGGTGCCGCGAAGCCGGCGCGTGCGGTCGTGCCCGTGCCGGCCCTTCATCATGGCTACCTCGTCGAGGTCGAGGCCATCGCGGTGCGACGCCGCGGATGAGTCTTCGCGAACCTGTCCTCGCGCCGTTCCAGCCTTCCTGCGTCTTGATGCTGTCTTGAGGATGCTTGCCGCCTGTAGCGCGCGCCGCCATAAGGGTGGCCGTTGAGGAGGAGCGATGCCCGAACTCTCCATGGCCGCCATCGAGGCCTTCATTCGTGCGAACCACGTGTGGGCGGGGGTGATCGTCGGCCTGTTGTGTTTCTGCGAGAGCCTCGTTTTCGTCTCCCTATTCGTCCCGGCAACGGCGCTCCTCGTCGTGATTGGTGGCCTCGTTGGCGCAGGCCTGGTCGGCTGGTACGACGTCGTGATCGGCGGCGTGATCGGTTGCCTTGTCGGGGACACCGTCTCCTATTGGCTGGGGCGGTATCTCGGCCCGCACGCCGAGAAGGTATGGCCCTTCACCAAGCGCCCGGACATGCTGCCGAAAGGCGAGGCCTTCTTCCGCAAGCATGGCTGGTGGGGGGTGTTCATCGGCCGCTTCTTCGGGCCGTTGCGGGCGATCGTGCCAACCTCGGCCGGTGTTTTGGGCATGCCGCACTGGGCCTTTCAGTTGGTGAGCCTCACCTCGGCGCTCGTGTTCGTGCCGCTGACCGTCGCGCCGGGAGCTCTCCTTGTTGCCGGGGCGGAGGGGGCCGCGCACGGCCAGCTCTTCGCAACCTTGCCGGTTCTCCTCCTGTTCGCCGCGCCGGTCGTGCTCGCATTGGCTTGGCTGTGGGGCTATCGCAAACGCCACGTTGCGGAGCTGCCCGACGAGACGAAGCGCGGCTGACGCAGCGGCATATCTCAACCAAACCCGTTGGCTACTCTTGAACCGAATCGCCGCCGTTGACTTGCCCCCGCCGGGGGGCACGCACGGCGCGCATGGCTACATGCCAGGGTAGTTCGGCCCGCCGCCGCCTTCGGGCGTGACCCAATTGATGTTCTGCGCCGGGTCCTTGATGTCGCATGTTTTGCAGTGCACGCAGTTCTGCGCGTTGATCACAAAGCGCGGGCCCGTGCGCGCTTCCGGATCGGCGTAAACCACTTCATACACGCCCGCCGGGCAGTAGAGCCGCGCGGGCTCTCCATACATCGGAAGATTCTTCTCGATCGGGACGGTCGGATCTTTCAGCGTCAGATGGATCGGCTGATCCTCCTCATGGTTCGTGTTCGATAGGAACACCGAGGAAAGCCTGTCGAACGTGAGCTTGCCGTCCGGTTTCGGGTAGTCGATCGGCTTGGCTTGCGCGATCGGCACGAGCGTCGCGCTGTCCGGCTTGCCGTGCTTCAAGGTGCCGAAGGGCGATGCGCGGAACAGCGTGTTCGCCCACATGTCGAGCCCGCCGAGCCCGACGCCGAGGAATGTGCCGAACTTCGACCAGAGCGGTTTGACGTTTCGCACCTTCCACAGGTCCTTGCCCACATCCGACTGCCGCCACGCCTGCTCGTAGCTTTCGACCTCGTCATTGGCGCGCCCCTCGGAGAGGGCCGCGAAGACCTGCTCGGCCGCGAGCATGCCGGACAGGATCGCATTGTGGCTGCCCTTGATGCGCGGCACGTTGACGAAGCCCGCCGCGCACCCGACGAGCGCTCCGCCCGGAAAGGTGAGCTTCGGCACGGACTGCCATCCGCCTTCGGTGATGGCGCGCGCGCCATAGGCGATCCGCTTGCCGCCCTCGAACGTGTCGCGGATTGCAAGGTGCGTCTTGAAGCGTTGAAACTCGTCGAACGGGGACAGATAGGGGTTCGTGTAGTTGAGGTGAACGACGAAACCGGCGGAGACGAGGTTCTTGCCGTAATGGTAGAGGAACGAGCCGCCGCCGGTCTTGTTGTCGAGCGGCCAGCCGAAGGTGTGCTGCACGCGGCCGGGATGGTGCTTCTCCGGGGCGACCTCCCACAGCTCCTTCAGCCCGATGCCGAACTTCGGCGGCTCGCGCCCGGCGTCGAGGCCGAACCTGGCGATCAGCGCCTTGGTCAGGCTGCCGCGCGCGCCTTCGGCGAAGAGCGTGTACTTGCCGCGCAGTTCCATGCCGCGCGTGAAGCGGTCGGTGACCTCGCCCGTCCGCGAGATGCCCATGTCCCCGGTCGCGACGCCGCGCACGGCGCCGTTCTCGCCGTAGAGCACCTCGGCGGCGGCGAAGCCGGGATAGATTTCGACGCCGTGCTCCTCGGCCTGCGCGCCGAGCCACTTCGTCACCGCGCCGAGCGAGACGATGTAGTTGCCGTGGTTGCTCATGAGCGGCGGCATCATGAAGTTCGGCAGGCGGATGTCGCCGGCGGGTCCGAGATAGAGGAAGATGTCTTCCGTGACCTCGGTGTCGAGTGGCGCGCCCTTCGCCTTCCAATCCGGGATCAAGCGGTCAAGCCCGATCGGGTCGATCACCGCGCCAGACAGGATATGCGCGCCGAGTTCGGAGCCTTTCTCGACGACGACGACCGAAACATCGCTCCCTGCCGCCGCCGCGAGCTGCTTCAATCGGATCGCCGCTGCAAGGCCGGCTGGACCGCCGCCGACCACGACGACGTCGTACTCCATGAATTCGCGGTCGGGCAGGTCGGGTGCGGCGTCGGGCATGACGGCTTCCTTCGAGGGTTCTGCCGCAGGTGACGATGCGGCGGCGAGGTTCTATAACCGACGCAGACCGGCTCCACCACGCGTCCTAACGAGCGAAGCGCCCATCATGGCCCGCCAGCAGACATCCCCGGCGGAAGCGCGCGCGCTGCTTGAGTGGCAGCTCGCCATGGGGGCGGACGAAGCGATCTGCGAAGAGGGGATCGATCGCTTCGCCCTGGCCGCCGCACCGCCGGCGCCGTTGCCGGAGACGACGGCCGCGCCGCCCGCACGAGGTGGCGACGCGATCACGTCCGCGCGCGCGGCGGCCGCGGCCGCAACGACGCTCGACGAGCTGCGCGCCGCACTCGAAAGCTTCGAGGGCTGCGCGCTCAAGCAAACGGCGACACGCCTCGTTTTTGCCGACGGCACGCCGGGAGCTCGCGTCATGCTCGTCGGCGAAGCGCCGGGTCGCGACGAGGACATGCACGGCTTGCCCTTCGTCGGCCGGTCGGGGCAGCTCCTCGATCGCATGCTCGCGGCGATCGGCCTCGACCGCGGCTCGGTCTATATCGCCAACGTCATCCCGTGGCGTCCGCCGGGCAACCGCACGCCGACGCCGCAGGAGGTGCAGGTGTGCCTGCCTTTCATTCAGCGCCAGATCGAACTCGCGGCGCCCGAGACCCTGGTCTTTCTCGGCGGTGCAGCGGCCTCTGCGCTGACCGGTGCGACCGACGGCATCGGCCGCTTGCGCGGGCGTTGGCTCGGCTGTCGGATCGGGGAACGTGAATTTCGCGCGCTCGCCATGTTCCACCCGGCCTATCTGCTGCGCACGCCGCTCGCCAAGCGCCTCGCCTGGCGCGATCTTCTGGCCTTGCACCGGGTGCTCGATGGCGCTTGATCTGCCAGCGGCCTTGGTTCGCGCTAGACGCTAGGACTCATATCGCCGCACGATCCGTTCCGGCGGAACGCCGACGAAGTACATCGCCAGACACGTCAGATTCTTGAACGAACGGCGCACATAGCCGTCCCGTTCGTAGCGCACCGGGCTGGTGATCGCCTGCGTGCGCAGCATCGTCAGCCGCCGCCGGCCGATCCGCCGCACCATGTCGACATCCTCCATCAGCGGCACCGGCCGATAGCCGCCGAGCGCGTCGTAGAACGCGCGCGACATCAGCAGGCCCTGATCGCCGTACGGCATGGCAAACAGCGCGCAGCGCAGCGCCACCAAGCGCTCCAGGACCCGGGCCTGCCCGGCGAAGCTGTCCATCGCAAAGCGGAAGGCCGCCGCGCGCTCGTGCGGCGTGCCCGCCCGCTCCGCCGTCTCGATGAAGTGGCGCGCCTCCCGCTCCCACCCCTCGGAGAGAACGGTGTCGGCGTGCAGGAAGAGGAGCCACGGCGCGCGCGCCGCCAGCGCCCCGGCCGCGAGCTGCGGCCCCCGCCCCCCCTTCGAATGCACGATCCTGCATCCCATCGCATCGGCGATGGCGATGGTCGCATCGCATGACCCTCCGTCCGCGACGACGACCTCGCGCACGAAGCCGCCGGCCGCCGCCGGCACCAGCGCCGTCAGCGTTGCGGGCAGGTCCGCGGCGGCATTGAGCGTCGGGATGACCACGCTGATCATGACGCGTCCCATAGCAAACGCGGCTGCACTGCAGCATGACATCGCGTCGCACTTGCTTTGCGCTGAGAACAAAGATAGAACATTACACATGACCATTGCTCGACAGGCGCACGACTTAAGGCCAAGACGGCCCGATGTGGCAGTGGCGCCGGCGCGCCGGCGCGGCCGCGGCGCCGGCACGAACGTCGCCGGCCGCTTCGAGGCGCTGAAGCGTGAGACCTTCGACGACGGGTGGGCAGCGCGCGAGGAGGCGCCAGCCCTCGCTACGGAGGTTGCGGCCGAAACCGCGCGCACGCTGATCGCGAAGAACGAGTCGCCCGACATCTCGTTCGACCGCTCGATCAACCCCTATCGCGGCTGCGAGCACGGCTGCGTCTACTGCTTCGCACGCCCGACGCACGAGTTTTTGGGGCTATCGGCGGGTCTCGATTTCGAGACGAAGCTGGTGGCCAAGACGAACGCCGCGGAAGTGCTGGAGCGCGAACTCTCCGCCAAGGGCTATGTGCCGCAGACGATCGCGCTCGGCACGGCGACCGATCCGTATCAGCCGATCGAGCGGCGCTGGAAGGTGACCCGCTCCGTCCTCGAAGTGCTCGACCGCACCAATCACCCGGTCGGCATCGTCACGAAGTCGGCGCTGGTCACGCGCGACATCGACATTCTCGCGCGCATGGCCGAACGCAACCTGGTCAAGGTCGCGATCTCGGTGACGACGCTCGACCATCGCCGCGCGCGCGGCATGGAGCCGCGCGCATCGACGCCGAAGCGGCGGCTCGAGGCGATCGGTGGCTTGAGCGCGGCCGGTATTCCGGTGAGCGTGCTGGTCGCGCCCATCATCCCGGCGCTGAACGACCACGAGATCGAAGCGATCCTCGAGGCCGCGCACGCGGCCGGCGCGCGCGAAGCGGGCTGGGTCATGCTGCGCCTGCCCTACGAGGTGAAGGCTCTCGTGCGCGACTGGCTCGTCGAGCACGAGCCGGGCCGCGCACGGCACGTCATGAGCCTCATCCGCGCCATGCGCGACGGCAAGGACTACGACGCGGCCTTCGGCAAGCGCATGTCGGGCGAGGGGCCCTATGCCTGGATGATCGGGCGCCGGTTCCAGGCGGCCATGAAGCGCTTCGGCTACCTCACGACGCGCACCAGGCTCGATGTGTCGAAGTTCGCGCGGCCGCAGCGCGCCGGGGATCAGCTGAGCTTGTTCTGAGGCGCCGCCGGCGGCATCGTGGCGCATGCCTTCGGTTGTGGCGCCGATTCGCTCCCTCCACCTTGAAGACGGCGTCGCCGGGGTCGACGAGGCCGGGCGTGGACCGCTTGCCGGGCCGGTGGCGGTTGCGGCCGTACTGCTTGATCCGGCGAGCGTGCCGGACGGTCTCGACGATTCGAAGAAGCTCCCGCCCGCCCGCCGCGAAGCGCTGTTCGACATCATCGTGGCGCGCGCGCGCGCCGTGTCGATCGTCTTTGCCTCCGTCGCCGAGATTGAGGAGACGGACATTCGCCGGGCGACGCTCGCCGCCATGCGCCGGGCGGTGGAAGGTCTCTGCCCGCGCCCGATGCGCATCGTGGTCGACGGCCGCGACGTGCCGCCGGGCCTGCCCTGCGCCTGCCGGGCGATCATCGGCGGCGATGCGTCCCATGCGGCGATCGCGGCCGCCTCGATCCTCGCCAAGGTCGCGCGCGACCGTGCCATGATCGCGCTCGGGCGTGAGTATCCAGGGTACGGCTTCGAGCGGCACATGGGCTACGGCACGGCCGAGCACCTCGCAGCCCTCGCCCGCCTCGGCCCGACGCCGCACCACCGCATGCGCTTCGCGCCGCTCGCGCGGGGAAGGCTCGCATTGTAACGCGCCGTTAACCGCGCCCTTTAAGTCGACATCGACGCATTCCCTTCACCATGACGCTCGTCACCCGCGTTGCCGAGTTCCAGCGTCATGCGTACCAAGCGCCACCACGCGGCGCCCGCCGAGAGCCGCGTCGAAGATCGGATTCTGGTCGGCGATTCGATCGCCCATCTCGCGACGCTCGCGCCCTCGTCCGTCGATCTCGTCTTTGCCGATCCGCCGTACAATCTGCAGCTCGAGGGCGGTCTCACGCGGCCCGATCAATCGAAGGTCGATGCGGTCGACGACGACTGGGACAAGTTCGCGAACTTCGAGGCTTACGATGCCTTCACGCGCGCCTGGCTCCTCGGCTGCCGTCGCGTCCTGAAGCCGGACGGCTCGCTCTGGGTGATCGGCTCCTACCACAACATCTTCCGTGTCGGCGCGATCCTGCAGGACCTCGGCTTTTGGGTGCTGAACGACGTCATCTGGCGCAAGACGAACCCGATGCCGAACTTCCGCGGCCGGCGCTTGCAGAATGCGCATGAGACGTTGATCTGGGCCTCGCGCGACAAGACCTCGCGCTACACTTTCGCCTATGAAGCGGCGAAGGCCGGCAACGAAGACCTGCAGCTGCGCTCGGACTGGCTGTTTCCGATCTGTACGGGCGCCGAGCGCCTGAAGGACGACACCGGCCGCAAGACGCATCCGACGCAGAAGCCGGAGGCGCTCCTTCACCGCATTCTCTCGATCGCCTCGAAACCCGGCGATCTCGTCCTCGACCCGTTCTTCGGCTCCGGCACCACCGGAGCCGTGGCGAAGCGCCTCGGGCGGCGTTTCATCGGCATCGAACGCGATGCCGCCTATGCCGCCGCCGCCGAGAAGCGCATCGCCGCCGTGCGGCCCCTTGCCGGCGCCGCGATCGAGCCCGCTCCCTCCAAGCGGGAGGCGCCGCGCGTGGCGTTTCTCTCCCTTGTCGAGGCGGGCCTTGTCGCGCCGGGCACCGAGCTTGTCGACGCGCGCGGCCGCTTCAGGGCGGTCGTGAAGGCGGACGGCACGCTCGATGCGGGCGGCACGGTCGGTTCCATCCACCGCGTCGGCGCGGTGGTGCAAGGCGCGGAAGCCTGCAACGGCTGGACCTTCTGGCACGTGATCGAGGGTGGCCGCGCGCTTCCGATCGACGTCTACCGGGAGAAGGTCCGCGCCACGCTGAAACCCGTCGAGGCGTGATGCTCGCTGGGTTCCGCCGCCTCCTCGGGGCCTCGCCTTACCAACCGGCATGGTTCCAAGGCGAGGGTGTCCGCCTCTATCGCAAGGACACCGAGGGCGATGCGGGCTTCGTCGACCATCTCGGGGAGTGTAACCAGCGCGAGGCGGAAGACGAGATCATTCGGCGCTGGTTCGAGGCGGGCGGTGTGTGACGCGCGCGCTCGCGCCGTGGCAGAGCGTGCGGCCGACGAGGGGTGGCAAGTTGATCTTGGCTGCTACGGCGAAGCCGGTGCAACGTTCGCACGCAAGAACCTCGCGTAGCCCTGTTCGTCGAGCATCCCGGACGCGAGTGCCAGCACGGCATTCGCAGCATCCTCCTGACTAGCATTGAAGACGAAGCCGTTCAGTTCGAGAAACAAGACCCCGAGCACGAATCCGGTGCGCTTGTTGCCATCGACGAAGGGGTGGTTCCTCACGATGCCTGCCGTCAAGCGTGCGGCGAGATCGAGGATGCTCGACTCATCGCCGTAGGCGGCATGCTGCTGCGGTCGAGCCAGGGCCGCGCTCAGGCGCCCCTGATCGCGAACGCCGGGGGCGCCGCCGTGTAATGCGATGAGCCGTTCGTGGAGGATGAGCGCGTCACGTTCTTCGATCCAGGTCGGTGAAATCATCGTGCAAGGACATGCAGCGCATCACGATAGCGCCGCAGGATGTCTTCGGCCTTGGCCATCTTTGCTTCGAACTCCGGATCGTGAGGCACGAGGCGATAGCCACCCTCCGGTGCTTCGACCAGGTAAAGGCGAGCACCCTCTTCGGCGTTCAAGCGCGAAATCACCTCCTTCGGCAGGACAACCCCGAGGGAATTGCCGATCTTCCGGAGCTTCAGCTCGACCATGTGCGTCTCGGTGCGCCTCGTGATTGTTGACACCATTGTAATAACAAACAGAGAGCCCAGCAAGGCGGCTCAAGGCCTTGGGGGTCTACGCTGGTGGCGCGTCACCTGGACACCGGCCTGCCGCGCGATCTTCGCCATCGCCGTCGGCAGGCCGGCTCGGGCGAGGTCGGCGGTCGGGTGCCACCAATGCCCATCCGGCGCCGGCGTGCCGGGCGCGGCTGCGGCCGCCATCACCGTCACCTCCAGTTCGAAATGCGTGAAGCCGTGCGTGGCCGCCCCGGCCAGTGTGCGCCAAGCAAGGCCGGCGATCGGCGCGTGCGTCGCAGCCTCGGCGAGGTCGAAGGTCTCCGACCATGGCGTGCACGGCACCTCCGTCATCCCGCCCAACAGCCCCTTGGGCGGTCGGCGGCGCAGCAAAACCTCGTCGCCGCGCGTCACCCAAAACGCAACACCGCGCCGCAACGGCCGCGCCGCCTTGGCGCTCTTCCTGGGAAACGTCGCAGGATCGCCCCGCGCCGCCGCGCGGCAGGCGCCGCGCCAGGGGCATAGGCCGCAGGCGGGCCGGCGCGGTATGCAGAGGGTCGCGCCGAGGTCCATCACCGCTTGTGCGTAGTCACCGGGGCGGTCGAGCGGCGTGAGCGTTGCGGCGAGAGCGCGGATCGCGCCCTTCGCGCCAGGGAGCGGCGCGTCGACCGCGAAGAGGCGGGCGATCACGCGTTCGACATTGCCGTCGACCACAACCGCCCGCCGGCCGAAGGCGATCGCGGCGACCGCTGCCGCCGTGTAAGGTCCGATGCCGGGCAAGGCGCGCAGGGCATCCTCTTGGTCGGGAAAGCGCCCGCTATGCGCGCCGGCAACAACGCGGGCGCATTCGAGGAGCTTGCGCGCACGCGCGTAGTAGCCAAGCCCTGCCCACGCCGCCATCACCTCCTCGTCGCGCGCGGCCGCGAGGGATTCGACCGTCGGCCAGCGCGTGGTGAAGGCGTGGAAGTAAGGGATCGCGGCCTTGACCGTCGTCTGCTGTAACATGACTTCCGACAGCCAGACACGGTAAGGTTCGGCAGGTTCACCGGGCCGCGCGCGCCACGGCAGCACGCGCGCATGGCGATCGTACCAGGCGATCAACCCGGCCGGATCGGGACGGGGGAGGGGAGCATGCATCGGAAGGGCAGCATAGCCGTAGGAGACGCGGGAGCGAAGCTGTGAAACGACGTCCGGCCGGAACATCGCTTGGAGAAGCGGTCGGCCAAGCGCTTGCGCCGGTCGTCAAGCAGCATGGCTTTGCGACCGCCGAGCTCGTCGCGCGCTGGCCGGTGCTCGTCGGAGAGCGCTTCGCGCGCGTCACGCGCCCTTTGCGTGTCGTCTGGCCGCGCCAAGCGCCGGAGATCGTCGTGGCCACTGGGCGCGCGCCGGCAACACTGGTGGTGGCCTGTGAAGGCGCCCACGCGCTCGATCTGCAGCACGCGGCCCCGATCATCCTCGAGCGGGTGAACGCGCTCTATGGCTGGCGGGCGATCGAGCGTCTGACCATCAGGCAGGGGCCGGTGAGGACGGCCGAGGGACGCGTGCGTCGCGACGCCCCGCCACCGCCGCCCGAGTCGCTCGCGCGCCGCGTCGCTGCGGTCGAGGATGCGGCTTTGCGCGACGCGCTCGATCGGCTCGCCCGTGAAATCGCCGCCAGGTCGCCGTCACGACGACGTGATCGGCCACCCAAGACCAGCTGACACGGTCTTGCCACGGCCACATGTTCGTGCTCGCTTGCATGTCTCCCAGCGTCATTCGGAGTTGTCCCGTGACCACGTCGCGTCGCACTGCCATCGCCGTTACCGCCGCCGCCCTGGGTGTGGCGGCCTGGGCACCCCGTCACGCCCGTGCGCAGGGCGCCCCGCCACGCGCGGAGCGCACGCTGTCGGGCGCCGACCTCGTCGCCCTCAACACACCCGACGAGGGGCTCGAGGAACGCACGCTCGGTCCGGCGGCCGCGCGCGTCACCTTGATCGATTACTCCTCGCTGACCTGCCCGCATTGCGCGACGTTCCACAACGAGGTTGTGCCGCGCTTGAAGGAGCGCTACGTTGATTCAGGCCAGATGCGGCTGGTGTTCCGCAATTTCATCTTGAACGTTCTCGATGCGGGCGCCTCGATGATGGCGCGCTGCGTGCCGAGCGACCGCTTCTTCCCGATCATCGAAGTGCTGTTCCAGCAGCAGCGCGTCTGGGCCGCCGCGAATGACCCGGTTGCCGCGCTCTTCAACATCGGGCGCCAGGCAGGATTCACACAAGAATCCTTCGAGAGATGCTTGCGCGATCAGGCGCTTCTCGATCGATTGAACGCCGCGCGCGACCGGGCGCAGCAGCGATTCGGCGTGAATTCCACGCCGACGTTGTTCATCAACGGTCAGATGTACCGAGGGGCCCTGAGACTTGAGCAAGTTGAGAGCATCATCGCTCCCATGCTCCGCGCCTGACGGCTCGCCCGTCTGCGCCCTCCGTGCGCTCGCGGGGGGTCGATCATGAAATTCACGCGCCTCAGGATCGTCGGCTTCAAGTCCTTCGTCGAGCCGACTGACTTCGTCATCGAACCGGGCCTGACCGGCGTCGTCGGTCCGAACGGCTGCGGAAAGTCGAACCTCACCGAGGCGTTGCGCTGGGTGATGGGCGAGACCTCCACGCGCAACATGCGCGCAGGCGGCATGGAGGACGTCATCTTCGCCGGGACGAATCTGCGCCCGGCCCGGAACACGGCCGAGGTGACGCTGTTCCTGGACAACACGGCTCGCACGGCTCCTGCGGCCTTCAACGATTCGGATGCCCTCCAGATTTCGCGCCGGATCGAGCGTGACGGCGGCTCGACCTATCGCGTGAATGGGCGCGAGGTCCGCGCCCGCGACGTTCAGCTTCTCTTCGCCGATGCTTCCACCGGCGCACGCTCGCCGGCGCTCGTGCGCCAGGGCCAGATCTCCGAGATCATCTCGGCAAAGCCGATGGCGCGCCGCCGTTTGCTCGAGGATGCGGCCGGCATCTCCGGCTTGCACACCCGCCGGCACGAAACCGAGCTGCGCCTCAAGGCCGCCGAGAGCAATCTCGAGCGCCTCGACGACGTTCTGGCGCAAATCGCGACGCAGCTCGACGGGCTGAAGCGGCAGGCGAAATCGGCGATCCGCTATCGCCAGCTCTCCGCCGAGATCAAGGAGACGGAAGCGCTGCTCTTCTACCGGCGCTACCTCGAATCGAAGAGCGCCGTCGAAGAGGCCGCGCGCGCCCTCGATCTCGAGACGCGCCAGGTCGCCGCGCGCACCGAGGCGCAGGCCGCCGCGTCCAAGGAACAGGCGCTCGCCGCCTACGAACTGCCAGGCTTGCGCGACATCGAAGCGAAGGCCGCTGCCGCACTGCAGCGCCTCGCATCCGCGCGCGAGGCGCTCGACGCGGAGGAGCGCCGCGCCGTCGAGCGCACGGCCGATCTTGATCGGCGCATGGCCCAGCTCGGCGACGACATCACCCGCGAACGCGGCATCGATGCGGAGACCGATGCCGTCCTGGAACGGCTTCAGGGGGAGGAAGCGACGCTCACGGCGGAGAACGCGCGCGCCGCTGACGCGGAAATCGCTGCACGCGACCGTCTCACCGCCGCCGAACGCGCGCTCAACCAAAGCGAGCACGCCTTCGCCGCCGCAACGGCCGTGCTCGCGGAGGCGAATGCGAAGCGCAACCAGCTCGAGCGGGCGGTTCGCGAAGCGGTCGAGCGGCTCGGCCGCATCGAGAAAGAGATCGCGTCGGTCGAAGGGGAGACGGTCGCGTTGCGCGCGTCGGCGGGCTCGGACGTCGAGGCGCTGCGCGCGGCGGTTGCCGAGGCGAAGTTGGACGACGGCGCCGCCGAGGCGGCCATGCTCGCGGCCGAGCACCGCCACGCCGATGCACGCGCGGCCGAGGCTGCGCTGCGCGGTCCTGCTGACGAGAGCGAGCGCGCGGCCCACAAACTCGAGACCGTGGCCGCAACGCTCGCGAACCT
>JBGFRS010000013.1:0-23450 GCA_041694995.1 Pseudomonadota bacterium | reverse complement strand
CCTCGTGCTATCCCTCATTCGCTCCACGGGCTTGTCCGTGCCCGAGGCGCGCGAGAACTTCCGCGAGGATCGAGCCGAAGCCGTTGCAGTCGTCACCGGACGGATTCTTTGAATGGCCCTGGGTTGTCCCGGCAGCAACGGCCGGCAAGCTTCCGCAGAGAGCCTGTCCGCATTGGCAGCATGCCTAGCAAGTGAGTGCTAAAGCAATGAGATCGCAGAAAAAATCTGTTAAGCATCTTGCCGAACCATAGAGTTATCGCCAGCGTTGTTGGCCATCATCCGCGAGGTGCCCGATGCGCGTGTCTCCTGGCTTTCTCCGTCAATTGGAAGGCTACGGCCTGACCACGGCGGAGATTCTCTACCGCATGCCCGACCATCCGGCGTTGCTGCAGACTTACGTCTGGCAAGAGCACGACCTTTTCCCTGATTTCCCGGAGCTGATGAAGTTCCTGAAGTTCTGGGAGCGGACGCTCGACGGCGCGCTGCACGCCGTTCGGGTGAGCCACTGCCGCCTGATCAAGCCCGCCGATCTGCGCGCCATCGACGGCGAGTTCCGGCTCGCTTGAGACATCAGCGCGCGGTTGTCGCCAATTCCTGTTAGTTTGCGGCGGTTCGGCCGACGGGAGTGATGCATGTCGATGCGGGCAGGTTCGATTCTCTTCGCGATAGCGGTGTTCACTGGCGGCCCGCTCCCTGTTGTCGCACAGCCGCGGCCAGCCGCACCGCCATCCGCGGCAGGAGACATCGCGGGCGGGCGCGATCATCCGCTGGTCGGGCGCTACGAGGGGTCTGTTCTGCGCCTGTTCCAGGAGAAGCAGTTCGAAGAACAGCGCTTTATCAATCGTCCGGTCCTTGCGGCCGACATCCGCGCGGAGAACAACCAACGGCGCAATGCGCGTAACTCGATTCAGGTCGCAGGACGAACCTGGCGCCTGCGCTATGAGGGCCCGGTCGGGCGCTCGGCGATCGAAGTGGTGCGCAATTTCCAACAGAAGCTGGAAGGCCAGCGCTTCGAAATTTTGTTCACATGTCGCGGACGCGAGTGTGGCGGCACGGGCGCCGACCTCTGGTTTGCCGTGGCTGAGAGCCCAATGAATCCGGCCAGCGGGCACGGCTTGCCGTCGAACTGGGATACCGGCGTATATCTTGCTGCGAAATTGGCGCGGCCGGAGGGTGACGTCTTCGTCACCGTCTATACGGTCGAGCGCGGCTCGGGCGCGCAAGTCGTGCCGCTCACACTCGTCGACGTGGTCGAGACGCGTGCGATGGAGCGCGACCGCATCGTCTTTGTCGATGCGCCGGCGATGCAGCGGGCGATCGCGGAGACGGGGCGCGTCGCACTCTATGGGATCCTGTTCGATTTCGATCGCGCCGAGATTCGCGCCGAGTCGCGCCCGACGCTCGAAGAGATCGCGAAGTATCTGCGCGCGCATCCGAGTATCAGTCTGATCGTCACTGGTCACACCGACAGCCAAGGGGCTTTCGACTACAACGTCGCGCTGTCGCAGCGCCGCGCAGCCGCCGTCGTCCAGGCGTTGACGCGCGAGCATGGCATTGCCGCGGCGCGGCTGACACCTTTCGGCGCGGGCATGGCGTCGCCCGTTGCATCGAACGAGACAGACGATGGACGCCAGCGCAATCGGCGCGTGGAGTTGGTGCGGCGCTGACCAGCACCGGCAACATCATACTTTCTCGTTTCTGAACGTGAGGGTTTGGTCGGTTAACGCTTAACCGTGGTCGCGATCATGGTTTTTTGACCGTTTGCTTTAAGTCGAATGCGACGGGTTCGAGCTACCTTTGCCGCACACAGGGACGGCCACCGGGAACACCCGGGGCCACAGGCGAGCGAGCAGAGGCGAACCATGATCAAGCCGCAGGCGAAGGCCACCGAGACCAAGACCCCGGAAGCGCCCGCGCCGGTGAAGGCCTCCTATCTCGATGCGCTCGCCATGGTCGAGCGGGCGCACCGCGGGCTCCTCGACGTGGTCAAGGACGAGTTCGACCGGCTCGGGCGCTCGGACGTCAATGCGACGCAGGCCCTGATCCTGTTCCATATGGGCGACAGCGAGCTGACCGCCGGGGAGCTCAAGACGCGCGGCTACTATCTCGGCTCGAACGTGTCGTACAATTTAAAGAAGCTGGTCGATCTCGGGCTGATCCACCATCAGAAGAGCCGGGTCGACCGGCGCACAGTGCGCATCAAGCTCACCGAGAAGGGGCAGGAGATCCGGCGCATCGTCGAGCGGCTCTACGAGCGGCACACGCGCTCGATCGAGGCGATCGGCGGCGTCTCGCAGGACGACTTCCGGCGCCTCTCCCAGGCCCTGCAGCGCCTCGAACGCTTCTGGATCGACCAAATCAGATTCAGACTGTGAGGGTCAGCAACGCACGATCGACGGCGGCCTCGACGTCGAGGCTCACCTCGCCGTGATAGAGGCAGCCATCGACATGCGCGGCGCTCACATCGATGAAGCCAGGGGCGCCGAGCGCGGCGGCGTAGCGCTCGAGAAGCCGCATGGCGAGAGCTGCGGCCTCGCCATGGGTCCCGGCGAGGAGAGCTCGGTCGATGTCCGCGAGCGCGGTCAAGCGACGGCGCGCGACATGGTGCGCGTGCGGCCCGGATCGGCCACTGCGAAGCCGCCCGCCTCGTACTCGTTGAGCTTGTTGCGCAAGGTGCGGATCGAAATGCCGAGGATGTTTGCGGCGTGCGTCCGGTTCCCGAGGCAGTGATCGAGGGTGTCGAGGATGAGATCCCGTTCGACCTCGGCAACCGTGCGCCCGACGAGCGCGCGCGTGACGGCTTCCGCCGTCTGCGCGACGTGGTCCACGATGCGGCGGCCTGGCTGTACGCTCCCCATCGCCGTGCCATCGGGCGTCAGGATCGCATCGGCTCCGATCTCGGTGCCGCTGGACAGCAGCACGGCTCGGTGCATGGTATTCTCGAGTTCGCGCACATTGCCCGGCCATGCAGCTGCAAGAAGCGCGCCCTTGGCTTCCTGCGACAGCGGCCTCGCGGCAAGCCCGCTCTGGTCGGCGTACTTCTTGATGAAGTGCTCGCTCAGCGCGAGCACGTCCGACGGTCGCTGGCGCAGGGGCGGGACCTTCAGGTTCACGACGTTCAGGCGGAACAAGAGATCCTCGCGGAACGCGCCCTTCTTCACCTCGGCGGCGAGGTCGCGATTCGACGTCGCAAGAATGCGGATGTCGACCGGAACCGGCTTGCCGCCGCCGACGCGGTCGATCACGCGCTCTTGGATCGCCCTGAGCAGCTTTGCCTGCAGGCGCACATCCATCTCGGAGATCTCATCGAGGAGGAGCGTGCCGCCATTCGCCTCTTCGAACTTGCCGATGCGCCGGGCAACGGCGCCGGTGAAGGCGCCTTTCTCGTGACCGAACAGCTCGGATTCGAGCAGCGCCTCGGGCATCGCCGCGCAGTTGATCGCGATGAAGGGCTTGTCCTTGCGGGCCGAGCGCTTGTGAACGAAGCGCGCCATCACTTCCTTGCCCGTCCCGCTCTCGCCTGTGATCAGGATGGAGGCATCGGAGGCGGCGACCTGCTCGGCGAGGCGGATGACGCGCAGCATCGCTTCGTCCTTCGCCACGAGATCGAGGGTGTCGCGCGTGACCGCGGCCAGGATCGCCGCGATCATCTCAGGGTCGGGGGGCAGGGGGACGTATTCCTTCGCGCCCGCCTGGATCGCGGCCACGGCCGCCCGCGTATCCGTCGACACGCCACAGGCGACGACGGGCACGTGGATCATTTCGGCCGCAAGGTCGCGGATGAACTGGGCGATGTCGCAGCCGACGTCGATCATGACGAGGTCGGCGCCGCGTCCGGCGCGCAAGTGGCCGATCGCGGTTTCGATCGTCTCGGCTTGCGTGACGCGCGCCCCACGCTCATGCGCGATCCGCGTTGCCGCCGAGAGCTGGCCCTTTAAGGTTCCGACAATCATCAGGCGCATGGCCGATCCTCTCAATCCCGATCCGATTTGATGATCTCGGTCATCGTAACGCCGAGCTTTTCCTCGACGAGCACGACTTCGCCGCGGGCGACCAAGCGATTGTTGACGTAGATGTCGATGGCTTCGCCGACCTTGCGGTCGAGTTCGAGGACCGAACCAACGCCGAGTTTCAGGAGATCGCTCACCTCCATGCGCGCGCGGCCGAGAATGGCGGAGACGTTCACGGGCACATCGAACACGGCCTCCAAGTCGGCCGCCGTCTTGCTCTGCGCGTCGGCAGGCTCGGACATCTGCGCCGCCGGGGTGAGCGCGTCCGGTGCCGCATCGAGTTCGGGGAGTTGAAGATCGTCCGGTGGCGTCATGTCGTTCACTCCGGTTCCCCTGCGGCGCGGGCTTCGATGTAGCGCTGAACGGCGCGTGCGATGGCGGCTTCACTGTCCCGCCTGCTTCGCGACATGCCGCCATCCGCCCATTCGATGTGGCAGTCACCTGGCGGAAGATCAGGATCGCCGAGAACGATCATGCGGCCGTCGTAACCGCGCTCGAAGCCGAGCCGCTTGATTCGTGCATCGATCGGTTCGACCAAATCCGGTGCCACGCGCAGCACGAGATGCGGGGCGTTGCGCAGGCTGTTCAACGCCTCGTGGACGAGCCGCGTGATCTCGTGGAGCGGCTCCCGCTCGACGAGGCCCTTCGCCAAGATCCGCGCCGTTGCTATGGCAAGCTCCACGGCCTCGGCCTCGAGGCGCGTGCGATCCTCATCCATCGTGGAGAGGAGTCGCCTTGCGACATCGGCAAGCCGTTCGACCGCATTTGCAATGCGCGCTGTTTCGAGCGCGCCGCGCGCTTGCTCGCCAGCCGCATAGCCGGTCGCATAACCTTCGGCACGCGCCGCCTCGATCTCTTTGGCCAGGCGCGCGAGCTCGCGTTCCATCTCCTCGGGCTTGCGTCGCGTTTCCGCGGCGCCGAATTCCTGGCCGAAGGCGAATTTTGCTGGGCGTGCGGTGGCGGTGCGCATGTCAGTAGATCAACTCGTCTTCGCCGCGGGATTTTGTGATCATGATTTCGCCGCGGGCCGCCATGTCCTTGGCCACGGAGACCATGATCGATTGCGCCTCGTCGACGTCCTTGAGGCGAACGGGACCCATCGCGCCAATGTCGTCCTTGAGCATCTGCGCCGCGCGCGAGGACATGTTGGCGAAGAAGAAGTCGCGCATCGTTTCCGTCGCGCCCTTGAGTGCAATCGCAAGCTTGTCCTTGTCGACTGCGCGCAGCAGCGTCTGCACCGAGCCGGCGTCGAGCTTGGCCAGGTCCTCGAAGGTGAACATGAGGGACTTGATCCGCTCCGCAGCGTCGCGCTGGGATTCCTCTAGCGCAGTGAGGAAACGTGCTTCGGTCTGGCGGTCGAAGGAGTTGAAGATTTCCGCCATGAGCTCGTGCGCATCGCGCCGCGAGGTTTGCGCGAGATTGGCCATGAACTCCGTGCGCAAGGTCTGCTCGACGCGTTCGAGGATTTCCTTTTGCACGGATTCCATCCGCAGCATGCGCGTGACGACGTCGAAGGCGAAGTCGTCCGGCAGGATCGAGAGAAGGCGCGCGGCGTGGTCGGAACGAATCTTCGACAGAATGACGGCAACCGTCTGCGGGTATTCGTTCTTCAGATAGTTGGCCAGAACCTCTTCCTGGACGTTCGACAGCTTCTCCCAGATGTTCCGGCCTGCCGGCCCGCGGATCTCCTCCATGATCTGATTGACGCGGTCGGTGGGGAGGAAGCCCTTGAGGAGGCGTTCGGTGGCGTCGAAATTGCCCATCAACGCACCCGCCGCCGTCATGCGGGTTATGAACTCGACGAAGGTCTCCTCGATCATTTTCGGGTCGACGGGACCGAGCTTCGACATCGCGAGCGAGATGTCGCGAATCTCGTCGTCGGTGAAGTCTGCAAGAATATGTTTTGCGTTTTCCTGGCCCAGCGAGAGAAGCAGCAGCGCAGCCCGCTCTATGCCGGTCAGGGTACGGGGCGCGTCGGGTCTGTTGCGTGCGACCAAGCTCATCTTCGCTGACCGTCTATGCCGCTTGTGCTTTTTCGTTCATCCATGACCGGACGATCGCAACCGCCTCGTTTGAATTGTGTTGAACGAGCTCGCCGATCTTCTGAACGGACTGCGCGTGCATCTGCCCCGTCATCTCGGCCACCTCCAAGGCGCGGGCTGTGGCGTTTTCGGGCAATGCGATACGGGACTTCTCGCCAACCTGCGCCTCCGCTCCACCGCTCGGGTCGGTGATGGCTGGCGCGTTGCTCGCTTCGATCGCTGGCGTTGCGGTTGCGGTGGATACTGCTTGCGAGGGTTGCTCGCCGAGCGCGCGCTTCAAAAGCGGCCGGATGACGAAAAGGAGCATCAGAAGGCCGAGAACGAGCATGACGCCCATCTCCGCGAAGCGAATCAGGTCATCGCGCGTGAATGCGAACAAGGATGGGGCGGTGTCTTCGGCCGGCAGGGTCTGGACCGGCGGTCCTTCGGCGAAGCGCAGATTGACGATTTCGACGCGATCGCCGCGGCGCTCGTCGAACCCGATGGCGGATCGCACCAGCGAACCGATGCGGTCGAGTTCTTCCTGCGGGCGCGGCTGGTAGACGAGGTCGTTGCCCTGCCTCTGATAGACGCCGTCGACGAGCACCGCGACCGAAACGCGGCGTAGGCGGCCCGCTTCCGTGACTTCCTGGCGCTGCGTCCGGGAGATTTCGAAGTTGGTGATTTCTTCCGTCTTCTCGGTGTTCTCGCGCTGCATCGAATCGCCGCCTGCGGATTGATTCTGCGTGCGGCCGGGCAATTCGTTGCCGACCGTCACCTGACGGTCGCGGGGCTCCTGGCTTGTGGTGCGCTCGCCTCTGGAGTGCGTCGAGCGCGCCACGCGTGCCTCCGGGTCGAACACGTCCTGCGTCTGCGTCACCCGGTTCCAGTCGAGTTCCGCGGCGACCTGGACGCGGGCGCGCCCGGGGCCGACGATCTTGGCCAGGATGTCCTCGACGTCGCGGCGCAAGCGGGCTTCGTGGGCGAGGCGCCGCTCCTCAAGTCCGGATGCGGCCGCCGCCGCCTCTTCGCCTCGGCCGCTGGCGAGCAACCGTCCGGACTCGTCGACCACAGACACATTGACCGGACGCATGCCGGGCACCGCGGCCGCGACGAGGTGCTGGATGGCGCGAACCTGGGGCTGTTCAAGCACGCCGCGCAAGCGCAGCACGATGGATGCGGTCGGCTCCTGCCGTTCGCGGGCGAAGACCTGCCGTTCCGGCATCACAAGGTGGACGCGCGCGGCTTGAACGCGGTCGATCGTCCGGATCGAGCGCGACAGCTCGCCTTCGAGGGCGCGCAGGTGATTGAGATTCTGGACGAAGGAGGTGGTGCCTAGAGTCTCGCCCCGGTCAAAGATCTCGTAGCCGACCCCGCCGCCCTTCGGCAGCCCCTGCTCGGCGAGGCGCATGCGGGCGCGCGCGATGTCGGGGCGTGCGACAAGGATCGTCGTGCCTTCATTGCGCAGTTCGTGGCGAATCTGGAGCCGATCGAGTTCGCGAACGATCGCGGCGGAATCCGTCAAACTGACATCGGTCGCTAGCGGCGTCATCTGCGGCGTGGACCAGCGCAACATGATGAAAGCGAAGAAGCCCACCATGATGGCTGCAACCACGCTCATCGCGGCGATCCGCCCTGGACCCAAAGCCCGCACGAATTCCGTCACGCCGTTCACGTCAGCCCCTCAACCGCGCGCCCCGCACCAGATTCGACCGGCGCTAGGCAAGAATTGCCGAGTGGATGGTAAAGGGGAGGTTAAGGCGCGGCGGAAGATGCCGCATCGCGTGAGTAGCGCGCAGCCTGGCCGCTCAACCAAAGCTCGATGTTCACGCTTTCTATTCGTTTTCGCCGTATGGCTTGGGGATGGAACGAGGACTCTATGCTCGAGCTTAGCCGCAACGGCCGCAGCTTGGCGGCGCTGCAAGTTCTAATCGTCGATCCGAACGCCTACATGCGGCGGCTTCTGGACACGATGCTGAAGGGGCTTGGCGTGCGCCGAATCATCGAGGCGGCGGACGGAGCGGAATGCGTGCAGCAGATCCGCGACCACGGCCCCGACATCGTGCTCACCGAGTTGCGAATGCCGATCTTCGATGCCTTCGAGCTGGTGACGCACGTGCGACAGAACCGCATCTACGAGCCCCTATTCGTGCTCGTCTCGTCGAATCTCAATCGCAACATCGCGATCGAAGCAAAGCGCCTCGGCTTCGCGGGCATCCTGGCCAAACCGCTCTCGCCGAAGATCCTCAGCGAGCGATTGACGATGATCGTGGCAAACACCGCCCGCACGAACGACAAGGCCGCAGCCGAGGCTCCCGCCTCGCTCTAGCGAACGCCTCGCTCTAGCGAAGCGGGCGAACCGCTGGCGGGCGAACGCCGGGCTTACTGGCGATATTGCTGAATGCGCGTGGTGCGCAGCCCGGCGAGACCGTGACGGTCGATCGCGTGCTGCCATGACAGGAATTCGTCGACCGTCAGCGTGTAGCGCTTGCAGGCTTCATCGATCGACAGCAAACCGCCGCGGACGGCGGCGACGACTTCGGCCTTGCGCCGGATCACCCAGCGCCGCGTGTTCGACGGCGGCAGATCCGCGATCGTCAGCGGGCTTCCATCCGGTCCGATCACGTATTTGACGCGCGGACGAAGCGTATCGGTCATCGTACTCTCACACTCGGCTGACCTGATCTCGAGCGTGAGACTACCGAGGGGGGGTTAAGGAATTCCCACCCAAGATGTTGGAATTTGAGCGTATTGTCCGTTTGGATCAACGCGATGGTACGGAGACGCTGGTCACTTCCGAGAGCTTCACACGGGCGTTGCCGACGGTGAGCACCGGCTCCGGCCCCGAGAGATCGACGGCGGTGACGCGGCCTCTGGCGGAGGTCGTCACGTCGATCGGCTGTTGATCCGCGCCTTTGGCGTCGATCGCGATGGTATAGGTTCCGTCCGGCAACGTCGTTCCGTTCGAGCCGCGCCCGTTCCAGCGGAACTCCTGCTGGCCGGAATTGACGGTTCTTTGTTCGGTGTAGACGACCTGGCCCTGCGCATCGCGCACCATAATCGTTGCCGTGCCGACGCGCGGGGAGGTGAGCGTCCATCGCGCTTCTCCGCCGCGCAGGTCGGCGGCGGCGCCGCGCGCGACGACTTCATTGCCAAGGAAGCCCAGCGCCGCGGTGTTCGAGCCCGCGGTCTGCGCCGTGATCAGGCGCTCCAGCATGGAGTTCGTTTTGATCTGCTGCTCGACGGCGGAGAACTGCGTGATCTGCTGTGCGAATTGCTCCGTCTTCATCGGATCGAGCGGATTCTGGTTCCGCAGCTGCGTCGTCAGGAGCTGCAGGAACATGTCGAAGTTCGCGTTGAGCTGGCGGCCATCACTCACCGATCCGGAGATGCCCGCCGTGGCGGTCGATGCGCGCGCGGCGTCGGCTTGGCGCCCTTGCGCCTCGGCGACGCGGCGCAGGGTATCGGATGTGGTCGTGGCGCGCAAAGCTGTCGTCGTCATGATGGACCTCAAATCCGCACGTCGATACCGCCGCGCGCGGCGCGGGCGGAGGCATCGATGGGCCGCCAGGCATTGATCTCGTCTGTTGGGAGGGCGACATGGCCGCGCTTGCTGCGCCGTTCCGGGTCGTCGCGACGGTCGTGCTGTCCGTCACGTAAGGAGAACTGCAGCGACCCTGAATCCGTCTTGAGGCCGGCGTCGTTCAGGGCGCGTTCGAGCGCCGGAGCATCGCGGCGCAACTGATCGAGCGTTTCGGCCTTCTCGACCACCAGACGGGTCGTCACCTTCCCGAGTTCGTCGACATCCAGCGTGACGTCGATGCGCCCGAGTTCCGGCGGGTCGAGCCGCACTTCGATCTCGCGCACCCGTTCGCGTGCGCTGGCCACGATCTCGAAGACGAGACGTTCGATCGGCACGGCCTCGCGAACAGGCACACTGCCTGCGGTCGTCGGGGTTCCTTGCGGCGCCGCGCTGCCGGCCAGGTTCGCGGACCGGGCGGAGTCCATGGTGATGGTCGGCGTGCCCGCATCGAGCCCCGGTACGGCAGCCTTCGCCCCGGTCTGCGATGCGAGCATGTCGATCTGTGAAAACACCCGGTCGGACTGCCCCTTTGGCGGGGCAGGGTCCGAACCTGACGCGGGGGGGTGAGGTTCGGGTGGCGCGGCGCCGCTGCCGGTCTTGCCGGTGCCATCCGGTGAGGATGCTGCGGCATCGGGCAGGACCGACCCTTGCGCGGGGAGGGCGGGAGCGTTTCTCGCCTGCTCCGAAGATGCCATGGCAGAGCGCGTGCTCAGCGCGGGCGATGACGCTCCGGCGATGTCGCGCACGGGGGATACGGGCTGTGCGCCGTGCGGGTCTTCGGCCGGGGAGGGGGAGCTTCCCTGCGTCGCCTGTGCCGACGCCGCGATCGTGGCCGCCGCAGCCGGGTGTAGGGGCGGCTCTATATTCGCGCCGCGGAAATTGGCCATCGGCTGAAGTGCGGCCACGACGGCGGGCAACGCCGCAGCGTGAGATGCGGCGGGCGGCGTTCGCAGAGGTGCGGCGAGGACCAGGTTGACGAGGGCGTTCGCGTTCGCCTGCGCCGCGCTCTCGTCATCGGGGGATGGCTCGATGTCGCCGGGGCGCTTTTGTCCTTGCCCCTCATGGCCACCGTTGTCGTCCCCGTCGAACGAAGCGGCTTCTTCGGCGGTGCGGCTCTCGGCTGCGATCTGCTTGTCGGAGGGTGGCACGTCTGCAGCGTCGCTTTGCGTGTCGTTCGGTGATGCTTGCGATGGCTTCGATGACTTCGGCGCGGCGCGATCGCTCGGCGGCGACGGGGCTTCCGGCGCTTCCTCACCTGCGCTCTTCTCAGCACGGTCGGTCCGCGGCACCTCGCGCGATGGCGGCGCGTCGGGACGTGCGGTCTCGCGTCGTACGGGGCGCGGTTCGACGGGGCGGAGCGGGACGATTTCGCGCGCCGGGGCATCCTCAGCGAGGAGCCGCGCGAAGTCCGCGCTCTCGGGGAGGCGGGGCGCCGCACGTTCGCGGGAAAGGAGCGCGAGGTCGAATTCGGCAACGGGCTTCACGGAAGGCATGGACGGGCTCGGCACAAGGACGCCCCCTGTGCAGCAAAGAGCATGCCGGCAAGGTCTCTCGTCGATTCCGGTGTTGGAACAGGTGCTTGGGGGTTGCGGCGGGACGCAAGCCTTGCCGCGCATGCGGCGTTTCGTGCCGCGCTCGGCACTTTTTGCCGATCCCCGGTTGCGTCTTCACGCCAGCGTGGCTAGTCGAAGCCCGGCGGAGCCCCTATCTCTTCCGCTGATCAGGTTCCATGCGCAACAGTCTCGACCTTCCGACGTCCCCTGCCGAAACGCGCGTCGTCGTCGCGATGTCGGGCGGCGTGGATTCTTCGGTCGTGGCCTATCTGATGAAGGAGCGGGGCTTCGACGTCGTCGGCGTCACCCTGCAGCTGTACGATCACGGAGCAGCCACCCACCGCAAGGGCGCCTGCTGCGCCGGGCGGGACATCCTCGATGCGCGCCGCGTCGCGGAAAGCCTCGGCATACCCCACTACGTCCTTGACTACGAAGCCCGGTTCAAGGCCGCGGTGATGGACGAATTCGCCGACGCCTACGCGAAGGGGGAGACGCCGATCCCCTGCGTGTCGTGCAACCAGTCGATCAAGTTCCGCGATTTGCTCGATACGGCGCGCGACCTCGGCGCCGACGTGCTGGCGACCGGCCACTACGTCGCCTCGCGCCGCGTCGGCGACCGTCACGCCCTGTTCCGGCCGGTCGATGAGGAGCGCGACCAGAGCTACTTCCTGTTCGGCACAACGCGCGAGCAACTCGACGTCATCCGCTTCCCCCTCGGCGATCTCACCAAGGCCGAGACGCGCGAGATCGCCCGTCGGGCGGGTCTTGCGGTTGCGGATAAGGCCGACAGCCAGGACATCTGCTTCGTTCCGCAGGGCCGCTACGTGGACATGGTTGAGCGCTTGCGGCCGGATGCCGTCGAGCCCGGCGACATCGTTCATGTGGATGGGCGGGTGCTCGGCCGGCATCGCGGCATCATTCACTTCACCATCGGCCAGCGGAAGGGCCTTGGCGTTGCGACGGGCGAGCCCCTCTACGTGGTGCGGCTCGAGGCGGGGGCGCACCGCGTGATCGTCGGCCCGCGTTCCGCGCTGCAAGCGCGGCGGGTCGTGTTGCGTGACGTCAATTGGATCGGCGACGGCGAACTCGCCGCGGTGCCTTCGGCGGGCCTCGACGTCTTCGCTCGCGTGCGCTCCACGCGCGCGCCGCGGCCGGCTCTGCTCTCGGTCGTCGACGGTGCCGCCGTCGTCGATCTCCTCGAAGGTGAGGACGGCGTGTCGCCGGGGCAGGCCTGCGTGCTCTATGACGGCGCTGGAGCCGGCGCCCGCGTTCTCGGCGGCGGCGTTATTCGCGCCGCCGTCCCCGCAAGCATGCCGGCGGTCGCCGAGCGGGCGGCGTCCGTCGATGTCTGAACCGAATGCGCGTCCATGAGCGTTCGCTACGATTTGTCGGGTCAGCAGAAGGCATACGCCGTTTGGGCGGGCTTCTACGACACGGTGTACATACGTCTCCTGGCCGATGCGCAGCGCCGACTCGCGGCGGCTGCCGCAGCGTGTGGCCCGAACATCCTGGAGGTCGGCGTCGGCACCGGCCTCGTGCTCCGCTACTACCCGTCCGGCACGCGCGTCGTCGGCGTCGACCTGTCGGAGCCGATGCTGCGCAAGGCCGTCGACAAGGTCGCGGGCGAGGGGCTCCGCCACATTGCGGGCGTCGCGGCGATGGATGCTTGCCGGCTCGGACTTCCCGATCGTGCCTTCGATGCCGTGTGCTTTCCCTTCGTCGTGACCTTGGTGCCCGATCCTGAGGGCGCGCTCGACGAGGCCGCACGCGTGCTGCGCCCTGGCGGGGAGATCATTGTCGCCTCCAAGCTCGGCGCCGATACGGGCGCGGTGGCGCGCATCGAAGGAATCGTCGCGCCTCTCGCCAAGGCGGTCGGCTGGTCGTCGGATTTCAAGCTGTCGCGTCTCACCAATTGGGCGGCGCGGCGCGGCGACTTCGAACTCGTCGAGGTGCGGCCGGTCTTTCCCGCCGGCTTCTTCAAGCTGGTGCGCTTGCGCAAGCGCGCGGCGGCGTGATCGCCTTGACACGTTTTGGCGCGCATCCCTATATCGCGCTCCTCCTCAGAGGAGCCTCGGCGGAGTAGCTCAGCTGGTTAGAGCAGCGGAATCATAATCCGTGTGTCGGGGGTTCAAGTCCCTCCTCCGCTACCACCCACGTTCACCCGGCACTCTCGCGGTATGGATGAGCCGCCCATGACAACACTTCGCGCGGCGATCGTTCCGGTGACGCCGTTTCAGCAGAACTGCTCGATCATTTGGTGCGACGCGACCAAGCGGGCGGCAGTCGTCGATCCGGGCGGCGACGTCGACATGATCGCGCAAGCGATCCTGCAGCAGGGCGTGATCGTCGAAACCATCCTCCTCACGCACGGCCACGTCGATCACGCGGGCGGTGCGGCTGAGCTTAAGGACCGGCTCGGCGTCCCGGTCGTCGGCCCGCACGCCGCCGATGCGATGCTGCTCGACAGCCTCCCGAGCGTCGGCCGCATGTATGGGCTGGCCGGGGTTCGCGCCGTAACGCCGGACCGCTGGCTGCAAGAAGGCGATCAGGTCACGATCGGCGAAGCGGCGTTCGACGTGCTGCATTGCCCCGGCCATTCGCCGGGCAGCGTCGTCTTCGTCAATGCGGAGAACCGCTTCGCACTCGTCGGCGACGTGCTCTTCCGTGGTTCGGTCGGGCGCACGGATTTGCCGGGCGGTGATCATGCCGCCTTGCTGCGCTCGATCCGCGAGAAGCTCTTGCCGCTCGGTGACGACATCACCTTCATCTGCGGCCACGGTCCGCCGAGCACGATCGGCGCGGAACGCACGTCCAATCCCTTCCTCGTCTAAAAGTCAGGTCACCGCCCGCCCTTGCGCGGACGGAGGACGTGCATCGGCCGCTGGCATTGCCGCCGGCAAGAGCACGTCGATGCCGCCCGTCGCGACCACCTGGCCGTGATCGAGGCGCACGACCTGCGAGGCGAGCCGTCGCACCTCGTCCGCGGCGTGACTTACGTAGACCATCGGCACGCGCGCTTCATCGCGCAGCCGTTCGAGATAGGGCATGATTTCGACCTTCCGCGCTTCGTCGAGGGAGGCCATCGGCTCGTCGAGAAGGAGGAGGCGCGGTTTCATCAGAAGGGCGCGCCCGATGGCGACCCGGCTCTTCTCGCCGCCCGACAAACTGCCGGGCCGACGCGCGAGAAGACGGTCGATGCCGAGGAGGTCGATCACATGCGCTTCCTCCGCCGGATCGCGCGCAATGCCGCTCATCCACCGTCCGAAGACGAGATTGGCGCGCACGCTCAAATGCGGAAACAGGCGTCCGTCCTGAAAGACGTAACCGACGCGCCGTCGATGCGCCGCAACCGAGACGCCCGAAGCGGAATCGAACAGCAACGCGCCATCGAGGGCGATGCGTCCGGCATCGGGCGTGAGAAGACCGGCGATCATGTTCACGATCGACGTCTTGCCTGAACCCGACGGACCGAACAGCGCCGTGACGCCCCCCGCTGTCGCGAAGCGCGCTTGGATGCTCAACACGCCGAGCGTCTTGGTGAGATCGACCTCCAGCATGATCAGGCGCCGTGCACGCGCGCGCCGGCCTTGCGCGCGAACCACTCGGAGACGATGAGAGCGGCGAGTGCGATGACGATCGAAATGACGACGAGGCGCAGCGCCGGCTCGTCGCCGCCCGGCACCTGCGTATAGGTGTAGATCGCGGCCGAGATCGTCTGCGTTTCCCCCGGGATGTTCGACACGAAGGTGATCGTCGCGCCGAACTCGCCGAGCGCCTTGGCGAAGCACAGCACCATGCCGGCGATGACGCCCGGCAGCGCCAGCGGCAGCGTGACCGCGGCGAAGGTCCAAGCGCGATTGGCACCGAGCGTGGTCGCCGCGTCTTCGAGACGCCGGTCGATCGCCTCGATGGACAAGCGGATCGCGCGCACGAGCAGAGGAAAGCCCATCACCGCGCAGGCGAGGGCCGCGCCGGTCCAGCGGAACGAGAGGACGATCCCGAAGGTGTCGTAGAGCCAAGCGCCGATCGGTCCGCGGCGTCCGAACAAGATCAGCAGCAGGTAGCCGGTCACGACCGGGGGCAGCACCAGCGGCAGGTGAACGAGCCCGTCGACGAGCGACTTGCCGACGAATTCCGTGCGGGCAAGGGCCCACGCGACCGCGATGCCGAACGGCAAGGACACCAGCGTCGCCCAGAAGGCGACGCGGAGCGACAATTCGATCGCAGTCCATTCTTCTGAGGTGAGTTGCAATGTCCGGCTTCAGCTGAAGGGGCGTGCGTCGACGAGCACGGCGAAGCCGTGGCGTTCGAACACGATGCGCGCTTCGGGCGAGCGCAGGAAGGCGATGAAGCGGGCCGCGCCGGGACGCGCGGTCGCCGTGGCGGCGACCGGGTAGACGATCGGCGCATGGGTCTCCGCGGGAAACGTGCCGATCACCTTCACGCCCGGTTCGGCTTGGGCATCGGTGGCATAGACGATACCGAGCGGCGCTTCACCGCGCGCGACCAGCGCCAGCGCCAGCCGCACGTTTTCAACTTGCGCCAAACGCGGCTGCACCGCCGCCCAGGTGCCGAGGTTCACCAGCGCTTGTTGAGCATAGCGGCCGACAGGCACGGCACGCACTTCGCCGGTCGCGATACGGTCCGTCGGGCCGATCAATCGTGTCGGATCGAAGCCCGGGCCGATCGCCTGCATCGCGAGCGATGAGGTTCGGGGCGCGATCAGCACGAGGCGATTGCCGAGAAGATCGACACGCGTGTCGGCGCGTACCAAGCGGCGCTCCCCCATCCAGTCCATCCAGTCGATGTCGGCCGAGAGAAACACGTCCGCTGGCGCACCTTGCTCGATCTGCCGCGCGAGCGCCGAGGACGCCGCGTAGCTCGCCACCACGCGCACGCCGGCGCGCGCCGTAAACAGAGGGCCGAGCTCGTCGATGACGTTGCGCAGGGACGCGGCGGCGAACACGGTCACGGCGCTGTCTTGCGCCGCCGCTGGACCAGAGATCGCCAGTGCCGCGGCAACCGCGATGCGTTGCGCGCCGATGCGAAGCTTGGAGACAAAGTGTCGGGCCATCGATGCAAAATACCAGAAGCAACGGCCAAGCTCCAGAGCACCGGGCGCTGCACGTCGGCTGATCAAGCAAGATGCGGACCGAGCAAGGCCCGAATGGCGCCGCGCGAATTAAATCTTCAAGGGCATAGCGCTCCGAGCCGGCTAACGCGCGCGCGGTCGCAGCGAGGCTCGGGCCAGTTGGGTCACCATCCATCGCGGCACTCTAGATCCGGTGCGGATCGGGGTGAAACGCGCGCCTGCTCATGGTTAGCCCGGTGATCTTGATGAAGACCTCTCAAGGGCGCATTCCACCCTGCCCTGCACCGCGATGCCTGGACAATGCGGGCGTTTTCGGCAAACGGAGGAAGACCATCCTCGTCATCGGATCCCCATCATGCCCCGCATCGACCCGGCCCGCGTCCTCAAAGACCTGCGCGACATGGCGCGCTTCGGCGCCTACAAAACCGGCGTGCACCGGCCGTCGCTCTCCCCGCAAGACATGCAGGCGCGGCGCTGGACGATGCAGCGCTTTGCTGATGCGGGGCTGACGCCTGAGATCGACGGCATCGGTTCCGTGTTCGGTTGGAGCCCGCGGGAGGGGCGCCGCCTCCTCACCGGGTCGCACATCGAGAGCCAGAACCATTCGGGTTGGCTCGATGGGCCGCTCGGCGTCATCTACGGTCTCGAAGCCGCGCGCGCTTTTACGGCCGATCCGGCTCTCGCCGGTGTGCCCGTCGACGTCGCCGCCTGGTTCGACGAAGAGGGGCACTTCGGGTCGTTCCTCGGTTCCAAATCCAGCATCGGCATCTTGACCGATGCGGACATTGCGGCCGCCCAGAACAAGATCGACGGAACGAAGCTCAGCGATGCGCTGGCGGCGAACGGCCTTACCGGCAAGACGCGCGTCGTCATCGACGGCTCGCGCTACATCGGCTATTGCGAAGCGCACATCGAACAGGGCGACACGCTGGAGAGCTCCGGCAACCGCATCGGCATCGTCACGGCGATCGTCGGCATCTGGCAGTACAAGGTGACGTTCGAGGGCGTGCAGAACCACGCCGGCACGACGCGCATGGCGATCCGAAAGGACGCAGGCGTGGCGCTTACGGAGCTGTGCCACGCGATTAAGGAACGCTTCCCGCAAATCGCCGGACCGCGCACGGTGTGGACCACGGGGCGGATCGCGCTCGAACCGGGCGCGGCGTCGATCATTCCGGGGCGCGCCGAAATGCTCTTCCAGATCCGCGACGCGGACGTCGACGTCTTGAAGCGCATGGAAGGGGAGCTCACCGCGCTTGTGGAGGCCTCCGATCGTGTCGGACCGTGCCGGGCGCATGTGGAAAACCTGTCGCGCTCGATCCCCGCGGTGATGAACGACGGGTTGCAAGCAGCGATCGAACGGGCGGCAGAGCGGCACTGTCCGGGCAAGCACATTCGCATGCCATCGGGCGCCGGGCACGATGCGCAATGGCTCGCGCGCATCATGCCGTCGTCGATGCTGTTCGTGCCCTCGATCGGCGGCATCAGTCATCACTGGAGCGAGAACACGTCGGATGAGGACATCGTGCTTGGCGCGCAGGTCTATGTCGATGCGCTCGCGGAAATGGTCGCGGTGTAAGCGTCACGGCGGCGGGGTCGCGCCGGTCTGGCTGGTGATGCGGCCGTAATGCTCGATGCGGCGGTGGCGCGCGAAGTCGAAGATCGTCTCCTTGCCGAAGCGCGTGTCGTCGAGATCGCAGGCGTGCACGAGCACGTTGTCCTCCTCGCCCGGCAGTTCGGCGACGATCTCGCCGTCCGGGTGCACGATGCAGGTGCCGCCCATCAGGTGGTGGCCGTCCTCGATGCCGGCCTTGGCGACAGCAACGACCCACGTGGCGTTGTGGTAGGCACCGGCTTGCAGCGAGAGCTTGTGGTGGAACATGCGTTGGGCGAGGCCCTCCGCGTTCTTCTGGCTGTTGACCGAAGGCGTGTTGAAGCCGAGCACGACCATCTCCACGCCCTGCAGCCCCATCACGCGATAGGTCTCCGGCCAGCGGCGGTCGTTGCAGATGCACATGCCGAGAACGCCGCCGAGCAGGCGCCAGACGGGGAAGCCGAGATCGCCAGGTTCGAAGTAGCGCTTCTCGAGATGTTGGTGCGTGCGCTCCGGATCGAATTCGTCATGACCAGGCAGATGCACCTTGCGATAGGTGCCGACGATCGATCCGTCGCGATCGACGAGGATCGAGGTGTTGAAGTGGTGTCCGTCGGCGGTAAGCTCGGCGTAACCGAAGCTCATCGCCATGCGGTGATGCTTGGCGCGCTCGAACAGGGGCCGCGTCGCCGCGCCCGGCATCTCGCGCTCGAACCAGTGATCGGCGTCCGCCCGGTCGGCGTGGTACCAGCGCGGGAAGAAGGTGGTGAGCGCCAGTTCCGGATAGACGATGAGATCGGCACCCTTGGCCGCGGCCGCGTCCATCAGCGCGATCATGCGCGCGACGACGGCCCGGCGGCTGTCGTCCTTCTGGATCGGACCGAGTTGAGCGGCAGCGACGGTGAGGACGCGGGGCATCGACGTCTCCGCAGTCATTGTCTGGTGCGGTGTTCGAGGCGCACCACCGGCGACGACGGCCTGCCCGGCGCGAAGAGGTCGCGCATCGGGCGATCCTGTTCGGTCAAAATCAGGCGACGAAGTCCCGTCTCGGCGATCTGCCCGCTCGCGGCCGGAGCCATCAGTGTCTCCCAGAAGCGGGCGCCGTTCGGCTCGAGCATCACTCGGCCGCGATCAGCCGCACCGGCTCCATGTCGCGTCCGATCACCTTGTGCCGCGCGACCGGGATCTGGCCGCGCACCTTTGCGATCAGCTTGCGGTCGAGGCGCGCCGTGACGAATCCGACGCCGTCGGAGGCTTTGGCGACGACGTGCCCCCACGGATCGACCAAGAGCGAATGGCCGTAGGTGTGCCGCGTCTCACCGCCTGCGGCCTTGAACGAGCCGGTCTGGCCGCAGGCCGCGAAGTAGGTCCCGGTCTCGATGGCGCGTGCGCGGCAGAGCACCTCCCAATGGTCTTTGCCGGTCTGCAAGGTGAAGGAGGCCGGGAGCGCGATGAGGTCAGCACCCTTCGCTTGTAACGCTTGGAACAGTTCGGGAAAGCGCAAATCATAGCAGATGGCGCAACCGACGGTGAGGTCTTCGCAGGCATAGGTCACGATCTCGCGACCGGGCTTTACGCTCGCCGACTCCTTGTAGACGGCGCCGTCGGGGGCGGTGATGTCGAAGAGATGGATCTTGCGGTAGCGCGCGACTTCCTTGCCGGTGCGGTCGAACACGACGGTGGTGTTGTAGACCTTGTCTTCGCCCTTCACGCGTTCGAGGAGCGAGCCGGCGTGGACCCAGATGCGGTGCTTGGCCGCAAGCGTCTTCGCCGCTTCGTAGGCGGGGCCGCCGGGGATGTCGTCGGCGTTCGCGATCTTGTCGGCTGTGGTGCCGCCGGCCCAATTCCAGTGTTCCGGCAACAACACCCAATCCGGGGTCTCAAGCGCGACGGCTTCGTCGACGAGGCGCACCGCTTGCGCGACGTTCGCCGCGCGGTCGGACACCGAGGTCATCTGGATCAGCGCGATTTTCATTGCGGCCACTCCTTCTGCCGACAGTTTCGGTCGCGACGTTCGCGCGGTCAATGCGCGCCGCAGCTCGCGCCCCTGCGTGCCATCCTGCCCTGCGCGGCCCACTCCGCGGACCTCTGCAGGCTAGGACCGAAACGCCGCAGCTCGCCTCACATCCCCAGATACGCCTTGCGCACGCGGTCGTCGGCGAGAAGCGCGGCGCCGGTACCGGACAGCGTCACGCGCCCGTTTTCGAGCACATAGGCGCGGGCGGCGAGCGAGAGGGACACGGCGACGTTCTGTTCGACGAGCACGCAGGTGAGGCCGCTGCGCGCGAGTTCGGCGATGGTGCGCAGCACGTCCTGCACGACCGTCGGGGCGAGGCCGAGGGAGGGTTCGTCGAACATCACGAGTTCTGGCTCGCCCATCAGGCAGCGGCCGATGGAGAGCATCTGTTGTTCGCCCCCGGAAAGCGTGCCGGCGGCCTGCGACCAGCGTTCTTTCAGGCGCGGAAACATCGCGGTGACGCGGTCGAGGTTGCGGGCGCGATGGGCGCGGGCGCGCGGGATCATCGCGCCCATCAGGAGGTTCTCCGCGACGGTGAGCGAGGGGAACACCTGCCGGCCTTCGGCGACCTGGCCAACGCCGAGGTCGCACACCTCGTGGCTCGGCAGCGCGGTGATGTCGCGATCCTTGAAGCGGACGGTGCCGCGCGCGGGCGCGAGCATGCCGGCGACGGTGCGGATGAGCGAGGTCTTGCCGGCGCCGTTCGCGCCGACGATCGCGGTGATCGCGTGCGCCGGCACTTCCAGCGATACGGCATCGAGCGCCTGCGCGTCGCCGTAGAACAGATCGAGGTCGGTCACCTGCAGCATCAGTGCACCGCCTCGGTGCCGAGGTAGCTCTCGAGCACCTTCGGATGGCGCACGATCTCGGCCGGCGTTCCTTCGGCGATGGTTGCGCCGTGATGGAGGACGTGGACGCGCTCGGCGAGCGCCATCACGGCGCGCATGACGTGCTCGATCAGCACGATGGTCACCCCTTCGGCGCGGATCGCCTTGATGACGGCAACGATCCGATCGACCTCGGTCGGGCGCAGGCCGGCCATGACCTCGTCGAGCAGAAGCAGCTTCGGGCGCGTGGCCAAGGCGCGGGCGACTTCCAGCCGCTTGCGGTCGGGGAGAGTGAGCGACTTCGCCTTCATCGCGCGCTTGTCGGCGAGGCCGAGCCGCTCGAGCACGCTGTTGGCGTTGCGCTTGGCGTCGCTGACGTCCTCGCTGCGCAGCATCGCGCCGATGCTCGCGTTCTCGAGCACGGTGAGCTCGGGGAACGGCCGCACGATCTGAAAGGTGCGCGCGAGACCCGCGCGGCAGAGCGCGTCCGGCGTGCGCCCGAGCGTCGGCGCGCCGGCAAAGGAGATCGTCCCATCGTCCGGCCTGGTCGCGCCCGCGATCATGTTGAACAGCGTCGTCTTGCCGGCGCCGTTCGGCCCGATGATGGCGAAGATCTCGCCCTCGGTGACGGTGAGCGACACGTTGTCCACGGCGGTCAGTCCGCGAAACCGTTTGGTGACCCCGCGAACGTCGAGGAGCACGGTCATTCGCGCTCCTCCCGGATGCCGAGGCTCTTCTTCATCCACGGCCACACGCCGTTTGGCGCGAACCAGATGATGACCATCAAGCAAAGGCCGTAGAAGACGAGGTTCGCGCCGGGCACCCCTTTGCCCACGACGTGTTCGATCAATGCGATCAGGGCTTGGCCGAGCGGGGTCAGAATGAACGCGCCAACGATCGGGCCGAACAGCGTGCCGAGCCCGCCGATGATCGGCGCGAGGATCATCTCGATCGAGCGCGAGATGTCGAAGGTTTGGCTCGGGAAGAGGTTGTTCTGGTAGAAGGCATAGACGACACCGCCGACCGCCGTCATCGCCGACGAGATCAGGATCGCCGCCATCTTGGCGCGGAAGACGTCGACGCCAAGCGCGCGCGCTGCCTCGGGGTCCTCGCGCACGGCAAGCCATGCATAGCCGAGCTTCGAGAAGCGCAGCCGGGCGCAGATGAGGAAGGCGGCAAGCATCAGGGCGAGACAGACATAGTAGAAAAGAAGCGGTCCGCCGCGCAGGTTCCACCACTCGCCCGCGGCGCCGGCGCGCACCGGAATGAACAGGCCGGCCGCACCGCCCGTGAATGCCCAGTTGTCGAAGCCGATCCGCGTCACCTCGGCAAAGGCGATGGTGAGCAACGCGAAGTAGACGCCCTCGATGCCGAAGCGGAAGCTGAGCCAGCCGATCGCCGCGCCGAAAGCCATGGCGATCAGCATGGCGGGGATCAGGCCCAGCGCCGGCGAGATGCCGAACTTCACGAAGAGAAGGGCCGAGACATAGCCGCCGAGCCCGACATAAAGCGCGTGACCGAGCGAGAGCTGGCCGCAGAAGCCCATCATGATGTTCCAGGCTTGGCCCACATACGCGAACCAGAACACGAGGATCATGACCGACAGGAGATAGCGGTCGAGGAAGGCCGGGGCGATGGCGAGGACGGCGATGAAGGCGATGAGCATCGCGAGCGCGCGTCGCGGTGTCGCCGCGATCAGATCGCGCAGGGCCGTCATGCGCGCCGGCCCATCAATCCCTGCGGGCGGAAGGCCAACACGGCGACGAGAAGCGCGAACGACACCATGCTCTTCATCGAAGGGGCAATCAGGATCGAGGCGAGCGCCTCGACGACACCGATGAGAAGCCCGCCGACGAGCGCGCCGGTCATCGAGCCCATGCCGCCGATGATGACGATGGTGAAGGCGAGCAGCGTGAAGGCAGGGGCGATCATCGGGGTCGCGTCGGTCAACACGACCATGATCGCGCCGGCCGCGCCGACGCAGGCGAGGCCGAGGCCGAAGGTGAGCGCGTAGAGCTTCTTCACGTCGAGGCCGACGACGGCGGCGCCGATAAGATTGTCGGCGCAAGCGCGAATCGCCGTGCCGGTCGGCGTAAAGCGGAAGAAGGCGAGCAGCGCGGCGGAGACGAGCACGGCAGCAATCGCGGCGTAGACGCGCACCTTGTCGACGATGAGCGGGCCGATCAGCCAGGAGTCAAAGGAGTAGGGCAGATTGGCATGGCGCGCGTCCGGCCCGAACACCATCAGCGTGCCGTTGACCAGGATGATGGCGACGCCGACCAGGAGGATGAACTGCTCGTGTTCCGGACGCGCGATGAAGGGGTTGATGAGGGTGCGCTGCAGCGCATAGCCGATGGCGAAGAAGGCGAGCGCGATCGGGGCGAGGGAGACGAAGGGGTCGAGGCCGAGGGCGGCGAAGAGCACGAAGGCGGCGTACATCGCGACGACGGCGAATTCGCCATGGGCGAAGTTCACCACGCGCACCACGCCGAAGATGACGGACAGGCCAAGCGCCATCAGGCCGTAGACGAGGCCGGTCAAGATCCCTTGGACGAGGACGTTCGCGTAGAGGGAGAACAACATGGAGCCATCGAGCTAACCCGGAAGCGCCCGATGTGCAACGCCCGTCAGACGCGGGCCAGGGTCACGGTCAGGCGGATTTGCGCGAGTGCGAAATCGACTTGTTGCGGCAGCGCGGAGCCTTGCCGCTGCCGGCGCTGCTGCGCTGCGGTGCCGCGCCGTTGCGGCCGCTG
>JBGFRS010000021.1:0-23775 GCA_041694995.1 Pseudomonadota bacterium | reverse complement strand
GAGGCGGGCGCAAGAACATAAGCAGAACTTAGGAATGATGTCAAGACGGTCCGCCGATCCCGTGTCCGCCCCGCGCCGCCGCGCGCTGCAGGGCGCACGGGAGGACAGCGAAGCCCTTGCCGCCGGGCCAACGGAATGGTGTGCTCAGCCCGATGTCGCCAACGGTCTTCACCGCCCGCATTCCTCTCACGCTCGATTGTCCGGAGCCGATGCGCGCCGCGGTCGCCTACGTCTTCGAAGGCGAGTACGAAAGCGGCTATGACGGAGAGGGGCTCGACATCCTTGACATCGGCGCCAATGTCGGCGCTTTCGCGCGCTGGGCGGAACTGCGTTGGCCGCACAGCCGTGTCCGCTGCTACGAGCCGAACCCCGGCACCTTCGCCTATCTCCTGCGCAACACCGAGTTGAGCCCCGCCATCACCTGCATCAACGCGGCGCTCTATCCGGGGGTCCGCGCGCGCGAGCCCTTCGTCGCGCGCTGGGATGGCGATGGCGAAGCCGGCCTTGCGACCTATGCCGGCGACACCTTCGCGGCCACGCTCAATGCGCCCGTCTTCGAGGTCGACGTGATCGACCCCGCGACAGTGGCACCGGCGGACATCGTCAAGATCGATGTCGAAGGCGGCGAGGGCGCGGTGCTCGCCCATCTCGATCTGTCCCCGACCGCGCTGGTGCTGCTCGAATTCCAAAACGGGAAGAACCGCGTTCTGTGCCGCGATGTTCTGGCGCGCGACTTCGATCTCATCGTCGATGAATCCCATCCTTGGGACCCGATCCTCGACTACAAGGGCTACCGCGCCGATCTCGAAGGCGACGTCTACGGGCGCATCTTCGCCCTACGCAAAGGCACGACACGGCTCCGGCGCCGCGGGTGACGAGGCTCAGTCTGCGAGCGCGATGCGCACGCGGCGGTTCATCTTGCCCTTCTTCTCGATCTTGGTGATCTCGACGCGGCCGATCTCGGCGGTCGACCGCACGTGCGTGCCGCCGCAGGGCTGACGATCGAGGCCTGCGATTTCGACGAGGCGCACGCTTCCGGAGCCGCGCGGCGGCTGGACCATCATCGTCTTGACCAGGCCGGGGTCGGCGTCGAGCTCGGCATCGGTGATCCAGCGAGTCGTCACCGCGCGGTCGAGCGCGACGAGTTCCGCAAGCCGCGCGGACGCCGCATCCTTGTCCGCGTCGCCGGCGTCGGGAATGTCGAAATCGAGCCGGCCCTCGCCTTCGCCGACGGCCCCGCCGGTGACGGGGTAGGGCAGCACGACGGAGAGAAGGTGCAGCGCCGTGTGCACGCGCATGCGGCGGTAGCGCGTCGACCAATCGAGAAGCGCGGTGACGGCGTCGCCGACCTTGAGACCATGAGTGCCACCGGCGGGGACGTGCACGATCTCGGATCGGTCCGGGCCGTAGACGGCATTCGCGACGGGGATCACTTCGCCGTCCGGCGCGCGGATCGCGCCGATATCGCCCGGCTGGCCGCCGCCCTGGGCGTAGAACACCGTGCGGTCGAGCATGATGCCGCCTTCGGGTGTCACGGCGGTCACGGTCGCGGGCGTCTCTTGCAGATAGGCGTCGTCGCGGAAGAGGAACTCGGTCGGCATCACTGGAGATCGGGTTGCACCGTGCTCCGCCGCGTCAGGAACGCCGGAACGGGCAGATCCTTGGCGCGCAGGAAGTCGGGGTTGAACAGCTTCGAGGCATAGCGGTGGCCGTAGTCGCAGAGAATGGTCACGATGGTATGGTCGGGCCCCATCGCACGCGCCATGCGGATGGCGCCGGCGATGTTGATGCCCGTCGACGCGCCCATCACCAGGCCCTCGTGTTCGATCAAGTCGAACACGATCTCGACCGCCTCACGGTCGGGGATCTGAAACGCCGCGTCCACGGCGAGGCCCTCGAGGTTCGCGGTGATGCGCCCCTGTCCGATGCCCTCAGTGATCGACGAGCCTTCGGCTTTGAGCGTGCCGGTCGTGTAGTAGGAGAACAGCGCGGCGCCGAGCGGGTCGGCGAGGCCGATCTTGACCTCTGGCTTCTTCGACTTGAGGAACATGCCCGTTCCGGCGAGCGTGCCGCCGGAGCCGACCGCGCAGATGAAGCCGTCGACCTTGCCCTCCGTGTCGCGCCAGATCTCGGGGCCGGTCGAATCGATATGCGCCTGCCGGTTGACGACGTTGTCGAACTGGTTGGCCCAGATCGCCCCGTTCGGCTCGGCCTTGGCGAGCTTCTCGGCGATGCGCCCGGACATCTTCACATAGTTGTTCGGGTTCGCGTAAGGAACCGCCGGCACCTCGACCAGGTCGGCGCCGAGAAGACGGAGCGCCTGTTTCTTTTCGTCCGATTGCGTCTCGGGAATGACGATCACCGTGCGCAGGCCAAGCGCGTTGCCGACCATGGCAAGCCCGATGCCGGTGTTGCCCGCCGTGCCCTCGACGACGACGCCGCCGCGCCGGATCAGGCCCTTGTCGAGCGCATCCCGCAGAATCCACAGCGCGGCGCGGTCCTTGACCGACTGGCCCGGGTTCAAGAACTCGGCCTTGCCCAGAATGGTACAGCCGGTTGCCTCGGACGCCCGCTGCAACTTGATGAGCGGCGTATTGCCGATCAGGGGAACGAGGCCGTCAAAGACACGCATGTCGGGCGTCCCGGGGCAGGCGCGGCGTAGAGCCGCAACAGGTGGCCGCAGCGCGTCCACGCTGCACATTCGGAGTCAATACCTACTCGAAGTCGCGCGCCTCGCAAGAATTTGTTTGCGCATGGAAATTCGAACGCCTTGTCGCAGTGGACGGATTGATCCAGGGCCGGGCGCGCCGCGTAACGGTGGAAAATCCCGTCACGGCGGGACCAAGCGGGTTCGGGAGTTGGAAATGAACCAGATGAACGATCAATGCGCCGGGTCCGGCGTCGAGGCGCTTCTCGCAGGGTATGTGGCCGGCACGCTGTCGGAACCGCTGAACGCGCTTGTTGCGGCGCATCTCGAGATGTCCCCGGCCAATCGTGGCTATACGCGGGCCCTCGAGCACGCAGCGGGCGTAGCGCTGGAGGGCGCATGCGCGGTCGCGGCGCCGATCAAGGATCGCGATGCGAAGCTCGCGGCAATCTTCGCCCTCGACAAAGCGCCGGCCGTCTCGCGGCCGCGGGCGCCGGCCAGGTCCGGCGTTCTCCCGGCGGCGCTGGAACGCTACATGGGGTGTACGTTCGAGGCCGTGCCGTGGAAGACTTTGCTGCCGGGCGTGAAGACCTGGCACATCGCCGGCACGGAGCGCGGGGAAGCTAGCCTCCATTGGATCCGCGCCGGCCAGAAGATGCCGGCTGACACGCATGGCGGGATGGCGGTGACGCTCCTCCTGCAGGGCGGCTTCTTGGATTCAACGGGCCATTATGTCCGCGGCGACGTCGTCATCGCCGACGAGGACGTCGTTCTCCGGCCGGTGGCGGACGATGATGGCGAGGACTGCCTCTGCTTCACGGTCACCGACGTGCCGCTGCGCCTTGCGGGGCCATTCGGACGCTGGGTGCAGCCTTTCCTGAAGCGCTGACAGGGCTCATGATCGCGGAAAGAACGGCGCCTGCGGGCGGGGCTGCCTGGATCGCCGGCACATCCTCCGGCTCGCCCGGCAATTGGCGCTCGATCTCGCCTTTCCGCGCCGCTTCACCCTCATCCTGAAGGCGCTGAACCTGTGCCCTACCGCGGGGACTTCCCGCTCGTCGCGAAGGGCACGAAGTGGGAAGAGCGGCGAGGGCCTCAGAGCCCCGTCACCATGATGCAGCGGCAGCCATTGCGCGAGATGCCGTCGCCGTGGTGCGAGCCTTTCGGCGCGATGTGATAGTCGCCGGCGTAAAGCACGAGATCGCCGAACTGGATTTCGCCGGAGAGCATGTAGAACTCTTCGTCGTCGTCATGGTCGTGCTCAGGGTAGGTCGCGCCGGGCTCGACGTGCAGAAGGATGCCCTGGCGCTTGGTCGCCTCGTTCTGCCACAGCACCTTGGCGTTCACGCCGGGCGCAAAGACGATCCACTCGCCTTCGTGCGCGCGCTGCGTCCTCCCAAGCGAGCGGGCGAGTTCGCGCCTGCCGATGCCGGCCTCGATGCGGGCCAACAGATCGTCGGAGGGCTCGACCGGCGCCATTTCGAGGGCGAGCGGCGCGAGCAGCACCTCCCACTGCGCAACCGCGGCGGCGAAGTCGCTGTCCGCGTGGAGGCGCAAGGTTGCGGCGATGTGCTCCTCGCTCGGCAGCACGCCGAGCGCGAGTTCCGCAGCCGTGAAGTCCTTGCTGGTATTCTCGCCGGTCACCCGAGGCACTCCTTCAAGTCGATGAGGCCGCGCCGCACCCAGGACTTCACGGTGCCGAGCGGGCGGCCGAAGCGGCGCGCAAGCTCGGCATGCGTGAGCCCGTGCACATAGGCGAGGATCACCGACCGCCGGTAGTCCTCGCTCAGCCGTTCGAGGCAGGTGCGCAGCTTGGCGCTCGCCCCCGCGGTCTCGCTCGGCTTGTCGACCGCGACCAGGTCGACCTCCTCCGGCACATCCTCCATGGCGACCGGCGCGTTCTTGCGGCGTCGGATTTCGTTCAACGCCAAGCGGCGCGCGATGGTGACGAGCCAAGCGATCGCGGTGCCTTTCGCCGGATCGAAGCTCGCCGCATGCTCCCAGACGCGGACATAGGCTTCCTGGAGCACCTCCTCCGCGACCGCCTTGTCGCGCAGGATTCCCAGGCAGACCGCGTTCAGCGTGCCGGCCGTCGCGCGATAGAGCGAGCGGAAAGCCTGACGGTCCCTTTGCGCGACGAGCGCGAGCAGGGCCTCGTGACTGATCGTCCCGTGCATGATGCTTCGCCGCTCGACATCTCCCCGAACGGCAAGCATGGCAGAGACAGCGCACACGTCAAACTCCTGCGAAGGGTGCGCCAATGCGCACCCCCAGACCTGCCACTACCCTCCCCATGCCCCTTCAGATGCACACGGCTGCAAAAAATTCGTGATGCGGCGTGATGCATCCGTGTCCCTGCCCGCCGGGGTTCTCGGGTCGGACGCCGCGAACGGCGCCACGAACCGAACATCTGGAAGGAAATCACATGTTCCGCACAGCTCTTCTCGCCGGCGCCTGCGTTCTCGCGATGGTCGCCAGCGCCTCGGCCGCCACGCTCGTCGGCCTGCAGGGCGACGACACCCTCGTCACCTTCGATTCAGTCCAGCGCCAAGTGACCGCGACCGTGCGCGTCCAGGGCGTGCGCCTGCACGGCATCGACGTCCGCCCGGCGGACGGCATGCTCTACGGTCTCACCCGCGACGGCCGCATCGTGACGATCGACCCGGTCTCCGGCGCCGTCACCGACAAGTCGCGCCTCAATCAGCCGATCGACATGAACGGCAACTACGCCGTCGACTTCAATCCGGCGGCCGACCGCCTGCGCGTCATCGGCCAGGACGGCTCGTCCTACCGCATCAACGTCGACGACGGCGCGACCGCCGTCGACGGCCGCATCCGCTGGGCCGACGCCGATGCGAACCGCGCCAATGCGCCGCGCATCGTCGCCGCAGCGTACACCAACAGCGTGCGCGGCACGCCGTCGACGACGCTCTACGACATCGACGCGGTGTCGAGCACCATCGTGCGCCAGGCGCCGCCGAACGACGGTGTCATCAACACGGTCGCCAAGATCGACGCCAATCTCGGCGGCGCGGTTGCTTTCGACATCGCAACCGACACACAGGGCAACAACACGGCCTTTCTGATGGTCGGCACGAACCTCAACACGCTCGATCTTGCCTCGGGCCGCCTGACCGCCATGGGCGCGGTGCGCGGCCTGACCGGCGGCCTCAAGGACGTCGCGGTTCTCCGGAACTGACGCCCGGTCACGGCCGGATTTGCGTCGGCGGGGGTCTCGCGGTCCGCCCCTCCCGCGGCCCCCGACAACGGAGACCGCGCCGGTGCGAGCCGGCGCTCTGTGCTTCTTTGAGAATAATCCCGCGCGCGTCGGGTTGTCCGGCAGAGGGCGTTCGATGCACGTCCAAGGAGGGCAACCGATGCTGTTATCGTCGATGACGGAATGCGCGCTCACGGGCGCGGCTTTCGTCGCCGTGCTGGCGGCTGCGCCGGCTTGAACGGCAATGCCCCGGCTCGCCGTCTTTGCTCTGCGCGGCCTGTTGCGCGCGTCGCCCGATGCGCCGCTGAGCGCCCGCCTGGATCGTTGGGCGAAGCCTGCCGACGGTGATCGAAAAAGGCGCGGTTCAGGATTTGGCGAACACCACTTGCCGGATGTCGATGTGTCCGGCGCGAAAGCCAGCCTTGCGCAGCCCCCAAGCCGCGGCGAGCCCGGCAATTCCAGTGCCAACGATCGCGATCCGCAAGCGTCTTCCGCGGTTCTCGGGAGGGCGCGTCAGGCGGGCTATCGGATGTTGCGCAGGGCGGCAAGTGCGCGCGCCCTGGCGTGATCGTGATCGACGATCGGGCGCGGATAGGTTCGGCCAAGCACGATGCCCGCGTCCCGCAGCGTCAGCTCCCCGGCCGTCCAGGGGCGGTGCAAGGTGGCGTCCGGGAGGGCCGCGAGTTCCGGCACCCACCGTCGGACATAGGCGCCCTGCGGGTCGAACTTCTCGCCCTGCAAGACGGGATTGAGGATGCGAAAGAACGGCGCCGCATCCGCGCCGCTGCCGGCGACCCATTGCCAGCTCGCCGCATTGCTTGCCGGATCGGCGTCGACAAGCGTGTCCCAAAACCACTCCTCCCCGCGACGCCAGTCGATCAGCAGGTGCTTTACGAGGAAGGATGCGACGATCATGCGCACGCGGTTGTGCATCCAACCCGTGTGCCAGAGCTCCCGCATGCCCGCATCGACGATCGGATAGCCCGTGCGCCCTTTCTGCCAGGCGTTCAGGGCCATTCGGTCATCGCGCCAGGGGAACGCATCGAAGCGGGGCTGAAAGTGCGCCATTGCAAGTGCGGGGAATTGCCCGAGAAGGTGGTAAGCGAATTCGCGCCAGCCGATCTCGGACAGGAACTTCTCGATGTCGCTCTCAGCCGCTGGCGTTGCGCCCGCCTCGATCGCGGTCCGCGTTCCGTGCCACAGCCGAACCGGCGATAGCTCTCCGAAGCGCAGATGCGGTGACAGCCGCGACGTGGAAAGAAGATCCGGCCGGTCGCGCCGCTCGGCGTAGCCGGGCAGGACGTCACGCAGAAAACGATCGACGCTGGCAAGAGCGCCCGCTTCTCCCGGCGTCCATGCCGCCCGCATTCCGCCTGCCCAATCGGGGGTCGTCGGTGTCAGCCGCCAGGTGTCGAGGTCCTCGCTCGGCAAAGGCCGAGGGTGAGGCCGCAATGTTGGCACCGCCTCCGCCAGGGCGCGCACCGGGCTGCTCGCCCGCACGGCCCGCCAGAACGGCGTGAAGACGCGAAAGGGCTGGCCCGCGCCGTTGCGCACCTCCCACGGTTCGATGATCAGCGTACCGTTGAAGCTGTGGGCCCCGATGCCGAGGCGCGCAAGCTCGCTCTTCATCCGGGCATCGGCGGCTTGCTCCGCCGCAGCGTATCGGCGAGTCCACACAACGTCGGCTGCCCCGAGCGCCTGGGCCGCCGTCACGACGCGCTCCGCCATGCCCCCGCATTGCAGCGTGAGCGGTACACCGCGCGTCGCAAGCTGCGCCGCGAGGGCGCGCAGCGACCCGTCAAGCCACCATCGGGCCGCTCCGCCGAGGGGCCGGATGCCCGGCGACATCTCATCGAGCACGAAGAGCGCGGCGAGCGGGCGGCCGGTCTCGGCCGCGGCTGCGAGCGCAGGATTGTCGCTCAAGCGAAGATCGTGGCGGAAGACAACGAGGACGGGTGCATCACCGGACGAGGTCATACGGTCCTTCGGCATGGCAACAGCCCTCGCAAAGCCGCCGGTACAGCGTCACGCAGACGTCCGCGCGGGCATGCCCTCGGGCGCGTGTGCGCGGCCGGCGGCGACGACTTAAGCGCGCCGCACGGCACTGGCCTGGAGGCGCTCGCGGACATGGTGCGGGCGGACCGGCCGGTCAGTTCCTCGTGATGTGGCGGCGCCCGAAATTGGCACCGGTTCCGATCCAGGCGCGCCCGTCGCCCGATCGCTCCCAGCCGCGGCCGAAGTTCGATCCCGTGCCCGTGACGCGGCGCCCGTCGCGCGCGGCCGCGGCACCGCCGCCGAAGGCTGATCCGGCGCCGTCGATACGCCATACGCGCGGGGCTGCACTCTGCGGCGATCCCGACGCCGTGCCGCTGATCTGCCCGGTTCGGCCGCCGGGCGCATGCTGCGCAGAGGCCGGGTCATGGACGGCGGCGATCGCGGCAAGCCCGAGAACGATCCCCAAACGGCGCATGGCTCGTTTCCTTCGATGGTTGTTTTCAAGTGCGGGAAAAATTCATCAAGTCAATCCCCAAGTATGCAGCTTCAGACGGTTCCCTTGTTGTGTCGCAGAAGTGCGTTCAATGGAGCGGGCTTGACCTATCGGTAGCGAAACAAGTCACCTTGGAATCTCTTGGCGACTACGAGGACATCCGCTTCCTTCGCGATGGTGATCTGCTGTGGAACTTGACGGGAACCGGAACGATCGGGCGCGTAGTTCGCCCCGTCAACCCACCCGAGAAACTCGTTTGCGACAGCCATGTCACCGTGGTTCGGTGCTTAGTAGCCGAACCTGAATACATTCGCACTTGGCTTCGATCTGACCATGTTTATGCGCTGATCGAGGACCGCGCCGCTGGTTCGACCAATCAGGTCGAGCTAACGGCGCAGATGGCGATCAATCAGCTTGTGCCCCTCCCACCGCTCGCCGAGCAGCGCCGCATCGTCGCCAAGGTCGATGCGCTGATGGCGCTGTGCGACCGGCTGGAGGCGAGTCTCACCGCAACCGCCGCCACCCGCCGCCGCTTGGCTGACGCGCTTCTCACTGAGGCCCTCGTGCCGGTGGACGCCCGCGAACTGGAGGCGGCGGAATGAGCGGGCCGCGCCTCGAAAGGGCTTGAACGCCGCACAGCAGCGCGATATCTATCATCGGTAGATATCATGTGGAGGTCCGCCGATGGCTCACGCGGCCGAAAAGCCGCCCACCGCCAAGCTGTTCATGCATGGCCGCAGCCAGGCCGTGCGCCTGCCGAAGGAGTTCCGCTTCGAGGGAAGCGAAGTCCGCGTCAGCCGCGTCGGCGACAAGGTGATCCTCGAGCCGATGGAAAAGCCGCCGTTCGACTATGACGCCTGGCGCGCGAAGCTGGATGCGCTCGGGGCGCGGGACTTCCTGCCCGACGGCCTGCCGGATGATCCGCCGGTCGAGCCCGAGGATTTCGGGATAGACTGAACATGTTCTGTCTCAACACGAATATCGTCGTCGGGATCATCAATGGCCGGGCGACGGCGGCCGAGGCGCGCTTTCGCGAAACGGTCGGACGCGCGCCACTTATGCTCTCGGCGATCGCTTTGTTCGAATTGCGCTACGGCTACGTCAAGAGCGACCGCTGCGCGCGGATGGAGGCTCTGCTCGCGACGTTTCTCGCGCCGGGCGTCGAGGTCTTGCCCTTCGACGAGGACGACGCCGCCGAAGCGGGCGACATCCGCGCCACCCTCGAAGCGCAGGGAGCGTCCATCGGCCCCTATGACATCCTGATTGCCGCCCAAGCGCGGCGGCGCAGCGCGGCTTTGGTGACGCTCAACCGCAAGGAGTTCGAGCGCGTGCCGGGCCTGATCGTGACGGATTGGGCCAGTTGAGCGGATGTTTACGCCATCCGCGCCTTGCGACCCAACTTCGTTTGATCCGTAACTTATGTCTCCGGGCCGTACATCCGCGTCGGACACTGTAAAACTGGCTCCGCGGGTAGGATTCGAACCTACGACCAGCCGATTAACAGTCGGCTGCTCTACCACTGAGCTACCGCGGAACGCGCGCGAACGGGTACGCCTCGCGCGGAAGCGGCGCTATACCAGCGTCCCCCTCCCTTGTGAAGAGCGGCCATTGCGCAGCTCGAGGCGCGCTGCCATCGTGACCGACCATGCTGCCGGCGCGCGATCCAACCCTCGAACCTGCGGTCGATCGCGTCCTCGGTCTCATCCTGACGCGGGAAGGCCGTGCGCCGCACGCATCTCTCCCCAAGCGGCTCACGGCCCTGTTCCGCGAGCTGCGGGAGACGGCCACGCCAGCGGTCGCCGAGGAGATCCAGGACCTGATCTGGGCGCATTGGTGCGACCATGATGAGGCGGCGGCGAACGAGCTGATGCAGGAGGGTATCGCCGCCATGGCCGCCGAGGAGTTCGAGCAGGCGCGATCCCTGTTCGACGCACTCGTCGGCGCGACTCCGGATTGGGCGGAAGCCTGGAACAAGCGCGCGACGGTCAGCTTCATTCTCGGGGATGATGCCGACAGCCTGGCCGATATCGTGCGCGTGCTCGAACGCGAACCGCGCCACTTCGGTGCGCTGTCTGGCTTCGGGCAGATCGCGCTGCGCAACGGCTTCGTCCACGAGGCGATCGTCGCCTTCGAAGCGGCGATCGCGATCAACCCGCATCTGCGCGGCGTGGGCGCGTTGATCGCCGATTTGAAGCGCGATCGCGCCCGCGTGCTCAATTAGCGGATGCGGTGGCCGAGGTCGACCGGATGCACCGACACGAGCTCGGCCGCCGCGTAGAAGACGAGGATCATCGCCACCGTTTCGAGACGGATCGAGCGCGCCAGCCGGTCCGGCGCGTCCGCCACGCGGGCCGAAAGATCGCGCGACAGCACGAGTTTGTGCCGCGCGGCGAACGCCATAACCACGGCGACGAGCGCGATCTTCACGAGGAACGCATTGCCGTACCAGGACCCGAGAACGAGATCGGCGCGGCCGATAAGGAGGATCGCGCCGAGCACGCCGGAGGCGACCAGGACCGCGACGACGAGGAGAGCGACACGGGACCAATCCTCGACGAGGCCGGCGGCGGCGGCATCGCCGCGGCGCGCCACCCAAGCAAGCGGAACGAGGCTCCCGGCCCAGAACGCCACGCATGCAAGGTGCACGACCACGATCGCCGCCAGTTCCTGCCGTGGCCGGTACAGCATCGAGTGCCCCATCGCCGCGTAGGAGCCGATGACGAGGAGAATGCCGGCGCCGGCGAGTGCCGGGCCGAGGCGCCAGGGGAAGGCGAGCGCACCGATCAATGCGAGGCCGGCCATGCGCAGATAGAACGCATCGCCGATGCGCGAGCGGAACATCGCCTCCCACACCTTGAGGTCGCTCAGATCGCCGGCGGAGAGAAGTTGCACGCGGACGACGGCGGCCGCGAGGGAGAGGAGCATCGCGACCAGAACGGCCATGCCGATGACACGGCGCAGGCGCGCGACTTCCTCCTCCACCAAGCGATGACCGAAGGCGAGCGCGAACGCGGCCAGTCCCGCCGCACCGAGGGAGGCGACGTAGTAGGCGGCACGAACGACGACGGTGACGCCGTCCCAGATGTCCGGATTGGGCTGGAGGTATTCGAGGATCATGAGCCGCTCTCGACCGTGAAGCGAATGGTGCCGCCGACGGGGTGCCCGTCCGCCGATATGATGCGCCACTCGATGCGATAGGCGTCCGGCACGAGCATCGGTACCGTCACGCGGTAGCTCAGCGCCGTGCGCAATTCGCGGGTGCGTGCCAATGCGACCTCCTGGCCGGAGGAGCGGAAGAGGCGCAGCGCCGTCACCTGCACGGCTTCGTTGAAGCGAAGCTCGATGGCCTCCGGCGCCGTGGCGAGCCGGTCTCCGGCTGCGGGCGCCGAGCCGCGCAGCTCGGAGTGGGCAAGGGACGACGCGGGCGAAGCCAGCACCACCGCAATGGCCAAGAGCACAGATCGCATGCCGAATCCCGAATGCATTTTCGCGACTATGGGGAGACGGCTCGTGCCAGTCCAGGGCAATCGCGCAGGCAATCGCGGTGGTGTCACGACGCGCTTGCCGGCAGCGATGCGCTGCGCCAGTTTCGCGCCGTCTCCCGGAGAATTCATCATGCCGTCCGTCCGTGACCGCCTTGAACAATGCCTTGCCCGCATCGCCGACCCGCAGGGCGAGGGCGCGCGCGCCTTCATTCACGTGTCGGCGGAGCGGGCGCGGGCCGAAGCCGACGCCGCCGATGCGCGGCGCAGGCACGGAACGACGCTCGGGCCGCTCGACGGCACCATCGTCTCCATCAAGGACCTGTTCGACACGGCGGGCGAGCGCACCACGGTCGGCTCCGCCCTCTTCCGTGAGTCCGCGCCGAAGACGGCGGACTGCCCCGCCGTGGCCCGGCTGCGCGCGGCCGGCGCCGTGCTGATCGGAAAGACCAACCTCTCGGAATTCGCTTTTCACGCCATGGGCACGAACCCGCATTTCGGGACCCCGGGCAATGCCAAGGATCGCAAGCGTGTGCCGGGCGGCTCCTCGTCAGGCGCGGCGATCTCGGTCGCTGACGGCATGGCCGATATCGGGCTCGGCTCCGACACTGCCGGCTCGATCCGCACCCCGTCTGCCCTCAATGGGCTCGTCGGATTCAAGCCGACGCAGAAGCGCGTGCCGCTCGACGGGGCGTTTCCGCTGTCCTTCACCCTCGATTCCGCGGGACCGCTGGCCAAGTCGGTCGCCGACGCACATGTCTGCGACGCGGTGCTCGCCGCCGAGCCCTATCGCCCGATCGATGCCATGAGCGTGCGCGGGCTGCGCCTTGCGCTCCCCGGGCGCTCCTATCTGATGACCGATCTCGACGGCACGGTCGGCCCGGCGTTCGAAGCCGCGCTCACGCACTTGACCAGGGCCGGCGTGATCGTGACCGAGATCGATATCCCGGCGCTCGATGCCATGCAGGCCGTGCAGGCGCGGGCCGGCTTTTCGCCGGTCGAAGCAAGCTACATCCATCGCGCCTATTTTGAGGAAAAGAAGCACCTGATGGACCCAGTGGTCGCCGCGCGCATCACGCGCGGGCTCGGCGTCTCGGCCATCGAGTACATCGACATGGTTCGCCGCCGGAACGCTCTCATCACCGAGATGGACGCGGTGCTCGCTCCTTATGATGCGCTGGTCATGCCGACGATACCGATCGTGGCGCCCGAGATCGCGACGGTGCTCGAGAGCGTGGAGGCGTTCATGCCGCGCACGCTCATGCTCATCCGCAATACCTTCGTCGCCAACCTGTTCGACCTGTGCTCGGCGACGCTGCCGATGCCCTCGAAGGGGCTGCCCGCCGGGTTCATGCTGACAGGGCGCCATATGCAGGACCAGCGGCTGTTCGCGGTCGCGGCCAGCGTCGAGCGTGCGTTGGCGGCCGCGTGGTGAACGGGCTCGCCAAGCCTCGATCCCTCGCAGATACTGCGCGAAGCGAAATCCGAGGACGATCCGGTGGCGAACCTCACGACGCTTCTTGATTCCATCGTCGAACGCGGGCGCAGCCTGATCGGTCGTGCGTGGGAGGGGGCGAGGGCAGACCCGCTCGAACTCTGCGCTCAGCTCTTGTCGCGCCGCGGCGAGGCCTCCGGCGTCGCGCTCGCGCGCGACATTCTCGACCAGCTCGATGCGGCCTCGGTCGAGGATCGCCGCGCCTTTCTGCGCGGACTTGCGGTGCGGTTCGGCGCGGACCAAGCACGCCTCGCCGCGGCCGTCGAAGCCTGGTTGCAGGCGCCGACGGCGACGACCGAGACCGCATTGCACTTCGCTGCGGAGCCGCGTCGGCAAGAGGTGATCCGACGCCTCAATCAAGCGCCGGGTGGAACGACGGCGCTGGTGCGCCTGCGCGCCGATCTTCTCAGCATCGCCGACGAGAACCCCGATCTGCGGGCGCTCGATCATGATTTCGCACATCTCTTCTCGTCATGGTTCAACCGCGGCTTCCTGGTGCCGAAACGCATCGACTGGACGAGTCCGGCGAATGTCCTCGAAAAGATCATCGCCTACGAAGCGGTCCATGAGATTCGCTCCTGGGACGACCTGCGCAATCGCCTCGAACCGCCCGATCGTCGCTGTTTCGCGTTCTTTCATCCGCGGCTCGTCGACGAGCCTTTAGTCTTCGTCGAAATTGCGCTGACCAAGGCCGTACCCGATGCGATCGCGCCGCTGCTCGACCTGTCGCGCACGCCTCTTGCGCCCGCGCAGGCGACAACCGCCGTGTTCTATTCGATCTCGAACACGCAGAACGGTTTGCGCGGCGTGTCGTTCGGCGCGTTCTTGATCAAGCAGGTTGTCGAAGAGCTGAAGCGGGAGCTGCCGCGGCTGTCCACCTTCGTGACGCTCTCTCCGGCGCCGGGGTTCTCGGCCTGGCTGGCCGACGAACGGCAAGCCACGGCGTCGCGACTGCCAAGCGCGGTCCGCGACGCGCTCGCTCCGCTCGACAGCGCGCATTGGCAGGACGACGCGACACTCGTCGACAAGCTGCGCAAGCCGCTCCTGACGGCCGCCGCGATCTACTTCCTGAGCGCGAAAACAAGCTCAGGACGGCCGATCGATCCGGTCGCGCGCTTCCATCTCGGCAACGGCGCGCGGCTCGAACGCCTGCTGATGCTCGCGGATGCCTCGCCGAAGGGGCTCGCGCAATCGCACGGGCTGATGGTCAACTACGTCTATGACCTCGACGACATCGAGCGCAATCACGAGGCCTTCGCCGAGCGCGGCGAGATCGCCGCGCATACGGCGATCACACGCCTCGTTTCGGCGGCACGGCGCGTCGCTGTCGAGAGCTGACGGCGGCGATTTCAGACAGCCTTTGCGGTCCGCCGATAGAGTTCGAGCGTCTTATAGGCGCCCGCCGGCTCGATCAGACCCATCATGACCAGTTCCGCGACGCGCGGCTTTGCGGCCTCCCAGGCGAATGAGCCCGTGTAGAACAGCATCCAGCCGCCCGGCTTCGTCGCCTTGGCAAGCTCGACGCCCACTTCGAGATCGGTGAGCGCCCCATAGGCGTCGTTCTTCTCGGAGCGGAACTCGCAGAGATGGAACAATGTGACCACGTCGAGCGGCGGCAGCAGGCGCGCATTCACCGTGTAGATGTCGCCGAAATAGCAGATGTAGCTCTTGGAGACTTCCGGCTTCTCGATGAGCAGCTTGACGTAGTCGTCGTATTCCTGCGGTGCGGCCGTGATCGACATCACCACGTTGCGCCGTCCGTCCTGTGCGCATTCCACGCCGACGAGATGGTGCCCGCCCGAGCCGAAATGGTAGATCGTCGCGCCTTCGATGCCACGCTCTCGCAGCCATTCGACGAAGTGAACGTCGCATGGGCACTGCTCGATATGCAGGCCCCAATACGCATCCCAGAAATGCATGGTCATGAAGGGTGTCCGTGTGCTGCGACGGGTCGGCCGGGGTGTGGACGAGGGCGCCCGTGAAAGGAAGAGCAACCGGGTCTTGGCGCGGCGGGGCTGAACGCCGGCTGAATGGCGGCTCGCCAAGCGTCAGCCGCCACGCTATGGCTCGCGGCGGCAGTCGACGAATTTGACCATGCTTCCCGTGCTCGATCGGGCCCGCGACCTGCTCGCCGGCTACGAGGTTGTGTTTTGCGACGTATGGGGCGTGCTCCACGACGGGGTGCGCGCCTATCCGGGGGCGAACGACGCGCTGCCACGATTCCGCGCGGGCGGCGGGCTCGTTCTCCTCCTGTCCAATGCGCCGCTACCGGCCGACAGCGTGGCGCGCGTCCTCGACGAAAAGGGCGTGCGGCGCGAGGCCTATGATGCGATCGTCTCCTCCGGCGACATCGCGCGGGCGCGCCTTGCCGAGACGGGGACGAAGCGCATCCATCACATCGGGCCGAAGCGGGATTTGCCTCTCTTCGTCGGGACCGAGCTTGCGCGCGTGCCGTTGCAGGAAGCCGAAACGCTTGTCGTGACGGGGCTCCTTCGCGACACGGTCGAAACGGCCGAAGATTATCGGCCACTGCTCGCGCAGGCGCGGGACCGTGATCTGGAACTCCTCTGCGCGAACCCCGATCTCCATGTCGAGGTCGGCGACCGCATATTGCCGTGCGCGGGTGTTCTCGGCGCGCTCTATGAAGCGCTCGGCGGGCGCGTCTATTGGGCGGGCAAACCGTTCGCGGTGGCCTACGACGCCGCGTTTGCCGTCGTGCGGTCCTTGCGTGGCGCGGTCGACAAGAAACGCGTTCTCGCCATCGGGGACGCCGTGCGCACCGATCTCGCCGGCGCGGCCGGTGCCGGCCTCGATGCACTCTTCATCACCGGCGGCATTCATCGCGAAGCCGTGACGGTCGGCGGCTTCGTCGATCGCGACCGCCTTGCGGCGTTGCTCGGACCCGAGACGCGCACGACGCTCGCCGCCATCCCCGCGCTTGTGTGGTGATCACGACCGAGCAAGGCGGGACCGCAGTTCGGTGAGAAGGCCGGCGATCGGTCGGAACACGAAGCGGACGCGGCTTTGCCCTTCGGGGACGCGCACCGCGCGGAACGCGACGTTCGCACGAAGAACCTCGGCCGGTGCACCGTCGACATCGGCGAACCACCAAGGGTGCCACGGGTCGAACAGCACGACCCACCCGCCGCCCGGTGGCGCCGCCGCTTCCACGATGACCTCGGTGTTGCGATAGCGCACGAGGCGCGCGCGCCCCGGCGTGGTGGTCTCGGGGGGATGGTCCTGCCCCTCCAACAGAACGGTGCGGGTGTAGTCGACGATCGGCCATTCGCCGCCTTCGAGAATCGCGCGCTGGTCGACGGGCCGCGCGTTCGTCGCGAGCACCACGCGCGGGAGCGCTTCGGTGTTCTCGTAGAGATAACGACCGCCGGGCCGGGCGATAAGCGGCAGCGCGCCCGGGCGCAGGCGGCGATCGATCGCTTCGATCGGCTCCGGCGTCACGATCCAGCGCAGCCCAAGCATGTTCGCAAGATCGGAGCGGTACGAGGGAAAGGACGGCGGGAACTGGCGCTGCTCCGGCGTGCCGACGGTGTCGATCGCACCGACGGTGCGCGAGTAGAGGCCGATGCGCAACGGATTGTAGCCGAGCGTGTGTTCGAGGCCGTGAACGAGCGTCGCATTCGGCCAAAGAAAGCCGAGGCCGACGAGCTCGACGCGGTCGCGACGCGTTTCCGAGCGCGTCGTCTCGGTCCGAGTACGCAGTTCGGCCATCACGGGGTCGCGGGTCTCGGGTCGCAGCACATCGTGGTAGGCGGGCGGCATCGCCGTCGAAGGGGTCGGCCCGTTGTTCCAGATGAGGTCGGCAGCCGTCGCCGTGACGAGAAGAAGCGCGATCGCAATCGGCGCCGTCGTGCCCCAGCGGCGTGCGGCCGCGAGGACGAGCCCGCCGAGGCCAAGGCACACGACACCGGTGACCAGCGGAACGAGCGCCTTTGTCGTCGCGCGCTCGAACCAGACGGCAAGCCCAATCGCCCAGACAACGGCGCCGAGGACGAGGCCGATGGCGACGGCCCGCTGCCATCGGCGCATCATGGGCACTTCACCCGAAGCGAGCAGATGAACGCAATAGCCGGCGAGCACGCCGAACAAGGCGCCGAACAGGAAGGTAACGTCGGCAGGTCGGCGGAAGAGATCGATGCCGGGCAGGAATTCGTAAGCGAGCCAAAAGAGCGGCGTGTACCAGCCGAGCGCATAGAGGAGCACGAGCGCGGCCGCAACCGTGAAGCCACGCACCTCGCGGTGCCACAGAGCGCCCTGAACAATGCCGACCGCGACGAGCGCGAGGACGGGAACCGCGCCGATGTAGAGGACGTACATGTTCTGCGCGAGAAAGAGGCCGGTCCAGTTCCAGGTGAAGCTCGGCGGGCCCCAGACCTCCTCCATCGGTCCGGACGAGCCGTAGAGATCGGCGAAGAACAGCGTCAGCAGATGCACCGGGTGCAGGGAGCCGCCGCCCGCGCCCGCGAAGTCGATCGAGGGCCGGTTCGACTGCGCTCCGAACGCTGCCGACATCAGGATGGGCATGGCAATGAGCCCAAGCCCGAGGATCGCGCCGACCGAGAGCGGCGCGATGCTCCGCGCGATGGCCGCAAGCGGTCGTCGCGCGCCCGCCCAAGTCACGAACACCATGCCCACCATGAGATACGCCGCCACCAGAGCGACCTGATCGCGGTTGACAAGCATGAGGGCGCCGGTGACGCCGGCGAGAGCGGCGTAGAGATAGGAGCTCCGCGCGAGCGCGCGCGACAGGAACAGGTAGGTCATGGCGGCCATAGCGAGCGACATCACCTGCGTCAGGTGTTGCACGCGCCATGCCGCCGACGCGCCGAAAGCAAAGACGAGGGCGGCGACGACGGCGCCCGCCCAATGCCACCCGCGATCGCGAAAACCGAAGATGACAGCGACCGCGCCGAGGCCGAGGATCACGAAGGTCGTCGTATCGACGAGAGTGAAGGAGGGGGCATCCGTCACGAGCGCGAGCAAGGCGTAGGGTGAGAAGATGAGGGACTGCGGGTCCGCGATCTGCGGGTGCCCGGAAAAGACGAAGGGCAGCCAGAACGGGCTTTCGCCATCTTGCAGCGCGCGGGCGAACGCAACGATCTGCGGGTAAAAATGGGCCTTCGCGTCCCACGGAATGGTGACGAACCCGAACAGCCACGGCCAGGTGAAGGCGAGCCAGCCCAGGGCGAACAAAACAAGCGACCGGCCGATCGGCTGCGGGCGGCGAGGGACGTCGCGGTCAAGGGCGCTCATGCCGGAGAAGCGTTAGCGGAGAACCGCGGCGCCGGGGAGGGGGAGGCGCTCAATCCTGCGCCGGCGTGCGCGCGGCAAGCGCCTCGACGTCAATGAAGTGGCCGGCCCGGTCGCGCTTCGAGGCGAGATAGCGCACGTTCTCCGGCATCAGGCGGCCGAGAACGCGTTCATTCGCAACGACCTCGATGCCGGCCTGTTGAACCGCCCGGATCTTCTCCGGGTTGTTGGTGAGAAGGCGAACGCGGGTGACGCCGAGCTGCCGCAACATCTCCGCGGCGAAGTCGAACCGCCGTTGATCGAGGTCGAAACCGAGCACTTCGTCTGCGTCGTAGGTGTCCCAGCCCTGCGACTGCAGCTTGTAAGCCTTCATTTTGTTGGCGATGCCGTTCCCGCGCCCCTCCTGGTCGAGATAGAGCACGATCCCACCCTCGTTCTCGGCCATGTGCGCGACGGTGTTGCGCAACTGGTCGCCGCAATCGCATTTGAGCGAGCCGAACAGGTCGCCGGTGAGACAGGCGGAGTGGAGCCGCACCGGGACGGGCGCGCTCAAGTCCGGTGCGTTGACGATGATCGCGACCTGATCGCGCAGCCCTTCCCCGCCGCGGAAAACGGCGAATTCAGCGTTTCGGGCACCTTCGAGAGGGACCGGCGCCCGCGAAATCAGCTTCAGATTCCTCACTTGCGCCTGGCGGTAACCCTTGATGGCCCGAGCGGGTACCGACAGAACACCGGAGCCCTCGAGAAAGTGGCGCTCCACGGGAACGGCCACAACCGCCGGGCAGGTCAGCGCGATGCGCGCGAATTCCAGGGCCGCTTCGTCGAGGTCGGAAATCGGGGAGACAGGGGCGTCGATTCTGGCCTCGATTTTAAGGGCGAGCATTTCGACCCGGCTGAGATCGATCGTCGGCAACGCCACGGCTCCAGAGGCCGTCCGATCGAGACCGAGACGCCGCAATCGCGCGGCAGGGAGGAGCAGGCGGGCACGCCCATCGGCAAAGGCCGCCATGTTCATGGCGAGTTCAGCTTCCAGACCCTCCACTCCGGCCGCCAAGAGACCTTCGGCGCCGTCAATGATGAGTACCGGGCGCCCATCCCGGAACTCGAAAACGGCGCGCGCCGCCTGCGCCTCGTCGAGATCGGCGGGCGAGGCGAACAACGTACGGTGCACTGGCATGTCGGACCCGACGAGCGATCGGCCAGGTGGTGACCGGATCGCGGCCTTGAAGTAGGAGATGCCCCGTGTCTTCTGATCGGATGGCGAGCAAAGCGACGGCGGGGATGTATTCGCGAGAGCACCGCAGGCCGGATCCGGCCCACGGCGGCTGCAATACGCCGGGAAATCCTAAATGAATCAAGTAGGAGCCGAAATTTTTTCGCCGTTCACGGATGGGTGCGGTACCAAACCCTGGGTCGTGGCGCAGCTCGGACAGTCCCTCGACGGGCGCATCGCGACGCTGACCGGGGAGTCGAAATACATCAACGGCACGGAGGCGCTGCGCCACCTGCATCGGGTTCGCGCGCATGTCGACGCCGTTCTGGTGGGGGTCGGCACGGTGGTGGCCGACGATCCCCTCCTCACCGTGCGCTTGGTCTCCGGGCGCAATCCCACGCGTGTCATTCTGGATCCGAAGGGGCGCGTGCCGCACACGGTCCGCTGCCTCCTGGACCGGACGGCCGAGACGATCGTGATCCAGGGGCCGCAAGCCGCGTCGGCGCCCGCGGGGTGTGATGTCATCCGACTTCCGTCGGAAAGCGGGTATCTCGAACCGGCGGCGATCGTGGCGGCGCTGTTTGCGCGGGGGCTGAGACGAGTTCTCGTCGAAGGCGGCGCCCGCACCGTCTCGGGGTTCATCGATGCTGGCGTCGTCGACCGGCTGCACGTGCTGGTGGCGCCGATGATCTTGGGCTCCGGTAAGCCGGGCCTCGAGCTGGCGCCAATCAAGACGCTCGAACACGCGCTGCGGCCCGCGACGCGCGTCTGCCCCCTGCCGGACGGCAATGTTCTGTTCGATTGCGACCTGCGGCGCGCGATGGACGACGCGGTGGCGACTCCGACACTCGTGGCTGCCGCCGAGTAGAGCCTTCGTGAGTCGACGTTGATGGGGCGTCGTGGCAGGTTGGCCGCGTTCGTTCGTGAGCCGGAGGTGATCGTGCCGACACCGACCAAATATCCGGGCTCGTCCCGCCTGCTGCACTGGCTCACGGCGATCGCCGTGTTCGGCCTCGTACCCATCGGGATTTGGATGGCGAGCCGCGGCGCGGCGGGGAATTTCGACGCCCTGACCAATACGCTCTATTCTTGGCACAAACTGATCGGCTTCACCGTGCTTTGGATCGTCGTCGCGCGCATCATCATCAAGTTGCGCACGGTGACGCCGCCCTATCCGGCGACGATGCCGCGGTGGCAATCGGCGGCCGCTCATGGACTCCACGGTCTGATCTACGTCTTGCTGCTGGTCGTTCCCCTGAGCGGATGGGCCGGCGTCTCGGCGTTTCCGGCTCTCGTGACCGTCGGCGGTTACAACCTGCCGCCGATGCCCTTCGTGCCCGTCAATGAAACCCTCGCCAAGTCGGTCTTCCAGTTCCACGGCGCGGCCGCGATCACGCTGGCCGTTCTCGTTGTCGGCCACATCGGGGCGGCCGTGATGCACCTCGTCGTTTTCCGCGACGGTGTGTTCCAGCGCATGTGGTTCGGACGCTGAGGGGCTACGGAAGTACGGCGAGGAGGTCGGTGTGGCCGGTCTCCCACGTGCCGCCCGCGCGGCGGATCGCCAGCCACAGGTCCGCCGCGCCGTCATCGACCAGACCGGTCGCCTTGACGGCGGCAACGAAACCGCCGGCGAGTTCACGCGCGAGCGGTGAGGCGGCCTCGAGAACCCACGGGCTGTCCCCGGCCGTCACCCGATAGCCGCGTCCGGTGAGAGCCGAGATGAGGGATGCCGCCGCTGCGGGACCCGCGGCCTCACCAAATCCCTTGTCGCGCCGCATATCGGTGTGGAACGCAGCAAGCATCGCGCCGTCCAAGGGATGCGGGGGCTCGAAGCGATCGCGACCGTCATAGGTCAGGACCGCGTAGAGCGGCAGTTTGCGCGCACGCAACGCATCCGTGAAGCGCGTAAGCCATGGTGCGCCGCACAAATCGAACAGAGCCGCTGCTGTCACGAGTTGCGTATCCAAGGCGAGGATATCTTCTGCCCCACGGGACAAGTCGGCCTGCGCGAAGCGGATGTTGAGAGACTTGCCCTGTTTCATGAGGCGCAGCACGCCGTCACGCTCCTCGGCCGAGTCGCCCCACGCGCGCAGCGTCGCGCGTGCCGCTTCGAGGAGTCGTGGGTCGTGGTCGATGAGCGTCCAATGCTGCAGCGCCGGCAGGGCCTTGAAGGTTCCCCTCAGGTTCGATCCCGTGCCGCAGCCAAGGTCCACGACGCGTATCTCACCACGCGCGCGGAACAGGGCTGCGAGCGCCGTGAGGACGTCGATGTTGCGTGCGGCATGATCGGCCGGCTCGCGCAACGCGAGCCAGTGCGGGGAGAACCCGTCACTCATCCCCGCGCCTCCTTGACCACGTTGGCAATCGTCGCCGCGGTTTCGCTCCAGCGCGGTAACTCGCCCGCAAGCGCCCACGCCGCGGCGCTCTTGCTGGCGCGCAGTGCGGGCTCGACGAGCATGCGGCGCACGGCCTCACGAAGATCGCGCGCATCGCCCGGCTCGACTATGAGCGCGGCGTCGCGAGGGACGACCTCGGCGAGTGCGCCGCCACGCGTTGAGACGATCGGCAGGCCGCGCGACAGCGCTTCGGTGATCACCATGCCGTAGCCCTCGAAGAGCGATGGCATGACGAAGAGGTCGGCCTTTGCATAGGCAAGTGCGAGTTCCGTCTCGTCGACGGCCCCCGCGAGGGTGATCCGCTCGCCCAGATGCGCGCCTGCGATGTGTGCGCGCAATTCGGCGGCCATGTCGATGTTGCGATCGAGCGCGCCGACGATAGTGAGATGCCAAGGAAGCTCGGCGAGACCAGCCAAAGCCTCGACGAGAACGTGATAGCCCTTGCGACGCGAGATGGCGCCGACCGCGAGCAGGCGGAGCACGCCGTCATTGCTGCCGAGCGCGCGCGGAGCAGGCTCTGCTCCGGGCATGGCGACCGTCAGCCGATGCCGCGGAACGTCGAAGCGCTCGACGAGGAGGCGCGCCGTTGCGGCGCTCGTTGCGATGACGTGGCGTGCATGCGCGAGCGCCGCACGTTCGAGAACCTCGAGCTCGGCAGCACGCGCCGGCGGCGTGCCCGCCTCGAAGGCCAGCGGATGGTGCACGAGCGCGACGATCGGGCAGGGGATCGCGCGGACCACCTCTTCCGGGAAGGCGCCGAAGGCGAGCCCATCCGCAATCAAGATCGCCTCGTGCGGAAGGGCCGCGAGGCAGTTCACGGTTGCCGAAAGGTCATCCGGCGGCGGGTTCGGAAAGCTGCCGGGAAGACCGAGATGTTCGACGGCAACGCCGTGCTCGGGCAAGAGAGACAGCATGCGGCGGCCGTAGGCGTAGCCGCCCGTTGGTGTCGAAGTCTCCCCGGGGATGGCGAAGAATGCTTTCACGGGTCAATCGACCTTGCCCTCGTAGGATGCGCGCGCGAGGTCCGTCTCGCGCAGCGTGACGCGGATCTTGGCGAGCCCCTTGCCGTCTTCGCCGAGCGCTCCGGCCTTCGCGGCGCCGACCATCGCGTCGAAAACGTGCTTGCACAGGAACTCGGTGGTCGTCAGCCTGCCGTGGAATTGCGGCAAGGTGTCGAGGTCCTGATAGGCGATCGGCTTCAGTGTCGCGTTCAGCACGTCGAGGGCCGCGCCGATGTCGACGACCACGTTGTGGCGGGTGAGCGTCTCGCGGAAGAAGGCGACGTCAACGACGAAGGTGGCACCGTGCTTCTTCTGCGCCGGCCCGAAAAACGGGTCGGGCAGCGAATGCGCGATCATGATGCGGTCGCGAACCTCTACAGAAAACATGCGACGCTCCTCGGTGTTCGGGAGCCCTCCCTACGCGTGGACGCCCGGGACGTCCAGGGAGTGTCCGGGCTCAGGACCTATGAGACGGGGGGACCCGTTCGGTTCGGGTGGTGGAGGTAGCTTGCCGGTGTTCGGCCGCCAAGGGCGCCGTGGGGTCTGTAGTGGTTGTACCTGTGCTGGA
>JBGFRS010000001.1:0-4568 GCA_041694995.1 Pseudomonadota bacterium | reverse complement strand
GCGAACTCGCACAGATCGTGGCGCGATCGGGACGGCCGGCGCGCGTAGCAGTCCGCGTGAATCCGGACTTCGAGTTGAAGTCCTCCGGCATGAAAATGGGCGGCGGCCCCAAGCAGTTCGGTGTGGATGCCGAGCAGGTTCCGACACTGCTGCGTCAGATCGGTGCGCTGGGTCTCGGGTTTGAAGGCTTTCATATCTTCAGCGGCTCGCAGAACCTGCGGCCCGAAGCCATCTGCGAGGCACAGCGCAAAGCCATCGAGCTGGCCGTGCGCCTGGCGCAGGACGCGCCGCAACCGGTCCGTGTGCTGAACATCGGAGGCGGCTTCGGGGTGCCGTACTTTCCAGGCGACCAGCCGCTCGATCTGACCCCGATCGGCGCCAACCTGCATGCGTTGGTAGATGAAGCGGCCTGCCGTCTGCCCGGCGCCGAACTCGTGGTGGAACTGGGCCGTTACCTCGTCGCCGAGGCGGGCATTTACGTCTGCCGGGTCGTCGACCGCAAGGTCTCGCGCGGACATGTGTTCCTGGTCACGGACGGCGGCCTTCATCATCACCTCGCCGCCTCCGGGAACTTCGGCCAGGTGGTCCGAAAGAATTATCCGGTCGTGATCGGCAATCGGGTCCGCGGCGGCGTGCGCGAGATCGCGTCGGTGGTCGGTCCGCTATGCACGCCACTCGATGTTCTTGCCGATCGCATGGAACTGGCGCGCGCTGACGAAGGCGATCTGGTCGTCGTCTTCCAGTCCGGCGCCTATGGACTGACGGCGAGTCCGACCAACTTCCTCGGCCATCCGGCGCCGGCCGAAGTGCTCGTGTAAGCCAGTAACGCGATGGCAGTGACAGGTTCCACGCCCAACGTCTGCGCTCAAGACGGCGTGCGGCTCTCACAACCTGGTCACCGAAGCAGTCGTTTCGTCGTGATGCACCCGCGCGGGCAGAACAAGGGGATCTTCTGGATCACGCCCGATGCACCGCAGTCGGCCGCCTTTCGCGCGTTGGGTCGCGAGCTGCAAATCGTCTGCTTGCGCGCTCCCGTACACCCCCGCGACCGACCGCCGCTGGCTTTGCAGGATCTGGCCGCCTGCTTCGCGGAAAGCGTGGACGAGTGTTCGCGCGACGATCCGGTCACGCTTGTCGGCTACTGCATCGCTGCAGTACTTGCCCGCGAGACCGCTATCGCGCTTTCCGCCCGAGGCCGTCGCGTCAGATCCCTCATCATGATCGACCCCCCTGATCCCGCGAAGTCCCGGGCCCTGCTAACACGCGACCCGCTTGGTTATCGTCTGTTTCAGCAGGCGCGGCGATGGCGCTTTCACCTGGGTCGGATAGTCTTTCCGGAATTGCCCAGCAGAGTCAGTTATCTGCAGGGCAGTATCGCCGGTGTGTTGGCCAGACTCGACTACGGCAAGAGCAAGAGCGCATACGCCGCCGCAAGGGCTCGCGAGGCAGCACTGCCCGACCGCTTCAGTGATGGCTACCATGTTGCGGTTGCGGCGTTCATGAATTCGACTCCAGGACCATACAGCGGGTCCGCATGCGTCATCCGTCCAACGGATGTGCCTCGAAGGAGTTTCGAGTATGCGAACCTGCGCTGGCTCGAACTGATCACGGGCGGTATCGAGTTCGTCGATGTGCCCGGGAACTCGGACGCGATGTGGCAGGAGCCGGCGGTCAAGGCACTATGCGATGTCCTTCGCGCCAGGCTTGCATAGGCGCCGGATGTTCAGGCCGAGCCCCTGCAACTGAAGGAGGGAGTAACGTGTGCGGAATCGCGGGCATCGTGAGCGTTGCGGGAGATCCCGTTCGGCGCGAGCAGCTCGAACGGATGATCGCCACGATTCGCTATCGCGGCCCCGACGAGACCGGAGTTCATCTGGGCAGCAATGGTTCCGTCGGACTGGCACATGCGCGCCTGAGCATCATTGACCTTGCGTCCGGACGGCAGCCGATGGCCAATGCCGACCGATCGATCTGGATCACGTTCAACGGCGAGATCTTCAACTACGTCGAACTGCGCGCCCAGTTGATGCGCCAGGGACGCAAGTTCGCGACCCAGTCGGACACCGAAGTCGTCCTACAGATGTACGAGGTCTACGGCGAGGACTGCGTCGACCGTTTCAACGGTGACTGGGCCTTTGCGATCTGGGACAGCCGACAGCGCAAGCTGTTCGCATCGCGCGACCGCGCGGGTGTCCGCCCGTTCTTTTATGCCGATACGCCGAAGGCCTTTGTCTTCGCATCCGAGGCGAAGGCCGTTCTGTGCCACCCGGCGGTCGCGGCAACGGTCGATCTCGATGCGCTCGATCAGATCTTCACGTTCTGGTGCCCGCTGCCGCCGAGGACGTTCTTCAGCAACGTGCGGCAACTGCCGCCCGCACACTCGTTGGTGCTACATGACGGCCGGATGCGGATTTGGCGGTACTGGCAGCTCGACTTCGCCACTGCAGAGAAGCTGGTCAGCGAGGTCGACGCGGCGGCTCGACTGGAAGAGATCCTGACTGACGCGACACGCCTGCGCCTTAGATCCGACGTGCCGGTGGGTGCCTATCTGAGCGGAGGTCTTGACTCGTCGGTGGTGACCGCGCTGGCGCAGCGCTGTTCCGGAGGGCGCGTGCGCACCTTCTCGGTTGCATTCGAGGACGCCGAGTTCGATGAGAGCAGCTACCAGCAGGAGGTTGCCGGATCGTTGTCGACGGAGCATGAGACGCTACGCTGCAGCAAGGCCGACATCTGTCGCGCCTTCCCGGACCTGGTGCGCCATGCCGAGCAACCCCTGCTGCGAACGGCACCCGTGCCGCTTTATCTGTTGTCTGCGCTGGTTCGCAGGGCGTCCTACAAGGTCGTGCTGACCGGCGAGGGCGCCGATGAGTTCTTGGGCGGCTACGACATCTTCAAGGAGGCGAAGATCCGCCGGTTCTGGGGCCGGCAGCCCGCGTCGAACTGGCGGCCGCTACTGCTGCGCCGCCTGTATCCATACCTGCCGCATTTCCGAGCGCAGTCGGACGCCTACCGCAGCAGCTTCTTCCGCGTCAGCACTGACGATCTGGCGAGTCCGTTCTTCTCGCACCTGCCGCGCTGGGAATTGACATCGAGGGCGAAGGCCTTCTTGTCGGACGACGTGCGCGCGCAGCAGGCCCGTGGCGACACTTATCATGAGTTGGCGACCTGTCTGCCGTCGTCGTTCGCGTCGTGGAGCGAGCTTGGCCGGGCGCAGTACCTGGAGGCCAGCATGCTGCTGCCCGGCTACATCCTGTCGTCACAGGGCGATCGCGTGGCGATGGCACACTCGATAGAAGGACGCTTCCCGTTCCTGGATCACCGGGTGATCGAGTTCGCCAGCCGACTGCCGGCATCTCTGAAGATGAAGGTGCTCAACGAGAAGTACATTCTGAAGCGCGCGGCCACGCACCTGGTGCCGGAGACTGTGTGCCGGCGGCCTAAGCAGCCGTATCGCGCACCGGATGCGGCAAGTTTCATCGACGTTCAGCGCGGTCAAGCCCGCGCCGAGTATGTCGCGGAAGCGCTGTCGCCGGAGAGCGTGCGGCGCACCGGTTTGTTCGATCCGTTGGCCGTGCGCATGCTCTATCAGAAGGCGCTGCGGGGGCGGTTGATCGGCGCCGCGGACAACATGGCGTTCGTCGGCATCCTGTCGACGCAGCTTCTCGCACGACAGTTCAATTGCGTATCGACAGGAGCGGTTTGATGCAGGGCATCGAGCAGATCATCCGCAGCTTCATCGTCGAGAACTTCTTGTTCGGCGATGAGGGCCGCGCGCCTGCCGCCGACGACTCCTTCCTCGAACTCGGCATCATCGACTCGACCGGAGTTCTGGAGCTCGTTACGTTCCTCGAGCAAAGCTTCGGATTCAAGGTCAGGGACGCCGAACTGTTGCCCGAGAACCTCGATACGATCGACGCTGTGGCTGCATACATTCGGCGCAAGAACGCTGACGCCTGAGGGGCCGCCCAGTGCAGCTCGAGTCGTTTGTTGAGCGCAGTTTTGCCGAGCATCCGGACAAGACCGCGCTCGTCTGTGGTGCCGCGCGTCTGTCCTACCGCGACCTGGAGCAGCAATCGAACCAGGTCGCGCATGCGCTGATCGACTTGGGCGTTGCACGCGGAGACAGGGTCGCGATCTGCCTCGACAACTCGGTCGAAGCAGTGGTTTCGGTGTTTGCCGTGCTGAAGGCCGGCGGCGTGTTCGTGATGATCAATCCGACGACGAAGGCGGACAAACTGGCCTTCGTACTGAACGATTCCGAGTCGCGTGTGCTGGTCACCGGCGTCCGCAAGCTCGACGAATTGGCGAGTCATCCACCGCCGCCGGTACATCTGGCGTCGGTCGTGGCGGTCGGTCCGGCCGCGAAACCCGGTGTTTTCGGCGCGACCAGGGTGACACCTTGGGCGAGCCTGATGAACGGACAACCCCAGCGCTTCGCGCCGCCGGCAAAACGTTGCATCGACATCGACCTTGCCGCGCTGATCTACACGTCGGGTTCCACCGGCACGCCGAAGGGCGTGATGCTGACGCACCAGAACATGGTGGCGGCGGCGACTTCGATCACGACC
>JBGFRS010000023.1:0-4624 GCA_041694995.1 Pseudomonadota bacterium | reverse complement strand
CGCCGGGTCGGCGAGATCGTGCCGCAGGTCTTCGACGAACGCATCAAGCCGAGCATCGCCGCCGCGCGCCGCGGCGAGCTCGTCGAACAGCGCGACCACGCTTTCGCCGTTGCGCCCCGCGGCACGCATCACGTCCAGGCACATCACGTTGCCCGAGCCTTCCCAGATCGAATTGACCGGCGCCTCGCGGTAGATGCGCGGCAGGATCGAATCCTCGACATCAGCCGAACGAGCGCGAGACGCCCAGCAGATGGCACATCAGCGTGACGCTGTAGGAGTCGCGGTTCGCTTCGATCCAGGCGTACTTCACGTCGACTCCTTGGCAAAGTACGCCGCCGCTCATTTAGGAGCTCTTCTCCAGCTTCAGCCGCCCGTCTTCCTGCCGCAGCCGCGCGTTCTCGGCCCGCAGATCGTCCGCCGGCTGCGCCGGCGGGCGCTTGAGCAGCGGCTCGCCCCTCGTGGCCTTGCTCACCCAGTTGGCCAGCGTCTTCTTGTCCGACATCTCCAGCGAGCGGGCCACCTGCGGCACGCTGCGGCCGCCGTCGCGCACCTGCCGCACCGCGGCCTCGCGAAACTTGACTGCGTACTTCCGATCCGGTCCCGCTTTTCGATGACCTCCACGCAGTCAAAATAACAAACTTCGTGGCGTCCACTTTTCGGGGACCAGTTCAGAAGTCTCTTTCAACATCACGGGCGGCAGCAACCACCATGATCAGTAACATGGTCTTGGCAAACATCTTGCTGGAGTGGTTTTTGAGGCGGTTTCGCGCGTGCGGCGAGCTTACTGCACGCCAACGTACCACAAGCCGTGATCGTAAACGAGCGTCAAAACGGTGTGGCCAGGCGATCGTATGGTTCGCGCCTGTTCCAGGGCGACGCTGAGGCAGGCTGCGGCGGTGTTGCCCACGAAGTACCCTTGTGTTTGTGCGATTCGCCGTTGTACCGACATCGCTGCATCGAACGTGACCGCACGCGTTTCGGTCACGAGCGTCCAGTCGAGCAGGGGCGGTGTCACACCGACCGCCATGCCTTCGAAACGGTGCTCGACGAAAGTGCCGTCACGTGAGCGGCAACCTTCCGGTTCGACCAGAATAACGTTGGTGCGGTAGCCTGCGGCGAGGAGACAGCGCGCGATGCCCGTGAGGCTGGCGCCGGTCCCGGCGCAGGCGACGAACGTCACGCGCTCGATCTCGCGCCGAGCGCGCAGTTGCGCGACGATTTCGGGTCCGGTCTCCTGTTCATGGGCCTCGACGCTGCCGGGGTTGTGGAACTGATCGGTGTAGTAATAATGCTTGCCGAGCGCCGGCGCGTTCGCGAGCCGGTGCTCCACGACCTCGCGCGGCGTGGCGCCGGCATGGAGCAGATCCAAGCCGATCAGCTTGGCGCCGAAGATTTCCAAGCAGCGCCGTTTGGTGGCGCTGAATCCCAGACCGACCGCTAGCTCGACGGACACGCCCAGCTCGGCACAGGCCAGGGTGAGGCCGAAGCCAAAGCTGCCCCCGGTTTTCTCGATCACCGTCGTTTTTCCGGGAACGATCTCGCCACGCTCGAGCGCGCGCCGGACGATATGACGCGCAGCTCGGGCCTTGTGGCTTCCCCCCGGATTGTTGCACTCGAGCTTGACCAGCGCGCCGGGCGCGATCGCGACGAGCGGCGTCGCTGCCCCCGAGTCGAGACGCGTGCTATCCGTGCTCTCACTTGATTGCGAGCGCGTGCCGATCACTCGTTTTCCTCGCCAAGACAAGCGCGCGCCAACACACGACGATCCCGATGAGGGACAAGGGGACGGTGTACAAATTCGTGTACGCCCAACCGAGGCCGGACAACAGCGGCGCGGGCAAGAACGCCCCCGCGGTTGCGCACACCGCGATCACCGAATCGTTGATGCCTTGCCACCGATGACGCGCATGTTCCGGAACGGTTTCGGCAAGCAGTGCGCCGCCGCCGACGTATGTGAAATTCCAACCGACCCCCAACAAGACGAGGCCGATGAAGATAGAAAGATATTCGATACGCGCGCCGCCAATGACCGCGGCGCCGATCAGCAGTGCGAATCCCAGCAATAAAACGCGATGCACGCCGATCCGGGCGATCAATCCGCCCGTGACGAAGGACGGCGCGAACATGGCGATGACGTGTGCCTGAATGGCGTGCGACGACGCCGCAAAACTGCAGATCCCCTTCATCACCATCGTCGATTGGACCATGAGCAGATTCATGATGAAGTAGCCGAGGCCGGCGGCGAGCATGGCCACGACCACCGGGCGTCGCGCCGTTAGCGACGGCGAGGCGATAACCCGCGGCGCGGGGCCGGGCGGCGGCGTCGGCCCGGGTCGCCATATCGCCATCAACAATGCCGTCAGCAGCCCCAACACGCTGAACGACGCGTACACCAGTGCGAACTCCGCCTGTCCGGGAACCACGCGCAGCCACTGCGCGATGAGCGGGCCCAGGACCGCAGCGGCCACGCCGCCCGCCACGACTAGGGATACGCCGCGAGGTTTGAGCGCCGTGGCCAGCTGGTCGACGGCCGCGAAGCGATAAAAATTGGCGCATGCGGTGTACAAGCCCAGCAAGGTGTGAGAGACGACGAGACCGGCGAAGCTCGCGCGCATCACGCTGTCGTAACCGACGGCACCGGCGAGGACGAGCGCCCCCGCGCCCAAAAAGAATCCGGCGCGCCTGCCGTAACGCCGCATGAACATCGCTGCCGGATAGGTCGCCACCATGATGCCGAGGAACTGCATGCCGTAGGCAACCGTGGCGAGCGCGGGATGCGGCGCCAGCGCGGCGCCCACGAATGCAGCGACGGTCACCGAAATGACCGCGGCCGTGAGGTTGATCGCCTGCGCCAGCGACAACAGGTAAGTGCCCCAGGGCAATCGTGTCGCGGCGTCACGCGCCGCGTTCGAGTCCGGCCGCCTCACCCGTGGTACCGGGTCAGATCGAACACGGCGTCCGGAAACGTGCAGGACAGCCGTTCCTTGCCCGCCCCAAGGTTCTTGCGCTGCACGTGGAGTCGCCCCACCGGCCGCCCGTGCTCGATATGGGTGCCGCCGCAGGGGATTTCGTGATTCTCGCAGTGCCAGGTTCTGGCATCGGCGACCTGCGGATGCGCCTGGAGCTGTATCGCCGCGTCGCGCTCGACGAAGCCGTTAGCGCTCGCCGCGATGGCGACGATCTCGTCGGCCGAGAATCGGGATTGCACCGCGAAGTCGAAGCGCGCCGCGTCCGTTTTGATGTGACATCCGAGCGTCGCACCCGTGGCGTCGGGCCGGTGCAGCCCGACGGCCACGTACAAGAAATGGGACGCGGAGTGACTAAGCGATAGTCGCGCGCGCCGGGATAGGTCGATCTCGACGCTCACGGCCGTCCCGGGCGCGAGCGTCGCGAGCAGCGGTGCGTCCTCGGGGTGGATCAGGTGCCAAATGACCCCCTCTGTCTGCAACGCCGGAAACGCAGGGAGGTACGCCATACGCGTGTACATTTTCTTCGCGCCGACGATGCGAAGTCGGTCGCCGTTGGGTAACTGAACGCTGCCGTGATCCGCTTCCTGCCCGCCGCCCTCCGGATAAACGACGGTGGCATCGAGCTCGACGTAATCCGTGCCGCGTGCCGTGACGCGTGCATCGCAGCGGCGAAGATAAGGATCCTCGTAGTAAAGCTTGTGCGTATGGCGCTCGAAACCGGTCATGGCCGCAACCTTCCGTTGCCTTGCGCGGGACGCCCGCGAACGACCTGCTGGGTGGCGCGGACCGTCACGACGCTCCCTGCCGGTACGTCCCGGGTAATGACGCAATGTGGACCGATAAACACGTCGTCCCCGACGTGCACCGGGCCGAAGATACGAACCGACGCGCCGATCTGGACGCGATGTCCGATCGTCGGATGACGCTTCCCGTTCGGGTTCCCGGCGATGCCGTCCGCCCCGAGCGTGACGCCGCCCAGCACGTAACAGTCGTCGCCGATCTCCGTGGTTTCGCCGATGACGGTGCCCATCCCGTGATCGAGAATGAAGCGCTTGCCGATGACGCATGCCGGATGGATCTCGGCGCCGGACAGGAGTTTCCCGCGGCTCGATATGAAGCCGGCGTTCAAGCTCGCCTCGCCGGCGTCCAGCGATCGTCCGTTCAAGAGCGCGTGTGCGAGCCTGTAGTGGAGGACGACTTTGAACGAGGTGTATGCCCGGACTACGAGCGCCACGTCGCCGTGCGCCGCCGGGTCCTTCGTCGCAAAGGCGCGCGCGTCCTCGATCGCCTCCGCCGTCGCGCGCTCCAAACCGCCGCGCTGCTCGATGAGCGAGGCGACGCGCGTGGAGCAGCATTCCCACAGCGCGGCGCGCAACTGGTTGCATATCAGTTCGCGCAGATCACGGACTGACGCGTACCGGTCGCCTGGACTCCGATGCGCTACGCTGCTGTCCATTGCCGTTTTCCTTTACTCGGAACCCGGGCCAGTGTTCTTACAGGAAGCAAGCTACAGTCCAATGACGCCATGTGGCTGGCGATCATGACGCTGCGCGGCGTCGACGAGCAGTGGGTCACGTCGGACATGAAGACCACGTTTCTGCGGCGGGCCGCGAACGAGAACATCGTGTGCCATGCGAAGGTGTTGAAGCTTGGCC
>JBGFRS010000020.1:0-4626 GCA_041694995.1 Pseudomonadota bacterium | reverse complement strand
GCGTGTTCGACATGGCCCATCCACCTAACACCGCTCCACGCACCGACATACCGCGCATCGCGCATCTCCCCGGCGGCACCGCGCTATCGGCGTTCCGGCGCGAGCGGCTGCTCGCCGCCATTGGCGCGGATGTGCCGGCGCTCGCCGCGCTCGATGCCCAATACATGCACTTCGTCGTGCTCGCCGACGAGCTGAGTCGCGAAGAAACGGCGGTGCTGGCGCGCCTTTTGACGTACGGGCCGCGCACCGACAGCGCGCCGCTGGCCGGGGCGGGGGCGCTGATGTTGGTCGTGCCGCGCTTCGGCACGATTTCGCCGTGGTCGAGCAAGGCCACCGATATCGCCAAGCTCTGCGGCATCGCCAAGGCGCAACGCCTGGAACGCGGCGTGGTTTGGCGTTTCCGCAAGCGCGACGGCGCGGCGCTGACGCCGGCGGAGCGCGCGGCGATTGCGCGGCGCATTCACGACCGCATGACCGAGACCGTGCTCGGCGCTGCGGATTTGGAGGCGCTGCTCGCGTCGGCCTCGCCGCTGTTCGATGAGTCCGCGCCGGCGCCGCTGCGCGTCGTCGACATCCTGCGCGGCGGACGCGACGCGCTCGTGGCCGCGGATCGCGAGCTTGGGCTCGCGCTTTCGGCCGACGAGATCGACTATCTCGTCGATAACTTCGCGCGCTTGCGGCGCAACCCGACCGACGTCGAGCTCATGATGTTCGCGCAGGCGAACTCCGAGCATTGTCGGCACAAGATCTTCAACGCCGAGTGGGTGATCGACGGCAAACGCGAGGAGCGTTCGCTGTTCGGCATGGTCCGTTACACGCACGAACAGAACCCGAAAGGGACGCTGGTCGCGTATAAGGACAATGCGTCCGTGATCGAGGGCGGGCGCATCGGCCGGTTTTACGCCGATCCGCAGCGGCACGAGTACGGCTTCACCGAGGACGTCACGCACATCCTGATGAAGGTCGAGACCCACAACCACCCGACCGCGATTTCGCCGTTCCCCGGCGCCGCGACCGGCGCCGGCGGTGAGATACGCGACGAAGGCGCGACCGGCCGCGGCGCGAAGCCGAAGGCCGGGCTCACGGGTTTCTCCGTGTCCAACCTGCGCATCCCCGGCGCCGAGCAGCCGTGGGAAGCGGACTACGGCAAGCCGAATCGCATCGCCTCCGCGCTCGACATCATGCTCGAGGGTCCGATCGGCGGCGCCGCATTCAACAACGAATACGGCCGGCCGAATATCGCCGGGTACTTTCGCACCTACGAGCAGGAAGTCGCGGGCGAGGTGCGCGGCTACCACAAGCCGATCATGGTCGCCGGCGGCATCGGCAACATCCGCGCGGCGCACGTCGAGAAGGCGTCGATCCCACCCGGGGCCAAGATCATCGTCATCGGCGGGCCGGCGATGTTGATCGGCCTCGGCGGCGGCGCGGCGTCGAGTGTCGCCTCCGGCAGCAGCCACGAGGACCTGGACTTCGCCTCGGTGCAGCGCGGCAATGCCGAGATGCAGCGGCGCGCGCAAGAGGTGATCGATCAGTGCTGGGCGCTCGGCGATGCCAACCCGATTCTTTCGATCCACGATGTCGGCGCCGGGGGCCTGTCAAATGCCGTGCCGGAGCTGGTGCACGGCGCCGGCCGCGGCGGGCGCTTCGATCTGCGCGCCATCCCGAACGCCCAGCCCGGCATGTCGCCGATGGAAATCTGGTGCAACGAAGCGCAGGAACGCTACGTGCTCGCCATCGAACCGAACCGGCTCGATGCGTTCCGTGCAATGTGCGAACGCGAGCGTTGTCCCTTCGCCGTGCTCGGTGAGGCGACGCAAGAGCAGCGTCTGTTGCTCGAAGATGCGGAGGTGCGTGCGGGCGATACCGATGCCGAGCGCCAAGCGCGTCCGATCGATATCGATCTCAATATCATCCTCGGCAAGCCACCGAAGATGCGGCGCGAGGCGAGGCGCATCAAGCGCAAGCTCGCGCGCTTTACGACCAAGGGTATCGATCTTAAGGAAGCCGCGTATCGCGTACTGAAACTACCGACCGTTGGCGATAAGACATTCCTTATTACTATCGGTGACCGCACCGTCAGCGGGCTCGTGGCGCGCGACCAGATGGTGGGCCCGTGGCAAGTCCCGGTCGCCGATGTTGGCGTGACCGCGAGTGGCTACGAGAGCTACACCGGCGAGGCGATGGCGATGGGCGAGCGCGCGCCGTTGGCGCTGATCAACCCGGCCGCAAGCGGGCGCATGGCGATCGGCGAGGCGATCACCAACATCGCCGCCGCGCGCATCAAGGCGCTGCCGGACGTGAAACTCTCGGCCAACTGGATGGCGCCCGCCGGCCATCCGGGCGAGGACGCGGCGCTGTACGACACGGTGCGCGCGGTCGCGCTAGAGCTGTGTCCCGCGCTCGGTATTTCGATCCCCGTCGGCAAGGATTCGATGTCGATGAAGACAGTATGGAACGACGACGCCGGCACGCGCCGCGAGGTGACCGCGCCATTGTCGTTGATCGTCTCGGCGTTCGCGCCAGTGCTCGACGTGCGCAAGACGCTGACGCCCCAGCTACGCACCGACAAGGGTGAGACCGATTTGATCTTCATCGATCTCGCCAAGGGCGAGAACCGCATGGGCGGCTCGGCGCTGGCGCAGGTGTACAACCAGATCGGCGACGAAGCGCCGGACATCGACGACCCGCGCGTGCTGCGCCTGTTTTTCCACGTGGTGCAGGCGCTGAACGAGCTCGGCTTCGCGCTCGCGTACCACGACCGCTCCGACGGCGGACTGTTCACCACCCTCTGCGAGATGGCGTTCGCCGGCCACACCGGTGCGCGCATCGATATCACCGCGCTCGGACGCGATCCTATCGCCACGCTTTTTAACGAGGAACTGGGCGCGGTGCTGCAAGTGCCACGCGTGCGGCGCGAGGGCATCCTCGGGGCCCTGAAAAAGGCCGGGCTCGGGCGCCAGTCGTACGTCATCGGCAGCGTGACTACCGACGACATCGTGAGCATCAACTACGACGGCAAGGAGATTTTCTACGACTCGCGCGCGAACCTGCACCGCGCCTGGTCCGAGACGAGCTACCGCATGCAGAAACTGCGCGACAATCCGGAATGCGCGCAAGAGGAGTATGACCGGCTGCTCGACCTCGGCGACCCGGGTTTGTCGGCAGATCTCACGTTCGATCCCGCCGACAAAATCGCCGCTCCCTTCATCGCCAGTGGCGTGCGGCCGAAGATCGCGATCCTGCGCGAGCAGGGCGTCAACGGCCAGATGGAAATGGCAGCGGCGTTCGACCGCGTCGGTTTCAAGGCGATCGACGTTACCATGAGCGACGTGCTCGCCGGGCGCGTAACGCTAGCGGATTTTAAGGGCCTCGCCGCCTGCGGCGGATTTTCCTACGGCGACGTGCTCGGCGCCGGCGAAGGCTGGGCCAAGTCGATCCTATTCAACGCCCGCGCACGCGACGCGTTCAGCGCGTTCTTTAATCGCACCGATACCTTTGCGCTCGGCGTTTGCAACGGCTGCCAGATGATGTCGAACCTGCGCGAGCTGATCCCGGGCAGCGAGCACTGGCCGCGATTCGTGCGCAATCTCTCGGAACAATTCGAGGCGCGCGTCGCGCGCGTGCAGATCCCGGACAACCCGTCGATCCTCTTTGCCGGCATGCAAGGCTCAATGCTCCCCATCGCCGTCGCCCATGGCGAAGGTCGCGCCGAGTTCGCCTCGCAAGAGCAACTGCAAAACGTCATCCTCGATCGCTTGGTCGCGCTCTGCTTCGTCGACAACCGCGGCGACCTCGCGCGCACCTACCCCTACAATCCCAACGGCTCCCCCCACGGCATCACCGGCCTCACGACCAACGACGGCCGCTTCACCATCCTCATGCCGCACCCCGAACGCGTGTTCCGCACCGTCGCCAACTCCTGGCACCCGGACGACTGGGGCGAGGACGGCCCATGGCTGCGCCTGTTTCGCAACGCGCGGGTGTGGGTGGGCTAATTCCAATAGGTAACCCCCGGCCCTGCCGGAGGACTCACAGCGGTCTGACCTTTACGACGGTCGCATACCGATCGACGCTACAGTGGCGAATGAAAAAGCACCGGCAAAAGGTTTCTTCCCGTCTCCCTCCGGAAGAAGGCCGGAGCCCGCCCCCGCGGAAGCGGGGGAAGAGCAACTGTGTTCCATATCACCCCCCATGCAGCAGCGCCAGATCGAACGGTTTGTTGTCTCGGACCATCGCATTGAGAATGGTGAGGAATTTGCGCATGCAGGCCACGATCGCCACTTTGGGTAGTTTTCCTCTCTGGACCAGACGCTCGTGAAACTGATGGATCGCCGGGTTGTAACGGATCGCCGCGAGGGTCGCCATGTAGAGCGTGTGGCGCACCTCGGTTCGTCCGCCCCAGCAGGCGCGCTTGCCGCGATACGTGCCGGAGTCGTATGCCAGCGGCGCTACTCCCACCAAGGCGCTGATTCGCCGCCGGGGCAGACGACCGAGTTCCGGCAGCGCACTGAGAAGTGTCGCGGCGAGAATCGGCCCCACGCCCTTGGCCGAACGCAGCAACTCGGCGGTAGGCGCGTAATGGGTCTTCAGCGCCCGCTCAAGTTCGCCGTCCATGGTGTCGAG
>JBGFRS010000002.1:0-128233 GCA_041694995.1 Pseudomonadota bacterium | reverse complement strand
CGCCGACGACGGCTTGGGAGCGGATGACGGTGCCGTCCGGCAGGGTCGTGGACGCGCTCGCGCCAGGCCGCACGCGATTGGCGCCCGGTCGCGGGGCGCCCTCGCGCCCCACAGGGCGCGCCTGTGACTGTGCCGGGCCACTTTGCACGGCCGGATTGCCATCGCCGCCGCCGTCGCCCCCTCCGCCACCTCCGTCACCCGCCGCCGCGGGGATAGCCGCGGCCAAGGCAAAGAAGAGTATCGACACCGTGCTCCACCGCCGCATGCGCATCGCATCCTCCGCCAGATTCGATGTTCATCTGTTTTGAAGGTACAGGCCGCCGCGCGGCACGGCGTCACCAGTTCTGATGACGTAACGTCAGTGTTATCCAGGCTAGGTTCTTCCGATCGGGAGGACTATGCTGCATGTTGGGCCGATGGCCGAGACGGAGGCATGGCACGCGTCACGAGCCTCGACGAAGCGTATTCGCATGTCGTGGCGGCCGGGGCGTCGCCGGACCTGTGGCCGCGGGCGCTTGCGGCAATCTCCCATGCACTCGGGGCGGCGGCGACGACGCTGGAGGTGTTTCCGCGCGGGCAGTCGGTTCCGGTCTTCTTCCGCGCGCACGGGATTCGCCCCATCAGCGAGACCCGATACCTCGCGGAATTCGCCGCGAAGAACCCGCGCGTGCGCTATTGCGGTGCGCTTGGCGCCGGACAGATCGGGTCGGACTACGACATCCTGACCGATGCGGAGATGGACCGCGATCCCTTCTACGCCGAGTTCCTCGCGCCGGATGATCTGCGCTATTTCGCGGCCGGTGTTCTTCACGGCGACCGGCACGATCACCGAGCGGTCGTCGTGCATCGCTCGCCGCGACAGGGTGCTACCGACGCCGCACTGTCCGACGGCTTGCGCCGTCTCATGCCGGTTCTTCGCGACAGCCTGGACGTCACCATGCGGCTCGGCGATGCGCTCAACGCCACCGCGGACATGATGGCCGCGCTCGATTGGCTGGCGGACGGGGTCGCGCTCATCGACCGCCAGGGTAACGTCGTGCACCTCAATGCCACGCTTGCGGCCATGCTGCGCGCTGGCGACGGATTGCGCTTCACGCAGGGCATGCTCGATCCCGTCGATGGTGCGGCACGGCGGCTCTTGGCCAATGCCACCGCAAACGTCGTGCACAGCGGGCGGGGCGGCAGCGTCCTCGTGCCGCGGCGAGGCGGCGCGCCTCCCTATCTGATCTCGTTGCGGCCGGCCCCGACGAGCGGCGGCCGCACACCGGGGCGCGCGGTGGCCTTCATCTTCGTGACGGATACCGCCGGCGCGCGCCCCCCATCGGCCGAGGTATTGGTCGCCGCGTTTGGATTAACCGACGCGGAAGCGCAGCTCGCCCTCGCGCTGCACGCGGGCATCTCCCCGCTCGACCACGCGCGAGCGCGCGGCATCAGCAACAACACCGTCTACACGCATTTGCGCCGACTGAAGGAGAAGACGGGAACGCATCGCATTCCGGAACTGCTCGCGCGGCTCGACGCGGTGCGGGGCACCGTGCGTGACGTCTAGCGCTCGCGCCCCACGCGCGCCAGCAGCTCGTCGCGGTCAAGGGTGAAGTCGCTCGCGATCCACGCGGCTTCGGCGCGTGCCATGGCTTCACCCACCGCCGGGCCCGGCGGAACACCGCGCGCGACGATGTCAGCTCCACGCAAGGGAAAGGGCGGCAACGGCGCCGTCTCCGGAACCCGCAATGCTGCGTCCCAGGACGGCTCATGCGGCTCGGCGCGCGACCGCGCCCAGGCGACGAGACACACATTCTCGTAATGCTCGCCGGCGGCATGCCGGATGCGCCGGGCCGCGCGGCGACCATGATCGCCGACGAAGCCGGGGGAGAAGCGCGCGCAAGCCTCGAGCACAGCCTCCTCCGCGCGCGAGAGGCGCAGATCGGCCGCGAGCCGCGCCGCGTCCTCCCCCAGACGCACGGCGAGCGCCGCCAGACGGCGCACGGGCGCGGGCGCAATGCCCGCAACCGCTTCGACGGCGACAAGCCGGGCGAAGGAGCCGAGATCGGGCACGCCGACGAGATCGCTGAGAATGCCGGTTTCCGCGAGCGTCTCGATCGTTGGAACAGCGCGCCGTGCAACGAGGAGCTTCAAGAGCTCCTGGCGAATGCGCTCGCGGGAGAGCCGCGCGAGACCTGCGCGCAGCCGGATCGTGGTGCGGAAGCCCGCCTCGTCCAGCGCGCCCTCGCCGTATTGCGCGTGGAACCGATAGAAGCGCAGCGCCCGCAGATGATCTTCGCGAATGCGCTGCTCGGGATCACCGATGAACCGCACGCGGTGATGCAGCACGTCGTCGAGCCCGCCCAGCGGGTCGTGCAGCGTCCCGTCGGGGTCGCAATAGAGCGCGTTGACCGTGAGGTCGCGCCGTGCCGCATCGACCGCCCAATCCGTCCCGAAGACGACCTCCGCCCAGCGCCCATCGGTTGCGACGTCCCGTCGCAAGGTGGTGACTTCGTAGGCGTGCCCGTCGACGACCACGGTCACCGTGCCGAACTTCACACCCGTTGGCACCACCGTGAAACCGGCACGCGTTGCACGCTCGGTGACGATCTCCGGCGTCAGAACGGTGGCGCAGTCGATCTCCTGAACCGGCAGCCCGAGCAAGGCATTGCGGACGGCGCCGCCGACGATCCGCGTCTCGCCCGCCCCTGACGGCGGGTTGAGGACCGCGAGGAGCCGTCGCAAGCTCGCGCTCTCCAGAAACGGCGTGTCGAGACGGCGCGGCGGCGTGGCGTCGATCATCGCGGCGTTGTCGTCTCGCCTGGCGTGTTGCGGCCGGAGAGCTGCAATCCCGCGTTCTGCGACAACACCGTAAACAGCACGAACGCGAGAACAAGCCCGGCGCCGGCCAGGCCCGCCACCCACCCGAACGTCCACGCCTCCCCGGTCAGGGGATTGCGCTTCCGCAAGACGAGATAAAGGGCATAGAGCAGAAACGGCGTGAGGAACAACGCCAGTTGAATCAGGATCGTCCGCAACATCAGCCCAGCACCCGCGCGTGAAGGTTCTTCAGGATTCCTGCGGTGACACCCCAGATGTACCGTTCGCCGAAAGGCATCGCCGTGTAGCGCCGCATGCGCCCCTGCCACTCGCGTTGATGGTCTTGGTGATTCGCCGCGTCCATCAAAAAGGCAAGCGGCACTTCGAACACCTCGTCGACCTCGCTCGGATTGGGCCGAACGACGAAGGGCGGATTAACCTGCGCGACCACCGGCACGATGCGATAGCCCGAAGTCGTCTCGTAAACGTCGAGATAGCCGAGAGGATCGACATGCACGCTGTGGAGGCCAATCTCCTCCTCGGCCTCGCGTAGCGCGGTCGCGAGCGGTGATGCATCGCGCGAATCGGTCTTGCCGCCTGGGAAGGCGATCTGCCCCTTGTGCGAGGGCAGGTGCTCGGTGCGCAGCGTGAGCAACACGGTCGGCTGCTCGCGCGCGACGATCGGCACGAGAACGGCGGCGGGCTGCAGCGCCTTGCTGCCGCGCAGCGCGATGAGCGACGGATCGACGGCGTGATCGCCAATGGCCGACGCCACCTCGACCGAGGGCGCCACGGCAATCAAGCGACGGCGCGCGCGATCGACGAAGTCGGCCAAAGAGAGAAACGTCGTCATCATGCAATCGCGTTCAAGGCCGTGACCCGCTCCATGGGAAAGAACGCGCCGCCCGAACGAAGGCCAAAGATACGCTCCCCGCCCACGTCGCGCTCCTCGCCCAGCTCCACGAGATCATAGAAGACCGTGCGCACGATGAGCGCTTCGAGATTCTTGCGCACGTGGACATAAGGCTTCAGGGCGCCGCGCTCGTCGCGCGCAAAACGCAAGGGATGCGCCTCGCCCGCCGCCGTCCACTCGTCGGTGTTGGTGCGAAACTGCAGCACCCGATCCTCGCCCTCGCCTTCGATTTGCATTTCGACCGCGACAAAAGGCGCATCATCAACAGTGATCCCGCACTTTTCGACCGGCGTGACGAGATAGAACTTGCCGTCGGACTCGCGGCGCAGAATGGAGGAGAACAGCTTGACGAGCGGCTTACGGCCGATCGGCGATCCGAGATAGAACCATGTTCCGTCGGCCGCGATGCGCATGTCGAGATCGCCGCAGAATGGCGGATTCCACGTGTCGGGCCCGCCGCGGCCGGCCTTGACGGCCGTCTCGATCGCCGAAAGTCCCGTCGATGGCCCCTGCGTCGTCACGCTGATCCTTCTCCTGCCACTTTTCGTCACTCTTCTCCGGCGGTGGACAATGTGTTTGCGTCCTGGGCGTGGTCACTCGAACGTGATGTGATCCGCCATGCTCGCCTTCTTCGCAGAACTATAGTGGAGCCCATGAGCACCATCAATTTGACAGCCCAAGACCTGCGCGACGTCGCCACGATCGCCGAGGGCGTCTCGGAAAAGCTGAGCCAAGCCCGGCTTGCGGTGGCGACGGTGATCTATGGGCAGGAAACGGTCATCGAGCGCGCCATCGTCACCATCCTGTCGGGCGGCCACGCGCTTCTGGTCGGCGTGCCCGGCCTGGCTAAGACGAAGCTCGTCGAGACCATGGGCACCGTGCTCGGGCTCGATGCCCGGCGTGTGCAGTTCACGCCCGACTTGATGCCGTCCGACATTCTCGGCTCGGAAGTGCTCGAGGAAGACCAGCACGGCAAGCGGCACTTCCGCTTCATCCCCGGCCCGGTATTCGCGCAGCTGTTGATGGCCGACGAAATCAACCGCGCGAGTCCGCGCACACAGTCCGCGCTTCTGCAGGCGATGCAGGAGCAGCATGTGACGATCGCCGGCGTGCGACACGATCTGCCACGCCCGTTCCACGTGCTCGCGACGCAAAACCCGCTCGAACAAGAAGGAACATATCCGCTGCCGGAAGCGCAGCTCGACCGCTTCATCATGCAGATCGACGTCGGCTACCCCGATCGCGGCGCCGAGAAGCGCATGCTGCTCGAAACGACCGGCGCAGAAGAGACGCGCCCGCGCCAAGTGCTGTCCGCCGACGACCTCATGGCCGCGCAGCGCCTCGTGCGCCGCTTGCCCGTGGGCGACAATGTCATGGAGGCGATCCTGAACCTCGTACGATCGGCACGGCCCGGCGAAGGTGCAGGTTCGATCACGAAGTCGATCGCCTGGGGACCGGGGCCGCGCGCCTCGCAAGCGCTGATGCTCGCCTGCCGCGCCCGCGCACTTGTCACGGGTCGACTCGCTCCATCGCTCGACGACGTCATCGCGCTGGCCGAGCCGATTCTGAAACACCGGATGGCGCTGACCTTCGCCGCGCGTGCGGACGGCGTCACCTTGCCGAGCGTCATCAGCACACTGACGGAGGCGCTCGGTTGAACCCGACGCGGGTCGCGACGCAAGCAAGACTCCCATCGGACGCAGGTCCGCGCCTCGTTGCGGACGCAATCTCGCTCGCCGCACGCCTGCCCGACCTCGTCGTCGCCGCGCGGAAGGTCGCAACGACCGCGATGCACGGACTGCACGGCCGTCGGCGTGCCGGACCCGGGGAGGATTTCTGGCAGTACCGCCGCTACGGCGCGGGCGAGAACGCAGCTGCGATCGATTGGCGGCGCTCCGGCCGCGACGACCATCTCTATGTCCGCGAGCAAGAGTGGGAGTCAGCCCATACGATCTGGCTGTGGGCCGACCGCTCGCCGTCCATGGCGGTCAAGTCGGACCTTGCGCCGGTGTCGAAGCGCGACCGCGCCGTACTCCTCGTCCTCGCGCTCGCCGAGATGCTTGTGCGCACCGGTGAGCGCGTCGGCCTTCTCGGTCTGACGCGTCCGATCGCCAGCCGTTTCGTGCTCGACCGTTTCGCGGAGGCCTTCGTCGTCGCAGAGGCGCACGGGCCGAGCGCAAGCCTGCCGCCGCGCACGCCGGTCGCGCGCTTCTCCGAGGTCGTGATCATCGGCGATCTTCTCGATCCGGTCCCGGATCTCGCCGAGCGGTTGAGCGCGGTTGCTGTCGAAGGCGCGCGCGTTCACCTTGTTCAGGTTCTTGATCCCGTCGAAGAGACCTTCCCGTTCGAGGGGCGCACCGAGTTCGTCGATCCGGAATCGGGCGATCGTCTCGTCGCCGGCCGCGCCGAGGGCTTCAAGGAGGACTATGTGCGCCGGCTCGACGCGCATCGCGAGGCGCTGCGCGCGCTCTCGGTAAGCGCCGCGCACGGCTATGTCCTGCACCACACCGACCGGCCCGCGACGGAGCCGCTGCTGTCGATGACCTTGCGGCTTGCTCATGCCGAGGAAATCCGCTTCGCCTCGGAGCACGCCGCATGATGAGCTGGCTCCCTGTCGCTTTCTCGGCACCCTGGGTGCTCACCGCCTTGGTGGCGCTGCCGGCGATCTGGTGGCTCTTGCGCTTCACCCCCCCGCGGCCGCGCGAGGTGGCCTTTCCGCCGCTGCGCCTCCTCCTTGACATCCGCAAGGATGAGGAAAAACCGCAGACGAGCCCCTGGTGGCTCACCGCTTTGCGTCTGCTGCTGGCCACTCTGGTCATCTTGGCGCTCGCTGGCCCCACCTGGAACCCGACGCCCGCGACCGGACGCGGCACCGGTCCCCTCGCCTTGATCATCGATGCGGGATGGCCGGCCGCCCGTGGGTGGGAGATCCGCCGCGCCGCCATCGATCGCGTCATCGAGGAGGCCGGGCGCGATCAGCGGCCGGTGATGTTGGTGAGCACCGCGGCCGGCACCGATCAAGCCTTTCGCGCGCTGCCCGCGAGCGAAGCCCGCGATCGGCTGCGCGGGCTTGCACCGCAAGCCTTCGTGCCCGACCGCGCCGACGTCATCGTGCCGTTGCAGCGAGCGCTGCGCGAACTGCCCGACGCAGCCGTCGTTTGGTTCACCGACGGGCTTTCGAACGGCAGCGCCGCCGCGCTCGCGCGCGCGCTCGTCGAAGCGATGCCGCCGTCCCGGATCACGATCTACCGCGACGCCACGCTCACGCCGCTCCTGCTCGGAACGCCGGTGAACGGCGCGGAAGCCCTGACGGTGCCTGTGCAGCGCATCGAAGCCGGCGCTGCCGTGACAGGCGCGGTGCGCGCGCTCGATACGCGCAGCCGCAGCATCGGCACGACGTCCTTCACCTTCGAACCCGGCAGCCGGGAATCGATCGCCCGCTTCCAATTGCCCGTCGAACTGCGCAACGAGGTGTTCCGCCTCGAGATCGACGAGGGCGGCACGGCCGGCAGCGTGCAGCTTCTCGACGACCGCTGGCGCCGCCGCACGGTCGGGCTTCTTGCCGGGGCGTCGGAATTCGACAGCCCGCTGCTTTCCCCGCTCTTCATTCTGGCCCAAGCCCTGACCCCCTTCGCCGATGTGCGCGAAAGCCAGGCGGCGGGCACGAGCGCGGTGATCGGCGACTTTCTCGATCAGCGCGTCTCGACCATCATCATGGCGGACGTCGCCGCCATTCCGGGCGACGCGCATGCACGCCTCGAGCGCTGGCTGCGTGAAGGCGGCGTGCTCGTCCGCTTCGCCGGCACGCGGCTCGCCGCGACCCAATCCCAGGACCCCTTCATTCCCGTCCGCCTGCGCCAAACCGCGCGCATTCTCGGCGGTACCCTGTCCTGGGAACAGCCGCAGGCCATCGGCCGTTTCACGCCCAATGGACCCTTCGTCGGCATGCCTCTTCCCCGCGACGTCACGGTCTCGCGGCAAATTCTCGCCGAGCCGGAACCCGGCCTCTTGCAGAAGACCTGGGTCGAACTCGCCGACGGGACGCCGCTCGTGACCGCCGAGGCCCGCGGCGAGGGTTGGATCGTGCTCGTCCACGTGACGGCTGATCCCAACTGGTCGAATCTGCCGCTTTCTGGCACGTTCCTGGAGATGCTTCGGCGCACGATCACGCTCTCGGCCGCCGGCGGTGGCGAAGACGAGCGCACGGCACGGGCGGGCGGCCCGGAGCCCGTGTTGCCGCCTCTGCGCGTCCTCGACGCCTTCGGGGCCTCCGGCCCGCCGCCGCCCTCGGCAAAGCCGATAGCCGTCTCCGCCATCGGCCGCACCGCGGCGTCGCGCGACAATCCGCCGGGCATCTACGGGCGGGACGAAGCCTTCCGCGCGCTCAACGCCGTTCGGCCGGGCGATGCGTTCGAAGCGCAGTCCGCCGATCTCTTCCCGCCGGGTGTCACCGTCGCGGGCTATGCGCCGCGCGTGGAATGGGTGCTCAAGCCCTGGCTCCTCACGGCGGCGGTCATCGTGCTTCTGCTCGACAGCCTGATCGTGCTCCTCATCGCCGGCGGCACGCGACTGCGTCGTGCCGCGCCAGCCACGGCAGCGGCGCTGATGATCGCGCTCGGAGTGCTGGTGCCGACGAAGGAAACGCGGGCGCAGGCGGAGATCGCGCAGCAGACGCCGATCCGGCCGCCGCTGCAATTGTTCCCGCCAGGCGGCACGCAGCCCCGACTGCAGCGCGGCGCGCCGGAGCGCCAACCGACCGTCAATCAGCCGCCCGTATCGAACCCGGCGGATCAATTCGCGCTGCGTTCGGCGAACCACACGCGGCTCGCCCACGTGATCATCGGGGTTCCCGATGTCGACGACCTCGCCCGCGCCGGGCTCGAAGGGCTCACGCGCGTCCTCAACGATCGTACCTCGCTCGAACCGGCCGAACCAATCGGCGTCGATCTCGCGCGCGACGAGCTCGCTTTCTTCCCGATGCTCTACTGGCCGATCGATCCGCGCATGCCGATACCCTCGCGCGAAGCGATCGCGCGCGCCGATCAGTTCATGAAGAACGGCGGTACCATCATCTTCGATACACGCGACCAGTCGGAGGCGCGGCCGTCACCGCGCGGCGGCTTCGATACGCCGGGGCTGGTTCGGCTCCGCGAAATCCTCGCCGGCATCGACGTTCCGGAACTCGAACCGGTGCCGGCCGACCATGTGCTCACCAAGGCGTTCTACCTCATCAGCGCGTTTCCGGGCCGCTTCGAGGACGGGCTGATGTGGACCGAGCGCACGGCGCCCAATCCCGAGGGCGTCGAGCGGCCGGTGCGCCTTGCCGACGGCGTGACGCCGATTCTCATCACCACCAACGATTTGGCCGGGGCGTGGGCAACCGACGGGCGCGGCGGCGCGCTTCTGCCGATGTACGGCCAGAACCCGCGGCAGCGGGAACTCGCGCTGCGCGCCGGCGTCAACATCATGATCTATCTCCTGACCGGCAACTACAAGGCGGACCAGGTGCACGTGCCGGACATCCTGCAGCGGCTCGGGCAATGACGCCATGACCGGTTACGGCTTCGCCATCGACCCGCTCGTGCCGCTCTGGCTCATCGGCGCACTCGCGCTTGCCGCAGCGCCGCTGATCGCCTGGTCCTTGTGGCGCGGGCGGCGCGGCGCGCTTCTGCGCGCGCTGGCGCTCGCCCTTGTCCTCGCCGCGCTCGCCAATCCGCACATCCGGCGCGAAGAGCGCGACCCCCTGCCCTCGGTCGTCGCGGTCGTCGTCGACGAGACGGCGAGCCAGTCGCTCGGCCAGCGCCGCGAGGAGACCGAACGCATCCGCGCCGAGGTGGAGGCGCGCCTCGAACGCTTCCCGAATATCGAGATCCGCTGGATTCGTGCGCAGGACACGGTGAGCGAGGAGTCGGACGGCTCCGAACTGTTTCGCGCCTTGCGCGACGGGCTGGCGGACGTGCCGCCGGAACGGATCGCCGGCGCGATCATGATCACTGACGGGCAGGTGCACGACGTGCCGGCCGAGGCCGCGGGGCTCGGCTTCCGCGCCCCCGTGCACGCCCTCATCACCGGGCGCGAGGGCGAGCGCGACCGCCGCATTGTGCTCATGACCGCGCCGCGCTTCGGCATCGTGGGCCATACGCAGACCTTCGTCTTCCGCGTCGAGGACGTCGGTGCGCCGCCCGCCGCGCGGATCGCGACGACGGTGCGCCGCGACGGCGACGTGACCGACCAGCGCACCGTGCGTTCCGGCGAGGTGGTGCGCGTCGAGGTGGAGGTTGGGCACGCGGGCGACAACGTCGTCGAGATCGAGGTCGAGACCTTGCCGGGCGAGATCACCACGACCAACAACCGCGTCGCAGCCACGCTCAAGGGGGTGCGCGAGAATCTGCGCGTGCTGCTCATCTCGGGCGAGCCGCACGCCGGCGAACGCACCTGGCGCAACCTCCTGAAATCCGACGCCTCGGTGAACCTCGTGCACTTCACGATCCTGCGCCCGCCGGACAAGGTGGACGCGACGCCGATCCGCGAACTCTCCCTGATCGCCTTTCCGGTGCGCGAGCTGTTCCAGGAGAAGATCAACGAGTTCGATCTGATCATCTTCGACCGCTACGAGCGGCGCGGCATCCTGCCGATGATCTACTTCGACAACATGGCGCGCTATGTCCGCAACGGCGGCGCGATCCTGATCGCCTCGGGGCCGGAGGATGCCGGCTTCGACAGCGTGTTCCAGACGCCTCTGTCGGCGGTGCTGCCGGCGGAGCCGCGCGGAACGCTCCTCGAAACGCCCTATCACCCGCGCCTCTCCGCGCAAGGCCAGCGTCACCCGGTCACGCGCGCTCTGCCCGGTTCGCAGGAAGACCCGCCGCGCTGGAGCCGCTGGTTCCGCCTGGTCGATGCCGACACGCGGTCCGGCCGTGTCCTCATGCAGGGCCCCGCCGAGCGGCCGGTGCTGATGCTCGACCGGCAAGAGGAAGGCCGTGTCGCGCTGTTCCTCACCGATCACGTCTGGCTGTGGGCGCGCGGCTTCGAAGGCGGCGGCCCGCACACGGACATCCTGCGCCGCCTGGTGCACTGGCTGATGAAGGAGCCGGACCTCGAAGAAGAAGCGTTGCGCGTGCGCCGAGTCGGACGCGATCTCGTCATCGAGCGGCAGACGATGGAAGACACGATCGGCCCTGCGACCGTGACCACGCCAACCGGGCAGGCGCGCGAGATCGTGCTGGGCGCCGGCGAGCCGGGCGTGTTCCGCGCCTCGATCGTCGCGACCGAGCCGGGCATCTGGCGCGTCGCGCAAGGCGGCAAGAGCGTGCTCACGCATGTCGGCCCGATCAACCCGCGCGAATTCGCCGATCCGCGCTCGACGACCGACGTGCTGGCGCCGCTCGTGCAGGCGACGGGCGGCACGGCACGGCGGGTCGCGTCCGATGCGGGGCTCGACGTGCCGCGCATCGTGCCGGTGCGCTCGGGCGACACCTTCGCCGGGCCGGGCTGGATCGGGCTTCGGCCAACCGAGGCGACGGTGCTCAAGGGCATCGACGCCTATTCGCTGTTTGCCGGCCTTCTCGGCCTCGCGCTCCTACTCGGCGGCTTGGGCCTCGCCTGGTACCGCGAGAGCCGGTGAGCCGTAGCCCCAGCGCGCCGTGCGGATCGGACCCGTGAGATTGGCGAGCGTTCCGCTCGCGAATTCGACCGCGAGCACGCGCGCCGGGTCGACGGGCCCCGGCCAACCGATGCGCTGGTGCGGAACCGGCGTGAAGCCGACCCGCGCGTAATACGGCGCATCGCCGACGAGAATCACAACCGGCGCCCCTGCGGCACGGGCGGTCTCCAGCGCCTTGAGGAGAAGAGCGACGCCGCACCCCTTGCCCGCGATCTCGGGATGCACCGCGAGCGGGCCGAGCAGCACGGCCGGCGTCGCGCCGATGACCACGCGCGTCTGCCAGATGGCGCCGACGAGCTGGCCCGTCAGATAGGCGACGAAGGAGAGGTCGCGGTCGTGTCCTGTGCGACCGCGCACGCGATAGGCGGTGCGCGCGAAGCGGCCGGGACCGAACACGCGCCCGTGCAGATCATCGACCGGAACCTGGTGGCCCGGCTGTTCGGGATGAATGTCGAAGACGAAGGGTGCCGATGACGGCGCAGGCAGGGTGACTAATGACATGGTGTGAAGTCCGACGAACGAGGAGCCGATGCCTGCCGTCGGGTCGCGCCGCCTGCGGCGCGGGTTCACACGGTCAGGCGGCGAAGCGCGCGGAGCCGCGCGACGCGGGGCGTCGTCGTCGCGAGCTGAGGACCGGAGCGAGGTTCGTCATGCGCCGCGCATAGCACGTGTCGGCATGGGCGTCACTACCACCGCATGGATGGTGATCGCCCTTCCAGGATCTCGGCGAGCCGTCGCCGCGTGGCAACGGATGTGCCGTCGGGGAGCCCGTCCATCGCGAAGAACTCGGCGGCACGAATTTCAGCGGAAGGCACCGGAATGCTCGGCCGCGCCCAGTCCGGCACGAGAAAGACCGCGACGTGATCGCCCTCGAACGCACCCGCATTGTGAAACAGGCCGTACAGGACCGGAGCGCCCGCAAGAACGACCCCCGTTTCCTCGCGCAACTCGCGTGCAAGCGCCGTCGCCGCGGTCTCGCCCCGTTCGACCCCGCCGCCGGGCAGATGCCAGCCGGGAATATAGGAGTGGCGGACGAGCAGCACGCCTCCTTCGGCGTCCCGCACCACCGCCCGGACCCCCAGCGTCAGGCCCCGGCGCAACAGCCAAATTCGGAACAGAGTGGCGCGAATCGGACGAAACCAAGCGGGCGTCTCGGACATGACACGAGTTTAGGCGCGATCACCTTCCAGGCACATCCCACGACGCGCGTTTTCGCAATGAGACTGAGCCCTTCGCACCTGCAAACCTGCCAAATCGTGACGAAATCATGAATAGATCAAACCGCTTGCGCATAGCTGCCCGATCAACTCGGCACTTCGTATTGTGCAATGCAGCATGTACAAGAACAACAATCAAGGCCTCGTCTCAATCGGGCGTTCTCTACGCTGCCCGTCCTGGAGTAACCTCCATGTTCCGCACGCTCGCTGAAATCCTCCTTGCCCGCCCGCAGCCCTCGCCTTTCGCATCGGCGATCGAAACAGCGTCCGCCGACCGCCGCAAAAGCTACGTCTGGACGCCGGCCGTCGACCGCGGGGCGGTGGCGACGAACCCGGCTCTGGTCACGTCCTGGACCTGATGCAGCGCTTGCAGATGTTCCCGGAGCGGCCGGCGGGCGTCCCCGCCGGCCGCTTCGTTTGATGCAGGGGATTGGCTGCACCGGGCGCCTCCGCTACGTGCGGGTCATGAGCTTCCTTCTGGCACATCTGTCCGATCCCCACCTCGGGCCCTTGTCGAGACCGCGATGGCGCGAGCTCGCGTCCAAACGGGGGCTCGGCTACTTGAATTGGCGCCGGGGCCGCGGCGCGATCCATCGGGCGGACGTGCTCCTCGCCCTCGTCGAAGATGTCCTGGCACGGCATCCCGACCACATCGTGGTGACGGGGGATCTCACCAATCTCGCGCTGGACAGCGAATTCGCCGCCGCCGCAGCCTGGCTGCGCCGCCTCGGCGATCCGGATCGCGTCACCGTGGTGCCAGGCAACCACGACGCCTACTTGCCCGGCGCGCTCGAGCGCGGACTGACCCTATGGTCACCCTGGCTCGCAAGCGATGGGCATGAGCATGCGCATCTCTCGGCACACGAGCTCTTCCCGTCCGTGCGCCGCCGCGGCCCCGTCGCGCTCGTCGGCGTTTCAACCGCCATCGCGACCGGTCCGTTCCACGCAAGCGGCCAGGTTGGTCACCAACAACTCGAGAAGCTTGGCGACCGCCTCGCTCACCTCGGCCGCGAGGGCGCGTTTCGGATCGTACTGATTCACCATCCCTTGGAGGTCGAGCGCCGCCACTGGTCGAAGCGACTGCTCGATGCCGGCGCGCTCAAGGCGACGCTCGCCATGCACGGTGCCGAACTGGTGCTGCATGGGCACATGCACGTTGCTTCGGAGCACCTGGCTGCAGGGCATCCTCCGGCGCATGTCATCGGCGTGCCCTCGGCCTCGGCCGACCCGGCGCGCGCCAAGACACCTGCCGGCTATGCGCTCTTCCGTATCGAGCCGTCGGAAACCGGCTGGTCGGTCACCATGGAGCGGCGCGGTTTCGTTTCGCCGGGGCGGATCGGCAAACTCGAAGGCAAGAGCTTCGCGATCAACCGGCTCCGAGCGTGAACCAGATCGCCAGCGCGACCACGACCGCGCCGGTGAGCACGCCTCCCCCGAACAACAGGAAGCCGTCGAGCTTCCGCCCGGCGCTCACCGTCATCGCCGGCGGGTTGGACAAGGGCGGACGGCCCCACAAGGGCTCCGGGCGGTTCTCGCCGGTGTTCGCGACGGGCAGCCCCCAGGCGGGTTGCGCGAGCCGCGGATCGACGGGCTTGGCAGCCTCCGGCGGCTTGTCCGGCGCGCGCTCGGGAACGGGCGCCGCCTCGGTTGGCGTCGGCGACGGGCCACGGCCCCACGTCGCATCGGCTGCTCCGACCACGAGTTTGGCGCGAAGCTTTCCGGCCGGCTTCTCGGGAGCCCGCACCGGCATGCCCGGCGCCGCCGGTGGCCCCAGCGGGACTGAGGTGCCGTTTTCAGCGAGTGCGCGCTCGCGCTCGATGATGCGGTGGGCGACATAGGTTGTGATCTTGTCGGCCATCTCACGCGCATCGGCCGTCTCGTGCAGCGTCGTGCGCCCCTCGCGCGTATCGCGCTGAAAACGATAGGTTCGCTTGTCGCGCGCCATCTCTACGAAAGTGAGGATATCGATCCACAGCCGCGGCGGGTAACCGGGAATGAGCCCGCCGTCGAACAGCGAGGCGTGCTCGGCTGGAACTTGGCGCATCACGGCCGCGATGTCGTCGCGAAGAAGTTCAAGGCGCGCGATCTCCGCCGCGCGCAGATCGACGATCACGTCCGATCGTTCCGCTTGCTGCATGCGGGCCGAGCGCAACGCCGCCGACAGGTCGCGCGCGACGGGCGGCGTGCCGCCATCGACCGCACCCGTCGTCTCGTTCGCTTCGCTCATAGAATTCTCCTTCCCACGAGCTCTGATCAACTCTATCCGATAGCAAAAATACCGACCAAGAGGATGATGACGATGCAGTTAACCGCGAGCGCCGAACGCGTCAGGGTGGCGGCCGAGGGCCTCGGTTTGGACATCACCGTCGTCGAGATGCCGGCCTCCACCCGCACCGCAGCCGAGGCGGCGGCGGCCTGCGGTTGTTCCGTCGGGCAGATCGTCAAATCGCTGGTCTTCGTCGGCGCGACGACCGGCAAGCCCTATCTCCTGCTCGTCGCGGGCACGAACCGCGTCGATGAAACCGGCGTCGCGCATGTCCTGGGAGAAGCGCTGACGCGCCCGAACGCCACGCGCGTGCGCGAGATCACCGGCTATGCCATCGGCGGCATCCCCCCATTCGGACACACGGCGCCGCTGGAGACTTTGATCGATCGCGATCTTCTGGCTTACCATCGCGTCTGGGCTGCGGCCGGCACGCCCAACGCCGTCTTCGCCGTCGATCCCCGCCGTCTGCAGGCTGCAACCGCGGCGCGCGCGATCGCGGTCGCCTGAGGCGGCGACTTGACCCTCGCCCACGAACCCGGGACGGTCCGTCCGTCACCCACGGAGAGATGCCGAATGTCCGTCATGTGGGACGAACTCACCGCCGCCACCCTCAACGCGCAAGCCGCGGCGGACGCGATCGTGCTGTTGCCGGTCGCTTCGACGGAACAGCACGGCCCGCATCTTGCGACGGGGGTCGACGTCATCCTGTGCCGCGAGGTGTGTCGGCGCACGGCGGAGCGGCTCGTCGCCAAGGGAACGCCCGCCGTCGTGGCGCCGACGCTGTGGCCGGGCCTTGCCGAGCACCATGTGCCGCTCGGCGGCTCGTTCACCTTGTCGCTCGCGACCTGGCACCGCGTCGTCGAGGAACTGTGCCGTTCGATCATCCGCGCAGGCTTCCGTAAAATTCTCATCGTCAACGGGCACGGCGGCAACATGAGTGCGCTCAATGCGCTGACGGTCGATTTGACGCTCGCCCTGAACGCGCCGATCGCGACAACGACCTATTTCGCATCCGCCGAAGCGGCCTACGGCGAGATCCTCGAGGATCAGCGCAGCGTGCTGCACGCCTGCGAGGCGGAAACCTCGATGATGCTGGCGGTGCGCCCCGACCTTGTCGACACGGCGAAGCTTCCCGAGGCGATCGGCCCCGTGCCGAGCGGGGCCGGATCTGTCCTCGCGCCGTCGCTCCACCGTTGGAAATCGTTCAAGGAGATCACGACGACAGGCGTCGTCGGCGATGCCCGCCGTGCCACGGCGGCGAAGGGGGAGCGCCTCTTGGATGCAGCCGCGGAGGCCTTGGCCGAACGCCTCGCCAAGGGCGAGCCCTGGGCGTAGCGCGTAGACCCTGCCTTGACCGATGTCATGGTTTTGTCCGACGGGCCGGCGGTAGCTTTCCTTTCGAACACAACGTCCAGGGAGGACGGCATGATCTCGAAGGAAGACTGCATCGCGATGTCCGGCCTGACGCGCGAAGAGGTCGAAGCCATCGCAGAGCATGAGCATTGCGGGGAGGTCGCGGCAGCGGCCCTCGGCAATTACCTTCTCCGCAACGAGCATGGGCCGGAGCGCATTCGCGACATCATTGTCGACGACATCCGCGTCGCACTGCACGCGAACCAGGTAGCGCATGCGAAGGAGTTGTTTTGCGCGCTGCGCCAACTCTTGAGCGACTATCCGGACGTGAGGATCGTGCGGCACTGACCGCTCAACGCTCGCCGGCATAGCCGAATGTCACCGGCGGGTTCTCCGCGGTCTCGACCCATACGCTCTTCGTCGTCGTATAGGCGTGCAGCGCCTCGAAACCCGAGGAGCGGCCATAGCCCGACTGGCCGAAGCCGCCGAAGGGCGACATGACGCTGATCGTCTTGTAGCCGTTGACCCAAAACGTGCCGGCACGGACCGCGGCAGCCATACGGTGGGCGCGGCCGACATCGCGCGTCCACACGGCACCGGCGAGGCCATAGGCCCCCGCATTGGCGAGCGCCACCGCCTCCTCCTCATTCGCGAACGGCATCACCGCCAGCACCGGCCCGAACACTTCCTCGCGCGCAATCTCCATCTGCGGCGTGGCGCGATCGAGGATCGTCGGCGCGTAGAAGAAGCCGGCCCCGATCGGGTTCGTGCCGCCGACGACGATGTCGGCGCCGTCCCGTGCGCCCGCTTCGACCATGGCCGCGATACGGACGTGTTGCCGCGAATTCTGGATCGGACCGATCTGCGTTGCATCATCGAGCGGGTCGCCGATGGGAATCCGCGCCGTGCCGCGGGCAAGACGCTCGACGAAGGCCGCATGGATCGAGCGTTCGACCAGGAGGCGCGAGCCGGCCACGCAGGACTGGCCTGCCCCGGAGAAGACCGCGGCCTGCGCACCGAGGATCGCGCGATCCATGTCGGCATCGGCGAAAACGATGTTCGCCGACTTGCCGCCGAGTTCGAGAAGCGTCGGCACGACGTTGCGCGCGGCGAGTGTCGCGATCGCTTGCCCGGTCGCGCGCGAGCCGACGAAGACGACGAGCCGCGTGCGCGGATCGCCGACGAGCGCCGCGCCAACCGTCGTGCCTTGCCCGGCAACGACATTGACGAGGCCCGGAGGCGCGCCCGCCGCGAGCGCGAACCGCCCGAGAAGGAGCGACGTGATCGGCGTGAGCTCCGACGGCTTCAAGACGACCGCATTGCCTGCCGCGATCGCAGGCGCGATCTGCCAGCCCGCCGTGAAGATCGGCGCGTTCCACGGCGTGATCTGCACGACGACGCCATAGGGCTCGCGCCGCGTATAGTTGAGGTGGGAGGTTGGGACCGGGATGACCTCGCCCGACAATTTGTCGGCCCAGCCGGCATAGTATTCGAACATCTCGGCGACGCGGCCGACCTGCGCGCGCGCATCGCGGATGGTGAGGCCCGCGGTCAAGGTCTCGACCTCGGCGAGCGCCGCGGCGTGCCTGCGCACCTCCTGGCCGATCGCCCAGATGATGCGCCCGCGCGCGGATGCGGTGAGCGCCGACCATGCGCGAAATCCCTGCTCGGCCGCATCGATCGCGGCCGAGGCGACGGTGGCATCCGCGTCGGGGTACGCGTGGAAGGTGAGGCCGGTCGTCGGATCGACCAATGCCAGTTCGACGCCCGAACCGCTCAGATGTTCGGCGCCGATGACGCTGGAACAGAGCAGGTCACTCTTATTGATGATCTTTGCCAACTCGACCACGCGGCGCGCGGTATCGGGGCGGCTGGACAGATCGAGCGGCACGTCACCCTCGCGTCGTGATGCGGTTGAAGTCCTCGCCGTCGGCGAGCCTCTCCGCGCTCTTCTCCCAGATGTCCGCCACGAGCGCCGACACCGGACCGAGCGCCGCGACCTCCGCGGCGAGCTTCTTGGCAAGCCGCACATCCTTGCGCATGAGGCCCATGGTGAAGCCTGAATCGAAGCGCTCCGTCAGAATCCATCGCGGAAAGTTCACTTCCGACACGGCGGATCGGCCAGATGCGGCGTTGACCACGGTGAGCACGTCCTCCGCCGGCACGCCGGCAGCTTGCGCCAACCGTACCGCCTCGGAAACCGTCAAGAGATGCGCCGCGACAAGAAGGTTGTTGACGAGTTTTGCGACATTGCCCGCCCCCGAGGGCCCGACATGGATGGTTTTCTGGCCGATCGCGGCGATCACCGTCCGCGCTTTGTCGAGGTGTCGCTTCTCACCGCCGATCATCACCGTCAGCGTACCGGCATGGGCGCCGGCGGGGCCACCGGACACGGGCGCGTCGAGAAAGCCGATGTCGCGCTCCCCGCACAGCGCCGAGAGGCGTCGCGAAATCACCGGCTCCGACGTCGAGGTGTCGACGAACACGGCACCCGGCTTCGCACGCATGACGAAGCCCGCCGGGCCTTCCACGACGCTCGCGACGTCCTTGCCTGTCGGCAGTGATGCGATGATCACGTCGCAGCCGACGAACAGGCTCGCCGGCGCGGGTGCGGGCGTAACCCCGGCCGCCTGCGCAACCCCCACGCGCTCGCCGGAGAGATCGAATCCTGTGACCGCGAAGCCCTTCGCCACGAGAGTCTTCGCCATGCCGAGACCCATGGCGCCGAGCCCGATGATGCCGACGTTCGGTTGTGTGCCCATGTATGCCTCCCCCAGCACCCCTAGATCAGCTCGGCGAATTCGTCCAAGGTCAATCCTGCTTGCCGAATGATGGCTCGTGACGTACCTGGCTTCAGGTCACGGCCTGCATGGACCGGAACGACAACCGTGCGCGCTGGATTGCCGGGGAAGATCAAATGAGCGTGGGCAGTCCGATCCTACGCTGCGACGGCGATGCGACGTATCTTCGGTTTGACGTCGGCCAAGATGGTGTCCTCCGCGTCAAGGCTTCCGCAGTTCAGCGCAATCTTCCGCGCGCCGCAACGGGCAGCGTGCCGACGACCTCCCCATCGCGCACCGTCACCACCTCGTCCACCATGTTGACGACCACGCAGACATGGTTCGGCACGATGCGCACGACCTCGCCGACCTTCGGTCGCGCATTGGTCCGCGACAGATCGAGGAAACCGTGCTCCTCTGCGAACTTCGCGATGCGTGCCTGCGGGTATTCGAGCAGGAGCCCATGCCCGTCGAGCCCCCCGGTGTCGGAGGTGAGCGTCTTCGACCCCGCGTCGAGGATGCCGCGTTCCTCACCTGCCCGGCTCACCACGGTGGACACGACGAACAGGCCGACATCGTCGAGCGTCGCAACGCCGGCTTCGATCTGCATGCGGTCATTATAGACATAGGTGCCGGGGCGGTGCTCGGTGGCGCCTTTCAGCTCGCCGACATGCGGCAGATTCGGCGAGCCGCCGGTCGACACGATTTCGGGCGCCGGCAGCCCCTGCGCCCGCAAGCTTGCGAGCGCGTCGTCGAGAAAGCGCTGCGTCGCCGGCCAGCCGTCTTCGGGCGGGTACATCATGAAGCCGCGAAAGGCGACGCCGGGTGCAGCCGCAATCGCCATCGCCAATTGAACCGCTTCGGCCGGGGTCTCGACACCGGCACGCTTGCGCCCCGTGTCGCATTCCACCACGACGCCGACCGGCCGGCCCGCAAGGACACCCGCGCGCGACAGGCTTTCGACCGTGACCGGATTGTCCGCCGCAACAGTGACGGCAACGGACGAGCGCTGCATCAGCGCCGCGAGGCGCGCCACTTTCTCCTCGCCGAGGACGTTGTAGCTGATCAGGATGTCGTCGAAGCCGCAATCGGCAAAGATTTCCGCTTCGCCGAGCTTCTGGCAGGTAATGCCTTTGGCGCCCGCCTTACGCTGCATCTCGGCAATGACCGGCGATTTGTGCGTCTTGATGTGCGGCCGGTTGGCGACGCGAGCCGCATCGCATAGCCCCTGCACGCGCGCGATGTTGCGTGCGACCACGTCGAGATCGACGATGATCGCGGGCGTGCCGTAGTCGCGGGCAATCCTGCGGGCGAGATCGGGCGTAAGCGATGTCATGCGCTGCTTCCATGCGTCGGGAGGGGTTGCGCGCGAGGATAGCTTCCGCTCGCATAGGGGCAATGGCATGCCGGCCATGCCCTCGGCCGCGCCAGATCCGGAGTTTCGATGCTGCGTCTGTTCACCGCGTCCCTTGCGACCGAAACCAACACCTTCTCCCCGATCCCGACCTCGGTGAAGAATTTCGAAGAGGCCTATGCTTGGCGGCCGGGCGAACATCCTGACGCTCCGCGCCATTGCACGGCGCCGCTCTGGGTCGGACGCCGGCGCGCAAGCCAAGAAGGTTTCACGCTGATCGAAGGCTCGTGCTTCTGGGCGGAACCTTCAGGCACCTGCGCGAAGGCAAGCTACGAGGCGATGCGCGATGAAATCCTCGACCAGCTGCGCGCCGCGCTGCCCGTCGACGGCATCCTGTTCGGTTTGCACGGCGCCATGGTCGCCGAGGGCTACGACGACTGCGAGGGCGACCTCCTCGAACGGGCGCGGGCGATCGTCGGGCCCAAATGCGTCATCGGCGTTGAACTCGACCCGCACTGCCACCTGACCGAAAAGCGCGTCCGCCTCGCCGACATCATCGTCCTGTACAAGGAATACCCGCACACGGACTTCGTGCCCCGCGCCGAAGAGCTGTTGACAATCGTGCTGAAGACGATCCGCGGCGAGATCAAGCCCGTGGCTTCGCTCTACGACTGCCGCATGATCGCGTTCTTTCCGACCACGATGGAACCGACGCGCTCCTTCGTCGACCGCATGTCGGCGATCGAAGGCCGCGACGGCGTGCTGTCGGTCTCGTTGGGTCACGGCTTTCCCCACGCCGACGTGCCGGAGATGGGAACCCGCATGCTCGTCTACACCGACGGCAGAAAATCCGAAGGCGATGCGCTGGCCGCCCGCCTCGGGCAGGAGATCATCAGGCTGCGCGGCAGGACGTCGCCGAAGCTCCTCACCATCCGCAGAGCCTTGTCGATCGCGGCCAAGACCGACACGGCCAAAGGCCCTGTCGTGATCGCCGAGCCCGCCGACAACGCCGGCGGCGGGGCTGCCTCCGACAACACGCTGTCGCTGCATGCCATGCTCAAGGCGGGGACCAGCAATGCGGCGCTCGGCCCACTTTGGGATCCGCAGGCCGTGCGCTTCGCGGAGATCGCGGGCGTCGGCGCGAAGCTGCGCATGCGCCTCGGCGGCAAGACCTCGGAACTCTCCAATGTCCCGGTTGATGCGCAGGTCGAGGTGATCGGCTTGAACCCGAGCGGCGTGCAGGACTTCGGCGGCGCCAAGGTCGCGATGGGCGCGATGGCCGCCTTGCGCGTCGAAGACCGCATCGACGTCGTGTGCATCACGCAGCGCACCCAGGCGCTGGGCCTCGAAGTCTTCACCGAGGTCGGCGTCGACCCGCGGAAGAAAGCGGCGGTGATCGTGAAGTCGGCGCAGCACTTCCATGCCGCCTATGGCCCGATCGCCGCGAAGGTGCTCTACACCGAGACGCAGGGCCCCTCGACGCAGAACTATGCGAGCCACGACTACCGGCGCGTGCGGCGGCCGCTTTATCCGCTGGATCGGGACGGGACGGAAGGGCGGCTGACGCTCTGAGAGGCCGCGACCGGCTCAGCGGGTGTCGCAGGCAAACACGGCGGCGGCCAACACCGCCGCGCGGGCGAGCCCATGCATCGTCGCCTACCTACGTATGACGATAGCGATAGCGGAGCCGGCTTTGCGGGACCCGCGCTGTCAAGGCATGATAAGGCGTGCGGCGGAGCCCGGCCTTGCCCGCCGGCATGGCCCGTGCTTTCTATTCCATCATAGCAAGCCTGAATGGGCGCGACCCGGGAGGATGAAATGACCACGAGACGCGCTGTGCTGAAGAGCGGCGTTGCCGCCGCTGCGCTCGCCGCTACGCCCGGCATCGTCAAGGCGCAGGGCGCCGCCCCACCGGCCGCGCGCACCCTGCGCGCTGTCATCCACGGCGACATCGGCTCTTTCGATCCGATTTGGACGACGGCGAACGTCACCTCCTACCACGGCGGCATGGTCTATGACACGCTGTTCTCGTCCGATGCTGAGTTGCGCCCGCAGCCGCAGATGGTCGGCCGACATTCGCTTTCCGACAACCGCCTCACCTACACCTTCGAACTGCGCGACGGCCTGCGCTTCCACGACGGATCGGCGGTGACCGCGCGCGACTGCGTCGCGTCCGTGCGGCGCTGGGCGGCGCGTGACGGAGCAGGCCAGCATCTCTTCGCCCGCGTGGCCGACACGCCGGTCGTCGACGACAAGACCTTCCGCATCGTGTTGCGCGAACCCTACGGGCTGACGCTCGATGCGCTCGCCAAGCTCGGCACCAATGTCTGCTACGTGATGCGCGAGCGCGAGGCGCAGACGGATCCCAACCAGCAGGTGACCGAGATCATCGGTTCCGGGCCCTTCACCTTCAATCGCGAGCAATTCCGCCAGGGCGTGCAATACGTCTACGACCGCAACCCGAACTACGTGCCGCGGCAGGAGCCGCCCTCCGGCGCGGCCGGCGGCAAGGTCGCGAAGCTCGACCGCATCCACATCGCCAACATCCGCGACGAACAGACGGCGGTGGCGGCGCTTCAAGCCGGCGAGATCGACTTCATCGAGGCGCCGCCCTTCGACCTTCTCGATCAGCTGGAAGGCGACCGCAATCTCCGCCTGCAGGTGCTCAACCCCACCGGAAACATGGGCTGGCTGCGCCTCAATTTCCTGCATCCGCCCTTCAACAACGTGCATGCGCGGCAGGCCGTGCTGCACGCCATCGACCAGAAGCAGTTCGTCGCTGCGACCTTCAACAACCCGAAATACTCGCGCACCTGCGGCTCGCTGTTCTCCTGCGGCACCCCGATGGAGAACGACGCCAACACCGCCTGGTTCAGGAGCGCACCCAACCTCGCCCGGGCGCGCGAGCTATGGCAGCAAGCCGGCTTCAACGGCACGGTCGTCGTGCTCCAGGCGACCAACATCGCCTTCATGAACAATTCGGCGCTTCTGCTGGCGCAGACCTTGCGCTCGATCGGCGCCACTGTCGAACTCGCGGCCTCGGACTGGGGCGGAGTGGTCACGCGCCGGGCAAACCGCAACCCGCCCGCGCAAGGCGGCTGGAACTGCTTCATCACCTGGGCGACCGGACACACCTTCGGCAACCCGATCGCTCTGGCGGGCCACGCGGCGACCGGCGAGCGTGGCTGGTTCGGCTGGCCCTCGGACGAGGCACATGAGCGGCTGCGCAACGAGTGGGCGGCGGCCGGCACAGCCCAGGAGCGCCTCGCCGTCGCGCGGCGCATGCAGGAGAATGCCTGGAACTTCGTGCCGCATGTCTATCTCGGGCAATGGGTGCAGCCCGCCGTGATGCGGCAGAACGTGCGTGGCGTTCTCGGCATGCCCGAGCTGTTGCCCTTCTGGAACATCGAAAAGACGTGACAGGCCGCGCGCCCTGACATCATCGCCCTAAGGCGATCCAGGTGACACAAGTCACTTGGGTCGCTGCAGCCTTGGGTTCATTCGTCCGCGCGCAGGCGGTTATGGGCAAGCTACTTGACCAGCCGAACCGAATGGGTCCCCGCGTCTCATAGATCCTGATCCCGGACACCCTCTTGTCGCGCGCCCGCGGCCATGCCTCAATCGGGCGTCCCGTTTCGAGGAGGCCCAAATGACCACCCGCCGTGATGTTCTCATAGTTGGCGCCGCAGCGGCCGTGGCGCTCAGCGCCCCGAGCCTCGCCGTCGCGCAAGCCGCGCCCACGCGGGCGCGCACCTTGCGCGCCGTGATGCACGCCGACCTCGCCTCCCTCGATCCCATCTGGACGACGGCGAACATGGCCTCCTATCACGGCGGCCTCATCTACGACACGCTGTTCGGGATCGACTCGGACTTCCGGCCGCAGCCGCAGATGGTCGGGCAATTCGCCATCTCAGACGACCGCCGCACCTACACCTTCGTGCTGCGCGACGGCCTGCGCTTCTCGACGGGCGAACCCGTAACGGCCCGCGATTGCATCGCCTCCGTGCGCCGCTGGGCCGCGCGCGACGGTGCCGGCCAGCATCTGTGGCGGCGCGTGGCCGACACGCCGGTGGTCGACGACAAGACGTTCCGCATCGTCTTGCGCGAGCCCTATCCCCTCCTCATCGACTGGCTCGCGAAGGCCTCGACCTCGGTCTGCTACATCATGCGCGAACGCGAAGCACAAACCGACCCGGCGCAGCAGATCACCGAGTATATCGGTTCCGGCCCCTTCATCATGAACCGCGCCGAGAGCCGGCAGGGCGCACGCTACGTCTACGATCGCAATCCGAACTACGTGCCGCGGTCCGAGCCCGCTTCCTTCATGGCCGGCGGCAAGGTCGCGAAGATGGATCGCATCATCCTCGAGAACATGCCGGACTTGCAGACCGCGGTCGCCGCGTTGCAGGCCGCCGAGATCGATTTGATCGAGTGGCCGCCGCTCGACATCATCGACCAGCTTGAAAGCGATCGGAACATCCGTCTCGAGGTTCTGAACAAGACCGGCTCGATGGGCTGGGCACGTCTCAACTTCCTGCATCCGCCGTTCGACAACGTGCTCGCGCGGCGCGCCATGCTGCACATCGTTCACCCGACCGAGATCATGAAGGCGACCTTCGGCAACGATAACTACTTCCGGGCCTGCGGCTCCCTGTTCGGCTGCGGCACGCCGATGGAGAACGACGCGAACACCGAATGGTTCAGAGCGGGCCAGAACATCCCGCGCGCGCGAGAGCTCTTCCGACAGGCGGGGTACGACGGACGTCCCGTCATCCTGCTGCAAGCGACCAACGTGCAGCACATGTCGAACGCCGCGCAGATGTTCCAGCAATGGCTGCGCGCGGCCGGCGTCAATGCGCAGCTCGCCGCCTCCGACTGGGGCGGCGTCGTCGCGCGCCGCGCCAATCGCAATCCGCCGGATCAGGGCGGCTGGAACATCTTCTTCACCTCGGCGAGCGGCTCGGCCTTTTCCAATCCCGTCGCTCTCGCCGGCCATTCCTCGACCGGCGCCACGGCCTGGTTCGGCTGGCCCTCGGACGCGCGCAACGAGCAATTGCGCGACGCCTGGGCGGCCGCGACGAGCCCTGAGGAACGTCTAGCCGTCGCCCGACAGATGCAGGAGAACGCCTGGAACTACGTGCCGCACGTCTATTACGGGCAGTGGCTTCAACCAGCGGCGATGCGGGCGAATCTGCGCGGCCTCATCGCGATGCCGGAACTCGTGCCCTTCTGGAACGTCGAGCGCACCTAGGGACGGCAACGACCGCAGCGCGGATTCGCTGTGTTTTGCTCAGTTTTCGCCTTGGTCGACTCCGGGAGCCGGCGTATCCTCGCTCCCGCGAATCATCCAAGGAGTCATTCGCTATGAGCAAGGCAACATTCATTGAAGCCGTCGCCAAGAAGGGAAAGCTGAGCAAGGCCGAGGCGAAGCGCACGGTCGATCTCGTGTTCGGGACGATCCAAGCGGCGCTCAAGGCGAACAAGGACAAGGGCTACGTCATCGGCGGCTTCGGCGCCTTCTCGATCACCCGGCGCGGCCCGCGCAAGGGCCGCAATCCTGCGACCGGCGAGGCGATCAAGATCAAGGCGTCGAAGTCCTTGCGCTTCAAGCCGGCGAAGGCGCTGAAAACCGCGGCCGGCTGCTGAGCGCACAGCGCGATCTCGCGATTCCGAAGCAAGGCCTGCCGCCTCGGCGGGAGGCTTCTTGCGTTCGATGCCCGCACGCAGCGTGGTCGCGCGGCCGATACGGAATCTTGTTTGCGCGCTCTCGGATGTCGTGCCCTTCAGTCGCGCACCGTTACCGCTCGCGTGCAGTCAGAACCACGCGCACATCGTGCACGGCGACGGTTCCGCAGGTCACGGTCAGCTTGCAGCTGCCTTCCTCCTCTTCGACGAAATCGAAGACCCAATTCTCTTCGGCGATGGTCCGCGGCATGGCGCTTTCCAATCCCTCTGCCGCGACCCATCCCTCACACGCAGGGAACGGTCCCGCGGATAGGCGGTTCACAGCGCCGCCACGGCAGCTAGCATGTGGACCCGCCGCAAGGAAGTTCGCATGCGCATCTTCACCGCCGCTCTCGCCCTCGAAGCCAACACCTTCTCGCCGCTTCCAACCTCCTACGAGGCGTTCGTCGAGAAACTCTACTTCCCACCCGGAACCCATCCACAGGAGCCCCGCCACCAGACGGGCGCGGTGTGGGCTGCCCGCGAGCGCCGCACGACGCACGGTTATGAGCTGATCGAGGGCTCGTGCTACGCCGCTCAACCAGGCGGCGCCTGCAACCGCTCGGCCTACGAGCGCATGCGCGATGAAATCCTAGGGCAGCTCGAAGCTGCCCTGCCCGTCGACGGCGTCGTGCTCGCGCTTCATGGCGCGATGGTCGCGCAGGGCTACGACGATCCAGAAGGCGATCTCCTGGAACGTGTTCGGGCCCGCGCGCCGAAGGCCGTGATCGGCGTCGAGTACGACCCGCACTGCCATCTGACCGAGAAGCGGATTCGTCTCGCCGACATCTCGATCCTCTACAAGGAATATCCGCACACCGACTTCGCGGAGCGCGGGCTCGAAGTGGTCGATCTCGTCGTGCGCGCCATCCGCGGCGAGGTGAAGCCCGTCTCATCGGTGTGGGACTGCCGCGTGATCGCATCCTTCCCGACGACCGGGCAGCCGATGCGCGGCTTCGTCGACCGGATGAGCGCGCTCGAAGGGAAGGAGCGCGTGCTCTCCGTCTCCGCGGGCCACTGCTTCCCCTATGGCGACGTGCCCGAGTGCGGCGCGCGCATTTTGGTCGTCACCGACAACGCCAAGGCGCATGGCGATGCCCTGGCGCAGCAGCTCGGCGAAGAGCTCGCCAAGATCGCCGAAATCTCGGCGCCGCCTTTCTTGACCGTCGACGACGCCATCACGGAGGCGCTCGCACTGTCCGGCAAGCCGGTCGTCATCGCCGATACGACCGACAATGCCGGCGGCGGCGCGGCCTCCGACAACACCACGTTCCTGCGCCGCTTGATCGCCCGCGGCGTCGAGGACTCCGCCGTGGCCCCGATCTGGGACCCGATCGCCGTGCGTCTCGCCTTCGACGCCGGCCCCGGCGCTCGCCTGCCGTTCCGCTTCGGCGGCAAGGTCGCCGCGTCCTCCGGACCGCCGGTCGATGCGGAGGTCGAGGTCATCGCCTGCGTCAAGGACGCATACCAGACCTTCGCCGGCGCGCGCGTGCCGATCGGCAACGCCGCTTCGATCCGCACGAGGGAAGGCGTCGCGGCGGTTTTGATCTCCACCCGCGCCCAGGGCATGGGGCACGACCTGTTCTCGAACCTCGGCATCGATCCGCGTGCGCAGAAGATCCTGGTCGTCAAATCGAACCAGCACTTCCACGCGTCCTTCTCGGAGATCGCGGCGAAGGTGCTCTACGCCGAGGGCGACGGTCCGCTCCCGCGGGACTACCGAAAACTGCCGTGGGCGAAGGTGCGGCGCCCGATCTGGCCGCTCGATGCGAAGCAGCCGGGCCGACGCATCGTGTGAGGCGGCGGGCCTTGTGCGGCACGCCAGGTCCATGCGTTAATTCAACGATTGATAGGAGGCCGCCATGCGGACAAGTCGGCGCAGCGTGCTCAAAGCAGGTGTCGGAGGGCTTGCGCTCGCGGCCGCCCCAAGCATCGGTCGCGCCCAGACGGCGCCGCCTCTGGCGCGCACGGTGCGCGCCGTCCTTCACGCCGACCTGCGCGTGTTCGACCCGATTTGGACGACGGCGAACATCACTTCCTATCACGGGTCGATGATCTACGACACGCTGTTCGCGACCGACGCGAACTTCCGTCCGCAGCCGCAGATGGTGAACCGCTGGAGCACCTCGGACGACCGGCTGACCTGGACATTCGAATTGCGCGACGGCCTCGTCTTCCACGACGGAACGCCGGTGACGTCTGCCGACGTCATCGCGTCGCTGCGGCGGTGGGGCGTGCGGGACGGCTTCGGCCAGCATCTCTTCGCGCGCGTCGCCGACACGCCCGTCGTCGACGACAGGACCTTCCGCATCGTCCTGCGCGAGCCCTATGGGCTGATGCTCGAGGCGCTTGCCAAGATCGGGCCGTCATGCCCCTACATCATGCGCCGACGCGAGGCCGAGACCGATCCCGGCACGCAGGTGCGCGAGACGATCGGCTCCGGCCCGTTCACATACAACCGCGACGAGAGCCGCCCCGGCGTGCGCTATGTGTACGACCGCAACCCGAACTATCGGCCGCGCGGCGAACCGCCATCGTTCAACGCGGGCGGCAAGGTCGTGAAGATCGACCGGGCGATCTGGCTCAACATGCCCGACGAGACGACCGCCCTGAACGCCTTGCGCAACGGCGAGATCGACTTCTACGAAGTGCCCCCGCAGGACCTCGTTCCCGAACTGCGCTCGGATCGGAGCCTCACCGTCGAGGTCCTCAACAAGACCGGCCACATCGGTTGGCTGCGCATGAATCACCTGCACCCGCCCTTCGACAATGTGAAGGCGCGGCAGGCGATGCTGCATGTGATCAACCAAGCCGATCTCATGAAGGCGATCTTCGGCGACGTGCACGGCGCCTGGCGCCAGTGCGGCGCCTATTTCGGCTGCGGCAACCCGATGGAGAACGACGAGAATACGGGGTGGCTGGCCGCCGGCCAGAACATCGCGCGCGCCCGCGAGCTGTTCCGAGAAGCAGGCTACGACGGACGGCCGGTCATCGTTCTGCAGGCCACCGATCACTGGTTCGCCAATCCGGCAGGGCTCCTGGTCGCGCAATGGCTGCGCCAGGCCGGTGTGAACGTCGATCTCGCCGCTTCGGATTGGGGCGCGGTGCTCGCCCGGCGCGCCAACCGCAACCCGCCCGCGCAAGGCGGGTGGAACATCTTCACCACCACCACGACGTCGCTGTCGCTCTCGGACGTGGTCGGCTCGACGGGCCATGTGATGACCGGGACGAACGGTTGGTTCGGCTGGCCAACCGATCCCCCGCTCGAGGCGATGCGCAACGAATGGGCGGCGGCGCCTGATCTCGCGGCTCGGCAAGCGGTGGCGCGGCGCATGCAGCGGCGCGCGTGGGAGGTCGTCCCGCAGCTCTTCCTCGGCAACATGTTCCGCTCGTCCGCGTGGCGGCGGACTCTAACCAATGTGATTGCCATGCCGGAACTCGTGCCGTTCTGGAACATGGAGAAGACGGCGTAGCGGGCGGGAGCGGTCGAGAGAGCGCCGCTCCCGCGAAGTCGAAGAACGGCGTTCGATTGCACGGGTCGAGGCCGCGCCGGCGGGCAGCGGCCAAAGGGCAGCGGCCAAAGGGCAGCGGCCTTGTCTCCCGGCAGGTAATGGGGGACAAGCGCATCGTGCCCCACGCCTCTCGGACCTCCCTGTGACCGGAGCCTCCCACAGCGCAGCCGCGCCCAGATTCGCCTTCGGCTTGGCCGCGAGCAGCCTCGTCGTGGCATTCACGGCCACCCTGACGGCGCTGCGCCTGACCGCATTGCAGCTCGGCGGCTTCGACCTCGATTTCGAAGAAGCCCAGTATTGGACCTGGGCCCGCGAATTCTCCTTCGGTTATTTTTCGAAGCCGCCGATGATCGCTTGGACGATCGGCGCGATGGAAGCCGTGTGCGGGTCCGGACCGGCGTGCATTCGATCCGCCGCACCGTTGTTCCACGCCGGCACCACGCTTTTTGTGTTCGCGATCGCGCGACATCTCTACGGCGACCATGTTGCGGTGTGGAGCGCCGTTCTGTTTGCGCTTTCACCAGGCCTTGCGTTCTCGGCGCGGTTGATCACCACGGACGTGCCGCTGCTCTTCTTCTGGGCGCTGTCGCTTCTTCTTGCGCTGCGCCTCGTGGAGCGGCCGTCGCTCCCGCTCGCCATCGGGCTTGGATTGGCGGTCGGCGGCGGCCTCCTGTCGAAATACGCGATGGCCTACTTCTACGCCTGCGCCGTGCTGGCGGCCCTTCTCCTGCCTGACCTGCGCCGCGTGCTCGCGTCACGCTACGGCGTTGTCGTTCTGGCCGTATCACTCGCCGTGTATGCCCCGAACCTTGCCTGGAACATCGGCAACGAGTTCCACACCTTCATCCACACCGGTGAGAACATCCGCGGCGGGGGCCTGCGCATCAATCCCGGCGCGGCGCTCGCCTTTCTCGCCGCGCAATTCGGGATCGGACAACCCATCGTGGTTGCCCTCGCCGCAGCACGTGCAGTCGGCTTTGCTCGTCGCCCCGCGGCTCGGGATGCGGATATCTTGCTTCTGTGTTTCTCACTGCCGATCATCTTGACGGTCGCAGTTCTGGGACTGGTGCGCGGCGCGAATGCAAACTGGGCAGCGCCCGCTTTCGTCGCGCTGAGCATCGTCGGCACGGCCGTGCTGCTGCGCACGTGCCGAGCTTGGCTCGTGCAGTTGACCTTCGGCGTCGCCGTCCTGGTTCAGCTCGTCCTGTTCGTCGGCGATCATTTCGCGGGCCGCATCTCGCTTCCCGGCCCGCGCGGCCCCTTCGAGCCCTATGCCCGCGTGACCGGCTGGCCCGCCACTGCCGCCGTGGTCGCCGAAGCGGCGCGCAGCGTCGGTGCGCGCACGGTCGTGACGGACCACCGACCGCTCGCCGCCTACCTGACGTACTACCTGCGGGACTTAGGGCTGCCGGTATCGTTCTGGCTGGAAGAAGGGACACCCCTGAACTTCTTCGCCACCGAGGTCCCGTTGACGAGTGCCAGCCCGGGTGCCTTCGTCATGGTCTCGCTCTGTCCGTTCCACGGCCGTTACGAGCAGGTCTACCGAACCGTGCGGCCGCTCGGCCCGCGCACGATTCCGACGGGGCCGACCTCCGTCCGCCGATTGTACCTCTTCCTCCTGGCCGAACCGGCGGGGCCCATCGGTCGGCTGAGCATCTGCCGCTGACGGGGCGTGCCGAAGAGCCCTTGTGAGGGGTGCGCGCGCGTGCCTTAATCGCGCACGAAGGAGATGCGGTTAAATGCTCGCCTACATCGTCCGCCGCCTGTTCACGACCCTCATCGTGATGGGACTCGTCGGCGTGTTCGTCTTCCTCCTGCTGCATCTGTCGCCCGGCGACCCGGCGGCCATCATCGCCGGGGATAACGCCACACCCGATCAGATCGCAGCGATCCGTCAGCGCCTCGGCCTCGACGATCCGCTGCCGATCCAATTCGTCCGTTGGGCCGGCGGCGTGCTCCAGGGCGACCTCGGCGTGTCGATCTTCTCCAACGAGCCCGTGATGAAGCTGATCGGCCAACGCACCGAGCCGACCTTGTCGCTCGCCTTCACCACCATTCTGGTTGCCGTGACGCTCGCCATCACCTTCGGCGTGCTTGCGGCGTGGAAGGCGGGAACCATCGTCGATCGCGCCCTGATGGCGCTGTCCGTCGTCGGGTTCTCCGTGCCGGTCTTCGTCGTCGGCTATCTGCTGATCTACTTCTTTTCGATTCATATGCGCTGGCTGCCGGTGCAAGGCTACACGCCCATCGCCGAAGGGCTCGTACCCTGGCTGCGCAATCTCATTCTGCCGTCGATTGCCCTTGGCCTGGCCTACACGGCCTTGATCGCGCGCATCACCCGAACCTCCATGCTCGAGGTTCTGAACGAGGATTACATCCGCACGGCACGCGCCAAGGGCGTGGCCACGCGGTCGATGTTGCTGAAGCACGCCCTGAAGAACGCTGGCGTGCCGATCGTCACCGTCATCGGCATCGGCATCGCGCTCCTGATCAGCGGGGTCGTCATCACCGAAACCGTGTTCAACATTCCCGGCATCGGCCGCCTCGTGGTCGATGCGATCTCGAAACGCGACTACCCGATCATCCAGGGAGTGATCCTGATCTTCTCGGGCATCTACGTGCTCGTGAACTTGATCGTCGATCTGACCTACACCATTCTCGACCCACGAATCCGGTACTGATGACCGCTGCAACCTACGTCTCGGCCGGCCCCTCGCGCACCGCTCAGGCTTGGCGATTCACCCGCCGCAACCCGACGATGGTGATCGGCGGCGCAATCCTCTCCGCCATGGCCCTGCTGGCGATCACCGCGCCCTTCTACGCCGGCGACGCGGTGACCATGGCACCGGCGCAGCGTCTGCGCCCGCCGTCGGAGACGCATTGGTTCGGCACCGACCACCTCGGCCGCGACGTCTTCGCGCGCACGATCTACGGCGCGCAGGTTTCTTTGTTCGTCGGACTTTCGGTTGCCTGCTGCTCCGTCACCCTCGGCCTCGTCATCGGTCTCGTGTCGGGCTATTTCCGCAAGGTCGACGCGGTCGTCATGCGCTTCATGGACGGGCTGATGGCGATCCCAGGCATCTTGCTCGCGATCGCGCTCGTCTCGCTCACGCGCGCCTCGATCTGGGTCGTGATCGTCGCAATCACCATCCCCGAGATTCCGCGCGTCGTGCGGCTGGTGCGTTCCGTCGTTTTGTCGGTGCGCGAAGCGCCGTTCGTTGAAGCCGCCGTTTCCGGCGGAACGCCCGCCTGGAAGATCATGTTCCGTCACATCCTGCCGAATACCGTCGCACCGTTGATCGTGCAGGCGACCTACATCTGCGCAGCCGCGATCCTGGCGGAAGCGGCGCTCTCCTTCCTCGGCGCAGGCACCCCGCCGGAGATTCCAACTTGGGGTAACATGATCGCGCAGTCGCGGCTGTTCTTGTCGCGTGCGCCTTGGACGATCTTCTGCCCCGGCATCGCGCTCGCCCTCGTCGTGCTTGCCGTCAATCTTCTCGGCGACGGTTTGCGCGACCGGCTCGATCCACGTTTCTCGCGACGGATGTGAGGCGCGATGCCGCTCGATAGTGCGGGGAAGCCGCTCCTCGAAGTTCGCGATCTCGCGACCCACTTCTTCAACATCGATGGCGTGACGCGCGCCGTCGACGGCGTGTCCTTCGACCTCATGCCTGGCGAAACGCTCGGAATCGTCGGCGAGTCGGGCTGCGGCAAGAGCGTGACGGCTCTGTCGGTCATGCGCCTGCTGCCTGCGCGCATGGGCCGCACGGTCGCAGGCTCCGTCATCTTCGACGGCACGAATCTGCTCGATTTGCCGGAAGAGCGGATGCGCGACATCCGCGGCAACCGCATCGCGATGATTTTTCAAGAACCGATGACGAGCCTCAATCCCGTGCTCACCATCGGACACCAGATCGCCGAAAGCGTTCGCATCCACCAAGGCAAGTCAAAGAAAGAGGCGCGTGCCCGCGCCGCCGAGATGTTGGCGCTCGTGAAGATCCCCGACGCGGAGCGCCGGCTCGACGACTATCCGCACCAGTTCTCCGGCGGCATGCGCCAGCGCGTGATGATCGCCATGGCACTGGCCTGCAATCCGCGCCTTCTCATCGCGGACGAACCAACGACCGCGCTCGACGTCACCATCCAGGCGCAGATCTTGAAGCTGATGGTGGAGCTGAAGGAGAAAACGGGCGCCGCGGTGATCTTGATCACGCATGATCTCGGCGTCGTCGCGGAGACCTGCCAGCGCGTGATCGTCATGTATGCCGGCCGGAAGATCGAGGAGGCAGAGGTCGGCGAGCTGTTCGACCACCCTGCTCACCCCTACACGCGCGGCCTGATGGCGTCGATCCCGCGACTGTCGAAGCTTCACGGGGGGCTTCGGAAGGGCCGACTGTCGGAAATTCCCGGCATCGTGCCGAACCTCCGTGAGCCGATCGTGGGGTGTGCCTTCGCGCCCCGCTGCTCCTTCGCCACGGAGCGCTGCAAGACGGAAGCGCCGGAGCTGCGAACGATCGGTTCGCGCCACGTCACGGCCTGCCACCATGCTGAGCGCGTTCTCGCCGGAGAGGCGGCATGACCGATCCCGTTCTCGACGTCAGCGACCTCGTCAAGCACTTTCCCGTCCAGCGCGGGCTCCTGAAGAAGACGGTCGCGCACGTCAAGGCCGTCGACGGCGTCTCGTTCTCGATCGCGCCAGGCGAGACGCTGTGCCTCGTCGGCGAGTCAGGCTGCGGCAAATCGACGGTCGGCAAGCTGGTTCTGCGCCTCATTGAGCCCACCGCCGGCGAGGTTCGCTTGGAGGGCACGGACATCACGCCGCTTTCAGCCGCAGCGATGCGGCCCTGGCGCAAGCGCATTCAGATGGTGTTTCAGGATCCCTCCGCTTCCCTCAACCCGCGGCTGACGGCCGGGGCCATCGTGGGCGAGCCGCTCGAGAACTACGCGGAAGTCTCGGCGTCGGAGCGCCGGGAGCGCGTGGCGGCGCTGTTGAGGCGGGTCGGCCTGCGCGAGGACTCCATGCAGAAATACCCGTTCGAGTTCTCGGGCGGACAGAAGCAGCGCCTCGGCATCGCGCGCGCACTGGCGCTGAATCCGTCCGTCATCGTCGCGGACGAGCCGGTCTCCGCCCTCGACGTCTCGGTTCAAGCGCAGGTGCTCAACCTTCTGATGGACCTGCAGGACGATCTCGGCGTCGCCTATCTCTTCGTCTCGCACGACCTGGGCGTCGTCGAGCATATCGGCCACCGCGTCGCCGTGATGTATCTCGGCAAGATCGTCGAGATCGCCGAGAAGGAGGCGCTGTTCGCGGACCCGCAGCACCCCTACACGCAGGCCCTGATTTCAGCCGCGCCCTTGCCCGACCCCCGCGCCAAGCGCGAACGCATCGTGCTCGAAGGCGATGTCCCCTCGCCGATGAAGCCGCCACCCGGCTGCCGCTTCCACACCCGCTGCCCTTACGCCTTCGACCGCTGCAAGGTCGACGAGCCGCAGCTCAGGCGGCAAAGTGACGGGCGCGTCGTAGCGTGCCATCTTCGCGAGGCATGAGCCAACCTGCGACGAAACCACACTCGGTCAATGCGGCACCCGACACGGTGTTGCGCCGCCTGGGGCTCACGCGCCTCATCAACGCCGCGGGAACCTTGTCGCGGCTCGGGGGCGCCAATGTCGATCCAGACGTCGCCCGCGTGATGGCCGACGCCGCCTCCTTGTCGGTGGACGTCTGGGCGTTGCAAGGGGCCGCCTCGGAGCGCATCGCCGCCGTGACCGGGGCCGAGGCGGGCATCGTGACCACGGGCGCCTCCGCCGGGCTGACGCTCGCCGCGGCTGCCGTGCTCGGCGGCCTCGATGCCGGGCGCATCAGCCGCCTCCCCGACGCCGGCGGCCTCCCGAACGAAATCCTCATCCCCCGCACGCATCGCAACGGCTACGATCGCGCGTTGACGCTGGCGGGCGCGCGCCTGGTCGACATCGGTGTCGATGACGTCGGCACGGGTGCAGGCGTTCGCCCCCTCGAGACATGGGAGGTGGAAACCGCGATCACCCCCCGTACGGTTGCCATCGCAGGCTCGGGCGCCGCGAGAGTCGAGCCGGACCTGCCTATCCTCGCGGATGTGGCGCGCCGCACACGGCTGCCGCTGATCGTCGACGCTGCGGCGCAGTTGCCGCCACGCGAGAATCTGAGCCGCTACATCGCCATGGGCGCAAGCCTCGTGGTCTTCTCGGGCGGCAAAGCGATCCGCGGACCCCAAGGCAGCGGGCTCCTGATCGGGCGGCGGCCGCTCATCGCCTCAGCAGCGTTGCAGATGCTGGACATGGACGTGCGGCCCGCAGCCTTTCGCGCGCCCGCAGCCTTCTTCCCTGACGGCGCACCACCCACGCTGCCGCGCCACGGTATCGGGCGCGGCTTCAAGGCGTCCAAGGAAGCCATCGTCGGACTGCTCGTCGCGCTCGAGCGCTTCATGGCAGCGGATCCGATGACGACGGTTCGCGCGGTGCAAACGCGTCTCAATGCAATCAGCGCCGCGCTCGCCGGCATCCCCGGCCTCGGCGTGCGGCGTGAACCCGCGCAGCATGCGGAACGCTTGCCGCGCCTGGTCCTGGCAATCGACCCCGAGAAGGCGCAGATCGACGCGGCCGGTGTCGTTGACCGGCTCGCTGAACTCCGGCCCGCCGTCATGCTCGGCGAAGGCCGGATCGCCGAGAACCTGCTCATCCTCGACCTGGCCTGCGTCGCGGTCGCAGATGACGAGGCTCTCGCCTTGTCGATCCGCGCGGCGTTGAAGGCGTAACGGCGCTTCAGCCGTGCACCTTCACGATGCACTCGATCTCGACTGAGATGTTGTTCGGCAGCGACCCCATGCCGACCGCCGAGCGCGCGTGGCGCCCGCGCTCCCCGAGCACGGCGACGAACAGATCCGAACAGCCGTTGATGACCTTGGGCTGGTCGCCGAAGCCCGGCACGGCATTGACCATGCCGAGCACCTTCAAGACTTCGACCTTGTCAAGATCACCGGCCGCGAGCTTCATCACCGCGAGCAGATTGAGCCCTGTCAGCTTGGCGTGCTCATAGGCCTGTTCCACCGTCACGTCCTTGCCAACCATGCCGGTGAACCAGCCCGAGCCATCGGCTTTCCGCGGACCTTGCCCGGACAGGTAGATCGTCGACCCGTCGCGCTTGAACGGCACGTAGTTCGCGACTGGCGTCGGCACGCGCGGCAAGGACAGGCCCCTGGCTTTCAGGCGCTCTTCGGCAGCAGACATGGCAGGCTCCTCAGTTGGCTTTGGCAAATTTTTTCGAACGTTTCGGATGCCACCACTCTCCCGCGACCACGACGCCCTCCGAGAGGATGCGCTTGTCGCCGATCAAATGTTCCCCAACGACGTCGACGTAGTCGAACTTGCCCTCCTTGACGGACAGGATCGTGGCGTCTCCCACCGAACCGGGCTTGAGCGAACCGAGTTCGGGGCGCTTGAGCGCCATGGCCGCGTCGACGGTCGAAGCCTTGATCACCTCGGACAGCGACATGCCGAGGCACAGGAACTTCGACATGGTGGTCACCTGATCGAAGGCAGGCCCATCGATGCACAGCGTATGCACGTCGGAGGAGATCGTGTCGGGCAAGAACCCATTCGCGAGCATGGCGCGCGCGGTCTTGAAGGCGAAGGAACCCTTGCCGTGCCCGATGTCGAAGAGGATGCCCCGCTTGCGCGCCGCCCAAACCGCTTCCTTCACCGCGCCCTGCGCCGTGCAGGGCGCGTTCGGAAACGGCCGGAAGGCGTGCGTGAGAACGTCGCCGGGCCGCAGCATGGCGAGCACCTCTTCATAGCTTGGCGGCGGGTGGTCGATATGCGCCATCACCGGCATGCCGACCTCTTCCGCGACCTGGAGCGCGATGTTGAGCGGCACCGTGCCCGACGTGCCCGAGGCGTGCCGGCCGACGCGCACCTTGATGCCGACGATCAGGTCACGGTTCGCGTCCGCGACCCTGGCGCAGTCGATCGGGTTCATCAGGCGAACCTCTTCGCTCTCACCGACCATCACGTTGCGGTCGAACCCGTAGATGCCGGCGTGACTCACATGCAGATAGGCCAGAATACGCACCTCGCACGGCTCGATGACGTGCTTGCGGAAGCCGGCCCAGTTGCCGGGGCCGGCAGACCCGGTGTCGATGGCCGTCGTCACGCCCGAGAGGCGGCAGAACTCCTCCGCGTCGATGCCGAGCGACGTACCGCCCCAATAGACATGCGTGTGCAGGTCGATCAGCCCGGGGGAAACGATGTAGCCCGAAACGTCCCGCACCTCGGTGTCCGCAGCCGCCGCGAGCCCTTGGCCGACGGCCGCCACCATGCCGCCTGAAAACGCCACGTCGCGGACGGCGTCGAGATTCTGCGACGGGTCGACGACACGCCCGCCGCGCAGGATGAGATCATGAGCCATTCACGTCCCCTTCGAGGCCAGCAAGATGGACCCTCGGCGGAGGCTTGTGAAGGGCGCCTCGGTCGGGCCACCCACGCGGTTGTGACGGTGCGGGCCGTCGATTCCTCTAGCGTTGAAGCTGAGGTCGCGCCAGGAAGAGATCATGAACATCGTCGAGCTCGAAACCGTCGTCCGGCCGGCCGTATTCCTCGCCGTTTTGCTGGCGATGGCGGCGTGGGAGATCGCCGCGCCCTGTCGCGAGATGGAGCGTCCGAAGCTGGCGCGCTGGTCGCAGAACCTCGGCCTGCTCTTGGTCGATGCCGCCGTCGTGCGCATCGTGATGCCGATGACGGTGGTCGCGGCGGCGCTGTGGTTCGAGAGCCGCGGCATCGGCCTTCTGCCGCTCCTCGGCGTGCCCTACCCCCTCGCCGTGTTCATTGCCGTGATCGTCCTCGACCTCGCGATCTACGCGCAACACGTCGTCTTTCATTACGTGCCGATGCTCTGGCGCATCCATCGCGTGCATCATGCCGACACCGATTTCGACGTGACGACGGGTTTGCGTTTTCACCCGATCGAGATCCTGCTGTCGCTCATGATCAAAATCGGCGTTGCGGCACTGATTGGTGCGCCGGCGCTCGCCGTGCTGATCTTCGAAGTGATCTTGAACGCTTCCTCGCAATTCAGTCACGGCAACATCAGGTTGCCGAAGCGCGTCGACGCCGTTCTGCGCCGCGTGATCGTCACGCCGGACATGCACCGCGTGCACCACTCCATCCACCGGCACGAGACCGATTCGAACTTCGGCTTCAATCTGTCGATCTGGGACCGGCTTTTCGGCACCTACATCCCGCACCCGAAGGATGGGCAGACGGGGATGACCATCGGCATCGACGAGTTCCGCGCCAAGCGCGAGATGTGGCTCGACCGGCTCCTGACGCAGCCGTTCCGGAAGGAATAGAATGGGGATCGGTTTCGAAGACGGACCCTGTCGTGATATATGTATGAGAAGCATGACGCGAGCGGATGTCATTACATGCCTGAAGTCGGTCGAGCCTGCTCTGCGCGCGCTCGGGGTCGAGGGTGTTTACTTGTTCGGGTCAATTGCGCGTGACGATGGCCGCGAGGATAGCGATGTTGACATCTTCGTGGACCCGGTGCCGGGTGCGCGTTTCGGCTTCGAAAGATACTTTGACATCAAAGAAATGATCGAGACTGCGCTGGCACGTTCCGTCGATCTAGGAACGCGTTCCATGTTGCATCCTACGCTTCGGCCAATCATTGAGCGTGAAGCCGTGAGGGTTCTTTGAGCGACCGCGTGGCCCGTGGGGTGCGCGCCCGACTGGCCGATATCGCCGAGGAAATCGCAGTTCTCAAGCGCTATGCGTCTGGCGTTGCGTATGAGGACTTCGTGCAGGCGCCCGGGCTGCGCCGCATTGTTCAGGCATCTGTCCTGGTGATTTCAGAGGCCGCGCGGCACTTACCTCCTCACATCACCGATCAGGTACCCAACGTGCCGTGGAGCCGCATCCGCGCAATAGGAAACATCATTCGGCACGAATACTTCAGAATTGACCCCGACATCCTTTGGGGAATCGTCGAAGAGAACCTCACGCAGTTGGACGATGCTGTTACAAAGCTATCCGCTATCGCGGTCACTGATGACGAGTGAACCTCATCCTGGCCCCATCGCCCCCTTCCGCTCCACGATCATCCGGTACTGCTCCGGCTCGCGGTGGCGCACGAAGTTGAACGTCGAGGCCTTGTAGCTCTTGCCCGCATCGAGGTCGCAGCGCGCAACGATCAGCTCGTCCTTCTGCGTGATCGCCTGCGCGACGACCTCGCCGGTCGGTGCGATGATCGACGAGCCGCCGATCATTTCGCAGCCTTCCTCGACGCCGCACTTCGCGACGCCCACGACCCACGTCGCGTTCTGGTAGGCCCCCGCCTGCATGACGAGCTGGTTGTGGAACTCCGACAGACGGTCGTGATCGGGCGCCGGCGGATTGTGCCGTGGCGTATTGTAGCCGAGCAGGATCATCTCGACGTCCTGCAGCCCCATCACGCGGTAGCTCTCGGGCCAGCGGCGGTCGTTGCAGATCATCATGCCGAGATTGCAGCCGAGCGCGCGCACCACCGGCCACGACAGATTGCCGACTTCGAAGTAGCGCTTCTCGAGGTGCTGGAACGGCCGCCACGGCTCGTTCTCGGCATGGCCCGGCAGGTGAATCTTGCGGTACTTCGCAACGACCGCGCCCGATCTGTCGACGAGGATCTTGGTGTTGAACCGGCGCGGACGCCCAGTGTCGTCGACGAGTTCCGCGTAGCCGAGCGCGAAGGCGAGGCCGAGGCGCTTCGCTTCCGTGAACAGAGGCGCCGTCTCGTTCGACGGCATCTCGCGTTCGAAGAAGGAGTCGATTTCCGCCTGATCGCCCATGAACCAGCGCGGAAAGAAGGTGGTCAGCGCCAACTCCGGGAAGACGATCAGGTCGCAGCCGTGGCGCTGTGCTTCGCGCAGCATGATCAGCATCCGCTCGACCACGTCGGCGCGCGTGTGCGAGCGCTGGATCGGGCCGAGCTGGGCCGCTGCAACCGTCAAAATGCGAGTCATCAGCCGACTTCCTCCGGCCGCTTGCCGACGATACGCGCATAGACCAGCGGATCGGTCGCGCCTTCGGTGGCGTAGCAGAGCACGCGGCTCTCCGGGCCGAGCCCGAGCGCGGCACGTGCAGCAGGATCGGCAGCCGCGCGGCGGAAGCCCGCAAGCCCCGCCACCCCGGATTCTCCGACGACACGGCCCAGGCGCGCGAGATCGCACATCATCGTCTCGGCGGCGACGTCCGCGATCGTCATGAAGGCATCGGCGCCAGGCCCCAGGATCGCCCAGGCGAGGATCGACGGTTCGCCACAGGAGAGCCCGGCCATGACCGTTTCGAGATCACCTGGAAAGGTCACCGGTTTGCCGGCCTTCGCACTCAGGAACAAGCACGCCGCTGTTTCCGGCTCGACCACGGTCATGACCGGCCGTTCCGCGCCGAGCGTTTCCCAGCCATAGGAGAGCACGCCGGCCGCCAGCCCCCCGACGCCGCCCTGCACGAAGACATGCGTCGGCGCCACATTCTGCGCTGCGAGTTCCAAGGCCATGACCGCGTAGCCCTGCATCACGTCCTTCGGGATGTCCTCGTAGCCCGGCCAGGACGTATCCGAGACGATGGTCCAGTCATGCGCGGCCGCGGCCTCGGCCGAGAGATGCACCGACTCGTCATAGGTCGCGCCGGCGCGCACGACATCTGCGCCGAACGCCGAGATCGCATCGGCACGGCCTTGGCTCACGCCCTGATGCACGTAGATCACAGCCTTGGCGCCGGCGCGCCGCGCGCCCCAGGCCACGGAGCGGCCGTGATTGCCGTCGGTGGCGCAGGTGACGACGAGACCGTCGCTGCCGCGCGCGGCAGCGAGTCGTTCGACGGCATAGGCGCCCCCGAGCGCCTTGAAGCTCTTGAGCGAGAAGCGTCGCCCTTCATCCTTGAGCCATACCGCGCCGACACCGGCTTCGGCGGCAAGCGATGGCAGATCATGCACCGGCGTCGGCGTATAGCCCGGCCAGCGACCGATCGCGGCATGCGCGGTGCGCGCCGCCTCGACGCTCAGAATGGCACGCTCCGCGGCGCCGTAAGGTCGCGCGCGGTCGAGGTCGGGATTGATCAGAAACGCCATTCGATCACTCGTGCGCTATCTTGAGCGCGGCGGCGAGCAAGACATTGGCGCCCGCGACGATGTCCTCGGGAGAGGCGTATTCTTCCGGCGTGTGCGACTTGCCGTCCTTGGTCGGCACGAAGATCATCGCCGTCGGCGCAATGGTCGCCATCATCTGCGCGTCGTGCCCGGCCCCGGAGGGCATGCGCCGCACCCTGTGCCCGAAGGACGTCGCGGCATCTTCGACGATCGACACGAGACGCGGATCGAAGGGTTGCGCGGGAAAACGCGCCAGATCCTTGAACGTGATCGTCACCTTCTCGCTCGCCGCGACCTCGGCGGCCACGGCCCGAACGCGCGCCTCGGCCTCGGCCAAGCGGGCGTCCGACGGATTGCGCAGGTCGATCGTCATCACCACGCGCTTGGCGACGACGTTGACGTTGCCGGGCTCGGCGACGAAGCGGCCGCAATTCGCCACCTGCCCTTCTATGCTCCGCGTCGTCTCGCGCGCGGCTATGACGAGGCGCGCCGCCGCGTAACTCGCATCGCGGCGATACGCCATCGGAGTCGTGCCGGCATGGTTCGGCTCGCCTTCGACCGTCACCTCGAGCCAGGTGATCGCCTGGACGCCCGTCACGGCGCCGATGCCGCCGCCCTCGGCGTGCAGGACGGGGCCTTGCTCGATGTGCAGTTCGAGATAGGCGTGCGCCTTGATGGCGCCAGGCGCGAGATCGCCGACATAGCCGATCTTGCGGATGGCATCGCCCGCCGTGATGCCTTCGACATCCGTTGAGGCATTGGCCTCATCAACCGTCATGTCGCCGGTCCACACGCAGGAGCCGAGCAAGTCCGGCGCGAAGCGCGCGCCCTCCTCTCCGGTGAATGCGATGACGGCCATCGGGCGCTTCGGCGTGAGGCCGGCATCCTTCAGCGTCGCCAGCACCTCGAGGCCGGCGAGCACGCCGAGCGCGCCGTCGTACTTGCCGCCCGTCGCGACCGTATCGATATGCGAACCAAGGATCACGGCCGGCCCTTCGCTCGCGCCGGGAAGCACGCCGACCATGTTGCCGATCGGGTCGATGTGCAGCGAGAGCCCGGTCTCCTTGATCCACGCGCCCAACTGGTCGCGGCCGCGCCGGTCGTCCTCCGACAGGGCCAGCCGGCGCACGCCGCCGTCGCCCGTGTCACCGATCCTGGCGAGCGCTGCCAGGCGCGAGAGCAGCCGGTCGCCGTCGACGCGGAGGTTCCCGGGCGGGCGAGTTGACATGGGTGGTCCTCGAAACGACAAGGCCCCGACGCTAGCGGCCGAACCGGGGCTCGGGCAAGCTGTCTCGGCACATGTCGCACAGAACAGTCTCGATTGCCCCCTTCCACCGCCCCGCGCGCCCGATCATGATGTCGGCGGGGAGCGAACCATGACCTCTTCTTCCACCGTGCACGTCGGCATCTCCATCGCGGTGCACGACTCGACCATGTCCGATCTGCCCGCGGCACTCGAGACGGCGGCCCGCCTCGGTGTCGCCTCCGTCGAACTGCCGCTGTGCGACATGGACATCGTCGTCGGCGCCAAGATCCGCCGCAAGCGTCTGGCGATCGCCAAGGCCGCAACCTCGGCCGCGGGCCTCGCCTACTCCTTGCACGGGCATCTCGGCATCAATCTGATGACGCCGGAGCCGCACGCAGCGCTCCACTTCGACGTCCTGCGCGCCAATATCGACATCGCCGCGGAGCTGCACTGCCGCCATCTCGTCATCCACTCCGGCTTCTGTCCCAAGCGGCAAGCTCCGGACATAGAGGCGGCCTATGCGCGCCAGCGCGAGGCGTTGCACCGTGCAGGAGACATCGCGGCGGAGCACGGCGTGACGCTATGCGTGGAAAACGTCTTCGAGCACGACGGCCGTGGCCACACCGCGACGCCGGCGCGGCTCGCCGCCGAACTCGCACGCCTTGCCCACCCTCACGTGAAGGCCACGTTCGACTTCGGCCACGCCTTTCTTCACACGACCGACGTCGGCCTCGATTACATGGCCGAAGCCCGCGCGCTCGCACCGTTCGCCCGTCATCTGCACATCCATGACGGCTTCGGGCGGCCGAAGGACGTCTGGACGGCGACGCTGACCGAGGACATGGCCTTCGGCATCGGTGACTTGCATCTGCCCCTCGGTTGGGGGGCCGTACCGTGGGATGCGATCGCGCGCGATTGCCGCTTCCCTGACACCGTCGTCGCCAACATCGAGCTGCACGATCGGTTCTGGTCCGAGGCGCAAGCAACCGTGGATGCCGTGAAAGCTTGGTCCGCCAAGCTGCGCACCGCCGTGCAACAAACGGCTGCCGAGTGAGTCGCCCGCTCAGGCCGGAGCAGTGCGGCGACGTTGCAAGAGACCCCAAAGATGGGGCGCCGCGACGGCGATGACGGCGATCAAGAGGAGGATCAGCGACGTCGGCCGCTCGATGAAGGTCATCAGACTTCCGTTCGAGATGGTGAGTGCCTGGCGGAAATTCTGCTCGGCCATCGGCCCGAGGATCATGCCGATGATGACCGGCGCCGTCGGAAAGTCGTAGCGGCGCATCAAGAAGCCGATGCCGCCCATCACGTAGAGAATGATGAGGTCCGTCGTCGACCGGCTGATGCCGTAGGTGCCGATCGTCGCGAACACGAGGATGCCGCCATAGAGGAGCGGCGGCGGAATGCGCAGGATCTTCACCCACAGGCCGATCAGCGGCAGGTTCAAGACGAGCAACATGATGTTGCCGACATAGAGCGAGGCGATCAGGCCCCACACGAGCTCCGGCCGCTGCAGCATGAGCGAGGGGCCCGGATTGATGTTGTAGCTCTGGAACGCCGACAGCATGATCGCGGCCGTCGCCGACGTCGGAAGACCGAGCGCGAGCAGCGGAATGAGCACGCCGGCCGCGGACGCGTTGTTGGCGGCCTCGGGGCCCGCGACGCCCTCGATCGCGCCCGTCGTTCCGAATTCCTCCGGCTTCGACGAGAGGCGACGCTCGAGCCAATAGCTGAGGAACGTCGGAATTTCCGCGCCGCCCGCGGGCATCGCCCCGATGGGGAACCCGATTAGGGACCCGCGCAGCCATGGCTTCCATGACCGTGCCCAGTCCTCGCGCGACATCCAGATCGAGTCCTTGATGGCGAGCACTTCGTCCTTCCGCTTGCGATGGAAGGCGAGCCACAGCGTCTCGCCCACAGCGAACAGGCCGACGGCGACGATCAGAACGTTGATGCCGTCGAGAAGTTCGAGAATGCCGAAGGTGAAGCGCGCCTGCCCGGTCTGGTTGTCGATGCCGATCATGCCGAGCACGATGCCGAAGAAAAGGCAGGTGAGCCCGCGCACGGCCGAGCGGCCGAGCACCGCCGAGACGGTGACGAAGCACAACACCATGAGCGAGAAATATTCGGCGGGGCCAAAGGTCAGCGCGAACTCGACCACGGGAACCGCGAGAACCGTGATGCCTATGGTGCCGATCGTGCCCGCGACGAAGGAGCCGATCGCGGCCGTGCACAGCGCGGCCCCGGCCCGACCGTTCTTCGCCATGCGGTTGCCTTCGAGCGCCGTGACGATCGTCGCGCTCTCCCCCGGCGTGTTGAGCAGGATCGAGGTGGTCGAACCGCCGTACATCGCGCCGTAATAGATGCCGGCGAACAGGATGAAGGCGGCGGTCGGATCGACCTTGAAGGTGATCGGCAGAAGAAGCGCGATGGTGAGCGCGGGGCCCAGTCCCGGCAGCACGCCGATCGCGGTACCGAGCGTCACCCCGGCGAGCGCCCACAACAGATTGATGGGCTGCAGCGCGACGCTGAACCCTTGAGCAAGAAGCGACAAGGTGTTCATCGGCGCCCTTCAGAAGATTCGGCTGATCAAGCTCTCGACGAGACCGCTGCCGATCCGGTAGCCGAGGAGCTTGTCGAAACCGATATACGCAATGGTCGCGAGCGCGAAGCCGACGAGGGCGTCGCGCACGATGCGCGTGGAATCGAAGGCGCGCGCCGTGCAGACGACGAGCAGCGTCGAGGCGAGGATGAAGCCGATCCACTCGATGGTCGCGACCTGCACCACCAGGCCGCCGAGGAACCACAGCCCTCCGGCCGCATCGGTCGGCCCGGGCGGTTCCTCATGCGCCCAGCCGCCGAGAAAACCCTGGATCGCAAGAACGACGCCGAGAGCGCCGAGCGCCGTCACGGCGATCCACGGGAAGACCGTTGGACCGACGCGCGCATAGAGAGGCGATGATGGTATGACGAGGACCTGCAAGGCCAGAACGCCTGCAAGCGCCACCACTCCGACACCGACCGCGACGTTGCCGAACGCGGGTGCCCGCCGGTAGCGAGACCAATCCGGTGTCATGCGCCCGTTCCTCGATTGCCGCGGCGGGCACCGTTTCCAGACGGCACCCGCCGCGCACCGGATCAAGCCAAGCCGATGTCCTTCAGGATGGCCTCGATCCGTTGGAACTCGGCCGCGACGTAGCGCCCATACTCCTCGCCGTAGAGCGGTATGCTCGTCCAATTGGCGCGCTCGACCTCGGCCTTCCACTGCGCCGAATCCACCATGCGCCGCACGAGCCCGACGAGGGTGTCGCGCTGCGCCGGCGTGATACCGGGGGCGCCGAACACGCCGCGCCAGTTGACGAGTTCGACGTCGATGCCTTGCTCGCGCAAGGTCGGCACGTTGATGCCGGGGACGCGCTCCGCCGTCGAAACGGCGAGGGCACGTAGGCGCCCGGCCGTCACCTGTTCCGCGAACTCGCTGTAGCCGGAAATGCCCGCGGAGACCTGATTGCCGAGAAGGGCCGCCTGCGCCGGGCCGCCGCCCGCGAAGGCGACGTAGGACACGCGCTTCGCGTCGAGGCCGACGGACTTGGCGATCATGCCGGCGAGGATGTGGTCGGAACCGCCGGCCGAGCCGCCGGCCCAGGACACCTTCGCCGGATCGGCGCGGAAGGCGTCGACGAGCTGACGCATGTTTTGGAAAGGCGATGCGGCCGGCACGACGACGGCGAGCGCCTCGCCGGTCAGCCGCGCGATGGGCGTCGCATCGAGAAGTCGGACCGGCGACTTGTTGGTGATGAGTGCGCCGACCATCACCATCCCGGCGACCATCAGGGTGTCCGCCTGCCCGCGCCGGCCTTGCAAGAAGCGCGGCAGGCCAACCGCACCGCCAGCGCCCGGCGCGTGGTCGAACTGGAAGTTCTGCACGATGCCGGCTCCGCGCATCGCACGTTCCATGGCGCGGCCCGTGCCGTCCCAACCGCCACCCGGCGCCGCCGGGATAAACATGTTGAGTTGGTTGATCTGGGCCGACGCCGGCGTCAGCGCGGTCGTCCCGAGCGTCAGCGCAGCAGACCCGGCGAGACCAGCTTTCAAGACATCGCGGCGATCGAACATCATATCCCCTCCCGTGGGCGAACCATGGCCCAAACGATTTCCGGCGCCCGGCGGTTCCGGCCTGCATCCTTGGACGCGAGACTATGGGCTCGCTGTCGGACGTCAAGCGCCTTGCGCGGCAACGGCTTGCCGATCACGGCCACGGACGGCTAGCGTTGTCGGGCATGCCCTCCTTGCTCTCTGGCGTTCGCGTCCTCGACCTCACCAACGTCCTCGCCGGCCCTTTCGCGACGTTTCAGCTCGCGCAACTCGGCGCCGAGGTCATCAAGATCGAAGTCCCGGGCTCGGGCGATCTTGCCCGGGCCCTCGGCGCCGATCCGGGCCTGAACAAGCGGGGCATGGGCGCATCCTTCCTCGCGCAGAACGCCGGCAAGCTCTCGGTGACGCTCAACCTCAAGAACGAGCGCGGGCGCGACGCGTTTCTGCGCCTGGTCGATACCGCGGACGTCGTGGTCGAGAATTTCCGGCCCGGCGTCATGGCGCGTCTCGGCCTCGGACCCGACGTGCTGCGAACGCGCAACCCCCGCCTGGTCGTGTGCGCGATCTCGGGCTTTGGGCAGACCGGGCCTATCGCCGGGAACCCGGCCTACGATCAGATCGTGCAGGGGCTGTCCGGCGTCATGGCGATCACGGGAACGGAGCAAGGCGGCCCGACGCGCGCCGGCTTTCCCGTGTGCGATACGGTCGGCGGCATCACGGCGGCTTTCGCCATCGCGGCCGCGCTCTTCCGGCGCGAGCGCACGGGCGAGGGCGAGACGATCGACGTCTCCATGCTCGAAGCGACGATTCCGATGCTCGGCTGGGCCGTCTCGAACTGGCTCATCTGCGGCATCGCGCCGCGCCGGCTGGGCAACGAGAACATGACCGCCGCCCCCTCCGGCACGTTTGCAACCGGGAACGGCCTTCTCAACATCGCCGCGAACATGCAGTCGCAGTTCGAGACGCTGTGCGATCTTGTCGGGCGACCCGACCTGAAGACCGATCCTCGCTTCGCCGAGCGCGAGGCGCGCAAGAAGAACCGGGCCGCGCTCAATGCCGAAATGAACGCCGCCCTCGCCACCCACGACGCCGCATATTGGGAAAGCGTGCTGAACGCCGCGGGCGTGCCGGCCGGGCGCGTGCTCTCCGTCGAGGATATGCTCGTGCACCCGCAAGTCACCGAGCGCGAGGTGGTGCGGCGCTTTGCGGCCGTGCCCGGCATCGAGCGTGACATCGCCGTGGTGCGCTCGGGTTTCCGACTGGGGTCGGGCGATCCCGGCCCCGCGACACCACCGCCGCGCCTTGGTGAACACACCCGCGACGTGCTGCGCGGCGCCGGATTGACGGACGCCGATATCGACGCGCTGGCCACACAGGAGCGACTTGATGAGCGACCCGAGCGAGGATTGGTGGTCGACCGCGATCATCGAGGTGAAACCGGGTGAGATCCGCATGCGCGGCTACCCGATCGAGGAGTTGATCGGGCGGATCGGCTTCGTCGAGATGATCTGGCTGATGACCCGCGGCGAACTTCCCACCAAGCCCCAGGCGGCGCTCTTGGAGGCCGCACTCGTCGCCGGCGTCGATCACGGCCCGCAGGCCCCCTCCATCGCCATCGCGCGCATGGCGATGACGTGCGGCGTCGGCATCAACTCCGCCATGGCCTCCGCGACGAACGTGCTCGGTGACGTGCATGGCGGCGCCGGCGAGCAGGCCGTCGTCCTTTTCGCCGACGTGATCGCGCGTCATGAGACAGGCACGCCCCTCCCCTTTGCTGCAACGGAAGCGATCGAAGCCTTCGTGAAGGTGCACGGCAAGTACCTGCCGGGGCTCGGGCATCGCTTCCACCCGGTCGATCCGCGCGCACCGCGCCTGCTCGCCCTCGTCGACAGAGCCGCCAAGGTCGGCGTCGTCGACGGCAAGTTCGCGGCAGCGGCACGCGCCGTCGAAGCCGACCTCGAACGGCAGAAGGCAAAGAAGGTGCCGCTCAACATCGACGGGGCGACGGCGGTGATTTACGGGGAACTCGGCTTCCCGCCGCCGCTCGCGCGCGGCCTCTTCGTGCTTTCGCGCTCCGTCGGCATCCTGGCGCATGCGTGGGAACAGGCGCAGCAGGGCGGCCGCAACAAGGGGCCGATCCCGCGCGACAGGCTGTGGACGTATACCGGCCCGGCGCAGCGGCCGGTCGCAGGTTAGCGCCGCGCATCGAGGGCGCGCAGTTCCGTCTTGAGCACCTTGCCATAGGCGTTCTTCGGAAGCGTCTCGACGAAGACATAGGCCTTCGGGCGCTTGAATCGGGCGATGCGCGACAGGCAGAGGCGGTCGAGATCGCGCTCGCTGGCACTCCCCACGACGTAGGCGACGACGATCTCGCCCCACTCAGGGTCTGGCCGACCGATCACGGACACCTCGCGAACGGCAGGATGCGCGAGCAGAACCTCTTCTACCTCGCGCGGATAGATGTTGGACCCGCCGGAGATGACAAGATCCTTGGACCGGTCTTTCAACGTCAAGAACCCATCCTCGTCGAAGGCGCCGACATCGCCGGTATGCAGCCACCCGTTCGCGAGCGCTTCCGCGGTCGCCTCCGGATTCTTCCAATAACCGCTCATCACCGCATCGCCGCGCACAACGACCTCCCCGATCTCGCCCGGAGGAAGCGGGCGGTCATCGGCGTCGAACACTGCGACCTCGACCGCGGGATTGGCATGACCGGCGGAGCCGAGACGCTCGCGGAAACGCGGGTGGCCGCGATCGGCGACGATCGCCTTTGGCAAGACGGTCGCGGTCATCGGGGTTTCGCCCTGGCCGTAGATCTGCGCGAGGCAAGGCCCGAGCTTGTCGAGGGCTTTCAGCGCATCGACGACATACATCGGCGCTCCGCCCCAAACGATCGTGCGCCAGGCCGTGGGATCGGCCTCGCCCGGATGATCGACGAGGCGCTTGATCATGGTCGGCGCCGCGAACATCGACAGGCGCCGGTGATGCGCCGCGAGGCGGAAAATCTCGTCGGCGTCGAACGAACCCGACTCGGGAATGACTTGGGCGGCGGCACGCGCAACGCTCGGCACGGCATAGATGCCGGAGCCGTGCGAGAGCGGAGCAGCGTGGAGGAGCGCGTCACCCGGCGCCGTCGGGTCGACCGCGGCAAGATAGCCGAAGGTCATGGCGGTAATGTTGCGATGGGTGAGCATCGCCCCCTTCGGTTTGCCGGTCGTTCCCGAGGTGTAGAACAGCCAGGCGAGATCATCCGGCGCCCGATCGGCGAGCGCGGCGGGTTCTTCGCGCGCCGCGGCACCCGTGCCGAGAACGACCGTGTCCCGCACGCAGGCCGGAACGTGCCCCGCCAGTACGCCCAGCGCGTCGTTGCTCGCGACGACGATACTCGCTTCCGCGTGATCGAGGATGTAGCCGGCCTCAGCCCCGTGCAGCTTCACGTTGATCGGCATCGCGGCGAAACCGCCCCACCAGGCCCCGAACAGCGCCGGCAGATAGTCCGCGTGGTTCCTGGCGAAGATCGCGACGCGATCGCCAGGCCGGCAGCCGAGGCGCGCATAGAGCGCTGCATAGCGCGCGGCCGCGCGGGCGAAATCGCGATAGGTCGCGACGATCGACGCGCCTTCTGCGAGAGCCGGGCGGTCGGCGTGCACCCGGGCATTCGTCGCAAGCCAAGTCGCAATGTTCATGTGCGCAATAGAGCCTTGCAGCGCAGCCCTTGCCAAGAGCGCTCGCTGCCGCAACGCTCGCCGGCAAACGATCACGCTGGGAGGGTACGACATGGCCGACACGACAGGTTTCATCGGCATCGGGCGCATGGGTCGGGGGATGGCCGCGAACCTGCAACGCAAGGGCTTCCCTTTGACCGTCTACGACACGGTTCCCGAAGCCATGGTGCCGGTGACGCAGCTCGGCGCGACGGCCGCGGCGAATGCGGGCGCGGTCGGCGCCGCCGCCTCCGTCGTCTTCACCATGTTGCCGAACTCGCCGCACGTGCGCGCGGTCGCACAGGAGCTCGTCGGCGCGATGAGGCCCGGCTCCCTCCTCGTCGACATGTCGACCATCGATCCGCTCGCGACCGACGAGGTGGCCGCTTTGTGCCGCGCGAAGGACATCGCCTTCGTCGACGCCCCGGTCGGCCGGCTCGCCGCGCATGCCGACCGCGGCGAGAGCCTGTTCATGGTGGGCGCCGAACCGGCGGATTTCGCACGCGTGAAGCCGATGCTCGATGCGATGGGCACGACCATCATCCATTGCGGCGGCGTCGGCACCGGCATCCGCACCAAGGTCGTGAACAACTATTTGACGATCAGCCTATGCCTGCTCAATGCGGAGGCGCTGATGCTGATGCAGCGCTTTGGCCTCGATCTGAAAACCACCATCGACGTGCTCAACGGCACGACGGCCACGAACGGTCAGCTCAATCTCAACCTCGCCCAGAAGGTCCTGAAGGGCGACACGACGCCAGGCTTCCAGATCGATCTCGCGCACAAGGATCTGACACTCGCGGTGGACGCGGCGCACGCCTTGAAGCTGCCGCTCTCCGTCGGCGTCGCGGCGCGTGAGACCTACAATCTCGCGCGTGCGGCAGGCCGTGGCGGCGAGGACTTTTCCGCCGTCCTCGACCATCTGTGTGCGACCGTCGGGATCGCGCCGCCCCGCTTCCGGTGAACGCCGGTCAGAGCTTCCCGACATAGGCTGCTTCGAACAGGCGACGCGCGGCGACCGCATCGAGCGGCACCGGGTTGCCGCCCGCTGTGGGGTCCTTCGGCGCCATGTCCGACATCGCGTCGAAACACCGATCGTCGACGCCGAAGTCGCGCAGCGTGTGCGGCACATTGAGATCGGCGCGGAGCTTGAGGACGAAGTCGAGGAAGCCGGTGAACCCGCCGGCAATGCCGAGATAGGCGGCAAGGCGCACAATCTTGTCCTCGATCGCCGCGCGGTTGAAGACGAGCACGTAGGGCATGAACACCGCGTTCGTCGTGCCGTGATGCGTGTCGTAGAGCGCCCCCACCGGGTGCGATAGGGAGTGGATCGCCCCGAGAGCCTTCTGGAACGCGGTCGCGCCCATCGCCGCCGCGCTCATCATGTGTGCGCGCGCGTCGAGGTCGCTGCCATTACGAAAGGCGCGCGGCAGGTTCTCTTTCACGAGCCGCATGCCTTCGACGGCGATGCCGTCGGCGAGCGGGTGATAGAACGGCGCGCAATAGGCTTCGAGGCAGTGCGCGAATGCATCCATCCCGGTCCCCGCCGTGATCGCCGGCGGCATGCCCACGGTCAGTTCCGGATCGCAGATCGTCACCGCCGGCATGATCTTCGGATGGAAGATCACCTTCTTCGTGTGCGTCCGTTCATCGGTGATGACCCCGGCACGGCCGACTTCCGAGCCGGTTCCGGCCGTCGTCGGGACGGCAACGATCGGCGCGATGCCGTTCGGGTTCGCCCGCGTCCACCAATCGCCGATGTCTTCGAAATCCCACATCGGGCGCGTCTGCTGCGCCATGAAGGCGATCACCTTGCCGGTATCGAGCGGCGAACCGCCGCCGAAAGCGATGACGCCGTCGTGTCCGCCGGCGCGCAGCGCCGCGACGCCGGCCTCGACATTCGCCGCGACGGGATTGGGCTTCACGTCGCTGAAGACGCGCGTCGGCAAGCCGGCCGCATCGAGCGCGGCAACCGCGCTCTGCACCATCGGCAGTGCGGCAAGACGGGGGTCGGTCACGAGCAGCGGGCGGGTCATGCCCGCGGCCCTTGCCGCGTCCGGCAGTTCAGCGACCCGCCCTGCGCCGAAGCGTACGGAGGTCGGGTAGTTCCAATTGCCACGCAGGTGCATCATGTCTCGTCCTGATCGGTGCGGTTCAGATTCGCCGCAGGTGATGGCTCTTCGGCCGTGTCAGCGTCGCGCCGCGGCCCGTGCCCTTGACGCCCGGCGATGCCCACATCGCCGTCAGTACCGCTCGAACCCGCGCATCAGCTCCCAATCGGTGACGCGCCGGTCGTACTCGAACTGCTCCCAATTGGCGGTGTGCACATAGTGGTCGATGACCGCTTCGCCGAAGGCGGCCCGCATCAACTTGGACTTGTCGAGAGCGGACGCTGCCTCGCGCAACGTCTTCGGCACCTCCGGCAAATGCCTGCCGCCATAGGCATCGCCCGAAAACGGGGCGCCGAGTTCGAGCTTCTCGTCGATGCCGGCCATGCCGGCCGCCAGAAGCGCAGAGAAGGCGAGATAGGGATTCAAATCGGCGCCGCCGATGCGGCACTCGATGCGGATGCCCTTCGTGCCCTCGCCGCACAGCCGGAAGCCGGCCGTGCGATTGTCGCGGCTCCACACCGCTTTCGTCGGCGCGAACGTGCCGGCCTGAAACCGCTTGTAGGAATTGATGTAGGGCGCGAGAAACCAGGTGATGTCGCGTGCGTATTTGAGCTGGCCCGCGACGAAGCTGCGCATCAGCTTCGACATGCCGAACTCGCCCTTCGGGTCGTGAAACAACGCCGTCTTGCCGTCGGCGCTCCACAGGGACGCATGCACATGCGACGATGATCCTGCGAGATCGTAACGCCACTTCGCCATGAAAGTGACGGCCTTGCCCTGCCCGTGTGCGATCTCCTTGATGCCGTTCTTCAAGATCACGTGCCGGTCGGCCATGGTGAGCGCATCGGCATAGCGCACATTGATCTCGGCCTGGCCAGGGCCCCACTCGCCCTTCGTGTTCTCGACCGGGATGCCCGCCCCCTGCAGCCCATTGCGGATCGCGCGCATGATCCCTTCTTCCTTGGTCGTCTGCAGGATGTGATAGTCCTGAATGTAGGAGCCGCTCGTCAGCGGCTCGTGATAGCGCTTGGCGCGCACGGCCGCGTAGCTTTCGTCGAACAGGTAGAATTCAAGCTCGGATGCGAGATTGGCGCGCATGCCGCGTTGCGCGAGCTTCGCGACCTGTGCCTTCAGCATCGCGCGTGGCGAATGCGGCACATCGTGATGGTGATGATCGAGCACGTCGCAGAGAACGAGCGCCGTGCCCTCGATCCAGGGAAGGCGCCGCAGCGTGGAAAGATCCGGCTTCAGGATAAAGTCGCCATAGCCCTTGTCCCAGCTTGCCGCCGCGTAGCCTGGCACCGGCTCCATATCGATGTCGTCGGCAAGGAGATAGTCGCACCCATGCGTCTCCTCATGCGCGCCCTCGACGAAATAGGCCGCGTGGAACCGTTTGCCGATGAGCCGGCCCTGCATGTCGACCATGGCGGCGACGACCGTGTCGATCGTGCCCGCCTTTGCTGCCGCCTTCAGTTGATCGAAGGTCAGATTGCCCATCATGCCCCGCCCCTTGCCCCGCCGCGGCCTCGGGCCAACGTTCGGGGGCGATGACACTGGTCACTCGGGCCTGCGCTGGCAAGGGCCGAGTCGATGGCTATCCTTCCTGGGCCAAGTTGTTGAACGTGTCGAAAACCAGCGCATGCGCGATGATCGGCTCTGCGCGCGCGCCGATCGCCGCGTAGAACGCCGCCGCTTCGGTATTCCAGGGCTTCGCCACCCACCAAAGGTAACTCCGGCCCCGCTTTTGCGCATCGTGCGCAACGGCCGCCACGAGCGTACGGCCAACGCCCCGCCGGCGCGCCGAGCCCGCTACGTAGAGATCGTTGAGATAGACCCCTTTGGCCGCATAGAAGCTCTCATATACATCCCTCGCGAGCGCATATCCGAGCAGCGAACCGTCCTCTTCCGCCACAAAAACGTGGAACTCCGCCTGGGAACCGAAGCCGTCGCGCAAGAATACCTGCTCCGTGAAGTGCTCGGTCGGCTCGCCTTGGTGGCACGCGAGCTCGGCAACCAGAGCGACGACGGGGGCCGCATCCTCCGGGCGCGCAGGGCGCACGATCACGGCCATGCCGGCCTCCTCCGATCAGAGGATGAAATCATATTCATAATTGCGTACACTGGCACAGCATGCGCCCCCGTGTTCTTGCCCTTCTCCTCCTCCTGCTCGCCGCGCCCGCCGCGGCAGCCGAACTCGTCATGTTCGAGCAACCTGGCTGTCCATGGTGTGCGCAATGGGACCGCGAAATCGCACCGAAGCTGCCGATGACGGCGGAGGGGCGGCGGGCGCCGCTCCGTCGCGTCAATCTGCGCGGCGGCATTCCGCCCGGTCTCGACTTGATCGCCGGCGTCCGCTTCACGCCGACCTTCGTACTGGTGCAAAATGGCCGCGAGGTCGGGCGCATCACGGGCTACGCTGGCGAGCACTTCTTTTGGGAGCAACTCGAAGGGCTTGTGCGCCAACTCCCGGTGGTCGCAATGCCGTGAAAGAAGGATATCTGCCCTTGGCTCAGAACGCCGCACTGCAAGACCCGCCGCAAACGACGGCTGCGCAGCCCGATCTCGAACGCATGATGGCCAACGCCAAAGCCGCGAGCGACTTCCTGAAAGCACTCGCCCATGAAAACCGGCTGCTGCTCTTGTGCCTCCTCGCCGAGCGGCCGCGCACGGTCTCCGAACTCGAGGAGATGCTCAATCTGCGTCAGCCGACGGTATCGCAGCAATTGGCGCGGTTGCGGCTCGACAATCTGGTGACGACGCGCCGCGAAGGGAAGTCCATCACCTACTCGATCGCCGATGAGAACGTCCGGCGGGTCATCGGTACGCTCTACGACGTCTTCTGCGCCTCGTGCGAACCGGACGAGCGGCGCTGACACGCCGCTCGCCCCGCCTTGAGCCGTCGCCGGCGGGTCAGCTCGGCATCTGCACGTCGATGCCCTGATAGAAGTAGTTCTGCGCCCGGATGGCGTTGTCGTCGAGCGTTTGCCCGGCCGGAATGACGGTCTGCCCGTCCTGCCGCACGATCGGTCCCGCGAAAGGATGCAGGCGACCGGAACGGATCTCCTCGACGACACGCTCGGCGCGCCCCACCTCTTCGGGCGTCATATTGGTAAAGGGCGCGAGCCGGATCATGCCGGAAGCCAGGCCGCCCCAGGTATCGCCCGGCCGCCAGGTGCCGGCGATCACCGCGCGGCAGCGTTCGACGTAGTAGTCCCCCCAGTTGTTGACGTTCGAAGTAAGATGCGCGCGCGGGGCGAAGCGCGTCATGTCGGAAGCCTGGCCGAAGCCGAACACGCCCCGCTCATTCGCGAGCTGGATCGGTGCCGGCGAATCGGTGTGCTGGCAGATCACGTCGCAGCCCTGGTCGATGAGCGCGCGCGCCGCGTCCGCTTCACGACCCGGATTGAACCAGGCGTTCACCCACACCACGCGAACGCGCATCGCGGGATCGATAGTCCAGGCTCCGCGCATCACCGTGTTGATCGCATGCACGACTTCCGGAACGGGGAACGACGCGATGTAGCCGATCTGTTTGGAACGCGACTTCATCGCGGCGATGACACCCTGCACGTAGCGCCCCTCGTAGAAGCGCGCATTGTAGATCGCGAGGTTCGCCGCCGTGGTCGTGCCGGTGGCGCTCTCGAAGAACACGTTCGGTAGCGTCGGGGCGACGCGCACCGTCGGCTGGAAGTAGGAGAAGGAGGTGGTGAAGATGATGCGGCACCCCTGCCGGGCGAGTTGCTGCACCACCCGTTCCATATCGGGCACGGCGACGCTCTCGACGTGGACGGTGCGCAGCTGCGCGCCGAGCACCTCTTCGGCCCGGCGGCGCCCGACGTCGTGCATCGTCGACCACCCGAAATCACCGACCGGGCCGACATAGATGAAGCCTGCTTGCAGCGGCGTTTGCGCGTGCGCGGTGCCACCCAGCGCAGCGGCGCCGGCGGTTGCGCCCAGACCGAGCAGGGCGCGGCGACGGGTAACTGACATGCGAATGCCTCCTCAATGACGCAGCCGGAACAAGGCGCGTGAAGCTCAACTTCGCGCGTCTGGCGCGTTTGTCCAGTCCCTTTGCGCGGTCAACGATCGGGCACGAACGGCGTGCCGAGATGCGCGGGGGCCGCGCTCGCCCCGGACCGCGCCCGCATGATGAGCACGAGCACGACGATCGTGACGAGATAGGGCAGCGCGGCAAGGAATTGCGAGGGCACCGCCAGCCCCGCCCCCTGCGCGTGCAGCTGCAGGATCGTGACCCCGCCGAAGAGATAGGCACCGAGTGCCGCCCGCCACGGCAGCCAGGAAGCGAAGACGACGATGGCAAGCGCGATCCAGCCGCGGCCCGCCGTCATGCCCGGCGACCAGAACGGCGTGTAGGCGAGCGACAGATAAGCCCCCGCGAGCCCGGCGCAGGCGCCGCCGAACAGCACCGCGAGAAGGCGGATGCGCAGCACCGGATAGCCGAGCGCGTGCGCCGATGTGTGGTTTTCCCCGCAGGCGCGCAGCACGAGCCCCGCACGCGTGCGGAACAGGAACCACCACACGCCGGCGAGCAGGGCGAGCGAGGCGTAGACGAACGGATCCTGATTGAACAGGATTCGCCCAAGGAACGGAATGTCGGACAGCCCCGGAATGAAGAGCTTGGGCATCACCTCGCGCTGAAGGCCGACGAAGGACGCCCCGATCACTCCGGAGAGACCAAGCCCGAAGATGGAGAGCGCGAGACCGGAAGCGACCTGGTTTGCAGCAAGCCCGAGGGTCAGAAGCGCGAAGACGGAGGCAAGGACCGCCCCGGCGAGAATCGCGCCGATCACGCCGAGCCAGGTGTTTCCGGTGAGGATTGCGACTGCGAAACCGCACGCCGCGCCCATGATCATCATGCCCTCCACGCCGAGATTGAGGACGCCCGCCTTCTCGACAACGAGTTCGCCGAGCGCGGCGATGAGAAGCGGCGTGGACGCCGTGATGACGGTTAGGATGATCGCTTCGAGGAGCGTCATGCAGCGGCCTCGCGTTCGATACGGATGCGGTAGAGCATGAGCGTGTCGCAGGCGAGCACGAAGAAGAGCAGGAAGCCCTGAAAGACGCGCGTCACGTCCAAGGGCAGGCGCAGGAAGATTTGCGCGTTCTCCCCGCCGATGAAGGTGAGCGCCAGGAAGAGCCCCGCGACGAGGCAGCCGATCGGATTAAGCCGGCCAAGGAAGGCGACGATGATCGCCGTGAAGCCGTAGCCCGGCGAGATCGTCGGCTGCAATTGCCCGATCTGCGCCGAGACGACGAGCACGCCCGCGATGCCCGCAAGCGCGCCTGACAAAGCGAACACGGTCAGCGTCAGGCGCTTGTCGTCGAAGCCGGCGAAGCGGGCGGCGCGCGGCGCCTCGCCGACCAGCCGCACCTCGAAACCTTTCAGCGTGCGCCCCATGACGACGGCACCGGCGATCACGACGACGAGCATCAAGAGCGCGCCGACGTGCAGACGCCCGGTCTCGACGAGGCGGAGCGCGAGCGCCTCGGGCTCGAACATGACGGATTGCGGGAAGTTGAACCCATGCGGGTCGCGCCACGGGCCGCGCACGAGCCAGTCGAGCAACAACTCGGCGACGTAGACGAGCATCAGGCTCGTCAGGATTTCATTGGCGCCGAAGCGGGTCTTGAGGACCGCCGGCACGAGACCGAACAACGCCCCGCCGAGCATGCCCGCGAGCAGCATCACCGGAAACACCCACGGGCCGTTCGGCACGCCATGCGTGACGATGGCGACGAAGCCGCCGAAGATCGCGCCCATCACCAGCTGCCCTTCGGCGCCGATGTTCCAGTTGTTCGACAGGTAGCAGAGCGACAGACCGACCGCGATCAGCACGATCGGCGTGGCGGCGACGAAGATCTCCTGGATCGATCCCCAGTCCTGCAAGGGCGACAGGAAGTAGGTCGACAGCGCCGCGAGTGGGTCCTTGCCCATCAGTGCGAACATGATGGCGCCCGCGACAAGGGTGAGCAAGACGGCGATCACCGGCGACAGCACAGCGGCAAAAGCAGAGGTGTCGTCCCGCTTCTCGAGCACGATCCTCATGCCGCCGCCCCCAAACGCGCGCCGGCCATCATGAGGCCAATCGTTTCGCGCGACAGCCCGCGCACCGGCTGCGGCATCGACATCGTGCCGTGATACATCACGGCGATCCGGTCGGAGATTTCGAGGAGTTCGTCGAGGTCCTGGCTGATCACGAGGACGGCCGAGCCACGTCGTGCGAGATCGACGAGGGCTTGTCGAATGAGCGTGGCAGCGCCCGCATCGACGCCCCAGGTCGGCTGCGCCACGACGAGGATCGAGGGGTTCCGGAGGATTTCGCGCCCGACCACGAACTTCTGCAGATTGCCTCCCGAGAGAGCCTTTGCCTCCGGATCACGGGCGCCCTTGCGCACGTCGAAGCGTTTGGTGACCCGATCGACCCAATCGAGCGCCTTCGCGCGGTCGATGAAGCCGCGCCGCACGAAGCCGTTCGTCGCATGGCCCGAGACGAGCGCATTGACCGACAGGCGGAAGCGTGGGGCGGCCGCGTGCCCCAACCGCTCTTCCGGAACGAACGCCGTCCCGCGCTTGCGCCGCGCGTTGATGGTCTCGCGCCCCACAGGCACGCCGTCGATGACGACGTTCTCCGCACGATCGCACAAGCGCTCCCCGGACAATACCGCGAACAGCTCGTCCTGTCCGTTGCCGGCCACGCCCGCGATCCCGAGAATTTCGCCCGCACGGACTTCGAGAGAAACGGATTTGAGGCTCGTGCCATGCGGATCATCCGGCATGTGATCGGCATCGACGAGCGCGAGCCGAACCGGCCCGCTGGCGTCGTGCTCCACGAGACGCACCGCCGCAACGTCGTCCCCCACCATCATGCGCGCCATGCTCGCCGCGCTCTCGCGCTTCGGGTCGCAGGTCGCAATGCGCTTGCCGTGACGCAGGATGGTCGCGCGATCGCACAGGCGCTTCACCTCTTCGAGCTTGTGCGAGATGTAGAGAACCGAGCGCCCCTCCATTTTGAGCGTTTCGAGCGTCGCGAACAGGCCTTCCGCTTCCTGCGGCGTCAGCACCGAGGTCGGCTCATCGAGGATCAAGAGCTTCGGGTCCTGCAACAGGCAGCGGATGATCTCCACGCGCTGCCGCTCGCCGACGGACAGCGCCCACACCGGCCGCCGGGGCTCCAGCGGCAGGCCATAGGCCCGCGAGACCTGCTCGATTCTCTCGTGCGATGGCGCCGCGTCGAGGGCAAGCGCGATGTTCTCCGCCACCGTCAGGTTCTCGAACAGCGAGAAGTGCTGGAACACCATGCCGATGCCGAGCGCACGCGCGGCCCGCGGATTGGCGAGTGTCACCGGCTTGCCCCGCCAGGCGATGGTGCCCTCGTTCGGCTGCATCAGCCCGTACAGCATCTTGACGAGGGTCGACTTGCCCGCGCCGTTCTCGCCGAGAAGCGCGTGGATCTCTCCGGCGGCGACGTCGAGATCGACATGGTCGTTCGCGATCAGTGATCCAAAGCGCTTGACGACGGCCCGGGCCTCGATGAGGGGAACGTCCGCCACGCTAGTACTCCACCCGGTCGGCCTTTTTCAGCCATGCATCGAAAACGTCCTTGGCCTCCGGCAGGACGATGCGCTCGATCGGCAGCTCGCGCTCAGCGAGAGGCCTGGGAATCTCGCGATAGAGCAGGTCGTCGTCGAAGCCGATGCGCGCCGCGTCCTGCCGCGTGTTGGCGAAGACGATGCGCTCGCACCGCGCCCAGTAGATGGCGGCAAGGCACATCGGGCAGGGTTCGCAGCTCGTGTAGATCGTGGCGCCGGCGAGCGAGAAATCACCGAGCGCTTCGCACGCGCGACGGATCGCGACCACCTCGGCGTGAGCCGTCGGATCGTTCTTTGACGTCACCTCGTTCCAGCCCTCGGCCAGAACGGTCCCTTGACGCACGATCACTGCGCCGAACGGCCCTCCGGCGTTCGCGAGCATTTTCTCACGCGAGATCGCGACCGCGCGCGCGAGGTGGCGACGATCCTCGTCGATCAAGCGCCGCCTCCGTCAGCCGCCGAACGTCGAGATGGTATCTTGACGGCCATCACCCTCTCGCGCTCGAGGAGGAGCTGCGCGGCAACGCCTGCTGCGATCACCGCTGGCTCCTTCGACCGAATATCGGTCAACCCGATCGGACAGACGAGACGGCCGACCACTTCGGGCGCGAGCCCGGCATCGCGCATCTGCCGCGAGAAGCGCGCGCGCTTGGTTCGCGATCCGATGAGCCCGACATAGGGAAATCGCCGATCCGGCAGTGCCGCCGACACGACCGCCAGATCGAGCGCGTGACTGTGCGTCATGACCGCGACCAGCGTGCCCGGATGCGCCTTCGCCAGAACCGGGGCCGGGTCAGCGAGCGCGACGCAGGCGACGTTCGCAGGCACGTGCGTCGGAAACGCATTCGGCCGGCCGTCGATCCATACGACGGCGAAGGGCAAGGGCGCGAGCGCCAGCGCCAACGCGCGGCCGACATGCCCGGCCCCGAAAAGCAGGACCGGCGTCGGCATGTCGCCGAAGGTTTCAACCGGCCCGTCGTACCCGGCGGGATCGACGCGTTCGCGCACCAGGCGGCCGGCCGCATCGCGCCGCGTTGTGGTCACGACCGGTCCCTCGGCCTCCGCCGCCGCCAAGGGCGCGATCCATCCGCGATCGGCGCGCGTGAAGCACTCGATGCGCACGACCGCGCGCCCGCCGCAGCACTGGCCGAGATCGGGACCGAGCGCCTTGTCCAGCGTGGCGGCCGCCTCCCCTCGATCGAGCAGCCGTTGTGCTTCTGCAAGAACGAGCCATTCGAGCGTGCCGCCGCCGATGGTCCCGGAGAAGGCGCCATCCGCGCGAACGACCATGCGTGCGCCGGCCTCGCGCGGCGTCGATCCTTGCGTCTCGACTATTGTCACCAACGCCGCCGCATCGTCGCGTTCGAGGAAGGACATGAGCGTCGGCCACACGCGCATCATTCGCCTCCGGACACGGCCTTGACCGCACGCAGGATGGTTTCCGGGGTCGCCGGCGCGTCAAGAGGTACGATCGCGCCGGGCCGCAGCGCATGGATGGCATCGGCGATCGCGTTGAACACCGCGATCGCGAGCATCAAGGGCGGCTCACCGACAGCCTTGGATCGGTAAACCGTGTCCTCCCGGTTCTCGCCCGCCCAGAGTGCGACGCGAAAATCCGCCGGCACGTCGGACGCCACCGGGATCTTGTACGTCGAAGGCGCATGCGTGCGCAGCCGGCCGTCCGCGTCGAAGACCAATTCCTCCGTGGTCAGCCACCCCATGCCTTGCACGAAGCCGCCCTCGATCTGGCCGATGTCGATGGCCGGGTTCAGCGACCGGCCGACATCGTGAAGGATGTCGACGCGGTCGACCCGCATCTCACCGGTCGTGACGTCGATCGTCGTTTCCGCACAGCACGCCCCATACGCGAAATAATAGAAGGGTCGTCCCGTGCCATTTGGCCGATCCCAGACCACCTTGGGCGTGCGATAGAACCCGGTCGACGAGAGCGAGATACGGGCCAGAACGCACTTCTTCGCGAGCGCCCCGAAGGAGATCGTCTCGTTGCCAATGACGACGAGCCCGTCGCGAAAGGCGACCTTGTCCTTGTCGACGCCGTATGACTCGGCCGCAAAATCGATCATGCGGCCCTTGATCGTGCGCGCCGCGGCTTGCGCGGCCATGCCGTTCAGGTCCGAACCGGCGGACGCCGCGGTCGGCCCCGTATTCGGCACCTTGCCCGTGGTCGTCGCGGTGATCTTCACAGCCTCGAGCGGCAGGCCGAACTCCTCGGCAACGACCTGCGCGACCTTCACGTAGAGCCCCTGCCCCATCTCCGTGCCGCCGTGATTGAGATGCACGGAGCCGTCCGAATAGACATGCACCAGCGCACCGGCCTGATTGAGATGGGTCAGCGTGAACGAGATGCCGAACTTGACCGGCGTGAGCGCGATCCCCTTCTTCAGAATCGGCGAGCGCGCGTTGAAGGCGGCGATCTCGCGGCGGCGCGTGCGATAGGCCGACGAGGCCTCGAGCGCCTCGACGAGTTCGAGCACGATGTTGTCGCCGACCGTCTGGCCATAGGGCGTCACGTCGGCCCCGGGCCGGTAGAAATTGCGCTTGCGCACGTCGAGGGGATCGAGCCCGAGCTGCCAGGCGATCGCATCCATCACGCGCTCGATGCCGACCATGCCCTGCGGCCCGCCGAAGCCACGGAACGCCGTGTTCGACACCGTGTTCGTCTTCATGCGCCGCGAGTGGATGCGGCACTCCGGCAGATAGTAGGCGTTGTCGGCGTGGAACATCGTCCGATCGACGACGCCCGAGGAGAGATCGGCGGAGTAGCCGCAGCGTGCGGCGTAGACGACGTCGTAGCCGACGAGGCGTCCTTCCCGGTCGAAGCCGACATCCCAGGTCACGCGCACGTCGTGGCGCTTGCCGGTCATCACCATGTCGTCGTCGCGGTCGAGGCGCAGCTTGCACGGCTTGCCGGTGACATGGGCGGCGAGCGCCGCCAGCGCCGCCCACTGGCTCGCCTGGCTCTCCTTGCCGCCGAAACCGCCGCCCATGCGGCGCACTTCGCAGGTCACCGCGGCATCCGGCACGCCGAGCACGCGCGCGACCACGTGCTGGACCTCGGTCGGGTGCTGCGTGGAGGAGAGCACATACATGTCGCCGTCCTCGCCCGGGATGGCGAGCGCGACCTGCCCTTCGAGATAGAAGTGCTCCTGTCCGCCGACGAGGAACGTGCCTTGCAATCGCTGCGGCGCGCCCTTAAGCGCGGTTGCCGCATCGCCGCGGGTGAACGTGTAGTCCGGCAGGCAGGTCTCGCCCTGTTCGAGGGCCTGATCGATGGTGACGATGGGCGGGGCGGTCCGCGTGACGAGCTTCGCTCTGCGGGCGGCCCGGCGGGCGATGTCGCGCGTCTCCGCGACGACGGCGAAGAGCGCCTGCCCGTGGAACTCGACGTCGCCGTGGCTGAGCACAGGATCCTGGTCGAAGTCGACAGGCGAGCAATCGTTGCGTCCCGGGACATCGGCCGCGGTAAGGACTGCGACGACGCCGGGTGTCGCCATCACGTCGGCGAGGTCCATGCTCGTGACCTCGCCCCGCGCGATCGGCGCCCCGAACGGAACGACGTGCAACGTGCCTTCGGGCTCACGGACATCATCGACGTATTGCGCGCGCCCGGTGACATGCTTGACCGCCGAGTCGTGCGCAAGCGCCTTGCCGGCAACCGCAAGCATCGCGACTTCAGGCGGCGGAGCGGTCGTCACGCGCGTCATCGGCTACTCCGCTGCCACCGCTTCGGGGCGCTGGCCGACGAGCCGCGTGAACGCCGTGTCGGCGCCCGCGATCTCCGCGATCGCCTTGCCGAGGAGCGCCTGCGCCGCCTCCATGCGATAGGTTGCCGAGGCGCGCATGTCGGAGATGGGCGCGAAGTCGCGCGTGAGCGCGTCGATCGCGACCTCCCACGATGCGGCCTCCTCGAGCGACAGGCCGACGAGCGCGGCTTCCGCCATCGCCGCGCGCTTCGGGGTCGCGGCCATGCCGCCATAGGCGATGCGCGCGGCCACGATCCGCCGTCCGTCGACCGTCAGCTTGAATGCGCCCATGACCGCGGAGATGTCCTCGTCGAAGCGCTTCGACACCTTGAGGGCACGAAACCGCTCGCCGGGACGAAGGCGAGGGACGGTGAGCCCGGTGACGAGTTCGCCAGCCAGGCGATCCTGCTTGCCGTAGGCGATGAAGAAGCGTTCGAGGTTCGCCTCGCGCACGGTCGAGCCCCGTCGCAGATGCAACGTCGTATCGAGCGCGATCAGGGCTGGCGCGAGATCCCCGATCGGCGACCCATTGGCGATGTTGCCGCCGACCGTGCCTGATGCCCTCACCTGCTTCGAACCGAAGCGGCGCATCACTTCGCCGAGGTCCGGATCGATGGCCGCGAGCGCGCAATAGGCGTCGGCGTGGCTCACCATGGCCCCGAGCCGCAGCACGTCGTCCCTTGCTTCGATCTCCCGCAACGCCTCGATGCGCCCGAGCCACACGATCTTCGGCAGCTCCCGCAACTGCTTGGTGATCCACAAGCCGACATCGGTTGCGCCGGCGAGAACGGTCGCGTCCGGATGGCGCACGAGAAGATCGCAGGCTTCGTCGAGCGTGCGTGGAACGGCGAAGAATGTCTCATCCGATCCGACGAGCGCGGCGCCATCATTCGCCAGCGCTGTGAGCTCCGCGAGCGCCTCGCTCTGCCGAGCCGTGAAGCGGTCGTCGGCCGGGAACGCGCAGGCTTCGAGTGCCGCATCGACGATCGGCCGATAGCCGGTGCAGCGGCACAGATTGCCGGCGAGTTGGTCGACGATCTGCCGCCGATCGATCGGGCGAAGGCCTTCATGATAGAGGGCGAACAGGCTCATCACGATGCCCGGCGTACAGAAGCCGCATTGCGATCCGTGATGCTTGACCATCGCGGCTTGCACCGGATGCAGATCGGCGCCGGCCGCCAGATCGTCCACGGTGATGAGTGCGGCACCGTCCAGCTGCCCGACCAGCAGGATGCAGGCATTGACCGGTTCGTAGACCAGACGGCCGTTCTTCGGCCGCGCCAGAACCACCGTGCATGCGCCACAATCCCCTTCATTGCAGCCTTCCTTGGTGCCGCGTGCCCCTTCACCCAGGCGCAGCCAATCGAGCACGGTCGTCATCGGTGCGAGATCGGCAATGTCGATGACACGGCCGCGTCGAAGGAAGCGAATGGAACGGCGCATGCGGTACCCGGCGACTGGGATTCGAGCGATGTTAGCGCAGGAGATGTGTGCGGAACACTGCCCCCGTCGCGCCGATCGGCCGCACCGGCTTAGCGCAAGAACTCCACCAGGCTCATGCGCGACAGCATCGCTGTCGTCTGATAGCTCGCCTGCAAGCGCGTCTGGAGTTCGAGGATCCGGGTCGCCACCTCCTCCTTGCTCACCCCCTCGACATCCTCCAGGAGATTGCCGAGCAGCGATCGGGAGGCGGTGTGGCGCTCTTCCGCCGACTTGAGGGATTGCTGCACGACCACCATCTCGCTCTGGATCGCGGTCACGGTCTGCCCGGACTTGTCCCCGAGGCGGTCGCGCACCTTGAGGGACAGCGATGCGTAGCTCAGCTGCACGTTGGGGTCCGTCGGGTTGAAGTCGACCGCCGCGAACGCCGCGAGGTTGGCGATGACGGACCTGATCCCCTGCTCGTTGGCGCGCAATCCGTAGCCGACCGTGACCGAGGTATCGATGCGCGTCACCGAGGTCGCGCGCGCCGGATCGGCTCCCCCGTCGGCGGTGTACCAGACAACGGTGGTGAGGCGCGTGTCGCCGGGGTCGAACCCCGTGGCCGTTTCCGGCACCCCGAGCACGCGCCGCGGAAAGGTCGTGTCGTCGACGGTGAAGAAGCCGTCGGCGGCGACCATGGTCGAGGCCGGAACGAGTTCGCCCGTGACGAGGCGCTGGACCTCGGTCTGCAGGGCGGTGCGGAAATTGGTCGCCGTCGTTGTCGCGTCGGTGCCGAGCGCGAATTCGGAGCTGCCAGGCGTGCCGGCGGTGGCGCGCAGCGACAGCGTCGTCGAGGTGCCGTCCGGCATGGCGAGCGTGACGCGCACCGTCGATCCCGCACTCGGAACGCCGGTGAAGTCGACGGCGACGGAACGGGGCGGACCGATCGCATCCGTGATGGTCGCGTTGTCGATCGTTCCGCCGGCGCCCGTGATCTTGAATCCGAACGGGCCGGAGGCGGTTTCATCGAGCGTCACCCTCGTCGCCGTGGGCGTCGTGATGGCGAGGCGCCCGAGACCATCGACACCGCGATCCGCGCGATTGCGCTCGACGATGACGTCGCGCAAGCCGGCGCGAGGCGGCGAGCCGTTGAGGAGGATGTCGGCCGATACCGTCGCATCGGTGTCGGTGCGGCGCCCCGAGAACAGCTTGCGGCCATCGACATCCTGGTTGAGGAGGCCGATCATCTCCTGCAGGCGCTGAAAGGCGGCCTTCTGCTGCGCGGTCTGGCTGTTGTCGACGGGGAGGAAGTGCGTGGACAGGTTCTCGCCGCGCTGCTCGCCGGCGATCTTGTCGATCCGCCCGAGCGAGGCCTGAATGACCGACAGGCGCACCTCGAGCTGGTCGATCGTTTGGCCGTAGGCCGAGATGTCCGCGAGCTTCGCGCGCGCGTTGAGCGATGGTGACCGCCCGCCGCCGAGATCGGCGAAGCTCTCCGCCCGCCGGCCCGTCGCGAGTTGCAGTTGCAGGCGATCGAGCTCGCCGCGCATCGCGATGATCTCGCGGATGCCGACCGAACTGCGCAGCGGGCCGAGGCTGCTCATGACAATGGCTCCTCAGGTCTGCAGCAGCGCACGCATCATCTCGTCGACCGTGGAGATGATGCGCGCGCTCGCCTGGAAGGTTTGCTGCAATTCGATCAGCCGCGCCATTTCTTCGTCGATATTGACGCGCGCGGAGGCATCGAACCGGGTCTGGAGGCCGTTGACCACAACCTCCTGCCCTTCCGAAAGGCGCTTCGCCGTCTCGGCCTGTTGGCCTTGCGACGCGACCATCCGCTGCACGAAGGACGCGACGGTGGCGGAGGGTGGCGCGCTCGGCGAACCGAGACCGTCGGTCGCCCCGAACAACCGGGTCGACTTGGTCAGACGGTCGAGCAGCGCGTTCGGGCGCGTCGGATCGCCAACCGCCGTCGCGTTCCCGATCAGGACGAGCCGCGACGGGTCGGCCGCAAGCGATGGATTCACGCCGATGCGCTGCGCGAAGCCGACGAGTTGCGATCTGCCCTCGAAACTGCCGGAGTAGATCGGCGGCGAACGCCCGATGTCGCCGAAGATCGGGAGCGCGGCCGTCGTTCCGGCGAGCGAGGTCTCGGTCACGATCGCACTTGCCGCGGTCACATCCGAGAGGTTCGGCGCGCCGTCATCGAGGAAGCGGATCGTCCCGGCAACCGGGCTGTCGACCTGGAAATTCGCGCCGAGCGCGGTCTGGATCGCGGCCGCGGCGGCCGCGCTGCCGCCGGCAAAGGAAATCCCGATCACCTGATCGTCCGGCCGCGCCGTCGCCGTCTGCGGCAGGGGCAGCATGGTCGGATCATCGACGCGGACGATGGAGACTGTGCGTGCCGTGGCGCCATCGCGGATCGTGAGCGTGATGGCATCGCCGGGCTGGAGAGCCGTGACATCGAGCGAGAAACCTGCCTGCGCGCCGAGGGTCGTCGCCGTCCCGGCGACCGCCCGGTCGCTGAGCGAACGGGCGAGCCCTGCTGCGAATTCATCGAGCTGCCGCTGCGCATTGGGCAGCACATCGTCGCGCAACGACACGAGCCCTGCGATCTCGCCGGCCCGGAACGCGCCCTGCGCCAGCATGTCGACGGCCAGCCCGTTCGGAGCCCGGAGCATGATGGTCCCGACCGAGCGGACGGCGGCGTTCGTGTCATAAACACTGTTCGGCGTGAGCGACGCACGCTGGTCGAACTCGAGCACGACCGGCATGCGGTCGTAAAGAAGCATGCCGGAGCGCGTGAACACAGCAACCGAATTGTCTTGATTGACGTCGACCCGCACATCGACGAGCCGCGCGATCTCGTTGATGGCCGCGTCGCGTTGGTCGAGCAGATTGACCGGGTTGCCGCCGCCGCCCGAGTTGGCGATGATCTGCCTGTCGATGCTGGACAGGCGCTGCAAGGCGTCGTTCAGGCGCGCCACCGCATCGCCGATGCCCTGCTCGGTTTCAAGGCGCAGCGCCTGGATGTCCTCCGATATGCCGTTGATGCGCTGCGCCAGGATGTTGGCTTCGGAGAGGACACGGCCTCTCGCCGTCGGGCTCTCCGGCGACGTTGCAAGGCCCTGCAGCGCCCCCGTAAAGGCGCTGAACATCGCGTCCAGCGCCGAGCCGGAGCCTGGGGGGCCGTAGAGGGCGTCGAGGCGATCCATGTAGCGCGCGCGGACATCGGCATAGCTGCCGCCGGCCACCTCCGTGCGCAGCGTTCGTTGCAGCAGCGTATCGAGGGAGCGTTGCGCCGTCGTCGAGCGAACGCCAACGACGCGCTCGCCGATCGCTTGCGTGCGCGATTCGAGGCTCTTGCGCGTGTAGTTTGGATTGTCGGCATTGGCGACGTTCTGCGCGATCAGCCCCATGCCGGCCTGCGACGCGCGCAGACCGGAGATGGCCGAGGAAAGAGCCGACACCGACATCGAACGCGTCCTTCATGATTTCGACGGCCGACCCACAGGAGGCGGCCGGGCATGCATCACCGGATCATGTTGAGTGCTTCGCGGAGCATCTCGTTGGATGTCGAGACGACACGCGTATTCGCCGTATAGGCTTGCTGCGTCACGATGAGCTTGGTGAACTCGTCGGCGATGTCCGTGTTCGACGATTCGAGCGCGCCGCCCTGGATATCGCCGGCCCCGCCCAGGATCGGCACGCCCGACTCCTGCGTCGCCGCGAACGCGCCCCCGTCGAGCCGCTTCAGTCCCTCGATGCCCTTGAACGACGCGAGCACCACCTGCGCGAGAACTTGGCTGCGCCCGTTGGTGTAGGTGCCGATCACCGACCCGCCGTCGTTGACCGACACGGAGGCGAGCTCGCCGGCGGGATAGCCGTTCTGGTCGATCTCGGTGAGCTGCGCATTGCCGTTGGGGTCTTGGAACTGCGTAAGGCCGTTGTCGCCGTGCTGGAGAACGATCGAGCCGAGCGCCTTGCCGTTCACCGTCAGCGCCGGAATGGTCACCGACGTCACCGGCGGGTCGAGTCGGCCCTGGGCATTGAAGGTGTAGGTCTGCGGTACCGCGCGCCACATCGGGTTGGCGCCCGTCGCCGTCGAGTCCTCCAGATAGAACAGGTTCCATTGCTCGTTGCCGCTGGTGTTCGTCAGCTTCGCCCAGCGGAACTGCACGTTCACCGGCGCGCCGGCGGCGTCGTAGAGCGTGAGACCGCCGCCTTCGATCGAGTTCTGCAGGAGGTCGTCATTGTCGCCGGCCTGGACGAAGCCGGCGCCGGCCACCGTCGGGTTGTTCGAGAACGCGCCGAGCGGCAACAGCTCGCTGTTGGGCGTGGTCGGATTGTAGTTCGGTGTGCGCGGCAATTGCGCGAGATTGGCGCGGTAGTTGATTTGCGTTGACGCGCGCGCCGGCTGGAAGTCGGTCGTGATGCGGATCACCTCGGGAACCGACGCCGAAGGGTTGCCGGTCAAGGGGTTGACGGGCAGCCCCTTGAGGTAATAGCCCGCGCCGTTGCGCAGATAGCCGTTGCGGTCCATCGCGAAGTCGCCGCGGCGCGTGTACTTGTCTATTCTGGAAAAGACCGGCCTCCCGTCCGTCGTCGCTGTTTGGCTGTCGACCACGAACATGCCCTGGCCGTTGATGGCCATGAACGTGTTGACCTCGCTGTCGCGCACGTCGCCCTGCACGCTGTTCGTGGAGCGGCTCATGGCGAAGACCGAGCCGGCCACCTGCCGGCCCGGCGGCGCGTCTGGGATCAGGTCGACGAAGGACGCGTCGACGCGCTTGAACCCCGTCGTCTGCGAGTTTGCGATGTTCCCCGAGATGTTCTCGATGGCGTAGGACTGCGCTCTGAGCCCCGCGACCGCCGTCGACATCGCGCCGAAGATACCCATGTACGCGTTCTCCTGGTCTCCGGGCCGAATGACCGGCCTCCCGGCGATCCATCGAGCAATGCCCGTGCCAAATGCGATCTCCAATCCCGTCAAAGGGTTGCATGGTTAACGATGCCTTGACCGCTGCTTGCCCTCGGCAAACTCGTCGCCGGCACGGCAGGAATTGCCGAGGCGGGGTTGCTGCCGCTGGGCGCTCCGACTAGCGTCCGCGCGCTTCGTGGAGACCAGCGCATGCGCTTTGACGGGACCAAGGACTATGTTGCGACCGACGATCTCAAGATCGCGGTCAACGCCGCGGTGACGCTCGAGCGTCCGTTGCTCGTCAAGGGCGAGCCGGGCACCGGCAAATCCGTGCTGGCGCGCGAGGTGGCAAAAGCCCTGACCGCGCCGCTCGTCGAATGGCACGTGAAGTCGACGACGAAGGCGCACCAGGGACTCTACGAGTACGATGCCGTCGCCCGCCTGCGCGACAGCCAGCTCGGCGATGCGCGCGTCTCCGACATCCGCAACTACATCCGCCGCGGCAAGCTGTGGGAAGCCTTCGCCGCACAGGAGCGCGTCGTCCTCCTCGTCGACGAGATCGACAAGGCCGACATCGAGTTCCCGAACGATCTTCTGCAGGAACTCGATCGCATGGAGTTCTTCGTCTACGAGACCGGCGAGACGATCCGCGCCGCGGTGCGGCCGGTGATGATCATCACCTCGAACAACGAGAAGGAATTGCCGGACGCCTTCCTGCGCCGCTGCTTCTTCCACTACATCAAGTTCCCCGACGCCGAGACCATGACGCGCATCGTCGACGTGCACTTCCCCGGCATCAAGAAGCGCCTGGTGACGGAAGCCCTCCAGCTCTTCTATCAGATCCGCGACGTGCCGGGCCTCAAGAAGAAGCCCTCGACGTCGGAGTTGCTCGACTGGCTGAAGCTCCTCCTCGCCGAGGACATCTCCCCCGACACGCTGCGCGAACGCGACCCGCGCAAGGTGATCCCCCCGCTCGCCGGCGCGCTGGTCAAGAACGAGCAGGACGTGCACCTGCTCGAACGCCTGGCCTTCATGGTTCGCCGTGACGCGCGCGGCTGATCGCTACGGAAGCGGCTCGGCCATCCGCCGCACCAGCCGCTCCGCCAGCGCGTTGTGGGCGAAGATGTTCGGATGGAGCGTCCCGGTCGGAAAGCCGCGGCCGGACACGCGGATCACGCCCTGCCGGATGAGCGCCTCGTCGTAGGAAATCCACCACGTCGGCGCGGCGCAGAAGCCGCGCCGGCCCGGCCGGCGATCGGCGTTCGTCGGTTCGGCGATGCTGGTGTCGACGGACCAGCCGCGGGCCGCATGGCGCGTCGCGGCGCGGCGCAGCATGTCGTTCAGAGGGCGCCACGCCGTGCTTTCAGCGAAGCGCGATTCCACCGCGGTGATGCGCGTCAGTCCGCCGAACCACCAATTGGCGACGAAGTTCGCGTCGCAATAGCCGCCGCGCCCGTTGCGCACGGGGTTCGGATAGGCGAGCAGGGTCACGCGCCGGGTGCCGAGCGCTGCGAGCTGCGCCGCGATGCGGTCGAGATTGGGCTCGGCGGCCGCGATGCCGCGGCGCACAAGCTCGGTGATCTCGCGGCGCGTGCGGCTCGCCGGGCCGCGCTCGATGCCGTCCGCGCCCGCAATGGTCGCGTCGTCGAGCACGAGCTTCATGACGATCTCGACGAAGCCGACATCGTTCGCACCGACGGACAGGAAGACGTGATCCGGCCGCCGCGTCACGCACGCGCTGTCGCCCGCCGGGCAGACGAGCGCGCGCCGGAGCGACCCGATCTGCGGCGGCAGCGGCCCTTCGATCGGATCGAGGATACGGGTCCGCCAATCGGGATCGCCGAACTTGTCGCGATAGGCGCGGACATCGGCGAACGTGTTGGTGCCGTCATACGGGTTGCCCTCGGGCTCGCCGACGACGTGATCGGAGCGCGCCCCGGAACAGGCGAAGCTCAGATAGGTGACCGACGTCTCCGCCGACGCCGCGCTCGCCGCGAAGAAGGCGGAGGCGAGACCTGCCGCCGACAACAGCGACCGATTGCAGCGATGATCGAGCCACAGCGCCGGTTCGCGCCAGCATTCGCTCGGCGTCTCGACCTCGGCGCAGGTTGCCGGCGGATAGTCGCCCAGCATGACGTGGTGCGGATTGCCTTCGCCGGAGGCGACGCTGTCGCCAAGATTGACGACGAGGAGGTCGCGCAGCGTGATCTCGCGCTCTACCGCCGTCGTGCGGCCTTGATCCGTGACCGTCACGTGCAGGCGATGCGTGCCGAGACGCGCGGGCACGCGCCAGCCTTCGCACGGCCCATCGCGGTCTGCGCCGGCCCCTTCGACCCGCCCCGAACAGCGCGCGCCTGGCGACACGCCGGTGACGCGCACGCGGATGTCGCGCGCCTGATCGTGCACCCAGGCGGGATCGTAGCGATAGGCGCGCACGTCCCACGGCGCGCGGGCCGCGCCGATGTTCGGATCGACGATGCGGCCATAGCCCGGTGCGCTGCGCGAGATGTCGGCGCAGTCCCGCGCCGCGGCGCGTCGCTGCTGCGCACAGTCGATGTAGCGTCTCAATCGGGCGACGTAGGCTTCGGTCGACTCCTGCGTGATCGCGCGAAACCGGTCGGCGATCTGCCAGGTGACGACCGGATCGGCGGCCGCCGGAGCGGCGGCACACAGCGTCGAGAACCCGGCCGCACAAGCGGCGCGAATAACGAGATGCCGTCGTCCCATCCCACTGCCCCGCACTGCACGCCAGGATAGCACCGGCGCGGCGGCTGCACCATTAGGCGAATCACTCCGCCGGTTGAGGGGCGATCCGCGGTTGACGCCCGCGGTTCTCCCAGCGCGCGGCGAGCCGGTAGAAGAAGCGGCGCGCCGGGTCTTCGACGAGCCGGAACGTCAATGCCGACACCAGGACGACGAGGCCGAGATAGCTGGCCAACAGGAGTTCGGTTGCTCCTGGATAGGGCAGCGCGAACAGGCGCGCCGTTCCCTCCGCGTGCGGCACGTCGTGCCAAAACGTCGTGCCGACCCGGCGCTCGATCACCGAGACGCCGCGCGCGATGAGGTAAGCGACCAGCGGGCAGAGAAGATAGATCGAATAGGACCACCGCCCGAGCGCTTGCCCGACCTGTCCCACGATCACGCGCGACACGAGACCGCGTTCGGCGGCGAAAACGAAGACGAGCACCGACATGATCGCCGGCGTGAACAGCGACCACAGGGACACGCCGACGACGCTCAGATACCAGAATACGGCGGCCACGATCCCCATTTCGAAGGCAGTCCACGTGCCCACGCCGCCGCCGAGGCGATCGCGGCAGGCGCGGTGCACGCGGAAAACGAGGTGCCCGGCGAAGAAGCCCGCGAGCGCGCGCGGGAAGCCGTAGTCAAACGTGGCGTCCATCACCTTCGGCGCGAAGGCGCCGACGACGGCGAGCGAGACGGCGATGACCACGAGGGAAACGACGATCAGCGCGCGGCGCGCCATCAGAACGGCGACGAGGAAGGCGACGTAGCACCAGAACTCGACGGAGATCGACCAGGCGGGGGTGTTCCAGGTCGCGTGATCATAAAGGCCCATCGCCTGCACGAGCAGGAGATTGGCCAGGATGGTGTGCGGCGCCGTCTCGGCCGTGAACGGCATCGATCGGCTTTCGACGCCCGCCCAGACGAGGACCAGCTTGCTGAACTCCAGCGCGACCAGAAGACCGAGCACGAAAGCGTGCAAGGGCCACAGACGCCCGAAGCGCCGAATGAGGAAGCCGCCCGTCGTCCGCCCCGTGCCGTCGAGGCGATCCAGGTAGATCAGCGTGATGACGAAGCCGGAGAGGACGAAGAAGAAGTCGACCAGCGGATAGGCGTGGCGCACGAAGGGCAGATGCCACACCGCCGTGTCGGCCTCGAGACGCGACGCGGCGATGATCATCGCCCCGATTCCGCGCCAGGCGTCGAGCGCATGGTAACGCATGGCGTCCCTCCTTGGCACGGCCCTGCCCCATCGCGGCGCATCGCGACGGAACCCCCGAGCGCTGGCCTTGCCCGGCGCAAGCGCCATGCCGCCCTCCTCTTTCGCCCCGCGGACGCCTATATGTGCGCCGATGCGCCGCCTGCTCCTCCTCCGCCACGCCAAATCGTCCTGGGACAGCCCCACGCTCGACGATTTCGATCGCCCCTTGAACGCGCGCGGTCGCGCCGCAGCGCCACGGATCGGCGCCCACATGCGCCAGGCGGGACTCGTGCCCGACCGAGCCCTCGTCTCGGCTGCGCGGCGGACCCGCGAAACCTGGGCCTTGCTCGCCCAGGAATTGCCGCCTGTGGCCGATGTGCGGGTGTCGCAGGCGCTCTACGAAGCCGCGCCGAAAACCCTGCTCGGCCTCGTTCGCGAACAGCTCGAGGAGGCGCCGAACCTGCTCTTCGTCGGCCACAATCCCGGCCTGCAAGGCTTGGCGCTGCTGCTCGCGCAGGACAACGGGGCCGCACATCGCGCGGCGCTCGCCGCCAAGTTCCCGACCGCCGGTCTCGTCGTCCTGCGCTTCCTCTACGAGGACTGGGCCGATGTCGGCCCGGCGACAGGCGTGATCGAGGGCTACGTCACGCCGAAATCCCTCGGTGACGCCGAAGCGGAGGACTGATGTCCTTGTGGCGCGACGTGAGCGAAGCAACGCGGACCGCGACGACGAGCCTCGTCGAGGCGACCACCAACCTGTTCGACCCGACCATCCGTCTCGGCGTCACCGGTCTGTCGCGGGCGGGCAAGACCATCTTCATCACAGCGCTGGTCCATGCCCTCACGTCGGGCGCGCGTTTGCCCTTGTTCCGTGCCGCGCGGGACGGCCGCATCGCGGACGCTCGATTGGAGCCGCAGCCGCACGACTACCTGCCGCGCTTCGAGACCGAAGAACACCTCGCGGCCCTGATCGACGAGCGGCGTTGGCCGCGCTCGACCACCGAGATCGCCGAGCTGCGCCTCGTCATCGAGTACCAATCCGCCGGCTGGATCGGGCGCAATCTCGGTGCGGGACGCTTGACGCTCGACATCGTCGACTACCCCGGCGAGTGGCTTCTCGACCTGCCGCTTCTCGGCAAGTCCTATGCTGAGTGGTCGCGCGAGACGCTGATGCTGTCGCGGGCCGGAACGCGCCTCCCGTTGGCCGCACCCTGGCACGCGCACCTTGCGACCCTCGATCCGGATGGGCCGCTCGACGAGGTGGCCGCGCGCCAGGCGGCCGATCTCTTCACGGGCTATTTGCGCGTGTGTCGCGACGAGCGCGTATCCTTATCCACCTTGCCGCCGGGCCGTTTCCTGATGCCGGGGCGGGACGCCGGCACGCCGATGTTCGCTTTCGCGCCGCTCGACCTCACGCGCGCAACCGCCAAGCCCGGCTCGCTCCACGCGCTCATGGAGCGCCACTACGAGGCCTACAAGACGTATCTGGTGCGCCCGTTCTTCCGCGATCACTTCGCCCGGCTCGACCGTCAGATCGTTCTCGTCGACGTCCTTGCCGCACTGAACGCCGGCCCGTCCGCCGTCGCCGATCTCGAGCGCGCGCTCGGCGACATCCTCGGTGCCTTCCGCGTCGGCGCGAACGCCTGGTGGTCGAGCCTGTTCGCACCGCGCGTCGACCGCATCCTGTTCGCCGCGACGAAGGCGGATCATCTCCATCATCGCAGCCATGATCGTCTCGAGGCGATCGTGCAGCGGCTCGTGCACCGTGCGATCGACCGCGCCACGACCCTCGGAGCCAAGGTGGATGTCGCGGCGCTCGCCGCGATCCGCGCCACGACCGAGGCGACCATGCGCATCGACGGCGATGAATTACCGGCCATCGTCGGAACACCGCTTGCGGGCGAGCGCCTGGGCGACGACGTCTTCGACGGCGAGAGCGATATTGCCGTCTATCCCGGCGACCTGCCCGCGGATCCGGACCGCGCGCTGGCGCTCGGGCGCGATGCCCCCTCGCCCGCGGCGGCCGATGTGCGCTTTCTGCGCTTTCGCCCGCCGCGACTCGCCCGCGGAAGCGACGGGCGCATCGCCATTCCGTCGATCCGCCTCGACAAGGCGGTCGAGTTCCTGGTCGGAGACGCGCTCGCATGAGCGAACGTCCGCGCAAGCCTGTCGCCATGCGCCTCGACTCGCCCGACGTGCGCATCGCCGCTCCGGGAAGCGAGGAAGCGCCGCTGCTCGACCGGCGCGTCGTGGTGGTGCCGGAGGCGCCGCAGTCGACCGAGGAGGACATGCGCCCGGCGCAGTTGCCGCGCCGCGGGCGGTGGGGCGCGCTGCTCGTTGCCGCGCTCGGCGGGATCGCATCACTTGCCGCCGGTGTTTCGGCCGCGCGGCTGGTCGATGAACTCTTCACCCACTCGCAGGTGCTCGGGTGGGTCGGCATCGCGCTCCTCGGCTTGCTCGTGCTCGCGGCCGTCGTGCTCGTCGCACGCGAACTCTCAGCGCTTCGCCGGCTCGGCCGCGTCGAGCAGCTGCGCGAGCGCGCGGCGCTGGCGCGCGCCACCGACGACCGCACTGCCGCGCGTGCGCTCGCCCGCGATCTGCGCGCGCTCTATGCGGGCCGGCCCGACACGGCCCAGGCACGCGGCGAACTCGACCGATCGCTCGCCGACATCGTCGATGGCGCGGACCTCGTGCGCTTGACCGAGCAGGCGCTGATGGCGGACCTCGACCGGCGCGCCGTTCGCCTCGTGGTTGCTGCAGCGAAGCGCGTCTCGCTCGTCACCGCCATCTCTCCGCGTGCCGTCTTCGACGTCCTCATGGTCGTGAGTGAGAGCGCACGCCTCGTCCGCGCGCTCGCCGACCTCTATGGCGCGCGGCCCGGCAAGCTCGGGATGCTGCGCTTGGCGCGCGCGGTCACGGCGCACCTGGCGATCACCGGCGGCATGGCCATGGGCGAGAGCCTGGTGCAGCAGCTCGTCGGGCACGGCCTCGCGGCGCGGCTTTCCGCGAAGCTCGGCGAAGGCGTCGTCAACGGCTTGATGACGGCGCGCGTCGGGCTCTCGACCATCGATCTCGTCCGCCCGATGCCGTTCGACGCCCTCGAACGGCCGAAGCTCGGCAGCGTGATCGCGGAGTTGACGACGACGCGGTGAGGGACGCGCGGGCGAACATTGCGTCTGACTGTGTCGCGCTCCGGCCGTTCGGCGTGAATGTCCAGTCTTGCACACCGACAGGCTCATGGAAGCGTCAGAGCGAAAAGCCGGGCAGGGAACCAGACTTCGCGTAACCGCTTGGAAACGCGAATGTTTTCGTCCGTTTGGCCTCAGATGCCCTTCCGGCCTTCAGGGTGCTCACCACAGGTTTTCGATAATTTCATTTGTTTCGTATATTGCGTTTATAGGCTACGATGCCCATAATGGCGACAGTCGGAGATGATGAGGAGAAGAGCCATGGCAGCGGCAGCAGCACTGACGAGCCTTCCCCCTTCCAAGGAGGACGTGGAACTCGCGCGTGCCTCGGGGCAGCGGCTCGCCCCGCTCGCCCGTCGGGGGCATTCCCTGACTTTGCGTGTCCGCGATGCCGGCCAGGAGGAGACAATCGAATTGCCGGCGGGCGCAGTGAAGCTTCTCCAGGCCATCCTGGAGGATATGGCGTCGGGCCGTGCGGTCACAATCGTCCCGCAGAATGCCGAGCTCACCACCCAGCAGGCCGCCGACTTTCTCAATGTCTCACGGCCGTTCTTGGTTCAGCTCCTAGAGCAGAAGAAGCTGCCCTTCCGCTTGGTGGGCACGCACCGGCGCATCCGTTTCGAGGACGTTTTGCGTTTCAAGGAAAACATCGATGCGGAACGGCGCAAGGTGCTCGATCAGCTCGCCGCTGAGGCTCAGGAGCTCAAGATGGGATACTGAGCCTTGGGCAATTTCACCGCCTTCCTGGATGCCTCCGTTCTTTACCCCGCGCCACTGCGAGATCTCCTCTTGGAGCTTGCAGTGGCGGACCTCTACCGCGCCAAATGGTCGGATGCGGTGCACGAGGAGTGGATCGGGGCTGTTCTCAAAAACCGCCCCGATCTGACGCGCGCCCAGCTCGAGCGAACACGCGATCTGATGAATGCACATGCACGCGACGCGCTGGTGACGGATTTTGAGCCGCTCATCGATGTGCTGGAGTTGCCCGATCCGGATGACCGCCACGTGCTTGCCGCCGCGATCAAGGGCCGTGCCGACCTCATCGTCACCGTCAATCTCAGGGACTTCCCGGCCGATAGTCTCGATCGGTGGGGTATCGAAGCACAGCACCCGGACGAGTTTCTGACCCACCAGTTTCACCTGTCTCAGCCCGTCTTCCTGCAGGCCGTGAAGACAGTACATCTGCGATTGAAGAAGCCGCCCAAATCTGTCGAGGATTATCTCGATACGTTGCGAGCCCATGGTCTGCTCGCAACAGTCAAGGCGATCGAACCCTTCGACCAGTTCATCTGATGGCACACCGTCATCAATGGCTTCAAAAAAACATTCGAAACGATTCGCGCGAATACTCGTGCTCAGAATGAGTGTCCGCACCGGAGCAAACATAAGCGCTCTGCGTCTGCGCTCGTGAATTCAAGTGCTTATGTTGCTTACGAAACTTAAGCGTCGCGAATTCTGGAAGCTCTGTGGAAGCAAGAGAGGACGACCGGGTGCGACCGGGCGCGAAATCTCGCGAAAGTGGAGCGAGGTGAAAACGGCAGAAGCAGCGGAAACCTCGGGCTATTTCGAAGATGTGCGAAAATAACCGCAGGCTGTTGCCTTTACCTCATAACCTGAAGGTTGTAGGTCAAATCCTACTCCACGCAACCAAATTCGCCTGCTAGGACAAAGACTTAGCTGGCATTTGCTTTTTGGGTCCTCGCGCTGGACGCGGCCGAGTCAATAATGAGTCAACAAAATCTATGGCGGTCAGTGGCGCCGTCCGTCGCGTCGGGAGTCGGTCTAACGACCTTCCATTGAACATCGCTGGTTGAACCACCATTTTTGGCGCATTCGCCCGATGCGATGACCATGTCGGTACACGAAGCGGGATCGTCGATGCTTTCTTGATTGCGGGAGGCTGGGGGTGCCCTTCAATCTGTCAATTCCACGCGACGGCGGAGTGGCTCTCGACCTTGCGGTTGGAGCCGGTGAAGTCATTCTAATGCTTGGAGCCAATGGCACGGGCAAATCGAGCCTGATGCATCGCTTCTATAGCGCGCATCATTCGAATGCTCGGCGGATTACAGCGCATCGCCAGACCTGGTTCGAATCCAACGCGATCACACTTTCCCCACAAGCGCGGCAGCGGACAGAAAGCAACATTCGAGGACACGATACGAGCCCCCAAGCGCGGTGGAAAGAGTACGATCCCTCCTCGCGCGCCAGCATTGCCATCTACGACCTCGTGGACGCTGAAAATGTGCAGGCCCGTGAAATTGCAGGCGCCGCCTACAGCGATAATCTTGAACTGGTCAAGGAGCTGGCAAAGAAGGACCCCCCGATAAAGATCGTCAACGAACTCCTCAGGCTTTCAAATATCCCGGTGACGATCGCGATTCAGGAGAACGCGCAGGTCGTGGCCAGCAAGAACGGGAGTGCCCCCTACAGCATTGCCGAGCTTTCGGATGGCGAGCGGAACGCAATCCTTATCGCGGCAGACGTTCTAACGGCCAAGGAAGGAACCCTTCTGCTCATCGACGAGCCTGAACGGCACCTTCATCGTTCTATCATTTCACCTTTGCTCACCTTGCTGTTCGCTAAGCGGCCAGACTGCGCATTCGTTGTTTCAACGCACGACGTGATGTTGCCGCTCGACAATCCTTCCGCGAGAACACTGCTGATCCGCGGCTGCACCTACGACGGCTCGACGGTGACCGCTTGGGATGCCGATGTTGTAGCGCCCGGTTCGGGCATCGATGACGATCTCAAGAGGGATATCCTTGGCGCTCGGCGGAAAATTCTTTTCGTCGAAGGCACGGAAAGCAGTCTCGACAAACCGATTTACAGCTTGATCTTTCCAGAAATCTCAGTGATCGCGAAAGGCAGCTGTCGTGATGTCGAGCGTGCGGTTCTTAGCATCCGCGACGCTGACGAGCTTCATTGGCTTGATGCGTACGGCCTTGTGGATAATGATCGCCGCCCCCAAGCTGAAATTGATCGCCTAAAGGGACGTGGCGTGTACGCGACGACGGTCTATTCGGCGGAGGGCGTCTATTATCACCCTGAGGTTCAGCGTCGCGTCGCGGAGCGACACGCAAGCACCACCGGCGACGACTTCAACAAATGTGTTGCCGAAGCGAAATCGGCGGCGATTGCGGCGGTCACCCCTCACGCCCAACGGCTCAGCGAGCGCATAGCTGAAAAGTTGGTCCGCGAGGAGTTCTTCCGCCACATTCCCACTAAAGATCAAATCTCCGCTGCCTCTCCGGTGAATATCTCGATCGACATACCGCAGATCGTCGGAGAAGAACGCACACGCCTTCAGGAAGCCATCAGGGCAGGCGATCTAATGATCATTGTGTCGCGTTATCCTGTCCGTGAAACGCCGGTTCTGGGCGCGATTGCGCGAAAGCTGGGCTTCCAAGATCGCGATCAGTATGAAGGCGCAGTGCGCAAGCTCCTGATGGACGACCCTGAAGCATTGACATTCGTTAGATCGCTTTTCAGCACCCTAGCCGCCGACATCGCGGCGGGTGCAGGCAAGCCTGGAATGAGTGTGACGGACACGCCGCCCGCGAAGGTCGCCTGACTCTTACGCCGCCGCCGTCGCCACCCCATCTAGGCGCACGCGCACAATGGTCGCGCCGTTGCCCGCCGCCTCGATGGCGGTTCCAATCGGATAGCGGCCGGTGCCGGGCACGTTGACCTGCTTGGCGGTCTCGTCCCAGGCCACCGGGTCGCCGGCGGCGATAACGGCGGTCGGGAGCTTCGGCAGGTCGAAGACGCCGGTGGTGGCGATCGTCACGGTCTCGCCCGCTGCCGCGGTCTTGCTCGCGACGCCGAACAGAGCGCCGACCGCCACGCCGACGCCCGAGGTGGCGCCGCCCGCTGGCGCCGCGACGGTGATCATGCGGCCTTCCTGGATGTAGTTCTTTATCGTCACGTCCCTTTCGATGAGCTGATCCGAACCTGGGTGACGCGCGGCGCGGATGCCGCGATGCGCCGGCCGTGGCTCGCCGCGGCCGCAATCGGAACGCTGCTCAGACCCGGCCGACCAGTCTTCGTGCAAACCCACCAAACATTCCCGATCCACGCGGCCCGTACGATCACTGGCGCTTCACGCGCCAGGCCCTCGAAGTGCTCTTTTGCGACGAGGCCGGTTTCGTTGCCCAACGCCGCCGCTACACCTTCCCGGCCCACATCGCGTCCGATGAGATATCGGACTCCTGGATGGCAGAAGCCTGGCTCAGCGTCTTACTCGTTGCCACCAAGCGCGGCGGCTAACCCGCCACTTCCGGCTGCCCGAGCGACACAACACGGGGCGAGAAGGAGTTTGCCGCGTGACCCCGCGCCAATCACCGGCGCGCGGCGGTGGCAACGGCGGTGACGAGCTTGCGGTCGCGGGTGTCGAGACGCTGATCGATCGCAATCCCGAGCCGGATGCCGATAAGCATGGCGCCAAGCGCGACGAAGGACAAGGGCGCCAAGGTCGACATGCCGGTCAAGCCCTGTCCCGTCGTGCAGCCGGCGGCAAGAACCGCCCCGAAGCCCATCAGCCCGGCGCCGAAGAGATAGCGCAGCATCTGGCCGGGCTCGTGGAAGCCCTGCAAAGAAGCCGTACCCGCAAGGCGCGAGGCAAGCCCCGCACCAAGAAGAACGCCGGCAACGAGCGCGATGCCGAATTCGAGCTTCATGCCGGTCGCGGTCATGGCGTAGACGATGCTCTGCGCCAGCGGTTGCGCGAAGGCGAGGCTCGCGAGCGGCACCGGATCGAAATCGTCGGCCCCGACGATACCCGTCGCCGTCCACCCGGCGGCGACGAGGAGGCCGATCGCCGCGCCGGCGACGAGCCGCCACCGCGCCCGCCCCAACACGACGAGGGTGAGCGCGGCGAGGCCCGCCAGCCCCGCCGCGCCGAGCCGGATAAGATCGCTCTCCAGGCCCGCCACACCCGCGATCCGCTGCGTGAGATCGCGCGCTCCGAAGTCGCTCGGCAACACGGCTTGCAGCGCGCTGCGCGGCAGGGCGAGAAGCCCACGCATGGTCGCGTAGGCCACGATCGCGGCAACGAGAATGACGATGAGCGCGCGCAGATTGCCGGTCGCCGACAAGACGGTGAGCCGCCCGAGGCACCCGCGCGCCGCGACCGCGCCCAATCCGAACAGAAGGCCGCCGGTTGCGACCGCGACGACTGAGGCCGTCGGCGGCAGATAGGGCGCAACGCCGCCGAGATCGATCAGGCCTAGGCCGGCCAGGGCCTGCGTGCCCGCGATGGCGACGAGGGTCGCGATGATGACCGCGTGCAGCTTGTCCGTGCCTTTGCCGTCGCTTGCCTCGCGCACACCCGAGACGACGCAGAACTGCGAACGCTCGGCGAGCGCGCCGAAGGCGAGCCCGATCGCGAGAGCCGCGATCAGGGCCAGGGTGACGGGTTCCAGCGCGGACATGGCGCGACTCCAAATTTGCAGAAACAGTACGATAATCTGATTCTGTTTGCAAGATAGGATTGTAAATTGTCCATAATTCACATACTTATATTGTATTATATCTCTTGACCCTCAAGCCGTCGCCCGTCACGGTGCGCCGATGTTCGTCGCCTTCTTCCACGAACTCAAAGCGGCCGGCGTGCCTGTCACGCTGCGCGAATATCTGACGTTGATGGAGGCCCTGGACGCGGATCTGGCGGACCGGCGGGTGGACGATTTCTACTTTCTGTCGCGCACGGCCTTGGTGAAGGACGAACGCAATCTTGACCGCTTCGATCGCGTCTTCGCTCGGGTCTTTCAAGGTGTCGAAACCACAAATGATGCAATTGCAGCGGCGATTCCTGAAGAGTGGCTGCGCAAGGTCACCGAGCGATTCCTGACCGAGGAGGAGAAACGGCAGATCGAAGCACTCGGCGGCTGGGACAAGCTGATGGAGACGCTGAAAAAGCGCCTCGAGGAGCAGACGGGGCGCCATCAGGGCGGCAACAAGTGGATCGGCACCGCGGGCACCTCGCCTTTCGGCGCCTACGGCTACAACCCGGAAGGCGTCCGCATCGGCCAAGACGCCAACCGCAGCAACCGCGCGGTGAAGGTGTGGGACAGGCGCGAGTTCCGCGATCTCGACGACACGGTCGAACTCGGCACGCGCAACATCAAGGTGGCCCTGCGTCGGCTCCGCCGCTTCGCGCGCACGGGCGCCGCCGAAGAGCTCGATCTCGACGGAACGATCCAAGGTACCGCCGAGAAGGGCTATCTCGACGTCGTGATGCGGCCCGAGCGGCACAACGCCGTGAAGGTTCTGCTCTTTCTCGACATCGGCGGCTCGATGGACCCGCATATCCGCATCTGCGAAGAGCTGTTCTCGGCCGCCCGCACGGAGTTCAAGACGCTCGAGCACTTCTACTTCCACAACTGCCTGTACGAGACGGTCTGGAAGTCGAACCGCCGCCGGCAGGACGAGCGCCTTCAGACCTGGGACGTGCTGCACAAATACGGCGCCGATCACAAGGTCATCTTCGTCGGCGATGCCTCGATGAGCCCCTACGAGATCACGGTTCCGGGCGGGTCGGTCGAGCACATGAACCCGGAGGCGGGTGCAACCTGGCTTGCGCGGATCACGGCGATTTATCCGAAGTGCGCCTGGCTCAATCCCACGCCACGGAAGTACTGGGATTACACACCGTCGATCGGCATGATCGCCGACCTGTTCGAACAGCGGATGTTCGAGATGACGCTCGAAGGGCTCGATCAGGCCGTGCGGGAACTGACGCGATAGCTGTGACATCGTGCGCCATGGCTTGACGGCCCCCCATGGGTCCGCCACTGCCATCCACATGACCTCGGACCTTTCTGACTTCGAAAAGGCGCAGGCGCGCACGGCGGACCCGCGCTTCTATCGCCAGCGCCCGCACGCCCTTTCCGCAGAGGTTGAATTCGAGATCCGTTCGGACGCGCTCGCCTGGGAGGACGCCAAGGGCAATACCGGCTCGCTCCTCTACGCGGACATCGAGCGCGTGCGGCTCACCTACGACCCTGCGCGCATCCGCCAGACCCGCCACGTCGCCGACCTGTTCACCAAGGCCGGCGGGCGCGTGCGGGTGACATCGACGACCTTTGCTGGCATGGGCATGTACAAGCCGCGCAACCGCGCCTTCGTCGCCTTTCTCGACACGCTACACAACCATCTCGCCGAACGAAGCTCTCACATCCGTTTCGAGACCGGGCGCGGCTGGGCGCCCTACCTTGCCTTTCTCGCCGTGTGGGTCGCCTGCCTCGGCGCCATGCTGTGGGGCACGTGGCAATTCTGGCTCGCCGATCAGCGCGCCATCGCCGTGGCTCTCGTGCTGATGGTCGCCTATTTCGGTTGGATGGCTGGCGAGTATGCCCGCATGAATCGGCCGGGCATCTACGATCCACGCGCCATCCCGCGCGGCATTTTGCCCAAGCCAACGGAAAGCGATGTGTGACGTAACGCTTTGTCCACCGCTGCTCGTTAGACCTGCGTGCCATGACCACGACCGGGGATGCACGAGCGGTTCGAAGAGAAGGCGCGGTGTTCGCGCGCGATCTGAGCTGGGCGTACAGCCTTGGCGTGGTCGAATGCGAGTCCGCGCTGCGCGCCCTTCGCGAGGAATGGGACTCGCTGGCCACGCGGGCGGGCGTCACTGCCTTTCAGCATCATGCCTTTGTCAGCACCGCCGCTGCGACCCTTCTCGATGCGCGTGATCGACTCCTGGTCGTGACCGCGCGTGAGCGTGGCGCGCTCGTCGCCGCCTTGCCACTCGTTGTCCGACGCGAGGCGGGGTTGCGGATCGGCCGGGTTCTCGGCACGCCTTACGCGCAATACGACGATGCCATCGTCGATCCGCGCCACACGCAAGCGCTCGACGCCATCCTGGGCCTGCTCATCGAGCGCGCTGACCTGGACGTCCTCTTCTTCAGGCGTGTGCGTGACGATCGCCCCTTATCGTCGACCTTGCGACGGATCGCGCGTCGACAAGCCGGCGACGCGGCACCCGCGATCGAGCTCACGCCCCATCGCGACATCGCCGGGTTCCTTGCCACGCGTTCCGGCAAGAAACGCCAGAACATCCGGCGCGGACGCAAAGAGCTCGAGGCCATAGGTACCGTCAGCTTCGAAGTGCTTCGCGGTGCTGCGGCCATCTCCGGCATCGAAACGGCGATCACGTTGAAGCGTCGTTGGTTGGCCGATACCGGGCGGGCCTCGGCTGCCCTCGCCGATCCCCGTGTTGTTCCATTCCTTTCCGGCCTCACGCGTGCCTCGCAGGAGGCCGTCGCTGTTTCGGTTCTTTCAGTCGATGGTCGTCCGGCGGCGATGGAAATCGGATTTCTCGCCAACCGCCGCTACCTCGCCTTTCTTGGGGCCGTCGCGCCGGAGTTCGCGGAGGCGGGGCCCGGCACGATTCAAATGGCGGAGACGATCGCCTGGTGCATCGCTCAGGGACACTCGACCTACGACCTGTTACCGCCGTCGGACGCGTACAAGACGCGCTGGACCGACACGACGGTGCCTGTCTTCGACTACGGTCTCCCTCTCGGCCTGCGGGGCATCCTCTGGCTCGACCTCTGGCAAGCGAAGCTTCGGCCGGCGCTGAAGAGGGCCTATGAGCGAGCACCCGTTGCGCTGCGCAGGGTCCTCGCCCCAATTGCCACGCGATCCTGAGCCCTCAATCGCGAACAACCAGCACCGAGCAGGGCGCGTGCCGCACGATGTTGGCGGCGTTCGAGCCGAGTAGATAGGTCGCCATTGACGGGCGATGCGAACCGACCACGATCAGGTCGGCCCCGAAGGAATTCGCTTCGTCAAGGACCTCGTGATAGACGCCGCCAATTCGTACCGCGGTCGTGGTGCGGTCCTTCGGCAGGCCGCTGTTCGCGACGAAGTCCTCAAGTGACTTCTCCGCCTCCGACTGTGCTTCCCGGCTGAAGTCTGCCGGCAGGTATTCCGTGACCATTTGTGGGACCAACTGCCGGACGGTCATGATTCGGACCTGCGCCTCGCCGACGCGTGTGTATTCGAGGATCGACCGCAACGCCTTGGCCGCGAAGGTTGGTTCGGCGAGATCGACGGGCACGAGAATTTTGGTGAACATCAGAAGCCTCCAGAGCGCCCCGGGCCGCTGACGCCCGGTAACGACCGGCACACGCTAGCGGCTCGGCCGCCGTTTGGACATTGCGGTCGGTCAACCAAGCCCGCATCGCCAGGGGTGCAGCCCTGCCATGCGCGCCGACGGGCAGAAACGAGGGGCCGATCGTGCGCGTGCGCGGGATCGAAGCCTTGCACCGGCATGGTCGCGGGCGTACCGCTTGTCAAATGACAACGGTGGCCAAGTCCTTGGAGACGTTGCGGCGTTCTCCCGTCGCCTTCCTGATGACGCTTGCCGTCATCAACTGGGCGGCGTTCGCCGCCTGGCAGGGCCTCATCAACAACTTTGCCAAGGAAACGGCCGCCTTCTCGGGATGGGACATAGGTCTCATGCAGTCCGTGCGCGAGATTCCGGGGCTCCTCGCGGTCACTGCGCTCGCCTGGATTCTTCTCATGCGCGAGCAGACGCTCGCCTATGCGAGCCTCGTCCTCCTGGGCATCGGCATCGCGGCGACCGGTTACTTCCCATCCCTGACCGGCATCTTGATCACAACGCTGATCATGTCGGTCGGGTTCCACTACTACGAGACCATGGCACAATCTCTCGCGCTGCAGCTCGTGCCAAAGGCCGAGGCACCGAGAACACTCGGTCTTGTTGCGGGCGCGCAGTCCTTCTCCCAACTCGTTGCCTATGGTCTTCTCGCAGTTCTCTTTTTCGTGGCGACGCCGTCCTTCGCGAGCGTATTTCTCGTGATCGGCATCCTCGCCGTGGCTGTGGCGCTCGCCGCGGCCGCGTTCTTTCCTCGCTTCGAAGGTCCCGTGCCGCAGCGCAAGGGCATCGTTCTGAAGCGTCGCTACGGGCTCTACTACGCGCTGACGTTGATGTCCGGCGCCCGACGCCAGATCTTCATGGCGTTTGGTGCGTTCCTGCTCGTCGAACGCTTTGGCTTCACGGTATCCGGCATCGCCACGCTGCTGCTGCTGACCTACGCGATCAACATGTGGGCTGCGCCGTTTTTCGGTTACCTGATCGCGCGCCTCGGCGAGCGGCGCATGATCATCGCTGAAAACGTATCTCTCATTATTGTTTTCGTCGGCTACGCGCTCGCAGTTCAGAACGTCATCCCGATTGCCTGGGCAATCGCGGCGAAGCTGTTCATTCTGGACGGCGTGTTCTTCACGGCGACGATCGCGCAGCGCACCTATTTCCAGAAGATCGCGTCACCGGAAGACATCGCGCCGACGGCAGGTGTCGCGTTCACCATCAATCACATCGCCGCCGTGTTCATTCCGCTCGTGTTCGGCCTGATCTGGCTGAGCGATCCAACCTATGTCTTCGTCATCGGAGCGGCCATTGCGATGGTCTCGCTATCGCTCGCCTTTCTCGTTCCCCGGCATCCTGAAGCGGGCTGCGAGACGACCGTGTGGGTCTCAGCCGCAAAGCAGCAACCCGCGGAATGATGGCTCAAGCGACTCCGAGCTTCTTCTGCAGGCTCGTCGACGACGTGGTGTACTGGAAGACGTATCGCTTGTCGGGGAAACAGATTCCCCGAATGCCTTGTGCAGCCAGCGCCACCTCGTGGAAACCCGACAAGATCAGCTTGAGCTTCCCTGGATACCAGTTGATGTCGCCGACCGCGAAGATGCCAGGCACCGAGGTCTGGAACTTCTCGGTGTCGACGAGGAGGAGATTGTCCTTGAGATCGAGGCCCCAATTCGCGACGGGACCGAGTTTCATCGTCAGCCCGAAGAAGGGCAGCAGGACATCGCAGGGCACATCGACAGGATCGCCGGCATCCCCCTTCACCACCGCTGCGGTCAGACGTCCGGCTTCCCCCTTCAACGCGGCAACCTGGCCGAGCTTGAAGTCAATCTTGCCGGCCGTGACAAGCGCCTTCATCTGCTCGACCGAGTGTGGTGCGGCGCGGAACGCGTCTCGGCGATGCAGGAGCGTGACCCGCGCGGCGATTGGCTCGAGGTTCAACGTCCAGTCAAGCGCCGAATCCCCGCCGCCGACGATCAGCACGCGCTTGCCGCGCAGAGCGTCCATCTTCTTGACGGCGTAAAAGACCGACGTGCCCTCATACGCCTCGATGCCATCGATCGGCGGTTTCTTCGGTTGGAACGAGCCGCCGCCTGCAGCGACCATCACCGCCTTGACAACGAAGCGCTTGCCGCCATCGGTCACTACACCAAACCGGCCGTCTGGAAATTTGTCGACGACTTCGACCATTTCGTTGAAGTGAAACGTCGCGCCGAACGGCTTGATTTGCTCCATCAGCTTATCAACCAAGCCCTGCGCCGTGATGATCGGGTACCCAGGGATGTCGTAGATCGGCTTCTCTGGATAGAGCTCGGTGCACTGCCCGCCCGGCCGATCGAGGATGTCGACGAGGTGCGCCTTGATGTCGAGAAGGCCGAGCTGAAACACGGCGAACAAGCCAACGGGGCCTGCGCCGACGATGAGCACGTCGGTTTCGATCGCTGGCGTCTCGGGAATAACGTTCATGACCTACATCTCGCGGGAATGATGAGACCCGTCTGTGAACGGCAGCGCAGCCAGGGTCAAGCCCGACGAAATGGGCGCTGCGTGGCGAAGTCCGCAAGAGGAATCAACTCGATACCGTTATCCGAGGATCGGAACGACACGTATGCGCGATCACACGACACAGGATTACAGCCGACGCATCGGGCGTGTCGTCGCCTTCATCGGCAAGAATCTCGACGCCGATCTCGCGCTCGACCGGTTGGCCGAGGTGGCGTGTTTTTCCCCCTACCACTTCCACCGCGTCTATGCCGGCGTGATGGGTGAAACCGTCACCGCCACAGTCGTGCGTTTGCGTCTGGCTCGGGCGGCGGGCGATCTCATCAAGACCCGCCTGCCGGTTGCAACCATTGCCCGGAGAGCGGGATACGGCTCCGCAGCCGCTTTCATTCGCGCCTTTCGCACGCACTACGAAGAAACACCAGGGTCGTTTCGCAGGCGCGGCAATGGCGTTCGCGTTGAACCTTCTCGCCCCAACCTCGTGGAGAACACCGCCATGCCCAACGTAACAATCGTTTCGACGCCCGCTTACCATTGTGCAGCAATCGATCATCTCGGCCCCTACCATCAAATTGGCGCTGCCTTCGACCGTCTTGCCGCCTGGGCAAGGCCCCGCGGGCTCATGGGCCTGGGGAGCCATTGCTTCGGCATCTACTACGACGACCCGAATACCGTTCCGTCAGCGAAACTCCGGTCAGCGGCCTGCCTCACAATCGGGCCTGAGGTCACAATCGAACCGCCATTGCGTCCCGTCCATATTCCCGGGGGAAGGCACGCACGCCTTCAACACAAGGGACCTTATGCCGAGCTCGAACAGGTCTATCGCTATCTGTACCGCACTTGGCTTCCGGCGAGCGGCGAGCAACCGGCCGATGCTCCCTGTTTCGAAGCCTACCTCAACGACTGCAAGTCACTGCCGCCGTCCGAGTGGTTGACAGATGTCTACCTGCCGCTCGCGCCGAAATCCGGCACAGGCTGATCAGGCCTGCTTGTCCGGCACGCGTACGACGAGGCCATCGAACGCATCCGAGATCTTGATCTGGCAGGAAAGGCGGGACGACGGCCGCACGTCGTAGGCGAAGTCGAGCATGTCTTCTTCCATCGGTCCCGGCTCACCGACCACGGCCGTCCATGCCTCTTCCACATAGACATGGCAGGTGGCGCAGGCGCAGGCCCCTCCGCATTCCGCCTCGATGCCGGGCACCATATTGCGGATCGCGGTTTCCATCAGCGTCGCACCGTTTTCGGCCTCCACGCGATGCGTCGTGCCGTCAGCGGCGAGAAATGTTACAGTTGGCATAGAAGAAGGAACCTCGACGTAGCCACAGGAAAGGGCCGAACCGCCCTGGTTCGGCCCTGAATTGCGACGTCGGCATATACGGGAAGCGCGCGAGCTCCGCAAACGCGATCCAAGGCCGGTCAGTTGGCGCGCAATCGGCGAATATAGCTGTTCGTTTCGGTGACCGCGTGCGAGAGCGCCATCAATGCAGCAATCCCTGCAGCGGTCGCGCGCTCCTTCGAATGAGCCTCGACCGCAGCGGCGCACCGCGCGACCCGGACGGCGCCGATGCCTTGCGAGGATCCTTTGAGAGCATGTGCGGCTTCGCGCCATGTCCGCTCGTCGTCGGCTCCTTCGATGCGGCTGAGAAGAAGAACCGACTGTCTTTGGTAGAGATCCAGAACCTCCGCCTCGAGATCCTTGTTACCGAGCGTCTGGCGAGCAAGATGGACAAGATCTACAGGTCGATCGGCAGCCATCGCAGCAACCGTGCCGGCGGGGTTTTCCTCGACAAAACGAGCCGTGGTTTCCTGGACAAAACGGGCCATGTTGGTTGACCTTGTTGAGCATTCGTGCGCGGCGGGAGCGCTGACGGCCATGCACCACCGTAACGCGCGCGACTTAACGGGCTCTTGCTGGCACGTGTAAGGCCGACCTCTGGCCGAATCTCGGCGCTGCGATGAATTCCGGCTGAATGCTCAAGCGAGCCCGTCGAGGAACGTCACGACAGCCTCACCCCGTGAGGTCAGTCGGCACACCAGCCAGTCCGGGTGGGATGGGTTCGAGAACCAGGGCTCCGCCCACCCTGCCCGCACGCAGGCTTCGACCACCCGCCGAGGCACCTCGCGACCTGAGCGGTCGAAGAGTGGCAGCTTGGCCCCGGGGGCGCCCATCCCGCGCTTCAGCCAAGCCCATTGCGCCGACGTTGGCACCAGATCCCCTTTGTGGATAGGGCCTATCGCAATGCCATAGTCCGCCCGCGCCCTGCCATGGCCGGGCCTGAACGACCTGTGCCGCCGTACCCGGCGTACAGAGCGACCGCCAGAACGGCCCACGTCCTCGACGACCATCTTCACGCCACCCTGCCCGTTAAGGTTAACAAATGATCACCGCCGGGTACGGGAGGTTTTTCTTTTCCCATCAAGACTGTGCCACTAGGATTGCCGAGCGGCAAGAATGTCGGGTGACCCCTCGGGAAGTTCCGAAGGTCGCCGCCTCGGGCACAGGACGGCAGCCCAGGCGTAGGAGCAAACGCCCTCATTCCAGAGTTCATAGTCGAGGCGAGGTATCATGGCGACGACACCCCGGAAGACCACCGACGCTGCGGCGGAAGCGGCCTTGTCCGCGGTCGAGAAGGCATTGAGCCTCGACGGCCTGGAGAAGGCGGGCTCGGCATCTGCAGCTGGTCAACCATCGAAGCAGGCGGCCGAGCCGCAACTGCCGCACATCGACGATCCGGCCCGTGTCCCCCTGGTGCCGCCGGCTGCCCGCGGTGAAGATGTGGAGCCACGCCCGTCTCTGCGGCTAACCCCTCCCCCTGCGGCAAACGATGATCGTCGCTCGACAGCCGCCTTGATCGCGGCGCTCGATAAAGCGCCCGCCAAGACACCATATCTGTGGGCCGGCCTGTTCTCCATCGCCTGGATCGGCGGCCTCCTTGGTCTTGCCATGGCCGTTTGGGGATTCGACCCGGCATCTCTGTTCACGCTTGCGAGTTTCCGGGAGAACCCCGGCCTGATCGCCTTCGTCGCCGGCCTCGTCTTTCCCGCGATCTTCTTCTTCGCGATGGCGCACCTCGTCTATCGCGCCGCACAAATGCGCATGGTCGCGCGATCCATGACGGAGGTCGCGCTGCACCTCGCCGAACCCGAAGAACTCGCGAAAGAGGCAATTCTGTCGGTCGGCCAAGCCGTGCGGCGTGAGGTCGCCGCGATGGGCGACGGCATTGAGCGTGCAGTGGCTCGCGCTGGCGAACTCGAGACGGTGGTCCATTCCGAAGTGGCTGCGCTCGAGCGAGCCTATTCCGAGAACGAAGTACGCATTCGGTCGTTGATCGAGGAGCTCAGCGCTCAGCGCGAGGCCATCATCTCGAATGCCGAACGGCTGCGCGGGTCGATTGCGGGGGTGCATGAGGCGCTTGCCCGCGATCTGGAACAAACGTCCTCCAAGATTGCCGACACCGTGTCGGATGCCGGGAGCCGCGTGACGCGGACACTCGGAGAGAAGGGAGAACAGATCACGATTGCCTTGGGCCGCACGGGCGAAAACGTCGCTGCAACGCTGTCGACGACCGCCGAAAGGATGGCGGAACGGCTCAACCAGCGAGCGGAAGAGATCAATCGCGACTTGGCCGCGACCGGTGACCTGATCACCAAGACATTCACGGACCGTGCGTCTGGCGTCTCGTTGGCTCTGACGATGGCCGGGGAGGAAATCACGTCCAACTTGGCCGACCGGGCGGCGAGCGTCAGCAAGAGCCTGAAGTCCGTCGGCGATGCCCTCGTCGTTGATCTGACGATCCGCGGCAACGAAGTCACTGCCAAGCTCGACGAAACTGGCCGTCGCATTGCCGAGACCGTAACGGGCAAGAGCAGTGAACTCGTTGATCGCCTGGCCGCGACCCATACGGACATCGAGCTTGCAATCACCGGCGGAGGCAATGCTCTCGTCGAGCGCCTCGAAGCACTTGGCGGTGAGATCACGTCTGGCCTGCAACGCAGCTCGCTCGAAGTTGGAAATGCAATCGACGACGTCACCCGCGACACCGAGAAGCGTGTGGCAACCGTCGGCCTGAAAGTAACCGAAGCGATCGCCAACGCGGCGGGCCGGATCGCCGAGACCTTGGACGAGCGTGGGTCGCACCTCGACCGACTATTGGGAGATCGGCTTGGCGCGCTCGACGAGACGATCGTCATCAAGGGACAGCTGCTGGTCGACAGCCTGCTCGATCGTGGCAACGCGATCGAAAACACGCTAGGCTCGCGCCTGGCTGCGCTCGACTCGAAAGCAGAGGCGATCACGTCATCCCTCGATCAGCGCCTCGGCGAGTTCGATGCGCGTGTTGGCGGCAAGATGCATACCTTCACCATGGCGCTGGACGAGCGGACATCGCGCCTCGATGCGAATCTCGACACGCGCCTCAGCGCGATCGACGCGATGCTCGACGGACGGTCGACCGCGATCTTGTCGTCTCTCGACCAAGTCGGTGCGAAAGTCGACGGTGCGCTCGCAGCTCGTTCTTCCGCTGTGACGGAGACGATCGCGAGGCGTGTTCTCGAGGTTTCGACGGCCCTCAAAGCCGGTGCCGCCGAGCTTGACACGACAATCGAGGCCAAGCTGTCGGCGCTCGCCACATCCTTCGATGAACGCTCGAAGACGATGGCGCATCTCTTGGACACGCGCTCGGAAGAAGTGGCGACCATCTTGGACAAGCGTGCCGCCGCCGTGGTCGCAACTCTCGACAACACGGCGCAATCCGTTGCACGCACGCTCGACGAGCGTTCAGCATCGATTTCCGACCTTCTCGAGAACCGCGCCGTGGCGATCGATCTCACGCTCGGGCAAAAGGTGGTGCAAGTGGCGGACGTTCTCGACGGCAGCGTGGGCCGCATCGAGAACGCACTTGGCAGCCGCCTCGATGCGGTAACGCAAACCCTGGCCGATCGAGGCGAAGCCGTTGCGACGACGGTCTCGAACCGTGTGCAGGAGGCAAGCAAGATGCTCGAGGAACGGACCGACCTGGTCGATCGCGCTCTCGCCTCGCGCAGCGAAGCCGTCGGTCGTGTCCTTGCCGAGCGCGCGAACGAAGTGGCCACGCTGCTCAAATCACGCGCCGAAGAGGTTGCGCGGGTCGTCGAAGGTCGCTCGAGCGAACTTGCCAAACTGCTTGACGAGAAGGGCAACATTCTCGTGGAGGCGATCGCCGCACGCGGCGCTGCTGTCAGCGGTCAGATTGCAGATACGGGCGAGGCCGTGCTTCGTTCTGTCGAAGAGAAAGGTGCCAATCTCGCGAAGCTCGTGACGCTGCAGTCGGCCGAGTTCTCGCGCACTGTCGCGCAAAGCACCGACGCCTTGAATACCGAGATCGAGAGCCGCAGCAAGGCAGCTATCGAAGGCTTGCGTACATCGGCCACGGCAGTCACCGGCGAGGTCGGTGCGGCGCTGGAGCGCATCGCGCAGACCAATCGCGTTCTCGAGCAAATTCTCGTTGGCTCCGCGCAAAACCTGCGCGGCGTCGAAACTGGCTTGACCGCGCGGGTCGAGGAACTGCGCGTGACGGTCGAAAAGGTCGCCGCCGCCGCTGGCGAGACGACCAGCGGCCTGGGTACCGAAGTCGACACGCTCCGTCGCATCTCCGAGGGTGTGATGGGCGATATCTCCAACATGACGGAGCGCTTCGAGTCACAGTCACGCACGCTGATCGAAGCTGTTCGGTCGCTCGAAGCGGCGAATACCAGCGTCGAGCGGACGCTTTCGGACCGGCGGGTCGCGATGGAGGATCTCGCCACCAGCCTCGTGGCCAAGAGCGAGGACATCGATGCTCTGATGCGCTCCTACAGTTCTGCCATCGAGCAGTCGCTGAGCAGGGCCGAGTTGAAGGCGAAGGAGGTCGGCGGATTTCTGTCGCAGGCTGCTCAGATGTCCTCGCGTGCAGTCATCGAGCAATTCGAGCGCCTACGTCTCTCCGCGGGCGAGGAAAGCGACCGCGCGCAGGAGGCGGTCAAAGCATCCTACGAGGACATCACGCGCGAAATCACAACGGCGATGTCGGAAGCCACCGATCGTTTCGCGGAAACAGCCCGAGAGCTCCGCGATACTGCGGCGGAGGTCCGCTCCGAAATCGAAAGTACACGTGCCGAGTTGAAGCGCGGAATCTTTGACCTACCGCGGGAGACACAGGAATCAACAAATGCCATGCGCCGCGTGGTGGCGGATCAGATCCGGGCGCTCAACGAATTATCGGACATCGTCGCCCGGCATGGATCGTCGATGGACGTCGCAACCCCGCGCCGTCGCGCTGTCGCCGCGCGTGCGGAGCCGTTCTCGGTGACGCAACCCGCCGAGCCCTTCGAGCCCCCCCGGTCACCGTCGCGTGCGCCCGATGCCGGCGTGACGCGTCGGCCGGCGCAGCCGGTCGCGCCGCTCCGGTCGCGGGCCGAGGAACCAGCCTCAGCACGGCCTGCGCCGCCGCAAGGTTCCGGCTGGTTGCGCGATCTCCTCTCCCGGGCTTCCCGTGATGAGGATGATCGGCGTGAGCGAGCCCCGGCTACGTCGGAGCACCAGGCTCAAGCGAATGATCCGCTCAATGCACTGTCCGTCGACATCGCGCGGGCGATCGACCACGACGCGGCTGTCGAGCTCTGGGATCGTTATCGTCGCGGCGAACGGAACGTGTTCACGCGCCGTTTGTACACGGCGAGCGGCCAACAGACCTTCGACGAAGTACGACGCAAGTATCGTCGTGATGCCGATTTCCAGCGAGCGGTCGACCGCTACGTCGCGGACTTCGAGCGCCTCATTCAGGACGTTGGCCGCAATGATCGCGACAACACGCTCACGCAGACCTACCTCACCTCGGATACAGGGAAAGTCTACACACTGCTTGCCCACGCCTCGGGGCGCTTCGACTGAGACGCGACGCGGATAGCGCGCAGGCTAAATGCCGCGCGCTGTCCAGGCCACGATCCGCACGATCACCTCGCGCATGGCACGATCGAGTGCCTGCGCAGCCGCGCGCTGTTCTGTGGAGCCGGGGATCTCAGCGCGGAAGATTTCGCCTGCGATGACCCGTCCGTTCCGCGTGCTCACCAACCGCGCCGTGATCTCCACCCTGGCCACATTGCCACGCGCCGCATCGATCTCGAAGGATCGGATCTCGGTCTGCAGGACCGCTGTCGCGTCGATGCCCTCACCCGGTCGTCCGACCATCCGCAGCCTTCGGGCGTTCTCGAAGCCTTGGATGACGCGCGCTTGAAACAGGCGCGGAAGGCGGTCAGCCCACTGCGAGCCGCCGAGATGAGCAACCTCGTTTTCGCGCACGCGCACCACGATACGATCCGTGTCGAGGATGCGCAGCGCTGCAGGCTCCGCTACGATCAACGCGCCACGCTGCGCTGCCGGCGGGCCGAACTCGCTCGGTGCCGTAAGGTCAAAAGTCTCCGCCGGTGGCGGTGACAGCAAAGACCCCATTCCACCGCACCCCGCCAGACACAGCGAGAGCAGAACGGCGCCCGCCGATCTGGGAAGCTGGCGCATCCTGTCGCCCGCGTCGAGGATCGATCTTGTGTCTGTCGGCATGCCTATCTGCGGAACTCCGGCACGCCGGACCCGGACCGTCCAAAGATGAACTGCTGTGGATTTCGTTCGAGATCGCGCATCACGCGATCCATATTGCCCAAAATGCGACGACCGTCAGCGACGAGGCTCTGCAAGTCGCGCAGGCCCGGCCCGGTGAAGCGATCGAGATTGCCCACGATCTGCGAGACGCGTCGGTCGAGATTCTCTGCTGCGGCACGTATCGAACGCGCCGTTTCCGTGATCTCGTTGACCACACCGCCCGCGCCCCCTTCCCCGCCACCCACGGAGCCGGCGACGTTCTCGACGGATCCGGCAGCGCGGCGCAGAGCTGCGACCACCTCGCCGGCCTCGTCGATGATCCGTTTGACGCGGTCGCTTTCGGCACCAACCGCGCCGGCGAAGCGCTCGATGTTCTGCACCGAGCGCTCGACACCTTCGACAGATCGCTGCACCGATGCAGGATCGACGGCAGCGAAAATCTCATCAACTCTTTGAACGGTCGCGGGTAGCCGGTCACTCGCTTCCGCGATGTTGCGCGCGGCCCGACTGACATCGTCGACAAAGCGACGGAGCTGCTCGCGCTGCTCTGCAAGCGTATTCACGATGGTGGCCATGCCGTCGACGATCTCGCCGACGCGCCGCGGATCAATAGCTTCGGCCACCGCTTCAAGCCGCGCAGACAAATCGGCGACGCGTCGAGCGGCGATGGAGGCGTCCGCGAGCATGGTCGAAACGGCCTGGTTGTTCTGCGCCAAGGCTTCTGAGAAGCCTTGGATGTTGCGTACCGTAGCGGAAATTGCCGCTTGATTGCTCTGCACGAGATCATCGATGTGCTGAATGACGGAATTGACGCGCGAAAGCGTATCCTGGCCGCCTTCCAGGATGTTCTGCACGAAGGAGCGCTCCGCGAACATGGCGGGCGGCACTCCGTCGGCTCCCGGAACAAGATCGCCCGCCTGCTCGGTTCCGCCGGAAAGCTCGATCGCCCCGACGCCTGTGAGGCCCTGATATGTCAGCCGAACGCGCGTGTCGCGCTTCACCGGCGTCAATTCGTCGACGGTGATCCGCGCCCGGATCTCGGAGCGGTTGCCAGGATTGATACGGATCTCGTTCACTTCGCCGACGCGCAGGCCATTGAAGAGCACCGACCCTCCAACCCCGAGCCCCTGGACTGACCCCGAGAACACGACGAAGAACTGCTTCTTCGGTCCCGTATCGCCGGTGCGCGCGATCCAAACCCAGAAAGCTACGGCAAGCGCCATCCCCACCAGGACAAAAGCGCCGATCAGAATGTTGTTCGCGCGCGTCTCCATGTCCGCGGGTCACCCGACTGCGGCGGCTATGCCCCGCGCGCGGGGGCCACAAAAATAGGCTCGAACCCACGAGTGATCATATGTGAGCATGTCGTTCAAAGACCCGGCAACCAGCACTTTCTTGTCGCCAATCACCGCGATTCGATCGCAAATCGAGGCAAGGCTATCCAGATCGTGGGTTACCATGAAAACGGTAAGCCCCAAAGTGTGTTGAAGGTTCCGGATGAGCTGATCGAACTCACCGGCCGAAATCGGATCGAGTCCCGATGTCGGCTCATCAAGAAAGACGATGTCGGGATCGAGCGCCAAGGCGCGCGCCAGAGCCGCCCGTTTGATCATGCCGCCGGAGAGTTCGGAAGGAAACTTGTCCCCTGCATCGGGCTTCAAACCGACCATCGCGATCTTCAGTCGCGCAACTTGATCCAGAAGCTCTTCATCGAGGTCGAGATGCTCGCGAAGCGGAACCTGGACGTTCTGCTTGACGGTCAAGGAGGAAAACAACGCGCCTTGCTGGAACAGAATACCCCATCGTTCTTCAACGGCAGCGCGCTCAGCGTCGCTCGACCGTCGCATGTCGACCCCAAGAACCTCGATCGACCCGGCCTGAACCGGCACCAAACCAACGATGGCGCGCAGAGTCACGGATTTGCCGGTTCCCGACGCCCCAACGACGCCGAGAACTTCGCCGCGCCGGACGTCGAGATCGAGGCCTTCCAGAACCGTGCGTTCGCCGAAAGCGACCGTGAGGCCCCGCACGCGAATGATCGGCTCGCTCTGCTGGCTCACGTCGCCGCCTCAAATGTTGAGCGATGCAAACACGATGGCGAAAATGCCGTCGAGGACGATCACCATGAAGATCGCTTTGACGACCGATGCCGTCGTATGTCGACCCAACGAATCGGTCGAGCCCTGAACCTTCAAGCCTTCGACGCACGCGATGATGCCGATGATCATCGCCATGAACGGTGCCTTGATCAGGCCGACCTGAAGATGCGCGACGGTGACGGCTTGGCGCAGATTATCGATGTACACAGGCGGATCGATTCCGAGATACAGCCAGCACGCCACGAGGCCGCCAAGCAGAGCGGCGAAATTCGAGGCGACGGTGACCAGCGGCAGTGAGATCACCAACGCGATCAAGCGAGGTATCACAAGGATTTCGATCGGATTGAGCCCGATCACGCGTAAGGCGTCGATCTCCTCGCGCATCTTCATTGCGCCAATCTCTGCCGTGTACGCCGATCCGGAACGTCCGGCGAAGATGATCGCGGCGAGGAGAAGCCCAACCTCGCGCAGAACCAAGATGCCTACCAAGTTGACGACGAAGACTTCCGCGCCAAACCGGCGCAGCTGAAACGCGCCTTGCTGGGCAATGATCGCACCGATCAAGAACGAAATCAGCATCACGATCGGCAGCGCCTGCAAGCCGGCCCGTTCGATGTGCGTCACGATCGAGATGAGGCGCAACCGTCTCGGATCAAGCGCGATGCGCCACAGGCCGGCTGCGACCTCGCCAAGAAAGCCCACGACCTCGACCACGTCGCGTCCGGTCTGCCGCGCCTGCGCCCCAGTCTCTGCCAGTGCGTCTGCAATCGGACGCGGTACCGGGGGCGCTGGCAGAGGTGCTGGAGCGCGCGCGGCCACCGCTTCGATCAATGTCTGCCGATCGGCGGATGCATCCTTGATCGTGGCATCGAGGCCAGCGGATTGGAACGCCGCTCGAGTGCGCACGAGCAGCCAGGCCCCAGTGGTATCGATCCGCTCGGCTGAACCGACGGCGATGTCGACGTGCTTCAGCCGGCTGAGATCCGGCGAAAGGGCTCGAAGCGCACTATCGATGTCCGCCGCGTGGTCGATCGTCCACGGCCCCTGCGCTTCCAAAAGAGCGCGCGAGCCATCGACCGTGTAGGTGAATGCCGCCATGCCGAGCCGAGAACCCAAACGCGTGAAGCGTCATCTTGTGCTTGCGACGACGAAACGCCAGGGTAATTAGGCGGAGCCGAGGGATTTTGTCGAGGCCGAACGCAAAATGGACACGCTTCATGGACATCGCTCACCCTTATCTCATGTTTCTTGGCGACGCGCGCGACGCCTTGGCCGCCAAGACCGCGCTCGGTGTCGTGCACTGGCGTCCCGAATGGTGCCTCGGGCAGCTGCGCCTGCCCGGCTGTGCGGCGGACGCCAAACTATCCGACATGACCGTGAAGGCAGCGGCGGCCAAAGGCGCGAAAACCATGATCGTGGGTGTGGCAAACGCCGGCGGTATCCTTCCCGAGCATTGGGTTTCCACCATCGTCGAGGCCTTGGAGTGCGGCATGGACGTGGCGTCCGGCCTGCACCAGCGCTTGGTGGACGTGCCGGAGATCGCCACGGCAGCAGCGCGGCGTGGCCGCAAGCTTTTCGATGTCCGTCATTCGAGTGAGAAGTTCGCGACGGGCAAGGGCACGAAGCGGACCGGCATGCGTTTGCTGACGGTCGGCACGGACTGCTCCGTCGGCAAGAAATACACGGCGCTTGCGCTTGAAAAGGGTATGCGGCTGAAAGGGTTCGATGCCGACTTTCGCGCGACCGGCCAGACCGGCGTGTTCATCTCCGGCCGCGGGGTTGCGGTTGATGCCGTGGTGGCGGATTTCATCTCCGGCGCCGTCGAGTGGTTGTCGCCGGATGCCGCGCCGAATCATTGGGACCTGATCGAGGGCCAAGGTTCGCTGTTTCACCCCTCCTTCGCCGGGGTCTCGCTCGGCCTGCTGCATGGCGCGCAGCCGGATGCCTTCGTGGTCTGTCATGAGCCGACGCGCACCACCATGCGCGGCGTCCCGGCGCAGCTACCGACGATCGGCGATGTTATCCACATGACGATCTCGCTCGGTCGCTTGACCAACCCTGCAATTCGTTGCGTCGGCATCGCAATCAACACGGAACACCTCGGCGAAGCCGAGGCGAAGAACGAGATCGCCCGTGCCCACAAGGCCCACGGCTTGCCGGCAACGGACCCGGTCCGTTTTGGCGTTGCGCCGATCGTCGACCACATGGCCGCGATCTATCAGGTCGGGTGAGGGGCGACGCCGCCATGGCACTCTCGGTTACGGCGCGCATCGAGCGCTTCCCGACTGCGGGGGCCTTCGTGATTTCGCGCGAGACCCGAACGGAGCAGGTGGTCGTACTCGTCGAGGTCGGTGATGGCACCCACGTCGGACGCGGCGAATGCGTCCCTTACAAGCGCTACGGCGAGGCCCCTGACGGTGTCGTTGCTGACATCTTGTCTACCGCCGGCGCACTCGGGCAAGAGCTCAGCCGAGAGCGCCTGCAATCGACGATGAAAGCGGGTGCGGCGCGGAACGGCCTCGACTGCGCTCTGTGGGACCTCGAGGCCAAGGCAACTGGCCGGCCGGCATGGGCGCTCGCTGGCCTGCATGCCCCAAGGCCTCTGGTCACATGCTATACGCTTTCGCTTGGGTCACCGCAGCAGATGCATGCAGCAGCGCTGGCGGCGGCTGATCGCCCGGTCTTGAAGGTCAAGCTCGGCGGCGACGGCGACGCGGATCGCATCCGCGCCGTGCGCTCCGGGGCCCCGAAGGCACGTCTCGTCGTCGACGCCAACGAAGCCTGGCGTGCAGAAACCTACGATGCCTGCATGGCAGCCTGTGTGGAGGCCGGCGTTGAGCTCGTCGAGCAACCCCTTCCCGCAGCCGATGATGCGTTCCTTGAAACCGCCCGACGCCCCGTCCCGGTCTGCGCTGACGAAAGTCTGCATGATCGTGGGGACCTTGCGCGGCTTCGCGCGCGCTACGATGCGATCAATATCAAACTCGACAAGGCCGGCGGATTGACCGAGGCATTGCTTCTGTCACGGGCGGCCGTTGAACTCGGCTTCAAGGTCATGGTCGGCTGCATGCTGGCAACGTCACTTGGCATGGCACCGGCGATCCTCGTCGCCCAGGATGCCGCTTTCGTTGATCTCGATGGTCCGCTTCTGCTGGCCAAAGATCGGCCCGGCGGGTTGATCTATGTTGGATCCGTCGTTCACCCGCCGTCCCGCGCGCTCTGGGGCTGATTGCGCGCGACGCCCGCGCCCAACACAATCAAGACAAGCCCGACGAGGGCGGTGGCCGCCATCACCAGATGCCCGCCGCCGGCAAAGCTGTCGTAAACCGGCCCCGTGGCGAGAAACGCCACCCCGTTGAAGAGCCCGAGCGCCGCGAAATACACCCCTTGCGCCATGGCCGCGTAGCGCTGATCCATCGCCCGACCGAGCGCATTGACCATCGCCAGGTGGATCGCAGCGAACGTGCCCGCGTGCAAGACCTGCAGGGCAAACAGCCACAGTAGGGGAGGATCGAACGCCATGACGGTCCAGCGAAGAACGGCGGTGACCGCCCCGATGACGAGCAGCGCCTGTATGCCAAAGCGCGCAAGCAGGCCACCGGAGACCGCGAAGAACATGATCTCCGCGATGACGCCAATCGCCCAGAGCACCCCAATCAGCGTTTCGGAATAGCCGAGCGCCTTCCAGTGAATGGAACCGAAGACATAAAGAAGCGCATGACTCGATTGCACCAGTGCCGCACCCACGAGCAGGAGAGGCAACCCCGGAACGCGCACCAACTGCCGAACCCCTTCCACGAGCCGTGGCGGCGCGGCATGTGCCGGCTGTTCGGCCTTGGGAATGAGCATCGCTACGCCTGCGAGGAGCACGAGCGAGACCGCGATCGTCGGGATGATCACGTGGATCGAGGTCCAATCCACCAACGCCCCGATGGAGATCGAGGCCGCGATGAAACTGAGCGATCCCCACAGCCGGACGCGCCCATAATCCAAGCCGTTTCGCTGCGCCATGGAGATGGTCAGGCCGTCCAAAATCGGCATGATCGCTCCCCAGAAGGCTCCGATCGCCAAAGTGAGCCCGAGAAGCGCCCAGAACCCCCTGACGAGGTCGAAGGCAGCCACCAAAATCATCGAGACAAGCGCGAAGACCGCGATGGCAATGCGCAGATCGCCGAAACGGTCTGCACCATGCGTCGTCAGAGGCAATGTCGCAACCCGCGCTATCAGGGGCGCGGCCATGAGGACGCCGACTTCGGCGGCACTGAGCCCGCGATCGGCGAGCCAAAGCGGGAAGTAGGGCAGATGGACGCCGAAGCCGAAGCAAAGAACCGCAAAAGTTGCAGAAAGGGAAACAGCCGAGCGGGAATTCTGTGCGATTAGGGCGGTGTCTTTTGGCATTTCTTGCCTTTCCGCATATTCTTCGCATGTGAGTCGGACCATGAGCAACGCAGAGGCGGTATGACTTCTCCGCCTTCCTCTCCTCTTGCCGAAGAGGCCTATGAGGCGATCGAGGCCGCCGTGATGGAGACATCGCGCGGTCGGTGGTTTCTTGCCGAATACGCACGCCGCAACCGGCACGCAGACACGCTTGCCGTTCTTGCCGCGCTCGAGCGTTTAGAGCGGATGGTTCGCCGCGATCGGTCGGCGGAGCTCAATCAAGGCGTGCGTATCGAGCTTCTCGCCATGGCGACCGCTCTGGAACGGTTGCGGAGCGAACTCACATCCTTGCGCTCCGGCCAGGACGGAACCGGACGGCTCGGTGACGTTGGGGATGATCTCGATGGAGTCGTAGCGGCCACCGAGGCTGCAACACAAGACATCCTCGCGGCCGCTGAGCGGGTTCAGGAGACGGCCTGGGTCTTGCGCGAGCAAGGCATTGATCCCACCCATTGCGACGGACTGGATCAGCGCGCGACGGAGATTTACCTCGCCTGCTCCTTCCAAGATCTGACAGGACAACGCATCGGGCGGGTCGTCGCGACCTTGCGCGACATCGAGGCGCGCATTCGCTCGGTCTTGGAATCGACGGGGCTCGACGTGGGAACGCCCGCCAAATCGGCTGTCTCCGTGCGCCCAAGCCCGACTCTATCCAACGAGCCCGTGCATGGCGACGCCCTCGTGCAGACAGCGGTCGATGACATGATCGCCCAGGACACCGATTTGTTCGAGGCGTCGGAAACGCCACAGGCGCTCCCGGTAGAGGTCGACCACGACGAGATCATTTTCGTGCCGTCCCCGTCGGCCCCCATTCCGCGTGTCATGGGCGCCTTGGCCCTTGCACCGGAACCTCTGCCTCAAGACAGGCCGGTGCCGGTTGTGCGGATCAATTTCGCAGACCTATCGTTCGCCGAGAAAGCGGCGCTGTTCAGCTAACGGCGCCCTGCGTCCTGGCGCTTGCGGCGGAACGGGAGACGCCGACGGCGGCGACGGACGACGTTGGCATCGCGCACGTTGTCGAGGAACTGCCGTGCCGCGGCCGACCAGCTGTGTTGCAAAGCAAAGCTGCGACAATTCTCCCGCGGAATCCGGAGCGCCGCCAGGCAGGCTTTGCGCAGATCATCCGACAGCACGCCGGTCACCCCGTCTTGTACGACGTCTTTCGGACCGGTGACCGGAAACGCCGCCACGGGCGTTCCACAGGCCATGGCTTCGAGCAACACGATGCCGAACGTGTCGGTCAGACTCGGAAACACGAAAACATCGGCATCGGCGAAGATCTGGGCAAGCGCTTCTCCTTCTTTCTTGCCGAGGAACGCGACGCCCGGAAACCGCTGTCGATATTCGTCGAGGTTCGGTCCGTCACCAACGACCACCTTCGAGCCGGGCAGATCGAGCTCCAGAAAGGCCGGGATGTTCTTCTCGACGGCCACCCGGCCGACATAGAGAAAAATCGGTCGTGGGAGGTCGAGCACGCGCGTGTCGCGCGGACGGAACAGATGCGCGTCGACCCCACGGCCCCAACGCATGATGTTCTGGAAGCCGCGCTGTTTGAGGTCCGCCTCCAGGCTGGCCGTTGCAACCATCACACCGGCGCCGGCGTTGTGGAACTGCTTGAGGAACCAGTAGGTCACACCTTCGGGCACCGGCACACGCGCTGAAACATACTCCGGAAACTTGGTGTGGTAGCTCGTCGTGAAAGCGCGCCCGTGATTGAGGCAATAGAGCCGGGTCGCACGGCCGATCGGACCCTCCGTCGCAATATGGATGTAGTCGGGATCAATGGCGCGGATACGCCGCTCGATCGTGGATGGGCGGATGAGCGGCGCCAAGGCAAGGCGGATCTCGGCATAACCCGGCATCGCCATCGTGCGAAAGCCGTGGTGAGACAAGATCTCGATGTGCGCCCCATGGGCAGGCGCCTCACGAACCAGCGCTTCGAGTGACCTGACGACGCCATTCACTTGCGGATGCCACGCATCCGTCGCTACCAGAACGCGCATCAGGCGGCGACCCTGGCTCCACCACCGGCATCGACGGTGTGTGGATGCGCGGCCATTCTCGTCCAGTGCAAGATCTCGAAGCGGCCGTCATAGTGCTCAACGAGCGCGGTACAGCTCTCTACCCAGTCGCCGCAGTTCAGGTACGCCACGCCGTCGATGATCTTCGCGGTCGCATGGTGGATGTGCCCGCAAATGACGCCATCGGCGCCAACACGCTTGGCCTCCCCCGCCAGCGCATGTTCGAACTCGCCAATGAAATTGACCGCGTTCTTCACCTTCAACTTGGCCCACGCCGAAAGCGACCAGTACGTGAGCCCCAAACGCCGTCTGATGCCGCTCAGATACGTGTTGAGGCCGAGGATGGCAACATACGCCCAATCTCCGAGGAACGCGAGCCACTTGGCATGGCGAATGACGACGTCGAAGGCATCCCCGTGCAGGACGAGATAGCGCCGCCCATCCGCGCCTTCGTGAATGACGGGCTCCACCACCTCCACGGCGCCAAAGCTCATACCGACGTAGTCCCTGAGGAACTCATCATGGTTGCCTGGCAGATAGATGAGGCGTGCGCCCTTGCGACCTTTGCGCATGAGTTTCTGCACGACGTCATTGTGCGCTTGCGGCCAATGCCAGCTGCGCTTCAACCGCCAGCCGTCGACGATGTCGCCGACCAAGTAGATCGTGTCGGCGTCGTGATGGCGCAGGAAATCGAGAAGCAAGTCCGCCTGGCATCCGCGCGTGCCGAGGTGGATGTCCGAGATGAACAGGGAGCGGAACACCCTCGGTTGCAGCGGTTCAAGCACGATCATCGCTCAGCTTCGAGACAAGTGGTGATGATCTGTGACCGATTCGCGTCCCAATCTTATGACAGTGTTGGACATTTGCCGCAGGTCGGCTAGTCCAGATCGCCGTCTGGCCGGAAGGCGGGTACCGGGGGAGCAGCATGGATTTGGGTATCGCGGGAAGAACCGCCGTCGTGTGCGCATCGTCCAAAGGGTTGGGCAAAGGCTGCGCGCGCGCACTGGCCGAGGCCGGGTGCCGCGTCATCATCAACGGCCGCGACGCTGCCGCGCTCACCGCGACGGCGGACGAACTCCGCGGCATGGGCGCAACGATCGTTGCGGTTGTAGCGGACGTTGGCACGCCTGAAGGACGGCGCGCCCTTCTGGAAGCTGCAGGCGACGTCGACATCCTCGTCAACAACAATGCCGGCCCGCCGTTCAAGGATTGGACCGAAATCGATCGCGACGCGATGATCGCAGGCCTCAACGCGAACATGATTACGCCGATCGAGATGATCAAAGGTGTGATCGATGGCATGACGCGCCGCGGGTTCGGCCGGATCGTCAACATCACGTCGTCGTCGGTGAAAGCCCCGATCTCCGGCCTCGACCTGTCATCGGGCGCACGCGCCGGCTTGACCGCCTTCCTCGCCGGGGTGGCACGTACGGTCGCGGACAAGAACGTCACGATCAATCAGATCATGCCCGGCGCGTTCGATACCGACCGATTGCGCGCGGGCTTTCAGCGGACGGCCAAGCTGGCAGGCATGTCCGCGGAGGAAGCGGCGGCGCAGCGTGCGCGGGGAATTCCGGCGAAGAGGTTTGGAACACCCGAGGAATTCGGCGCGCTCTGCGCGTTCCTCTGCTCGGCCCAGGCCGGTTACATCACCGGCCAGTCAATCCTGATCGACGGTGGCCTCGTCAACACGACGCTTTGAGGCGCAGCAATGCAAACGGGGAGCCCGAAGGCTCCCCGCCACACAGCTCCCCACAGCCGGGGGCGATGATCAGAACTTCGCGACGACCGGCTCCACGGCTGGCGGCGGGTCGTCCCAACGCACGCGCGCCGACAGGCCGATCACGTGAATGTGGGTCTCGGCAGTGGCCTCGTAGCCAACTGTCAAGGTCGACCCCGCCGGGAACGGCGCACCGAGCGGGAAGGCGCGCGAGCGGCGCAGCGCGGCGTCAGCCATCATCAGGAAGCTGTAGCCGGCGGAGATGGAGAGCTGACGGTTCACATCGTAGGTCGCACCGAGCGACAGGACGATACGATCGTTGTCCGGCAGGCCCGGCGTGCGCCATGCGTCCTGCACCGGCGACCAATCATAGCCGATACCGGCCCGCAGGGTGAGCTGTGGCATCGCGCGCCACTCGACACCGGCCGACACGAACCACGCATCCTTGAAGTTGAAGGGCAACACCGCACCCGTCGGCGAGCCCGAGACGGGGAACGTCCCGATGCGGCTCCAGTTCCGCCACTCGGCGCCGATCGAAACCATGAATTCGTCGTTGAAACGATGGCGCAAGCCGACATGCACCATGTCCGGCAGCGTGATGCTCAACGATATCGGATAGCTACCGGCGGCGACGGCTCCAGCAGCGGCATCAAGCGTTTGGCTGCCATCCAGCCTATGCCGAACCGCCGATCGGTAGCCGATGCCGATCGAGGTGCCCTGCCCGAAGTCATAAGTCGCACCGATGGTGAACCCCAAGCCCCACGCGTTGCCCGTGAGCTGAGCGCGCGCGAAATTGAGCGCGGAGAACGGCAGCGGGGCCGGCCCCATCATCTGCTCGAGCGTGACGCGCAAGTACTGGATCTGCGCCCCGATCGCGATCGACAGGTTGTTGTTGACCCGATAGCCGATCACCGGCTGGACATTCACCGTGAACAGTCGGCTGCGCGTGCCGTCCCAATTGCCGGCCCACGCCCGCGTCTGGTGCGTGCCGTTGCCCCAGGGCGCGTTGATCGACAATCCGATGAAGACATCCGGATTGAGCTGGAAGTTGGCGTAGGACGCACTGGTTGCCAGAGTGGTGCCAAACTCAGGACCGTTGCCGCGCGCGGTCTGCGCTGCGAGCGTCGCCGCCGTCAGACCGCCGTCGAACGGCGCCGGGATCACCACACCGGTTGGCCCGCGCACCACCGCCGAATTGCTGGTCACGTTCATGTGCGCGTCCGGAATGACAACCATGAGGTTCCACTCGGAATTGCGCCCCGGCAACGAGGTCACGACGGCCGGGTTCCAGTACATCCCCGAAAGGCCGACGCCCGGAGCCGCCATCCCGGCCCAGGCCGAGCCGACACCGACGACCGACTGTGACCGGCTGAAGAAACCTGCGGCATTCGCATCCGCTGCGCCGAGAGCGACGACGGCGGTGCCTACGGCGAGAGCGCCCAACGTACGACGGAACATAGCGACCCCTTTTGAGCGTTTCGGGTCGGACTCGCGCCCGCCCGAGTTGTTCGATTGCGGGCAACCTAGCTGCTTCGCCTGCCTGCGCAATGAGCACGGAGCGGGCGCGGAAAGCAGCCGGCGGCGACGGCGCTTGTGCAAAAGCGCAGAATTCTTGCGAAATTCGACCATTTCCGTGCGGTTTGCCGTGCACGATGCTCAAAATCGAACGCATTCTGCCACTTTTTTGCCAACGCTCCGCTTGCGCCGCGTTCCTCACAAGGAGCCGGGTCGCCTTCTTTTCAGGCAAGTGTTGCGTCTGCGCAACGTACCGGCTGCACGGATCGAGCGGGCGTTCCGCACAAAGCTGGCATGCAACCAGGCCCCGCTTGCTCCGGGCTCCGCGGCGGCGGATAGATGCGCCTCTCGCTCGCTCGCACCCAAGGACCGCAGATGAAGCTCGTACGTTTCGGCGCCCCCGGCATGGAAAAACCAGGTGTTCTCGACAGCGCGGGGCGCGTGCGCGACCTGTCGGCGCTCGTGGCCGACATCGCCGGCGAGACCTTGTCGGCAGCGAAGCTGGCTAACATCGCCCGGCTCGATGCGGAGCGCTTGCCGCTGGTGCCTGCGGGCACGCGGCTCGGCGCTTGTGTCGGGCGCGTCGGCAATTTCATCGCCGTCGGCCTCAACTATGCCGATCACGCGGCGGAGACGGGGGCGACACCGCCCAAGGAGCCGATTCTCTTCAACAAGGCGCCGTCCTGCATCGTCGGCCCCAACGACGACGTCATGCTGCCGAAGGGCAGCGTGAAGACCGACTGGGAGGTCGAGCTCGCGATCGTCATCGGCAAGCGCGCCTCCTATGTCGATGAGGACATCGCGCTCAGCTACGTCGCGGGCTTCTGCATCTGCAACGACGTCTCCGAGCGCGCCTTTCAGATCGAAGGCACCGGGCAGTGGATGAAGGGCAAGGGCTGCGCAACCTTCGGCCCGCTCGGACCGTGGCTCGTCACGCCGGACGAGATCGCCGACGTGCAGGCGCTGCCGATGTGGCTCGACGTCAATGGCGAGCGCATGCAGACCGGCAGCACGGCCACCATGATCTTCGGCGTGAAGCACATCGTCGCCTACGTCTCGCGCTTCATGATCCTCGAGCCCGGCGACGTCATCACCACGGGCACGCCGCCCGGCGTCGGCATGGGCAAGAAGCCGCCGCGCTACCTCAAGGCGGGGGACAAGATGCGCCTCGGCATCGAGGGATTGGGCGTGCAGGAGCAGCGCGTGGTCGAGTGGAAGGCGAGCTGACCGGCGGCCGAAAACCTTCACGAAATCGGCCTTCGACACAGCGACAATGCGCGGCAATGTCACGATGGCGGCGCTTTACTCCATCACCGCCGCCTTGAGGATCACCACCATCGTCGCATGCGCAGGCGCCGGCCCGACCGCGCGGATGGTGTGCGCGGTGTCGCAGCGATAGCGCAGGCTCTCGCCGGCTGCGACGCTCTCGCGCTTGCCTGCGACCTCGACCTCGAACGCGCCCGCGAGCACGGAGAGCGACTCGATCGAGCCGCGCTGATGCGCGTCGCTCTCAAGCACGCCGCCCGGCTCCGCGACGACGTCGTACCATTGCAGCCATTCGACCGTCTTGCCCCAGCCGATGATGGTGAGGCGCACCTTGCCGTCTTCGGAGACGATCACCGGCTGGTCGCGCCTGCCCGCCTTCTCGACGAAGGGCTCGTCCTCGGAGGCCGCAAGGAAACGATCGATCGACACGTCGAGCGCCTGCGACAGGCGCCAGATGGTCGCGAGCGTCGGGTTCGTCTCGTTGCGCTCGATCTGGCTGATGATCGACTTTGCCACGCCCGACTGCTCGGCAAGCTCGGAGAGCGACAGATTGTAGGTGCGGCGCAGGCGCTGGATCGTCTTGCCGAGCTGGCCGGAGAAGGCAAGCACCCGCTCATCCATCTCCGCGCGCTTCGGTGTCTTCGTCATGGCCCGTCATAGCCGGGCCGCGCCGGGGCGCCAAGGTAGTCGCTGGTGGCGAGACTGTTGATCGACCGATCAATGCAACGAAAGCGCAAACCACACTCTACGCGCCATACCGGCCTATCTCGATCGTCTTCACGAAGCGAAGGAGCGCGGTTACGGAGTCGAAGATAAAACGGGCTTCAGCATCTTGCGACAGCTCGTTGTCATGAGCAAGTGAACGGTTGTTGCGGACGAAATTGAATTTGTCGAACATGCCAATCGCGTTCTTGATGATCTGTTTCGACATATCCGTTAGTTGGTGCTGCTGCTCCAAAACCTTGACGTATTTGCCGACACGACTGTGAAGCGGTTCATCTTTTGACCAGACTACTCCATAGCAATCTAGTAGGTGACCGAATTTTTTGGCACAATAGGTATGGAGCCGATCAAGTGCCGCAGCCGGTCGATTTGCACCAATGTCCCGCTCGATCGCAGATACTAGTTCCTCCAACGTCTCGTCGTGCGTGAATCGTTCGATAGCATCTGTCCTGGGAATGGCCCCCCCGCCTTCGATGCGAGAGATCAGAGCGTGGAACTGGTCTTTGATCGTCTGATGGCTAGCAGCACCACTGAATTCGGGGAGACCTTCGCGGTGCTGCCACAGTCGCCGCAACACCTTCGCGACGGTGTATTCATCCTCCTGCTCGAGAAAGGAACGCAGTCGCTTCGCTTTCGACGTGCCGCGAGTTCGGTATCTGTTATCGTCGATATCAATCTTGAATTCGTCCTCAAAAAACTCAGCAAACGTACGATCCGAGAAGTTCAGAACGTAGCCGCCGTCCATGCCAAGGCCGCTATCTATAATCTTCATATCGGAGCGTTTGAGCGCGACCATGCCATAGTCTCCATCCTGCTTATTCTGACGTGTCCTCGCTTTCGTCAAGTTGCGGCGAGCGAAGCTCTCGGCGGACAACGAGTTGCAACCGTGGTGAATGGTTATGAGGATAACCAAGCGTTACGCGCCGGCCTATTCACGTATCTACATTTCAGACGCAAGTGGCGGCACGCCACCCGACCCCACAATCATGCAGCCTGTCATGTCGACCCCTACCTGCGTCTCTGTCAGCGTGCTCATGGACCAAGACGGCCCGACAACCTTCACCCTCGGTGACTTCCGCGAGGTGATTCCGCAGCGTGTGCCGCAGCAAGCGCCCGTCTTCGACGGCATGATCGACACGCCGGAGGCACACCTCGTGATCTCGACTGCCGAGAGCGTGGTTTTCATGGACATGCCGGTGCGCGGCAAGACGACGCGCGTGCGCATCTGGACCAACCACCCGACCGAGCCCGACGAGGTCATCATCGGGGTTGAATGAGCGTTCCGGGCTGGCGGCGCGGGCGGCGCGAAGTCCCTCACCGGTTGCGCGCGAAGAAGAACCCTTCGAGCGCGACGACCGACCAGGGCTGCACGCGGCTCAGGAACTCGCCATAGCTGCCGACGACGCGGCGGGTGACCGCGTCGCGCTCGAGAAGCGCGCGCACCACCTCCCCGCCCGCGCGGCGCATCGCGTCCATCACCGGCGGCGGGAACATGGCGAGCGAAACGCCGTGCTGCGCGCGCAGCACCTCGAGCGCCTGGGCGTTGAGCGCCTCGGCCTCGGCGAGGCCGGCGAGACTTTCCGCGAGCGAGGCGTTGACGATCGCCGCGCGAAAGTCGGGCGGAAGCCCGGTCCACGCGGCAAGCCCGACGAGGAGTTCGCTCGACCCGTTCGGCTTGGTGACGCCCGGCGCGTAGTAGTTCCGCGCCGCCTGGTGGAAGCCCTGCGCGAGATCGGAGGACGGCCCGAGGAATTCGACCGCGTCGATCACGCCCGAGCGCAGCGCGGTGAAGATCTCGCCCGGCGCGGTCAGAACCGGCGCTGCGCCGAGCCGGCGGTACATCTCCGCGCCGAGGCCGGCGACGCGGATGCGCAGGCCGCGCAGATCGTCGGGCGTGCGGATCTCCTTCGTGAACCAGCCGCCCATGGACGGCCCGGTGTTGCCGCCCGGAAACGGCTTCACGCCGAAGGGCGCGTAGAGTTCGTCCCACAGCTCCTGCCCCCCGCCGCGCGCAAGCCAGGCGTGATGCTCGACGGGCGCGAGCCCGAACGGCAGCGTGGTGAAGACCTGCGCGGCGGGCGCCTTCGAGGCCTGGAAGAACGCCGCGGAATGGCCCATCTGCGCCGTGCCGGCCACGACCGCGTCGAACACGCCGAGCCCCGGCACGATCTCGCCGGCCGCATGCACGACAATCTCGAAGCGCCCGTCGGTGAGCGCGCGGATGCGCTCGGCGATGCGCCGCGCGCTGACGCCGGGGCCGGGCACATCGCGCGGCCACGACGTCACCATGCGCCATTGCACGCGGCCCTGCGCGAGCGCCGGCGCCGGCAGGGCCGCGAGCACCGTCGCGGCGGCGAGGAAACGGCGGCGGCTCGGGGTCATACGGTCGTCTCCCACAGCGCGTGGAAGTGATGCACCGGCCCGTGCCCCTTCCCGATCGCGAGCGTGTCAGCGGCGCGGATCGCCTCGGTCAGCCAGGCCTTCGACCGCGCTACCGCGGTGGTCAGATCGAAGCCGCGCGCGAGATGCGCGGAGATCGCCGACGACAAGGTGCAGCCGGTGCCGTGCGTGTTCTTCGTCGCGTGGCGCTTGACGGCGAAGCGGTGCACCTCGCGGCCATCGAGGAGGAGGTCGATCGCCTCCAGCCCCTCCCCGTGCCCGCCCTTCATGAGCACGGCGCGCGCGCCGAGCCACAGGAGCCGCTCTCCCTGCGCGCGCATCTCGCCTTCGTTCGTCGCGATCGGCGCATCGAGCAGGCGCGCGGCTTCCGGCAGATTGGGCGTGACGAGCACGGCCTGCGGCATCAACACGCGGCGCAGGGTCTCGACCGCGTCCTCGCGCAGGAGCGGATCGCCCGATTGCGCCACCATCACCGGATCGAGCACGACGTTGCGCGCCCGCCAGTGCGCGAGGCCGTCGGCCACGGCCGCGATCACGTCCGAGGTGGCGAGCATGCCGATCTTCACCGCATCGACGGTGAGATCCGAGAAGATCGAGTCGATCTGCTCGCGTACAAACGCCGGCGGGATGGGCAGCACGCCTTGCACGCCGCGCGTGTTCTGCGCTGTCAGCGCGCAGATCGCGGAGGCGCCGTAGACGCCGAGCGCGGAGAAGGTCTTAAGATCGGCCTGGATGCCGGCGCCGCCGCCCGAATCCGATCCTGCTATGGTGACCGCGATCGCCGTCACGCCGCCCTCCGCTCAAGACCTGCCGCGACGGCGAGAGCGAGCGCGCGCGCCGCGGCGTCGGGCTCATCGGCCATGAAGATGTCGGAGATCACCGCCACGCCGTCCGCGCCGACCGCCACGACATCCGCCGCGTTCCGGGCGGTGATCCCGGCAATGGCGCAGATCGGCAGGCCGGGCTTGCGCGCGCGGACGATCCCGGCGAGCCGCGCGAACCCGCCGAGGCCGACAGGTGCCGTCTCGTTGACCTTGCTCGCCGTGCCGAACACGCCGCCGATCGCCACGTAGTCGACCGCACCAAGCGGGGTCGTGCGCGCTTCTTCCGCCGTGCGCACGGTGAGGCCGATGATCGCGCGCGGCCCGAGAAGGCGCCGCGCATCCTCCGCGCGCATGTCGCTCTGGCCGAGGTGCACGCCGTCCGCCTCGGCCGCGAGGGCGACGTCCACGCGATCGTTGACGAGAAGCGGCACGTCGGAATGGCGGAGCGCGGCGACGAGCGCACGCGCGCGCGCAATGAAGTCGCGCGTGTCGCTCGCCTTGTCGCGCACTTGCACCAGCGTCGCGCCGCCGGCGACCGCCTCCTTCACCAGAGGCACGAGCGCGCGGCCGCGCGTGCGCGTCGGGTCGGCGATGGCATAGACGGCGAGGTTCAAGCGCATCACGTCACCTGGGCGCGGCGGGCGAGCGTCGCTTCGTCCATGGCATAGACCGCATCGATGAGCGCCGGCGCGAAGGTGCCGGGCCCGCGCGCGTGCGCGGCGGCGACTTCGCCGGCGACGCCGATCGTCAACAGCGCGGCCGCGGCGGCGACGAGCGGGTCCTCCTCCACGGCGAGGAGGGCCGCGAGCACGGCGGATTCCGCGCAGCCAACCGCGGTGACGCACGCCATCAGGGGATGGCCGTTGGACACGGTGATGAGCCGCGCGCCATCCGTCACGAGATCGGTTTCACCGGTGAGCGCGATCGTGGTCAGCCGCTCGAGGGCGAGGTGGGACAGCGCGTTCTCGTCGACGTCCCGCCCGGCGATTGCGCCAAGCTCAGCCGTGTTCGCCCGGATCGCATCCGGTGCGCGTGCCGCCAAGGCGGCGGCGAAGGCCGTGCGGACCGGCGAACGGTCGACGAAGACGGGATCAAGCACCCAGGGCGTCTGTCGCTCGGTTGCGACCTCGACCGCGAGTTCCATCGCGCGCCGCCGTCCCGCGTCGAAGGTGCCGAGATTGACGAGCAGCGCATCCGCCTTGGTCACGAAGTCCGGCACCTCGTCGACCGCGATCGTCATCGACGGCACGGCGCCGACGGCGAGCAGCATGTTCGCCGTGTACGCCATCGCCACCGTGTTGGTAAGGCAGTGGACGCGCGGGCGGTTGGAGCGCAGCGCCTTCAGCGCCGCTGCCGTATCCGCAACCAGCTTGTCCCGCGGCTCCGCCCGCATCTCGCTTTCCTCCGCCGGCATGACCCGGGTCAGGTTCGACGGGTTGGCGCAGCGCCTCTCAGCCCGACCGGGCACCCCGACGAGATCGCAAGCCGGATGTAGGCGAGCGGGCCGCCGGACGCAAGGCCGGCTCAGGTCTTCGCCACCTCCTGCTCCCGCTCGCGCGCGAGCCCGAGCTGGTGTTCGCGCCAGATCACGAACAGCCCGGCTGCAACGACGATGGCCGCGCCGACGAGCACGTTCACGGTCGGCGCGTCGCCGAAGATGAGAAAGCCCAGCGCGACCGCCCACAGAAGCGAGGCGTATTCGAACGGCGCGATCAACGAGGCATCGCCATGGCGGTAGCTCAAGGTGTGCAGGATTTGCCCGCAACCGCCGAGAACCCCGACGGCGATCAGGGCCGCCGCTTCGAGGGCCGAGGGCATGACCCAACCGATGGGCAGGGTGAGAAGGCCGAGGATCGTCGTGCCGATGGTGAAGTAGATGATGATCGAACCCGTGCTCTCCGTCTTCGTGAGGAGGCGCACGCAGATCGTCGCGAGCGCGGAGGCAACCGCCGCCGCAAGCGCGAGCGCGGCGCCCGTCGCAGCCTCGTCCGCGACCCGGGCCGCCATCGCGGCAAGGTGCGGCCACAGGATCACGGCCACCCCGACGAGCCCGACCGCGACCGCCGACCAGCGGTAGACGCGGACCGCCTCGCCGAGGATGAAGGCTGCGAAGATCACGGCGAAGATGGGCATGGCGTAGCCGATCGCGACTTGGTCGGTGAGTGGAATGAAAATCAAGGCGGCGAAGCTGAACAGCATGCCGCACGAACCGGCGACAACGCGCAGCGCATGCAGTCCCGGCCGCGTCACGCGGAACGATGCGACGAATTCGCGGCGCCAAGCGAGAAACAGGAACAATGGCAGGAAGGCGAAGAACGAGCGCGCGAAGACGACCTGCCCGGTCGGAACGGTCTCGCCGAGCCACTTCACCAGGACACCCATGACGACGAAGACGAAGGTGGCCGCGATCTTGAGCGCGATGCCCTTGATCGGGCTCACGCCGCGCTCCTTTTCGCCAGGCTCTTCATCAAGGCGCGCGTGCCGAACGTCCAGGGCTCGCATTCGGTCGACAGCCGGACACGGTTGACGAGCGCCCCGAGCTTGTCCGACCGGATGGTGACGACGTCGCCGACCTTGTGCGTGAACCCCTTGCCTTTTTCGCCGCGGTCCTCGACCGGCGCGAACATCGTGCCGCAATAGAGGACGAAGCCGTCCGGATACTGGTGATGCGCGCCATAAGCCTGCGCGACGAGGTCGGTCGGGTCGCGCGCAATCCTGCTCATGGACGAGGAGCCCGTGAGGCGGAAGCCGTCCTCGCCCTCGACGACAAGCTCAACCGTCGCCGCGCGCACGTCGTCGAGCGTGAAGGTCGCATCGAACAGGCGAATGAACGGTCCGACCGCCGCCGAGGCGTTGTTGTCTTTCGCCTTGCCGAGAAGAAGCGCCGAGCGCCCCTCGACGTCGCGCAGATTGACGTCGTTGCCGAGCGTCGCCCCGACGATGCGCCCGCGCGAGGACACGACCAGGACGACCTCGGGTTCCGGATTGTTCCAGGAGGACACGGGGTGCAGCCCGACATCCGCGCCGGTACCGACGGCAGCCATCGGCGGGGCCTTGGTGAAGACCTCCGCATCCGGCCCGATGCCGACCTCGAGATATTGCGACCAGAGGCCCTTCCCGACGAGCACGGACTTCAGCGCAGCCGCCTCCTTCGAGCCCGGCTTCAGCCCGGCAAGTTCCGACCCGATGATCGCGGTGATCTCCTGCCGGAGCTGACCGGCCCGGCTCATATCGCCGCGCGCCTGTTCTTCGATCACACGTTCGAGCAGCGAGATCACGAAGGTCACGCCGCACGCCTTGATCGCCTGAAGATCGATGGGCGCGAGCACCCACGGCCTTGCCGCATCGCGCGCACCCGCCGGCGTGTTCGCGAGCAGGTCGGCGAGGGCGCCGATCCGCTCGCCTTGCACCGCGGCCACGGTTGCGGCGGGGTCGTCCGCGTCGCAGAGTTCCGACATGGTCGGGAAAGCGCGCGTCACGTCGTAGACGCCGCCGGGCGCAAGCGCCACCACCGCGGGGCCGAGGCCGGGCCGCCAGACCCGGCCGACCAGAGTTCCGGACAGACCGTCGTTCGGCAGGGTCGAGGCGAGATCGAGGGACAGAATCGGCATGGAACGTCTCAGCGGCGAGTTCAAGACGGTAGCCGCGCGACGCGGGATCTGACCACCCTCTCGATCGCATGCCCGACCACCCATGCGCGACGTCGAGGGGTCCATGCTCGACATCCGTTCGACGCCGCCCCTCGGCGACGCGGGCCGTGAGGAACTACACCACGGCGTTGATGAGCGGCTCGCCGCGCCGAAGCCGCGCGAGGTTTTCGATCAGAAGATCGACCACGTTCGCTTCGTAGCGTTCGGTCTCGCCGGCCGTGTGCGGCGTCAGCACCACGTTCGGCAAACCCCACAGGACCGAGTCCGCCGGTAGAGGTTCGTCCGCCGTACAGTCGAGGCCGGCGCCCGCGATGCGCTTCTCGGCGAGCGCCGCGATCAACGCCGGCTCGTCGACCACCTTGCCGCGCGCCACATTGATGAGAAGCGCCGTGGGCTTCATTGCCGCAAGCGCGCGCGCGTCGATCATCCGTTCCGTCCGCTCCGTCAGCGGGCAGGTCAGGACCACGATGTCGGCTTGCGGCAGGATCTCGATCAGCGCGCTGTCGGGGTATGCGGCATCCGCGCCCTCCGCGCCGGTCGCCGGATCGCGCTTCGTCGCGATCACGCGCAGGTCGAACGCCTTGGCAAGACGCGCCAGCCGCCGTCCGATGCGGCCATAGCCGACGATCAGCAGCGTGCGGCCGGTGAGTTCCCGTTCCCGCGCGTCCGGATCGGAGATCATCGGCCGCCAGAAGCGCTTCACTTGGTTGTCGCGCGCTTCCCCCAAGCGCCGGGTGAGCGCGAGCATGAGGGCGACCGCATGTTCCGCGACCGCGCGTTCGTTCGTCCCTTGCGCGCTCGCCAAGCGAACGCCCGCGGCACGGAAGCGGTCGAGCCCGTATTGATTGGTGCCGGCGCTGACCGACTGCACGAGGACGAGCCGCGGCGCCCTGTCGAGAAGCGCATCGCGCCAAAGGCCGGACAGGACGAGGACATCGGCTTCGCCGACCCGCGCATCGAGGGCCGCGGCGTCCCGCACCTCGGCGAAAGGGAAGCCTGTCCCCCGTCGAGCAAACTCATCGCCCAGGCGATAGGCGGCATGGGCAAAGACGATGGCGGGACGTTCGGCAAGCGGCTTCGGCATGGAGCCGTCGCTACCCGATGGCAGCGACCTGTCAAGCCGAACTCACGGCGGGCACGATCTGATCACTCGCGGATGCAGACCCCGGTCGTTCGGCACAAGCGGCAGATGTCGACAACCTCGACTTCGCCATGGCGGCTGCCGATCGCGATCAAGCCGCGACGCTCGAGATCGGTCATCGTTCGGCACACCGTTTCGAGCGAAAGGCCGAGATGGTCGGCGATCTCAGCCCGTGTCATGGGGAGTTCGAGAGCGACGGCTTTCGCCGAGGCCGCCCACCACGGACATTCGGAGCTGACGATGTCGCGCGTCAAGCCGACGAGGAAGGAGGCGACACGCTCGGCCGCGTTCTTGCGTCCGAGACACAGCGCATGCTCCTGCAGGCGGCACAGCTGACGCTCGACGCGCGCCTGAATGTGAGCGCGCAGCGCCGGATCATGGGCGATGTCTCGCCGCGCCAAGAGGCGGACCCGCGTCGGCCGCGCAGCTTCCGCCGTGACCTTGTAGTCGGGACCCGGACTGACCCCGAACACGTCACCTTGGCGAACGAGTTCGACCACCTGGCGCCGCCCATCCGGGAGCAGCTTGGTGAGAAGCACGGCACCGTCCTGCACCTCGTAGAGGTGGTCGGCCGGTTCCCCGGCGCAGAAGATGGTTTGCCGGCGGTCGAAAGCGAGCGACTTCGCCAGCGGGCGCGGTCGCGGGGATGCGTCTTGCGTCGAGGGGGCTGGATCGAAGCGCGCCCCGCTACCCTTCCGGAGCGCGGTGGCCGCGGCCGAGTCGAACCCCATCATCGTCCTCTCCCTCGGCAGACGGCTCGACGTGTCGCACAAGCGCCCGCTGGGACACTAGGTGGCCAGCAAACCCAGTTGCTAGTGGGTCTATTCCTTAAGTGCAATTCCGATTGTGGCCGGCTGCGATCCTCTCAATGCGCGATGAGGAGAGGCACGTTGGCGGACGTGAGCATGTCGCGCGTGACGCCGCCGAGCGCCCATTCGCGCAATCGCGAATGGCCATAGCCGCCGAGGACGATGAGATCGGCCCCGCGACTTTCCGCCGCGCGCAGCAGCGCCTCGGCCGACGCATGGCTGCCGGCTGCGACGTTCATCAACTCCGTCTTGACGCCGTGGCGCGCGAGATGACGGGCCATGGCGGCGCCCGGCTCGTGCCACTCCGCTCCGCTGCCCGTGTCAGGGTCGACCATCGCGAGCACGACCGATTGCGCCGCGCGCAGGAACGGCATCGCTTCCGCGACCGCGCGCGTCGCTTCGCGGCTTTCGTTCCAGCACACGAAGGGGCGCGTGATCGGCTGCGCGGGTTTGCCGTCCGGAGGCTGAAGAAGGAGCGCGCGGCCCGTGCCGAACAGGAGGGCTTCGACGAGTTCGAGCCACACCGTCTTGCGGCCCGCACCGTAGGGGCGAAGCGCGACAACGAGATCCGCCGTCCGGGCTTCGGCAACCGCACGTCGCTCGATATCTCCCGACACGCCGTCGATGCGGCGCAATTCACTCGGACACGACAGCGTACTCAGACGCGACTGGACCTTCTTGCTCGTCGCGTTGCCTTCCTCGCGGGCGCGCTGGACCATCTCGCTCACCAGCGCGGCCGCTGTCGCGCTTTCCTCCATGGTGATGAACGGCGTGGGCAGGCGAATGGTCAGGAGGCCCGTGAGATGGGCGCCGAATTGCGTCCCAACGGCCTCTGCCCGTTCGAGGCGCACCACGTCATCCGCGCTTCCATCAAGATGCACCATCACGTCCTTGAGCATCCAACTCCCCTCTATGTCTTGGTGATGTGCACGCCATCCAAGGCGGCGAGATGCTTGCGCAGCGCCGCGACCGGCCGGCGCACGAGGTCGCGATCGCTGGTTGCGATCAGCGCGCGCGAAAGCCGCGGCGTCAGCATGGCGCGCAAGGTCCCGAGCGCGCGCGGAGCGGCCACCAGCACCAGCCCATCGAAGGCGCGCTGCTGATGCTGCCGATCGAGATCCTCGGCGATCGTCGCCAGGAAGCGCCGCTCTTCCGTATCGTCAAGCGGTTGTTTCGGGTCGATGGCGGATCGGCGCACCGACCCCGCCGCCGCAAAGGTTCGGCCAGGGCGATCCGCGCCGATGTCCCTCGAGCGCAGGTGCGGGCCCTCGCGCTCAAACACGGGCGAGGCATCCAGCTCGCCACCGACGATGCTGTGGACACGTGCCCGGCCCCCATCCGCCACCAACACCCACACGGCGCGCTTCGGCATACACCTCTCCAATGGAATGAACGATGCCAGGACGGGCGCCGGTGAACCTTGCGAGAGGTCAAGGTCGCGACCACGTTAGGCTTGTCATGGCGCAAGGTTCCGTCGAGCAAGCGCCACTATCTTGCATCGGGCGGGTACGATACCCGCCGTTTCACAGGAGGTCGATATGGATCGGAGAGACTTGATGCCCTCGCTGTTCCGCACCGGCAGCCGGCCCGGCGACGTGTTCTCGGCGCTGCAGCAGGAGGTGGGGCGCGTCTTCGACACATTCATGCGGGAACCGTTGACCGTACGCCTCGGGGGCGACGGGTCGTTCATGCCCTCGGTCGACGTCGTCGAGACAAGCGACGGGCTCGATGTGACGGCCGAACTGCCGGGCTGCGAAGCCAAGGACGTGGAGGTCAACGTGATCGGACGGACCTTGACGTTGAAGGGCGAGAAGCGGGTCGAGAGCGAAACCAAGGAAAAGGACTGGCACGTGAGCGAGCGCAGCTACGGTGCGTTCGTCCGGTCAATCCCCCTCGCCTTCGACGTCGACCCGGCAAAGGTCTCGGCGAGCTTCGACAAGGGCGTTCTGAAAGTGAACCTGCCGAAGCCGCCGGAGGCAAAGCCCGAGAAGACCCGCATCGAGATCAAGAGCTGAGGCCGCGCACCGCCTCTAGTGCGCCATGAGAACCGGAACCTCGGCGTCGTGCAGCACCTGACGGGTCGCGCCGCCGAGGATCCACTCGCTGAAGCGGGTGCGGCCGTACGCGCCCATGACGACGAGATCCGCATTCATCGCCTTCGCTTCGGCGAGGATGGCGCGACCGGCTTCCGAGTCCGACGGCGTGAAGGGCTTGACTTCCACCTTCGGCGCGCGGCGCTGCAGGAAGGCGCCGACATCGACCCGGGGGGCCTTGGTCATGAAGCGGAAGAACGTCTCCTTCGCTGGCCCGACCAGCACGCGGACGAGTTCGGAATTGGCGTAGAACGGTGCCGCCGCATGGAGGGCGAGCGCCGACTCGCGGCTCTCGTTCCACGCGACCAGAATGCGCCGGCCGATCGAGGCGAAGCTGCCTTTGCGCGGCACGATCAGCGTCGGGCGCCCGGTGGCAAGCACGCTCTGCTCGGCAACGTCCCACCCCCCTTCGTCGTGCTCTCGGTCGGTCTGCGGCACGACGACGAGGTCGTGCAGCTTCGCAAGAAGCGTCACCAGGTCGGAGGCATCGCCCTCGCCGACCTGAAAATCGCATGCAACGCCGATCGCCTCCATCTGGGCGCGGAACTTCTCCCCGGCCGCGGCCGCGGCCGCATCCTCTTCCTTCTGGCGTTCGCGGATGGAGGGATGGTCGCGGTTATAGGCGACCTTCAGCACGGCGATGTCGCGGCTCGTGTAGAGGCCGGTTAGACGGGCGCCGAAGCGCTTGGCCAAGCGCCCGGCCGCATCGACGTGCTCGGACCAGGTCTCGTGCGGCCGGATTTGGACCAAGATGTCGGCGAATCCCATGAACCTCTCCTGCGATCGGCGGGCATGCTCGCCAAGCTAGCGGGCGTGCTCACCTGGATCGCTGCGGCATGTCAACCCGCCGGCCTCGCTGACGAGGGCGCCGCAAGGGGCGCCCCCGCTTGACGTCGATCGCCGACCGTTCAGCGGCAGCTGCGGTGCTGGTTGATCGCGACGATCCGCCCGCGATGGTCACGGATCGGCCGCTCCGTCACCCGCTGCGGACATCCCGTGCGGATCACAGGCACGGTGCGGACCGGCATCGCGGCGCGGCGCGGCGCGGCAAAGCGCGGTCCGTGATGCGGGTGTTGGACGAAGCGGTGAGCGCGCTGGCGCGGCGGCACCGCATAGACGGGCTGATAGGCCGCGGCCCGGAACCGCGGGGCCGGCCGGCGCATGACGACCGGCGCGGGCTCGGCGTAGTAGCCGCCGACGAAGACCGGAGCCGGGCGGCGCATCACGCGCGGGGCCGGCGCGGCATAGTAGCCGCCGTCGACATAGACGGGCGCGGCCCGGCGCGCCCGAACTGCGTAGCCCGGCTGCGCATAGTAGTACTGGTCGGCATAGACCGGCTGGGCGTGCACGGCCGATCCGCCGATCATGGCACCGCCGACGAAGCCGGCGGCCGCACCCGCGGCGAAGGCGGCGCGGCGGTCCTGTTGGGCGTCGGCCGGCACCTGCGCGGCGATCAGGAGCGCGGCAGCGCCCAAGGCAACGGCAGTCGAGCGAAAGAAGAACATCGGCCTCTCCGGTGAAGACGTCACCGTGCGACTGAGCCGCAAGCGGGCGCCCGAGTCAACAAAATGGTTGATGCTTGGTAAAGATGCGAGCGGAGCATCTTTAAAACTTGACATAACGACACCGCGGCGCGGCTCATGCGCCCGCATCGCAAAATCATTGCCGATATTTGACGAAAATTCTATCGGACCATCAGAACAACCTCGCCCGAGGAGGCATCGGTGACGCCGCGCCCGTCTCCGAGATCGTCGAGCACCGCGCGGAACGTGTCGAGCGTCGCAATCATGTTCGGGCGAGCAGCCGCCATCGTTTCCATGTCAGGCCATTCGCCGATGAGGCAATAGCTGCGATCGCCGAGCTTCACAATGTTGCACCGAACGAGGCCAGGCCAATTTGCCTTGCCGTGCCGATGCGCTTCGAGGAAGGCCTCATCCTGGCCCGACTTGACCTTGAACTTGACAATGTTGAACGCAACCATGGTGAGCCTCCCCTCTTGTTGTGGGCGCACGCATTAGCGCATCACCCACGGCGCGTGGATCGCAGGCGTGCCCCAAGAACGAGGTTGGATGGCGTGTCCGGCATCCCGGAACCGCATGAAGCTCCGCCCGAGACGAGGCTACGCAAGATCGACGGCACCGGATAGGCCGCGTGAATGCGAACAGGGGCACATGGGCGCCGCCGCCTGTGCAGGCAATGAAGGTGGGCCCAGCTCTCGCCGCATGACCCTCGGGCCGCCGATACCGGCTGCCATCTCAGCTCCGGTGACACCGCCCTCTTCACGGTTGGCGAACGCGTTCCTGCGCCCTAGCTTTGCGCTTGTCGAATGCGGCCGGCACCGTTGGCTGCAGCCGGCGCATCGCAGGGAGCGGGAGCGAAACATGACGTATCCGATCGAGAAGATCGAAGGCATCGGCCCGGCCTATGGGGCGAAACTCTTAGGGATCGGCATCAAGACGACAGAACAGCTGCTCGCGGCGGCCAAGGACCCGAAAGGGCGTAAGGACCTCGCCGGCAAGACCGGCATCGAAGAGGCCCGCATCCTGAAATGGGCCAATATGGCCGACCTGATGCGCATCAACGGCGTGGGCGAGGAATACTCCGAACTCCTCGAAGCCGCCGGCGTCGACACCGTCAAGGAATTGCGGACCCGCAAGCCCGAGAACCTGCACGCGGCCTTGCTGGCCGCCAACGAGACGCGCAAGCTCGTCCGCGCCATGCCGAGCCCGAAGGTGGTGGCGGACTGGGTCGCGCAGGCCAAGGACCTGCCGCCGATGATGACGTATTGAGCGGCCGCGTCTCGCTATCGCGATCGTCGCCTGTTCAGATCAGCGGAGTTGGTGGGTGTGCATGGACTCGAACCATGGACCCGCTGATTAAGAGTCAGCTGCTCTACCAACTGAGCTACACACCCGGGAGGCTCGCCGCGGCCCGCGGCCGTTTCGAGAGGCGCGGTCGTAACAGAAGGGGTCGGTCGATTCAAGCGCGCCCCGCCGCTCGCGTCTTAAAGATCCCACAGCCGCGCCGCCCCGCGCACGCCTGAGGAATCGCCGTGACGCGGCCGCACGATCGGCGTGTCGCAATGGTCGGAGAAGACGTAGGCCGGCATCAGGATCGGGAGGTCCTCCGTCAGGCGGTCGACCTGGCCCATGCCGCCGCCGAGCACGATGGCGTCGGGATCGAGCACGTTGACGACGTGGGCCAGCGATCGGGCGAGACGGTAAACGTAACGCTGATAGCTCGCCTCGGCGGCGGCATCGCCGGCGGCGGCGTGCTCCAGGATGTCGGGGGCCGGAAGGTAAACGCCGGTCGCGCGGGCGTGATCCGCGGCAAAGGCCGGCCCGGAAACCCATGTCTCGATGCAGCCGCTCTTGCCGCAATAGCAGGGCGGCGCCTCGGTCAGTTCCGGCACCGAGGGCCACGGCAGCGGATTGTGCCCCCACTCCCCGGCGACGAGATGCCGGCCCTTGTGAACGCGGCCGTCGATCGCGATGCCGGCGCCGACGCCGGTGCCGAGGATGACGCCGAACACGCAGCGCGCGCCCCTGCCCGCGCCATCGACCGCTTCCGAGAGCGCGAAGCAGTTCGCGTCATTGTCGAGACGGACCGGCCGGGCGAGCGCCGCGGCAAGGTCCGCCGCGAACGGCTTGCCGTTCAGCACCGTCGTGTTGGCGTTCTTCACGAGGCCGGTGCGCGGCGACACCGCGCCGGGAATGCCGACACCGACGCTGCCGGCCGCACCGATGTCCGCCTCCGCGGCCCGCACCAGGTCGCGGATCGCCGTCACGATGGCGTCGTAGCCCGTTTGGGGCGTGGCCACGCGCCGGCGCAACGCCTCCGACCCGTCGGGCACAAGCGCCACGATCTCCGTCTTCGTCCCGCCGAGGTCGACGCCGATGCGCACCGCTCGCTCCTTGCCCGCGACGCTGGGAAAGCGCTCACGCGGCGTGCTGGGCGTGCATCTTCTCGCGCTTGAGCATCAGCTTGTTGAGCGCCGAGAGATAGGCCTTCGCCGAGGCGACGAGCGTGTCCGGATGCGCCGCCTTGGCCGTGACGCTCTTGCCCGCCTCGCCGAGGCGCACCGACACCTCGGCCTGCGCGTCGGTGCCCTCGGTCACCGCGTGCACCTGGTAGAGCTCGAGCACGGCCTCGTGCGGCACGATCGCCTTGATCGCGTTGAAGCACGCATCGACCGGCCCGTTGCCTTGCGCCTGCACCGTCTTGTGCACGCCGTCGATGTCGAGCGAGAGCGTCGCGACCTGCGGCCCCATCGTGCCGGCGACGACGAGCAGGGACAGCACCTTCATGCGGTCCTGCGCCGTCGCGATGCCTTCGTCGACGAGCGCCTCGATGTCCTCGTCGTAGACGTGCTTCTTCTTGTCGGCGAGATCCTTGAAGCGGTTGAACGCATCCTCGAAGGCATTGTCGGACAGCGAGTAGCCGAGGTTCTTCAGCTTGTCGCGGAAGGCGTTGCGGCCCGAATGCTTGCCCATGACGAGCGAGGTCGACTTCACCCCGACCGACTGCGGCGTCATGATCTCATAGGTCTGCGTGTGCTTGAGCATGCCGTCCTGGTGGATGCCGCTCTCGTGCGCAAACGCGTTCCGCCCGACGATCGCCTTGTTGTACTGCACGGGGAAAGAGGTCACCGCCGAGACGAGCTTCGAGGCGCGCATCAGCATCTCGGTCTTGACGCCGGTCTCGAAGGGGAAGATGTCGCCGCGCGTCTTCAGCGCCATCACCACCTCTTCCAGCGCCGCGTTGCCCGCGCGCTCGCCGATGCCGTTGATGGTGCACTCGATCTGCCGCGCGCCGCCCTCGAGGCCGGCGATCGAGTTCGCGACCGCCATGCCGAGGTCGTTGTGGCAATGGACCGAGAACACCGCCTTGTCGGCGTTCGGCACGCGCTCGCGCACCATGCGGAAGAGCGCGCGGTACTCGTCCGGCGCCGTGTAGCCGACCGTATCCGGAATATTGATGGTGGTCGCCCCGGCCTTGATCGCGGCTTCGACGCAGCGGCACAGGAAGTCGTGCTCGGTGCGGGTGCCGTCCTCGCACGACCATTCGACGTCGTCGACGAGGTTGCGCGCGCGCGTCACCTGCCCGATGACCATTTCGAGCACTTCGTCGGGCGTCTTCTGAAGCTTGTACTTCATGTGCACCGGCGAGGTGGAGATGAAGGTGTGGATGCGCGGGCGCTTGGCGTGGCGCACCGCCTCCCCGGCCCGGTCGATGTCCTTTGCGCCGGCGCGCGACAGGCCGGCGACGACGGCGTTCTTGACGCGCCCGGCAATGAGCGACACCGCTTCGAAATCGCCGTTCGAGGCGATCGGGAAGCCCGCCTCGATGATGTCGACGCCCATCTCGTCGAGGAGATCGGCGACCTGCAGCTTCTCCTCGAGCGTCATGGTCGCGCCGGGGCATTGCTCGCCGTCGCGCAGCGTCGTGTCGAAGATGACGACGCGGTCCTTTGGGGCGGTCATGGGGTGAGGTCCTTGTGCGGGGCCGTCGCCCGCTCCGTCGGGGACGGCGAATGTCGGGAAGGTGATGCCGGCGCTCCCCTGAGAGCCCAGGCGCTCACGCCCGGACGGCCCTCAGGGGCGCGTAAGCAAAAGGAGGCCAAGGCCGCGCGCGGCCGCGAGGCGGCGGGCCCCGGCGGCGATGCAATCGAAGGTGTCGTGCGACACGGTCGGCGTCCTGATCGGCGGCGCAGCCTGCGCCGCACCGGTTGACGAAAGCTTGTAGCGGGGGGCGGCCGTGGCGGTCAATATTGGCGCGACACCGAAACTTGAGACACCTGCCCCATGCCCATGCCCTCGACCCGTGCCGCCCGTTTGCACCGTCCCGACGGCGCCGAGATCGCCTATGAGGTGACCGGCGACGGGCCCGCCATTCTCTTCGCGCACGGCCTCGGCGGCAACCACATGTCGTGGTGGCAGCAGGTGCCGGCGTTTACCGCGCGTCACGCCTGCATCGCCTTCTCGCACCGCGGCTTCGCGCCCTCGACCGCGCCGGGCGGCGTGCCGGACCCGCACGATTATGCCGGCGACGCGCTCGCCCTCCTCGACCATCTCGGCATCGGCAAGGCCGTCCTGATCGGCCAGTCGATGGGCGGCTGGACCGGCGTCGAACTCGCGCTCGCGGCGCCAGGCCGTCTCGCCGGCCTCGTGCTCGCCTGCACCACCGGAAGCCTCGACTATGACGGCTACGGCGACGCCGAGGTGACGGCGTGGCGGGCCGCGGCGCCGAAGACGATCGAAGCCCTGACCGCAGCCGGCATCCACCGCGCGACCGGCTTCGTCTTCGCGGCCGAGAAGCCGGCCCTGCACGCGCTCTACACCGCGATCGACCGCTTGAACGCCGGCCTCGACAAGGACGAGGTGGGAAAGCGCATCCGCGCCATGCGCAAGCGCGGCCCGGCGGACGCCGCGCGCATCGCCTGCCCGGTGCTGTGCGTCACGGGGGAGGACGACGCGCTGATCGCCCCGCCGGGCGTGCGCGCGGGCGCCCCCCAGAAGACGAAAACCCCCGGCGGAAAGCATACGGCGGCCCGG